>JADJYQ010000001.1:1422500-2022500 GCA_016719615.1 Saprospiraceae bacterium
GTTGGACCGGCTCTGCCAAACATTGGCAAAGATGGGAATCTCTTTCCTTGGTATTAGCGGGATTATCTACGCCACTGGTTTTATCGGTACATACGATCGTTAGTTTTGACTTCGCAACCTCAGTCATTCCTGGCTGGCATACAACGATTTTTCCACCATACTTTGTAGCGGGAGCTATCTTTTCAGGTTTTGCTATGGTACAAACACTTATGGTGATGACCCGTAAAATATTGAAGCTTGAAGAATATATTACTTTAGAACATATTGAATCCATGAATAAGGTCATTTTGGTGACGGGCACCATTGTAGGTGTTGCTTATCTGACCGAATTATTTATTGCCTGGTATTCCGGATACGTTTACGAACAATTTGCTTTTTTCAATAGAGCTATGGGAGTTTATTGGTGGTCTTATTTTGGAATGATGGCCTGCAATGTGATATCTCCGCAATTATTTTGGGTTCGCAAATTCAGAAGAAGCATTTTTGTGACCTTTTTTATGTCCATATTTGTCAATATCGGGATGTGGTTTGAGCGATTCGTAATCATTGCCACAACGCTTGCCAGAGATTATTTACCTTCTTCGTGGAGTTATTACAAACCGACCTGGGTAGAAATCGGAATATTTATCGGTACGCTTGGTTTGTTTTTCACATGTTATCTGATATTTGTCAGAGTGGCTCCTGTGGTTGCTATTGCAGAGGTTAAACACATTCTGAAAGTGGGTGGAGATCAATACATAGGGGGAGAAGGCAAACCGTCATCATAAACATGATGAGACGCATTCTTCTAAACAAGAAAAACATTAACATCAATTGATTTAAAATAAAATTTACATGCGACAGTATAATAAAGATGTCATTTATGGAATCTACTCTGACGAAGAGATTTTAGTGAGCGCAGTGAGAGATGCAAAAAGCAAACATCTTGAAATCATGGATGTATTTTCTCCATTTCCTGTGCATGGTCTTGATCAGGCATTGGGTTTAGAAGAATCTCGTTTGCATCAGGCCGGATTCGTTTACGGTGCGCTGGGTGCAATGTTGGGATTTCTTGGAATGACCTGGATGATGACCAGTGATTGGCCGATTATATTTGGAGGCAAACCATATTGGCCAGTACCTTCATTTATTCCAATTACTTTCGAATGTACAGTTTTATGCGCTGCATGGGGGATGACCATTACGTTTTACACGATTTGTGGTTTATGGCCAGGTGTAAGTAATCCACAACTCGATTTGCGCACAACAGATGATAAATTTTGTATTGCATTTGATAGAAATGAAGTTTCTGATGTGGAAGCCAGAGCGTTTTTTGCAGCATCAGGAGCAGAAGAAGTCAACACCAAAATGATTTAATGATGAAAATTCCAATGGAAAGAATACTGGTGATCTTTGTGACCGTGGCTTGTTTTCAATGCAGACCTGCAGATGGCAATAGAACAGGTACAGAATATATGCCAGATATGGCTCACTCGATCGCCTATGAGCCGAATGTAAATAATTATTACTATTACCATTCATGGGGAAGTGAGCTTGAAATTGCTAACTACTCGGCTCCTAAATTGCCTGTGCAAGGAACAAAAGCAAGGGGATCTCTTGGTTGGACCAATGGAAAACCTAACAATGATTTGTTTAATGGAAAATTGGGTCATAATGCGATTGCAACTCCCATCAATGGTTCAGTTGAATATTATTACAAGAATACGGAAGACGAACGGTTAAGAGCCACTAAAGAAATAAGCTCAAATCCATTGCCAATTTCAGCAGATGGACTTTCCAATGGAAAATTGCTTTACAATATTTATTGTTCTTCCTGTCACGGCGAAAAAGGAGATGGTGGTGGTTATCTTGTCAGAGATGACGGAGGGAAGTACCCTGCGCAGCCGGCAAATTTTTTAAAAGATGAATTTATAGCATCATCAGAAGGGAGATTTTATCATGCGATTATGTATGGTAGAAATGTCATGGGCTCACATGCAGATAAATTGTCTTACGAAGAACGGTGGAATGTGATTCACTACATCCGTTCGCTTCAGGCAAGTTCTAAAAAATTAATATACAGCGAAAAGGAAAATACATTTACAGGTTCCGTAGCTGTAAAGGATGCAGCGAAAGCATTAGTACCAGCAGTAACTAAGTGACGATTCATTAACAATTGAAAAGAAAATATCAATGAGTTCCGTACAAATACCAAACAGAGATAAAATCTTCCTGGGAATAATGGGCTTAATAGGGATTTTATCTTTAGTAGCAATCGTTGCTAATGACGATGATTATCATACAAGATTGTGGAGCAGTTTGCTTCATAATGGAACATTTTTTACACTGATTTCGATGATGGCTATTTTCTTTGTCTGTGTCAGCCGCACTGCTTACGCAGGCTGGAATGTCGGTTTCAAAAGAGTATGGGAGGCGATGTCTCAGTTTTTATGGGTCGGTTTTGCCATCATGTTTTTAATTGCGATGGGTGTTTATTTGGGATGGCATCATTTATACCATTGGGCAGATACGGATGTAGTAGCAAACGACAAAATCCTTCAAGGCAAATCTTCATTCCTCAATAAAAATTTTTACACTTTTGTTGGTCTTGGGATACTTGCTTCCTGGATATTTTTTGCAGTAAAAATGCGCAATCTTAGTATCGAAGAAGATGATCATGGAGATCAAAAGTTTGAGCACTATAATAAAATGAAAGTCTATGCTGCCATATTCCTTCCTATCGCCGGATTTTCAAGTGCTGTTGTTATTTGGTTATGGAATATGTCAGTAGATCCACATTGGTATAGTACCCTCTATGCATGGTATACTGGTGCTAGTACATTCGTAAGTATGATAGCACTTACCATTTTACTCTTGATTTATTTAAAATCAAGAGGATATTATCATAATGTAAATCAGGAACATTTCCATGATCTGGGTAAATTCATGTTTGCATTTTCTATTTTTTGGACCTATTTGTGGTTCTCTCAATACATGCTTATATGGTATGGAAATATCGGCGAAGAGACCGTATATTTTAAAACGCGAATTGAAAAGTACCCGGTGCTTTTTTATGGAAATCTCGTTCTGAATTTTGTCTTGCCTTTTTTAATTTTAATGAGAAATGACAATAAAAGAAAATACGGCACCCTCATCACAGTTTCTATGATTGTTTTCTTTGGTCACTGGGTTGATACATTTCAAATGTTGAAACCCGGAATCCTTCATACAGCTCATGAAATTAGTATGGGACCCGGGCATCATTCAAGTACTCCGGTATTGGAGCAAACGGCTCATCAGGAAAGTGGGCATACAACAACAGGAGACCATGGACATGAAGCTAAGTCCAATAATCATGGGGAATTAAAACCAGATATTGGTTATTATATACCAGGGTTGGCGGATATTGGATTACTGATAGGTTTTCTGGCTTTGTTTTATACTGTGACGCTGCACTTTTTATCGAAAGCACCTTTAGTGCCCAAGAATGATCCTTTTTTGCAGGAAAGTTTACATCACCATGTTTGATCAAACAAAATATATTTAAACGCTCATGACGGCTTTAATTACGATATTATCAGTTCTTTTGCTTTTTGTGGTTTTGGTACAGATTGCAAAAATTAATGAGTTAACGGCTGACTTGATGGACACCGATGAACATCAGGAAAAAACCAGCCTTACCAACGCCAAATGGTTATTGATTTTTGGGGTGGTATTTATTGGCTCTTCGTTTTGGGGAGCCTTCTATTATGCGAACAGAATGCTTGGATATGGTCCCTTAAAAGCAGCATCCGAACATGGAAGTTCCATAGATTCTTTATTTGATTTGACTTTGATTTTTACAGGAATTGTATTTATTATTTGTCATATCGTGCTTTTTTGGTTCTCCTATAAATATAGCTATCAAAAAGGCCGCAAAGCTTTGTTCTTTCCTCACGATAACAGGCTTGAAGTTATTTGGACGGCAGTGCCTGCTTTGGTGATGACCATTCTTGTGGTAAAAGGATTGGTTACCTGGAATGCGGTGATGTCCGATGTTCAGAAAGGTGAATCCTATATTGAAATAGAAGCAACAGGCTGGCAGTTTGCATGGAATCTTAGATATCCTGGCCCTGATGGAGAATTAGGAGTAAAAGATTTTAGACTTATCAAACCTGGCGTCAATGAATTGGGACAGGATTGGACAGATGAAAGAAATCATGATGATTTCAACGCGGATGAACTTGTGCTTCCTAAAGGAAAAAAAGTACGCGTTCGTATCATCGGCAGAGATGTTTTGCACAATTTTTATCTGCCTCATTTTAGAGTAAAAATGGATGCAGTACCCGGTATTCCTACCTATTTCATCTTTACCCCGATTAAAACTACTGATGAATTCAGACAAGAACTCCGAAAATATCCGGAATATCAAATGCCTTCTGATCCAAATGATCCTGCAAGTGAACCTAAATGGAAAGCTTTTAATTTTGAATTGGCTTGTGCAGAATTATGCGGAAAAGGACATTACAGTATGAGAAGGGTCGTGAAAATTGTGAGTCCGGAAGAATGGGAAAAATGGCATGCTACTCAAAAATCATTTTACCTGACAAGCATTCGAAATACAGATGAAGATCCTTTCAATGGCAAAGCGGTCAAGGCAGATCATATGATCAAAAAAGATTCTACAAATAGTACGACGAATCATCCGATAGATACAACAAAGGTGGTTCCTGCTTTGGATTCGACTACAAAACAGCATTAAAAAATTGAATTAATAATCAATAATTTACCATGTCAGCAAACCATAACACACATCTGGAGACAGACCAACTCATAGAAAAGTTGGGTTACGATGATCATTTTCATGAACATCATCATGGTGATAAATATCAAACCAACTTTCTGACCACCTACCTTTTTTCGCAGGATCATAAAATGATTGCACGGCAATTTCTCATAACGGGAATTTTCTGGGCAATTGTTGGAGCCGGCATGTCTTTAATTTTCAGAATACAGCTTGGTTATCCAGATGCTGATATTTCATGGTTAAGACCATATGCAGGAATAGGAAGGCTTGATGCAGAATTTTATTATGCATTGGTTACGATGCATGGAACCATTATCGTGTTTTTTGTATTGACGGCAGGATTAAGTGGTACATTTAGCAACTTATTAATTCCACTTCAGGTTGGAGCCAGAGATATGGCATCTCCCTTTCTAAACATGTTGTCTTACTGGTTCTTTTTTATGTCATCTGTGGTGATGTTATACAGTTTGTTTATCAGCACCGGCCCGTTTTCTGGTGGATGGACCGGATATCCTCCATTAAGCGCATTGCCTCAAGCCTCTATAGGAAGTGGAGCGGGGATGACCTTATGGTTGGTATCATTGGTACTGTTTGTCGTTTCGGTATTACTCGGAGGGATGAATTATATTACGACTGTATTGAATTTGCGTACAAAAGGAATGACGATGTGGAGAATGCCCTTGACAATTTGGGCGTTTCTGGTGACCGCAATTTTGGCGTTACTTTCATTTCCTGTTTTAGCATCAGGATTTTTCCTATTGATGTTCGATAGAAGTTTAGGTACAAGTTTTTATTTATCAGATATTTTCATCAATGGCCAGGCTTTAGATCGAATTGGAGGAAGCCCTATTTTGTTTCAGCATCTTTTTTGGTTTCTCGGGCACCCGGAGGTTTACATCATTATATTACCTGCGATGGGAATTGTTTCAGAGGTTATGGCAGTGCATGCGCGAAAGCCCATATTTGGTTATAGAGCGATGGTTTATTCCATTCTCGCGATTGGATTTCTGTCATTTATCGTTTGGGCACACCATATGTTTATGTCCGGAGTCAATCCGTTTATTTCCAATTTCTTCGTAGTATTTACACTTATTATTGCAGTTCCTTCAGCTGTTAAAGTATTTAACTGGATCAGTACATTATATGGCGGGAACATTCGATTGAATACGCAGATGTTATTTTCTATTGGATTTGTTTCCATGTTTATATCAGGTGGTTTGACTGGAGTGTTTTTAGGAAATTCTGCCATTGATATTCAACAGCATGATACTTATTTTGTAGTTGCACATTTTCATATTGTAATGGGAGTGGCTGCATTTTTTGGAATGTTTGCCGGCGTATATAACTGGTTTCCAAAAATGTTTGGCAGATTTATGAATGACACTTTGGGCAAAATCCATTTTTGGGTAACCATGGTTGGTGCTTATGCTGTTTTTGGTCCGATGCACTATCTTGGTATGGCTGGAGTTCCGAGACGTTATTATCGCTTTGATAATTTTGATGCGTTCAAGGATTTCGATGATATGAATAAATTTATCACCATTGCGGCTGCAATTACT
The DNA here is from genome assembly GCA_016719615.1 of Saprospiraceae bacterium. Classification (NCBI taxonomy): domain Bacteria; kingdom Pseudomonadati; phylum Bacteroidota; class Saprospiria; order Saprospirales; family Saprospiraceae; species Saprospiraceae bacterium. Next base: position 1,428,825 of record JADJYQ010000001.1, read on the forward strand.
TTTCTTGGCCAAATGGTTTTTGTCGTAAACTTTTTCTGGAGTATTTACAAAGGCAAAAAAATGACCGAACAAAATCCTTATGGATCAAACGCCCTTGAATGGACAACTCCTATTAATACCGGACATGGAAACTGGCCCGGAAAAATTCCTACTGTTCAAAGGTGGTCTTACGATTATGGAAAAGATGGTAAAGAATTTATTCCACAGCATACACCATTAGCTGAGGGAGAAGAAGAAAGCAGTCATTAAATAGTAATACCAGATACATTGAGACAGACGCAATCAACAGTTGTTAAATACTCTCTTATTGAAGATATTGGAGTATTGGTCAAATTCAAACTTAGTTTGATGGTCGTAATATCATCAGCATTGAGTTATTTGATCCTTGCGAAATCGAATTTTTCGATTCTTGAATTCTCATTGTTGATTGCAGGGGGTTTATTTATCACTTTTGCAGCAAATGCACTCAATCAAAGCCTCGAAAGAGAATACGATAAGCTGATGACGCGCACTGCAAACAGACCCATAGCAGCAGGGCGGATGAGCCTTTCTTTTGGGGTACTTATTGCAGGTGTGTTTTGTACCGTCGGCGTTTTGCTCTTTGTGATGCTCAGCTTACCAGCGGCTGTTTTGGGAATGCTGTCATTTGTAATTTATGCTTTTATTTATACGCCATTAAAGCGATATTCTACCATTGCAATTCCGGTAGGGGCAATCCCAGGTGCGCTCCCGACCTTGATCGCCGGTATTGTAGCAACCAATGGTTTTACTGTTGAGGCAATCTGCATTTTCGGACTTCAATATTTATGGCAGTTTCCACATTTTTGGTCTATTGCATGGATCGGACATCAAGATTATAAAAGAGCAGGATTTAAATTGATTAATGATGTTGATGGGCACCCGGATCCAAAATATGGATTGTATTCTGCAGTCTATGCAGGATTGAGTGTTTTTTTAATTGCAATGTTTCATAGTTTTTCACCCATAAATATTGTTGTACTCATTTGTTTAGTGAGCTTAGTGGCTATATATGCAGCTTACGGCTGGAAATTATACAAAATCAACAATGCTGTTGCAGCCAAAAAGCTGATGTTTGCATCTTTTATTTATCTGCCTTTACTTTTGATTTTATTTTACTTCAATTCTATTTTGCAATAATGGCTTTATTTCAAATGATCGATAAAAATTTAGAACCTAGCAGACTGCATGCGATCAGGTTCGGTCTTTGGATTGCCATGGCTTCAATATTAATGATGTTTGCGGCACTGACAAGTGCATACATCGTTCGTAAGGCAGCAGGTAACTGGTATGAATTCAAACTTCCGGTTCAGTTTTTTGCAAGTACGATGTGTATTTTACTTTCTTCATTTTTTATGGAGCGATCATATAAAAATTTTAAAAACAATATTTCCGCTGGTTACAAATCGGGGATTTTATTGGCTTGTATTTTTGGTATTGCGTTTTTAGTTTTTCAGGTAATATCCTGGAAGGCATTATTTAATCAAGGAATTACGCTTGATTTAAATGTAAGTGGATCGTTTCTTTATGCATTATCGGGATTACATGCATTGCATGTACTCGGCGGAGTTGCTGCTATTATTGTAACATTAATTGTAGCATATTCCATGCCTTTCGAAGCGACACCCGGGCGGATTTTTAAAATGGATCTCGTTAGACAATATTGGCATTTTGTCGATTTGATATGGATTTACTTATTGATATTTCTCATATTACAATAGTTTAAAATTATTCGATGGCAACTGATCATTCTTTACACGCGCAAGATACTCATCCACACGAAGGGTCCTGGTCTGGAGGCAAGGAGCCTTTTAAGGCGAGTTACGGAAAGTTGATGATGTGGTATTTCCTATTATCGGACGCCTTTACTTTTGCAGGCTTTCTTATAGCTTATGGAACTTTGAGGTTTAGCAGTCCAACCTGGCCTGTTCCCGATTTTGTATTCTCTACCTTACCGGGTGGATTTCATCATAAACCATTGATTTTTGTAACATTTATGACTTTTGTTTTGATCGTGAGTAGTGTTACAATGGTTCGTGCTGTTCAGGAAGGACAACGCTATAACAAAAAAGGAGTTGCATTTTGGATGTTGATGACCATTTTTGGTGGACTTACATTTTTAGGTTGCCAGGCTTGGGAGTGGACCACTTTAATGGGCGCCGAACATATGTCAATTCGGGTGAATCCGTTCGGAACACATGTTGAAGCAGGAACTTACATGGATGCTGATGGGCATGATATTAAAGTTGGAGATACATTTAAACCGGGTCAATCTTACCTGATCCACAAACATGGTGACGAGTGGGCTCCATTGCGTTATAAAAACGAAGCAGGAGATATCAAGGAACAGCAATTCGGACCGAAAGCATTTGGTGCATTGTTCTTTTTTATTACTGGATTTCATGGATTTCACGTTTTTAGTGGAGTTGTATTTTTAGCAATCATATTAATCAATGTATTATCGGGGATCTATGCAAACAGGAAAAACCATTATGAGATGGTTGAAAAAATCGGTTTGTATTGGCACTTTGTCGATTTGGTATGGGTGTTTGTATTTCTCGTTTTTTATCTCCTTTAATTCAAAAATATATTTTCAACAATGGCACATTTAAGTTACGAAGAAGCAAAGAAAACCGCGTTTAAAGGGTTTGTACTACTGGGTATTGTTACGGTTGTCGAAGTAATCATTGCATTATTGGGAAAAGGTTATATCGTTGAAGGATTTCACCTTCCTCGTTCTATTATGTACCTAGCGATGATCATACTTTCCTTATATAAAGCATATTTTATTGTCTATGAATTCATGCATATGCGCTATGAAGTACCAGGGTTGGTAAAAAGTGTGTTGTTGCCTACTTTACTACTCATCTGGGCTATCATAGCTTTTTTCTCTGAAGGACATACATGGAATGTTTGGAGGGCGAATGTGAATGACAGGCCAAAACTTACTTTAGAAAAAATGCAAATGCATCATAAAGATCCTGTTGGTGAACCAGCAGCTAAAACAAATGTTATAACAATAGATTCTTTGCATCAAGCTGTGGATACTTCCAATGGCAATAAAGGCATGCATTGATGAGGACTTAACCGAATAATTAAATAGCTTTTGAACAGGAAGATACAACTTGGTCTTATTCTTTTGATCATCATAGGTCTTCCGGCTTTCGCATGGTACTATTTGAACAAGGGTACTCAAATGCGAAAATCTGCAATGGAAAATTTGAGTCCAAAGTCTGAAATGGGCAATTTTCAAACGGTTACAGAAAAGGACTCTCTATATTACAGTCAAAGTTTACAAGGCAAAAGATGGATCGTAGGAATTATTGGTGCAGATTCCATGAGACTTAGTCACATCAAAGCTTTAAGGGATTTGGTGGGGCAGGCAAAACTAGAGTTTGCTGTAAATGTGTTTACCATTATTGGTTTGTTTCAAGGTGAATTGATCACTGAAATGTCTGATAAATTAGAAATTGGCAGAGAAACTGATTGGGTAAAAACTTATATGGCATCTAATCATGTTTTTCCTTTTTCTGCAGATGCTTTTTCGGTACCGGAGTCTCACGCTAACCAGAATATTATTGCCCTTGTCGACGAAGAAGGCAGAATGAGAAATTATTACAAACTTGAAGACAAGGAAGAAATCAAAACTGCCGTAAGAGAAATTCCAGTTTTTCTTAGTTTAAAAAAGTAACATGAGCTGGAGCAATTCATCGATCAAAAAATTAAATGTATTTGCTTATTTAGTTTCAGCTATAGTGTTATTGGTCGTAGCGAGTATGCGCCAAATTAAAATTGAAAGCTCCATTGATTTTAGTTTTCTGCCTGCCTTTCATTCTAGTCTAAATGCGTTTTGTGGTGTTTTATTATTGATTGCGTATTATTTTATTCGCATGAAAAATATTCATGCACACAAGCGATTTATGACGGCAGCCATTTTATGCTCTTCAGCCTTTTTAATATCTTATGTATTATACCACGTTACTACACCTGAAGTGAGATTTTGTAAAGAAGGTGGGATACGAACAATTTATTTTATATTATTAATTTCTCATATTGTTTTGTCTGCCTTTGCTTTTCCATTTATACTTTTTACTTACATCAGAGGATTGACTCATCAGCATCCGGCACACGAGCGGATGGCGAGATGGGTATTTCCGATTTGGTTGTATATTTGTTTTTCAGGCCCTGCTTGTTATTTGATGTTGCGACCCTGTATGATTTAAGCCCACTGCACTATGATCAATTATATGAAATTTATTTTCACTCTTATTCTTGTTATACTGGTGGTTTCGAATGATATATTTGCGCAATGCCCAATGTGCAGAATGGCCGCAGAATCCAATTTAGAAAGTGGAGGATCTGCAGGTAAAGGTTTAAATACAGGAATTTTGTATTTGTTGGCGATACCTTACCTTATGGTTTTTGTCTTGGCTATGATATGGAGGAAACACCGTTCCCGACTTGCAAAAAATTAGTTGCGCTGATAAGGCAAAAAAAAAACCGCTTTGATCCAAAGCGGTTTTTAAATATTATAAAAATATTATTTTTTAAAAAGTATAGCGAATTGCAAATCCACCAGCTTCTTCATTGAAGCCATTGCCCCAACCGATAAAATGAAAAGTTGGGATCCAATCTACGGAGAGATTAATAGGAGCTCCATCAAATTTGTAATCTAAACCCAAATTTCCGCAGACTCCTAAAAAGAAGTTACCATCATCGTCCAAATCAAATTGATAAAAATCTCCGCCCCATGAGCCTAATTGTGCTCCAAAGCCCCAATACCATCTCAAACCATCAACGGATTTGATATCGCTGTGCGTTTGATAAAGGCCAGTTAAACTGAAATAATTGTAATCATAGACTCCTGCACCATAATTGCGATAATTGACAATGGCTTCAACTGCATTTTTTTCATTGAGAAAATGTTTTCCTGTCAATGCCCAACCCCAAGCTGCGCGTAATCCAATTGCATTTTTATATTCTTGTGCAAATGAATTAAAACTCAGAGCTATAAATGCAATGAATAATAAATTTTTAAGCTTCATAAAAAATAGGTTTTAGTGTTTAAGAATACTACAAATATACGATATATTGTTGATTCTTCAAATTGCAGCTTCAATTTTCCAATCTATTGGTTGAATGCCATTTGATTCAAGATAAGTGTTTGCCTTTGCAAAATGATCGTTGCCGGAAAACGCTGTTCCGGCCAATGGGGAGGGATGGGCACTTTCTAGGATCAAATGTTTTGAAGGATCAATTAAACCTCTTTTAGACTTTGCAAAATTGCCCCAAAGCATAAAAACTACATGCTGTTTGTGCTCACTGATGAGGCTAATAACGGCATCCGTAAATTGATGCCAGCCTGAGTTTTTGTGTGAATTCGGCGATTTGTGGGCTACAGTTAAAGAGGCATTTAGCAACAGCACGCCTTGATGTGCCCATGTACTTAAATCTCCGTTCTTGGGTATTCCATAACCATAGGATCTGTTCAGTTCTTTGAAAATATTATGAAGTGAGGGCGGAATGGCTATTCCTTTTGGGACTGAGAAAGATAAACCCATAGCTTCCCCCGGTCCGTGATAAGGATCTTGTCCCAATATAACCACTTTTAGTTTCGTAAAGCTGCAACTATTGAAAGCATTAAAAATGAGTTTGCCTGGAGGATAAATTATTTTTCCCTGAGCAATTTCAGCCTTTAAAAATTGGCTTAGATTTTTAAAATATTCCTTTTCGAATTCTTCTTTTAAAATTGCTTTCCAGGATGTTTCAATATTTACATTATTCATAGTATATTTGATTGTCTATCGGTCAGTTAGCTTTTATTCTAATCAACAAACATACAAGAAATGAGACTTATTATGATGGCCTTGTGTATTCAGGCTTTAGTTGCGCATAGTCAACCTGTTAAAATCTGGTCAAAGATATTTGGTGGTAATGCATCTGATGTAGCAAATGCGATGATCATTTATAATGATACTACTATTATCAGCGTAGGTCGTTCGTCATCTGTTGAAATTGCCGGCCACAGAGGTGGTGATGATTTTTTACTCTGCAATCTTAATCCTTCAGGCACTTTAAGGTATCTCAAAACTTATGGAGGCCCTTCCATTGATCAGGCAAATTCAGTACGTGGCTTGCCTACCGGCGAATTATTGATGGGCGGTTTTACTGGGGCAAGAGGTGGTGATGTTTCCGGTTTACATGGACTCAATGATATCTGGATTATTGCTGTCAATCCGTTTGATGGAAAACTTATATGGCAAAAAAATTTTGGAGGCACCAACAATGATCAATTGAATGCCCTGCATTATCTGGAAATGGGCCGAATTTTTATGGCTGGGCACACAAAATCTATAGACAGGGATGTCGCAACAACGCCAAGCAAAGGAGGAAATGACATATTGATTTCTTCACTAAATGAAGCCGGAGTGATCAATAAAACAGTTACGTTTGGCGGAACTAAAGACGAAACGGTTAAGAAGATTTTAAATGCAGAAGAATTTGGAGGCCAGATGTTGGTGTTTGGTGAAACGGAATCTGGCGATTTTGATTTTCAAGGAATGGCAAAAGGAAAAAAGGATATTTTTATTTTAAAAGTGAATCGAAATCTTACCAAAATATTTATGAAGACCATTGGGGGCGCAGGTGATGATCTTTTTGGGGATGCTCTTAAACTTTCAAATAATACTTATCTTTTATTTGGGACTGTAAACACAAAAGGTGGGCCCATTGATTCTATTAAAGGTGCGAAAGATATTTGGCTTACCAAAATTGATATTCAGGGCAATATACTCTGGAGTAAGACGATTGGCGGTAGTCTGGATGATGTGCCTTATCAAGCGAAGTTTTCAGCAGATGGAAATGTAATTCTTGTCAGCAATTCAAATTCAAATGATAAAGACATAAAAATTACACCTCATGGCGGTACCAGCGATGTATTATTGATGAAATTAGATACATCTGGTAATGTGATATGGCAAAAATTTTATGGTGGAACGAAAGGAGATAATGCATCGGCACTCGCAACAGATAATTCAGGACACATTTATTTAACAGCTAGTAGTTTTAGCCTTGATTTTGATTTATCGCCATCAAATATCAATGCTCCGGATTTCTGGACGCTTAAATTATTTGAATGCCACGATTTTGTTGAAAATTTCAATGTTTCCATTTGTGAAAACGATAGCATTGCGATCCTTGGCAAATTTTTTTCAAAAAGAAATCAAACTGGTACTGTTAGGCTGATAGGTGGCAATTATCTTGGATGTGACAGTATTGTTAATATTCAAATCGAGCTCATTCCGCCGCAGTTTAGCAATGCAGAAGAGCGCATTTGTCATGACTCAAGTTTAGTATTGCATCATATATTGTTTGATAAAAATCATACGGAAGATACTTTCTTTTTGAAATCAACCATGAATGGATGTGATAGCATCGTTTCTTTTAAAGTAAGTTTTTTAGATCCTTTGGAAGTGATGGATACCTTAATTATTAAAGATGATGGTACGGGCAAAGGATGTATCGGGGTGCAAATGAAGGGTGGATGCGAACCTTATAAATATAAATGGAGCACGGGTTGGACGGCAAGTAATGTTTGTAATCTCTTGTCTGGGAGATATACACTTACCGTCACTGATTGTAAAAATTGTGAAAGGGATTTTAGCTTTTTTGTCCCATCAACGGTAGCAGTTGAAGATGAATCGTCTAAATGGCCCAAGTTTATGCAGAATCCTTCCGAAATTATCATCCATTGGGAAGGTGAAACCATCACCGGGTTGAGCATATACGATCTTTTTGGAAGGCAGATCACGGAATTATCTCCTAACGCATCTATAAGCTATTTGAAAAGAGATCAATTCATCAATGGGCTTTATGCCATCAGAATGTCAACTAAATCAGGACGCATTTTTAAGATCTTATTCACGATATAAGGCATTAAGGTTTATTCTTAATTTTTATCTTTGCGTCCCTTACATGGGAAAGCTTCTCAATGAATGCATTTGAGGTGGCTTTCTGAGCTTAAAGTATAAACGATTGAAATGCAGTGATTTATTGAATTTTATCTACTGATTGAATACATCCTGACTCATTTCATTATTATATTTTTCATGATTTTGGTCCCGTAGCTCAGCTGGATAGAGCAACTGCCTTCTAAGCAGTAGGTCTTTGGTTCGAATCCAAACGGGATCACCATATTCTTTTAATAATCACGCCATGAAACATTTCAAATTCGCTCAAAACTGCTTTTTACAGGGCTTTATTTTGGTTTTTTTTGCTTTTCAAATTCATGCTCAATCCTTTACAAAAGGCAAATTGACGATGGAAGTCGAGAAAATTTTATTGAATGGGGAAGAGGCTCCTGCCCAAATGGGTGCATCTTTAGGTAATATAAAACTCGAAATATTTGCAGATGGGACCCGTCAGAAAACTGTGTTCAACATGATGATGATGAAAACTGAAACCTATTATGATTCGCAATCGGATAGTTTAAAAATGTTCATGGATTTAATGGGTAAAAAATATCTCGTAGCAGATTCGAAAAAAAGCATGCATGCGATAAGCAGCCAACAGACAAGTAGTGATCCATTTGAAATAAAAGAATATCGCGAAGATGTGAAGGATATTCTAGGCTACCCTTGCTATAGGGTAGATGTCAAAATGAAAATGCCAACGGGTGAAGCTAAATCACTAGAAGCCAGTGGAGATTTGGATTTAAAATTATACGTTACAGATCAATTAAAATTTGATGCATCTTATATTACGAATGGCAAACAACATATAGACTTGAAGGGGACACCTTTGGAATATAATATGCGAATGGGCAGCGGTGGCTTTGCTATGGAAATGATTATGCTCGCCAAGGAGTTTAGCAAGGAGGTTCAAGTAACGGATTTTGATTACCCGAAAGGAAATTACAAATTATATTCTATGGAAACATTTCAACAAGAAATGTCACAAATGAAAAGATAATCCAAAAGAAATTTACAGTTCAAGTTGGTATTTATCTTTTAATGCATCAGTCCCTTCTTTTGATACAGAAGACTTTAATACTTTAATAAAAGATTTGGAATCGAGTTGTAATTCAACTACGAGATCTTCTACTTTAGTGATTCGACCAATAATTCCTGACTGGGTTACTACTTGGTCGCCTTTCTTTATTTCAGTCAAAAATTTGTTTTGGGCCTTTTGCTGTTTTTGACGCGGAAGTATAAAGAATACGTACATGATTCCAAACAAAACAATATATAAAATTAAGACGCTCATTTTTAATGAATTATAAAATTAATGAATTAATTTGTAAAAATAGACATACTTGCTTGATTTTTCCTGCCTATTTGTGACTATTCGCCCGAATCTCGGCAGTAAGTCGAATGGTTAGCTGTGGAGGAAATCCATCGCTCTTGACTAATAATTCTTTTTCATCATAGCCCATTTTTGTCGCAGTGTGATAGAAAACATGAATTATAGCTGAATCATTTGGAGCAATTTTATTTTGATTTATATTGGCAATGATACAGGGACAAGAGGGACTCATTTCGAGGATGTTGAGTGTATCTAAGCCATTATTATAAACATTAAAATGATGCTCAAGGGTATCACCTCTGGTGGCCTCGCCAAAGTTTTTTTGCAATACGGGAATATGCATTTTAGCACGGGAGTTTAGCTTGTTATTTGAAGCTGTAATTTTGTTGGATTCAATTTGGGCTAATTGCTTGTTTCCGGATTCCTTATTTTACAACAAATAATAAGGCTTATATTCAATAAGCAAATGATTGGTAGTTGGCCATAATTCATATTCAAAAATAAGCTTAAATCCAATAGCGGTGAAACTTTTAAAGCCTGTTTGTATTCTTGGGATGCCTGCTTCCGGAAAATCTTATTTTGCTGAAGCCCTTGCATTGCATTGGGAAGTTCCATGTATACATTTAGACCAGGTCATAGAAAGAGCTGAAGGCAGGTCTATTGAGCAAATTTGGGATCGGTATCAGGAATCTGCATTTAGAAGCTTAGAACGGTATTATTTAATGCATCAACTTATTCAAAAGCCGGTGGTGATGAGCCTTGGTGGCGGGACAGCTGCGCATTTTGATAATATGTTTTTAATCCAAAACTTATCCTTTTCAATATGGTTAAAAGTAGGATTGAGCGTATTGGAACAAAGGATTTTGGAAAAGCCAAGGCCTTTGTTTCAAAATTTGGATGAAATTATGCCAAAACTGGAAGCCTTGATGAATTTCAGATATCAGTATTATGAGCGGGCATCACTTGTGGTGGAATTGAATAACGATGAACCAAAAACACTTACAAATGTTACAACTTATTGTCAACGGCAAAATATAATCAGTGAATAAATGAATATCATACACAACACCATCATCATTGGGTCAGGACCAGCTGGATACACCGCTGCCATATATGCTGCGAGAGCAAATATGAATCCTCTTTTGTTTACAGGCATTGAGCCGGGAGGGCAACTTATGATTACTACCGAAGTTGAAAATTATCCGGGTTACCCCAATGGAATTCAAGGTCCAAAAATGATGGATGATTTTATGAATCAGGCTTTGCGGTTCAATACCCAGATTAAGTACGAAGTCATTACTAAAGTCGATTTTTCAGGTCCTATACATTCTATTTGGACAGAGAGTGGCGAAGAATTTAAAGCACATTCGATTATTATTTCTACAGGTGCCAGCGCCAAGTGGTTAGGTATTGATTCTGAAAAAAGGCTCATGAACAAAGGAGTATCTGCCTGTGCTGTTTGTGATGGCTTTTTCTTTAAAGGTCTAAAAGTTGCAGTTGTTGGAGGTGGAGATACAGCAGCAGAGGAGGCTTCATACCTATCTAAACTATGCCCCGAGGTACATCTATTGGTTCGTAAGGATTCGATGCGAGCTTCTAAAATTATGCAAGAACGCGTAATGAACAATCCTGTCATCAAAATGCATTGGAATACGGAGATTGAAGAGATTAAGGGGAATGAAGAAGTTGAAAGTATCAAATTGAGAAATAATATAAGTGGTGAAACTTCTGAAATCGAAGTAAAAGCAGCATTTATTGCAATTGGACACAGCCCAAATTCAAAATCTTTTGAAGGATGGATTGATATGGATGAGCAAAATTATATTAAGACCATACCAGGCAGCTCAAAGACCAACATCAGTGGCGTTTTTGCATGTGGTGATGTGCAGGATAGAATTTACAGACAAGCGGTTACTGCTGCCGGATCAGGCTGTATGGCCGCACTCGACGCAGAGAGATATCTCGCTGAACATGGATTGATTTGATCCTTGATTTATTGTATGATGACTGTCCTCAATAATCCGGCAATGTAATTGCGTTGTTGAATGATATATTGATGTGATTTTAATTCGATTTCAAGTTCTTCTTCACTCAATTCACTTGATTTAATTTTAGACTCGAAATCCGTAATAGCCTTGTTGTATTTTTTAAGTTTGAATCTTAGAATTGATTGCGTAACGTCGGAAGCAAAATTAAGATCAGGCTCATTCTGTGTATGAAGAAAGATTCCAAGTTTTTCAGACCAATTCGAACTATAATCATATTTATTAAATGAAAAATCCAAAGCTAATTCAGCAAATGTTTTGTTTGTATGATTCAGATAATAATTCAAATCAGGTAACTCTCCATCACTGAGGAGACCGGATATATCTAAAATCAGGCTCTTATAGATTTCATTGTCGAAAAAGGGTAGTGTATCTGCAATGTTTTCAATGATATAACTAGCGTAAGAAATACCCTGTGTCTCTTCATACCAAAGATGGCCATATAAAATTAAAATCCTGCAAATATCTTTTTCTTGAAATTCATCAGAACCGGCAATAAAAGTTTGTGCTTTACCTTGGACTGTTTCTTTTGAAGAAAGTTCTTTGAGAATTTGTTCGTCTCGATCTAAAGCAATTCTCTTTTCCTGAAAGGACTTTTGTTTTTGTTGTTCATGCAATAGTTTATTGCAAGTTTCGATCAGACTTTGTTCATCAACTTTTGTAATGGCCGCAGTTTCTTTGATGTAGATCGATCTTTTTATGGAATCCGGAATCATCGAAATACTGCGTATGATGTCGTGAATTGCCGTTGATTTTTTAACAGGATCATTTTGGATTTCCTGAATCTGGCTATTTAATTTAAAAAGGATAAAGTCGACAGCATTCTGCGTTAGAAATTGTTCAAATGCAGTAGAACCTTGTTTTTGGATATACCCGTCGGGATCTTCATTATCGGGGATGACAGCAATTTTTACATTCATATTTTCCCGAAGAATCAGATCAACACCTCGCGTTGCGGCTTTAATGCCTGCCGGGTCTCCATCATAAAGAATCATGATATTGGGTGTTATTCTTTTAATGGCTTGTATTTGCTCTTCGGTGAGTGATGTGCCCGAAGAGGCTACTACATTTTCTATGCCTGCTTGCGAAAGTGAAATGACATCTGTATACCCTTCTACCAATATGCATTGATTTTTATCTCGAATGCTTTTTTTTGCAAGATGCAGACCATAAAGCGTTTTGCTCTTTTGATAGAGTTCGGTTTCAGGCGAATTAATATACTTCGCTACTTTGGAATCACTCGAAAATATTCTTCCTGCAAATGCAATGGGCTTTCCGGTAGAATTATGAATGGGAAATATCAGTCTGTTCCGAAAAAAGTCTCTGTTGTTTTGGTTTGCCAGCCCCAATTTTTGCAAAAATTCAGCTTTATATCCTTTCTGCATTGCAAACTGAAGTAAATCATCGACATCATCTAATGCAAAACCTAAGTCAAATTTTTCAATGGTGGATTCAGAATATCCTCTTTGTTTCAAATAAGACAACGCAACAGATCTACCTATAGGGTTCGTCCATAAATTGCTTTTAAAATGTTCCAATGCTAATTGGTTAATGATATGTAGGCTTTCGAGTTCTTTTTCTTCAGCAATATTTTCTTCAGTGCGTTGGGTTTCTTCCAATTGAATCTGGTACTTCTTTGCCAACTGGCGAATTGCTTCAGGAAAAGTAAGTTGCTCTACTTCCATTAAAAACTGTACAGGATTGCCTCCTTTTCCACATCCAAAACATTTATAAATATTTTTCGAAGCAGATACATAGAACGAAGGTGTCTTTTCTTTATGGAAAGGGCATAATCCGATTAAGTTTGAACCACGTGGTTTGAGGTCAACATAGTCTCTGGCTACATCTTCTATTCTCGCGGTTTCAACGACAGCATCTATAGATTTACGAAGGATCATGCCGGGCAATTATTGTCATAAAAATTATATTGCATTGAGGTCCAATACATCTAACATGGTATATACTCCCTTTTTATCAAGGACCCACTCAGCAGCAAGTACTGCCCCTTTTGCAAATCCAGTTCTAGTAAAAGCTTCATGTTTGATTTCTATTTCGTCAATTTCAGATTGATATTTAACAAAATGAGTTCCTACGACTTCATTTTCGCGAATGGATTGAATGGGAAGTAAATGATCAGAAAAAGAATTTTCCAATTGCCAATCTTTGTAGGAAGGGTGTACTTGAAGGATATCGTTTGCCAAACTTATCGCAGTGCCACTCGGTGCATCCAATTTATGTATGTGGTGAATTTCTTTTATGGAGCAATGATAATTGGGATGCTTGGCCATCCATTCGGCTAATTTTTTATTAATGCTGAAAAACAATTGTACACCCACACTAAAATTAGAAGAATACACTAATGCACCTTCATTTTCAAGTATATTGTGTTTAATGGAATCCCATTCTTTGAGCCAACCGGTAGTGCCGCAAACCACCGGAATTTTTTCTATTGCACATATTTGCAAATGTGCAATAGCAGATTCAGGTCTTGTAAATTCAATAGCAAGGTCTGAATCTTTTAAAGCCGGCAATAAGTCAGAAGCATTGGCATTTGAGATGCGACCACTTATTTGGTGTCCTCTTTCCAAAGCAATGTGTTCAATGGCTTTGCCCATTTTTCCATATCCGATTAAGCAAATTCTCACAACTATCTGATTGTAAAGTATTTATAAATTATAAAGTCAATTTGGTTCCAAAATTAGCAGATTAAGTTAAAATTATAGAGCAGGGTCAGCGAATATAGTATAATTTTGCTCCACTCCCATGAGCAATTTTAAGGATCATAAATCAAGAAGTAATGGGTTGGTTTAAGCGACTCAAGGAAGGTATTTCAACAGCGACGAAGGGAAAAAAGGAAACACCCGATGGCATTTGGTTCAAGTGTCCGGAATGTTCTGAAATGACAACTACAAAGTTGTTGAAGGAATCCCTATACAAATGTCCGAAGTGCAATTATCATACCCGGATAAGCTCTGAAAAATATTTTGAAATTATCTATGATGGAGATTATGTAGAACTTTTTGATAATCTCGAATCCAGCGACTTTTTAAACTTTACAGACTTACAGTCCTATTCTAAAAGACTGGAAGAAGCCAAAAAAAATTCTGGATTTGATGACAGCATTTCTGTTGCAGTCGGCAAGGTCAATAAAAGGGAATTGGTTACAGCAGCTATGGATTTTACATTCATTGGGGGTTCTATGGGATCTGTAATGGGCGAAAAAATTAGCAGGGCTATTGATTTTTGTATTGAACATCGAGTTCCATTTATGATTATTTCAAAGTCTGGTGGAGCCAGAATGATGGAATCTGCTTTTTCATTGATGCAGATGGCGAAATCGTCAGCCAAGTTGACATTGCTTGCCAAACATAAAATACCCTATTTCTCCTTTCTTACTGACCCAACAACTGGTGGCGTGACTGCTTCTTTTGCAATGTTGGGAGATATTAATTTTTCGGAGCCAAATGCACTCATTGGTTTTGCCGGACCACGCGTGGTCAAGGAAACCATCAAACGAGACCTACCTGAAGGGTTTCAACGTTCTGAATTTTTACTGGAAAATGGTTTTCTCGATTTTATTATCGACCGAAAAGATCTTAAAAATACCTTGTCAGATCTCATTGAGCTTACTTTTCCCAATGCTGTCGAAGAGTAAGTGTTTTGGAATTAATCTTGAGCTTCCTGCTCTTCTGCGATTAACATTTCGGTGGCATGCATTTCCAGGCGCTCCAGTAATACATCAAAGTATAATTCACCAAATTGGAAATAATAAGCCAGGAAATTAAAATGCCTTTCCTGCGGAATTCCTTCTGGGAATAATTGATCTTTTATTTTATAGATGACTTGTAATTCTGTATCAAATTTAGATTTTTGGTATTTTCTGATTTTTTGCTCGATGTGCTCTTTGGATTTAATCATTTTTTGGATTTCAGCGGCAATACTTGATTGCGTAGAAGCATCGAGTGAAGAGATCAGTTGCTTTATTTTTAAAAGTACATCTTCAATATCTTGAAAAGCTTTTGCAGGTACCGGAGATATATTTTCATGAGTAGCCAGAAGTTGTGCTTCCAATTCATTCTTAGACTTAAAAAAATCTAATTTAAGAATTCCGGATTTTTGGATTTTTTGAGACATGGCTTGGTCTATATACCATAATGAATGTCTTCTTATCAAAGCAGGAAACGATACATGAATGGCTGCAAATGAACTGTATAATTGCATCCAATAATTAATTTCTGCTCCACCACCAATAAATGCAACATTGGGGAAAAGTATTTCCTGGTATATAGGACGGAGCATTACATTCGGACTAAAGTTTTCAGGATGTAATTTAACTTCCAATTGAATTTCATCCAAAGTCCATGTTTTTGTATTATCGACAAGAGAAAAATGATGTGCACTTAATTTTACAATCCGTTTTCTGCCGCTGGAATGGTGATAAAATAAATTTAATTCTCTGGGGTTTACCTGAAGTTGGAAGCCTTGTTGGAGTAGCAGTTCGCTACTTTGTTTGGTGGAACTGTAGATAAATTGTTCAGAAAGTTCCTGTAGTAGAATGGGTATCAATTTTTCTTTTGCTAGCGGATCATCCGGATCAAAATAGATCAATCCGTAGTTGCTGAATAACTTCGTTGTAAAGTGTCTGAAATAGGAAGCATAGTTGCTGGAATTTTGAACAATATGGAGTTCTTCTTCCAGAAATTGTTGTGCAAAAGTATTCGCTTTGAATACCTCCATTAATTCATGTATTACTTGAGTTAAATTATGGGTAGTTAATCTGCCAACGGCTTTCCCAGGAATTTCATTCCATTGAATTTTTTTATTAAAAATATAGAGATGATTAATTTCATCAAAATCGTGATCCTCATTTCCTGAAAAATAGATAGGGATAAATTCGTTATCAGGGTATTCTTTTTTGAGCTGACGGCAATAAGCAATCGTTGACAAAATCTTGTAAATCCAATACAAGGGTCCTCCAAAAATACAAGGTTGATGAGCACAGATGACTGTAAAACAATTTGGCTGAATAAGTTTGCGGATATTATCTAAAGTAAGTTGACAATTGTGCGTATCCTTATATTGCGCCAACAGGAGATCCATAATTTCCTGCCGTCCTTGAAAGCTTTGCCTTTCTTTCAAAGCCCGCGTTATTTGCTGCTGGTAGGAACTCGCGCCGATAATGGGTTCCAGTGCCTCCGGTTGATAAATGTAATGCAGATCAAACTTGCTGAGACCTGATAATTGGTCTGCTTGAATCGTTTGAAAATTGAGTTTTAATTTTTTCATAGATGCTTGGCAAAGGTATTTACTTTTACATTTTAAATGGAAGGAACTGTGCTAAGGTATTTTTTAAATAAAATCGGATTGTTAGTGTTGTCTATTCTGGCTGTGATTATCGCCATTAGTCTGATTGTTTATAAGGCTCCGGTCGATCCTGCCAGTCTTCAATTTGGCCAGCGAACAGATCCGGAAGCATTGAATAAGCTCAGGCAACAATATTTTTTAGATAGGCCTTATTATATACAAGTCCTCAAATATTTGGAGGATATTAGTCCTGTTCAGATCGCGCATTCAAATGATAATCGTCTAAAGGAATATCAGTATGCCACACTTTTTCAATTAAAACATCAGAGGCTTATTTTAAAATGGCCATATTTACGGAAATCTTATGTAAGTGGAGAGTCTGTTTCAAATTTAATTAGAGAAGCATTTCCTTCAACACTTTTGTTAGGAGCTGCAGCACTTGTATTTGCTTTTGTCGTAGGGATGATATTGGGAATTTTGGCAGCGCTTTTTAGAAATACCGGAATCGATCAATCGATCTTAAGTGTTTCAACATTGTTTTATAGTGTGCCGAGTTATATTTCAGCGATTATTTTTGCTTTGATATTTGGATATTACTTAAGGGACTATACTGGATTACCTATTCAAGGGTCTGTATTTGGATTGGATGATTTTGGAAATGAAATTACAGATTGGAGTAAACTCATTTTGCCGTCAATTGCATTAGGAATCAGACCAATAGCTATGATTTGTCAAATGACGAGGGCATCGCTTATAGAAGCATTGAATGAACCCTATATTTTAACTGCCAGGGCTTATGGTATTAAAAAATTCTAAAGTACTTTTTCGACAGGTATTTCCGAATGCATGGAATCCAATTATCACGACATTGAGTGGTTGGCTGGCATCTTTGTTGACCGGCGCTTTTTTTGTAGAATATGTATTTAATTTCAGAGGATTGGGCGATTTAACCATTCAGAGTTTGAGTCAGTTTGATGTACCTGTGGTTTTAGGTTGTTGTGTAGTCACGGTAAGTGTATTCATTGTAACAAATCTGTTTGTTGATATTTTATATTCACTTACAGATCCAAGGATTAAAATTTAAAACTTATCGTCCCCAACAAGCGTGAAGCATTTTTATCAAACTTCAGTTTTTTTCCAAAAAAAGTAACGTGTTCTCCGTACTTACTGAAATTTCCTTCATGTTTGATATCAATTCCAATAAAACCGATGTCAAAACCCAGGCCAGCCTGGTATCCAAATGTAGCAGTTTCAAATTTATCATCATAACCACCAACATCAAAAAGCTCTGATGAATTATGAATAAAAAAATGCGCAACAGGTCCAGCGTATAATCTAATGAGTCCGGCTTTGAATCCTATAATTACAGGTAGATCGATGTATTGATATTTTTCGGATTTGATGGAATCAAGGGTATTGGGAACGGAGAAATCCTTTACTTTAAAGTTAGCTTTATTAGAGTTGAATTGCAATTCAGGTTGAATATAAAAATGATTGAATTTTAATTGGAGACCAATGCCAAAATGATAACCATAAGACGCTTTTTCCAAAGCAAATTGAAAAGAATCTAAGGTAGACTGATTGGTAATTATAAAATCAGATGCTTTTACATCCACACTGTGCAGACCTCCATAAACGAGCAGGTTTAACTGTGATTTAGCATTAAACCCAAAAAAAAGTACAATAAAGCTTAAAAAATATTTATTCACATTCATTTAGTTTCATACAAATATACGTTTTTATTTAATAAGTTATTTTTTGTACATTAGCATTTTAGGATATTCTTAACGAACTTTGTGTTGAAAACGAAACGAGGATGCAAGTCGAATTTATGGGATCATTTCCCAGCTATTCCAAAATACCGGAAGGCACTATGCCTGAAATCAGTTTTTGGGGGCGTTCCAATGTAGGTAAAAGCAGCCTTATTAATATGCTTTGCCATCGCAAGCAATTGGCAAAAGTATCTGGGGTTCCGGGTAAAACACAGGCATTTGTGCAATATTTGATCGATTCAAACTGGCTTTTAATGGATTTGCCGGGTTATGGTTATGCCAAAGTTTCTAAAAAACTCAAAGCACATTGGACCTTTGAAATTCCTAAATATTTAAAAAACAGAAGCAATCTTTGTTTGTTGAATTTGTTAGTAGACGCATCAATACCACCTCAGGAGATTGATCTGGAAACTATGCGATATTTAGCTAAACTTGAAGTGCCTTTTTATATTATATTTACGAAAACAGATAGATGTTCAAAGTCACAACTGAAGAAATTTAAAATGGAAATGGAGAATGAAATGTTAAAAGATTGGGAGACCACGCCACCAATTTTTGAAGTGAGTGCATATACGTCCAGTGGCAAAATTGAACTCCTGGATTCTTTTCAATCGATTTTGAAACAAATTATTGAAAACTGAAAAGATGAAGTCTACTAAAAAGACAGATGCCTATCAGGTTTATGAACATTTAATTGAGGAGATTCAGGATTGGCCAATTACCAAATTTGTTTCCAAGCGAAAAGCATTTTTGCAAAAATTAAATGCAGATGTTTTTGAACAGTTTAAATTGCTTGGCAAAGATGAGGTCGATCAGGCCATTGCTAAAACGATGCATCAGGAAAAGCAACGCGTTAAAACGAATCCCTGGAAAGCGGATCCTCCCAATGAAATGCAGTACTATAGACGGATCCAAAATGAATATAATGCCAATCAATTATTATCGGATAAGCATAAGGGTAATTTAGAAACACTTGGCCGTTTAATTAATCGTTTTAGCCAGGAAATCATGGGGCATTTTAACCCGAAGACTTTTTTGTTTGTTAGAACCTGGAGTGATCGCTTATTTCATACATTGCTATTTCCATTTAAGTGGACTGATATTTTTCGGTTAAAAAAATTGAAAAACGAAAACCGAACTGCAATTCTCATCAATGGATACGTTTCAGAAATTAGAGATTTATTTAAAGATCACACCATCGTGCTCGTTCCAACCCATTCAAGTAATCTCGATTCAATATGTATTGGTTATTCCATTGACCTTTCCGTTGGATTGCCTGCATTTTCTTATGGTGCAGGTCTCAATTTATTTGATAGTGAATTTTTCGCATTTTTTATGAACCGGCTGGGAGCTTATAAAGTTGATCGAAGGAAAAAAATCCAATATATCTAAATACACTAACCGCTTATTCAAAATTATCAGTATATGAAGGTGTCAATACTATATTTTTTCCGGGAGGCACGCGGAGCAGATCAGGAGAACTTGAATCAAAATTGAAGTTAGGATTGCTGGGATCTTTAATTCAGGCGCAGCGTTTATTGGTTGAAAAGAATTCTACCCGAAAAATCGTTATAGTTCCGGTTGTGTTGACGTATGAATCCGTTTTGGAGGCAAGATCATTAATCATACAACATTTAACTACCACTGGTCAGGAACGTTTTACTGCGAGAGCCAAAAAAGCAGGATTTGGATCCTATTATAAATTTTTATTCAGAGTATTAAAAAACAAAAGCCATATTCATTTAACTTTTGGCAGACCTATGGATGTTTTTGGAAATCATCTTGACGAAAACGCGAATAGCTTGGATCATAAATCGCATATAGTCCAACTGAAAGATTATTTTAGTACAAATGGTCAATTTTTAAAAGATGACCAGAGAGAAATGATTTACACCCGTGAACTTGGAGAACGCATTGCTGATGCTTATCGAATGTATAATTACGTTTTGCCGACACACCTGGTAGCTTACGCCGGCTTTGTGCTTTTGTCTAAGATGAATCCACAGCACGATGTCTACAGTTTGGTTCAATTGCCGGAAGAAGAATACTTTCTGCCGTCAAAATCTATTGAAAATCTCTGCGCTCAATTGCAAATGATACTTTTTCAAAAGAGCGAGGCTGGTCTTATAATACATCCAAAAGAACTGGAAGGAACTATTGAAGATGTTATCGAAATAGGCTTACAAAATCTCGGTGTTTATCACTTGAAGAGAATACTCACAAAAGATACTTATGGCAGATATTTTAGTGAAGATTTTTTAGGATTGCTTTATTATGCAAATCGTTTGCAGAATCTCGATCTTCAAAATGAAATCGACTGGACTTCTATTCATTGGGAAGCAGACCGGTTTTAATTATTTGCTTTTAAGTCTTTGCGCATGTATTCTATTATTCTCGATTTAGAGGCTACTTGTTGGAACGAAACAATTCAAAATCGGGAACAGGAAATTATTGAAATCGGAGCTTGTCGTGTAGATCCTTATGGTAAAATTGAAAATACATTTTCAAGGCTGATAAGACCTCAGAAATATCCACTTTTATCTTCTTACTGTAAGCAACTAACAGGTATCGAACAAAATGATTTGGACCGTGCAAAGAAATTTGAAATCGTTTTTGATGAATTTTTAAACTGGTGTGAATATGACGAAGGCAATTCCTTACGTATATTTACCTGGGGTAAAACAGATCTGCAACTCCTTACGAATGCTTGTGAAATAGCTAATTTGGAAATGGATTGGTTGGAAGAATTTATAGATATGAAAGCCGTTTTTGCAAGAATTAAGGGATTGCCTAAAAGGGTAGGCTTGGACAAGGCCTTGTTGATAGAAAATTTTGAGTTTGAAGGAAATCGGCATCGAGCGTTGCCAGATGCATTAAATCTCGCAAAAATATTTGTGAGATATTTCGAGGAATTTAATGAGTAAACAAACCATACATATTGACGCTTTTAAAAACATACCTGATAGTCAGAGAATATCTATTCATAGTAATCTCTATAAGGACGATTGGGTTTTAGTGGATGTTCGTTCACCTGCTGAATATTTGAAAGGCCATATACCAACTGCTATAAATATCCCTTTATTTACCAATGAAGAGCGCGCGGAGATTGGGATCCTTTACAAGGAAAAAGGAAAACAGCAGGCTGTATTGAAAGGATTGGAATTAGCCGGAAGCAAACTTCATCAATTTGCCAAGGAGGCTTTTAGATTGAGTAAAGGAAGACCACTTTTTTGTTATTGTTGGCGCGGCGGGATGCGCAGTGCTAGTATGGCCTGGTTGTTTAATATGGCCGGGATTCAAACGCATATTCTGGAAGGAGGATATAAAGCTTACAGGAATTTTGTTTTGAATGGCTTTCAAAAAATGAAACTACAGATTCTCATTTTAGGTGGTAAGACCGGTATCGGAAAAACTAAATTATTAATGCAATTGAAACAAATAGGCGAACCTGTGTTGGACCTTGAGGGAATTGCACACCACAAAGGATCTGCATTCGGCTGGATAGGGGAGGAAGTGCAAAATACGAATGAGCAATTTGAAAATAATCTGCACAAGGAATTAGCGAGTATTGAATCACAATACAACTATGTTTGGTTAGAAAATGAAAGCAGATCTATTGGCAGTAATTTTATTCCTGAAGCATTATGGAACCAAATGAAATCATCTGTACTCATAGATGTGCAAAGATCTTTGGAGCGACGGGTTGAAATTTTGGTTGAAAGTTATGCAACGACGAATGCACAGGATTTGATTTTATCTTTTCAAAAAATCGAAAAACGCTTGGGGCATGAAGCTACTGCAAAAGCCATTCAAGCAATAGAAGTTAACAATTTAAGAGAAGCAGCTGCCATTGCATTATTTTATTACGATAAATGTTATACCTATAACTTAGAACAAAATCAAAGCCCTGAAATTATTCATTGTACATTCGGAGATAATTCTGAAGATGAAATTATAGATGAATTACTTCGATATAAAAATATCATTTTAAATGGAAAAGAGATTACCCATTAAACTTACACAATACAGCCATGGAGCAGGTTGTGGATGTAAAATTGCGCCTGGAGTTTTGGAACATATTCTCAAAACAAACCAAATAGAAGTACACCCAAACTTATTGGTTGGATATGAAAATAAGGATGATGCAGCCGTCTATGATATGGGAAATGGTACAGCGATTATCTCTACCACTGATTTTTTTATGCCTATTGTCGATGATGCTTTTCAGTTTGGAAGAATTGCAGCAGTCAATGCTATCAGCGATGTATATGCGATGGGCGGTAAACCATTATTGGCGCTTGGTATTTTAGGCTGGCCAATTGATAAAATTGATGCTTATTGGGCAAGTGTAGTCTTAGATGGAGCAAAAGCTGTTTGTAAAGAAGCCGGAATTCCATTAGCTGGAGGACATTCGATTGATTGTCCAGAACCAATTTTTGGTTTGGCAGTAACGGGAATCGTTCCAATTGAAAATATAAAAACGAATGGCGGGGCACGGCCAGGTGATCATTTATTTTTGACGAAAGCCATAGGCGTGGGAATATTAACTACAGCGGAGAAGAAAGGAGTTTTACAGGAGAAGGACAAAGAAACTGCGCAGGCCAGTATGCTTCGACTCAACGCTGTGGGTGAAAAGCTCGCAGCACTTCCAGGAGTGCATGCCATGACAGATGTTACGGGTTTTGGACTCGGCGGACATTTATTAGAAATGTGTGAAGCCTCGAAATGCATGGCCATAATACATTATGTTAACTTACCATTATTAGACAGTCAATTACATGAGTATATAAATCAGGGGGCGATACCTGGTGGAACACACCGCAACTGGAAGAGTTATGGAGAGAAAATTCGACTGGCCGATGAAGCTTGGAAATATATCATTGCAGACCCACAGACTAGTGGTGGTTTACTGATTTCCGTCGCCGCAGGCGATATTGAACTGGTAAAAGAGATTTTACAAGCAGAAAATCTATATGCTGAGCTGATCGGGAAGATGGAAGCCATACCTGAGCAGGCCTTAAACACAGGGTTTAAATGGATAGATGTAGTATGATCTAAGCATATTAACATAATATAAATTATGGGAAATTTATTTCTAATTTTGATAATCAAGTATTTGTATGTAAATTTATAATACAATTTTGATATGCTTGCCTAAATTATTGTTTTAAACTATGAAGCAATTCCTGATATCAATACTCTTATGTTCTTTTTAAATTTGATCTTGCTGGTCAATTTTCTATTTGGATCAGTGGAGGATTGAATTTGAGTAATCTAGATTCCAGGCAGTTTAGACATCGATTTGATGGATATCATTTTGTGATTCACCCACATATTGGAATACCAATTGAATACAGAGTAAACAGTTTAATATTCAAATCTGGCATTGCTCTGTCTCAACGGGGTGCAAAATTTCAACCCGGTACTTTTATTTTTCGGGATAAATTTTTTAAAGTTACTTATACTTATTTGGAGCTCCCTTTACTGGTTTCATATTTTATTAAAAAACCAGGTATAGGAATTCAAAGTGGAATTGTCCTTCAGAAACGTATTGAGACTAATTCAGTTGAATATGGCGAAAGAAATTATATTTATGGAGCTGACCTTCGATCAGGCATTTATTGGATGCCGTTTGAAAAGGTCCAGCTGGAGTTGAACTATACTATGGGTAATTTTGATAAAGTAGTTTACAATATTGAAGACAATTACATTCATCATGTGTTTCATTTTGGACTTCGTTATCGCTTATTCAAGATTAGTAATTTAACATTAATTCAGTGAAAATGTATTGGAAGCAATATAATTTGCAAAATAATCGGTCAATAATTATTTTTTTCCGGTGTTCATAATAATCAAAAATTTCAACAACTCCCCTAGCGCCAGAATTAAAAAATAGCCATCTGTAATACTCCCCTAAAATAATTTATCACCATTCAGATATTCTTGATGAAGCCGCAGCAAGCTTTTAAGCATAGCCTGGAGTTCTCGGTAGGTGTTCACCATAGATCGTCGCTCAGCGAGCGTTAATCCGGCAAATTCGTCTGATCCGACAGCTGCATAAAAAGTTCGCGCAGATCTTTCTAGTCAGTGTAAGATCCTGGGTTGAGGCAAAGTCGTGGAAGTAATTTCCGACAGGGTTAGTTTTGTTCATAGGAGTTGTTTTGGTGTAAAGAGTTCAAAAGCATAACGTAAACAAGACCCGGTTATACACTTATACCCTACCCGGAAATATCCCCTTTTTTTGGGGGTGTTTTTCCTGTTTAACTATAATGCTATTGACAGAGGCTATTGATATGTTTAGATTTGAGCTACCATGAAAAATATCACTTTGAAATTTGGATTTAAAGTTACATTTTAATTTAACTTTTAAGGAATGCACCTTTTGCAAATTTAAAAAGAAGTAATTTAAGTAAAATGTAATTTTATATAAGTGAGTTGACTTAAAACGTCTCACTTAAAATATTACGTTTTACGAATTGCCTAATGCGATAATTTAGGCGTAACATCAATTTTAATTTTTATGAAAAATTTAATGTATTTCGTTTTGTTAGTTGCATTTGTAGCCTGTAACAAGGATGATCATGTTAGGAGCGATTCAAAGAATCCTAAATTAAGTACGAGAAGTTATGAGGACATTGGAGATGTTCATAATGATATTCTTGAATTTGGCTATTCAGAATTTGATACCACTGGTTTTGCAAGCGAAAATGAGTTTTTAGATTCTGTACGCGAAGAAGTTGTTTTGGATAACATGCCTCAATCGTATATATCAAGTAATACGAGCTCACTATGGCAGTTTTACAAATATTATACGCTTCATGATACGTTTAGGCACTATTATTTATCAGACACCTTAGCAAATAATCGAGCCTATCTTTTAAGCAATGGTATAATAAATTCTATTGAAAATGCAATGATTGGAAGACTTGTGTAATACTCCCCTAAATTGAGACCAGAGGTTTAGTTAAAAAAAACACTTAAATTTACTAGACCTATGAAAAAAACAAGACGCAATTTACCGGGGCCTTTTAAGGCCAGTGTGGCTTTAGAAGCCATTAAAAACAAAAAGACTATGGCTGATCTTAGTCTTCAGTTTGATGTTAATCACGTTATGATTTCCAAGTGGAAAACTGAATTTTTAGAGAACATGGGATCTATTTTCGACAACTCAAAATCAGCTCAGGATGATACTGATTCAGCTGAAATGGAGAAATTGTATGCACAAATCGGCCAATTGAAAGTAGAGAATGATTTTAAAAAAAGTTGCAAGAAACTGGGGATATGAAACAACGAATAGAGATGGTGCATACGAAACCACAAAAGCTGAGTATTCGCAAACAGTGTGATCTATTGAACGTACCAAGGAGCACACTTTATTACCAGCCTGTTCAGGAAAAGCCTGAAAATGTTAAAATGATGAATATCATGGATAAGCATTTGTTACAGCACCCGACAGAAGGGGTTAAATCAATGGTGAATCTTTTAAAGGAAAAAGGATATCCGGTAGGTCCTAAACGAATAAGGAGGTTGTTTAAGGTTATGGGATGGCAAACAATATATCGTCGCAAAAACCTAACAAAACAGGGCCTAAAGCAATTTATTAAACCGTATTTACTCAGAAATCTGGAAATCACACATGCCAATCAGGTTTGGTGTACCGATATTACGTACATCCCGATGGCTAAAGGATTTATGTACATGATTGCCTTCATTGATGTTTATAGTCGCAAAATCATGGGCTGGAGTATAAGTAATAGTATGAGTAAACAATGGTGTGTTGCTGCTTTAAAAGAAGCCATTGCTGTCAATGGTAAACCCAATATTATAAACTCGGATCAAGGTTCTCAATTTACAAGTGCGATGTGGACTCATTATTTGGAATCTGAAAAGATATTGATCTCAATGGATGGCAAAGGAAGAGCTACAGATAATACCTGGATTGAAAGATTCTGGAAAACTTTAAAGTACGATTATATTTATTCAATCCATGCGATAATGGTTTTGAACTTTTTGAAGGAGTTCAAAACCATATCGCCTATTACCACCGGAAAATGCACCAAACTACCGGACAAACTCCCAATAAACGATACGATGATTCCATTAAAAATCATGCAGCTTAATATGAATTTTATTAACTTAACGAACTCAACTTTTGGTCCAATAAATGGGGAGTATTACATTGTTTATTGTGTTAGTTTGCGATTTAATAATACTATTAACAATTCAGCATTAGTAGATTCAATAGAAGTGATTCGTACAGCATGGCTTAATATTTGCGACACAATGGAAACTGAGACTCCCTTGCTTGAATTTGTTACTTTAATTGGCGAAAACTCTTCCGTGTTTTGGGCAGATAAGAGTTTCCTTAACGATGTGGGGGAACCAACTCAAGATTGGGCACATGATGCGGCAGGAGCATTACTGGGTGCAACGTGGTCGGCTGTAAAGCAATATCGGCAAAGCGGTTCTATTGATGTAGGAGAATTGGCCGAAGAAACTTTAGTTGGAGCAGTGTGTGGTTCTTTAGGTCCTGTTTTGAGGAGAGGCTGGCTTAGATGGAGGTAAGGTTAATTACTAAACATTAGTAAAAATCAAAGGAGCTTAACTTTTATAAAGCTAGGCTCTTTTGACTTTTAATTTATTAATAAAATTTAGTTGTTCGTGATTCATTATTTGGTTATAGGTATAATTATAGGGTATTATATATATCTTGCTTTTGGAAGAGCGGAAATTCATAAATCTTATTATTATGTTTTAACTAAAAGTGTTTTAATTGAGTTTTTCATATTTTTGTTTGTTTTTGTGTTTTCAATTAATGAGTATATTAATTCAACAATGTATGGAGATGGATTTTCAATCCCTTCCAAGATTTGTAGATTACTTATATTTTTTTATATTGTTTCCGACAATAATTGCAACATTTGACTTAGTAATAAAGAAAAGTAATGCAATAATTGAAAGTTTAGCCATACCAAATTTTATTATTCCAAAAACCAATAAGGAATTTATATTGTTTGTTTTTTTTATTTTAGTAGGAATTATTTTTGAAGAAATTGTAATGAGATATTATTTGTTTCATTATTTAAATAAGCTCTTTTACATTAATGGAGATACTTTGATTTTATTTGCTACTCTTATTGTTGGATTGGGGCATCTTTATTATAATACCAAAGGTCTCATACTCGCTATAATTGGCCATCTTGTTTTAAGTAAAATATATTTAATTACAGATTCAATCCCAACTACCATTTTTTTGCATTTTATCATGAATTTGAGTATTGTACTCGGGGTAATAAAAATGAACTATTTAACTAAGAGTAAAACAACTTGATCTGTTTATAATTAATTTTTTATTTGATCTTTGATATCATGTGTACATACTTTCAACGCAAATGCAAATGATGAGCTTTCAGACATTAAAATTTCCAAACTATTTTCAGTCCTTGGTTTAAATTCTTCAATCTGAAAAAGCAGTCCTTTATTGAGATGATTAAATTTCGACCAAAATAAACTTTTTTCATAGAGCTTCAATTCGATTTCCTCCATTTCCAAAATTTCTTCTGTTGAAAAAAGCTCAAGGATTTGCGCAACTGAAAAAATTGAAGTAGCGGTTATTGTATAGAAAGTAGATTTTTTAATTTCAGATCTTACTTCCGGATCCCCTACTGAATTTGTCGTCAGGTAATATTTTTCATATTCTTTTGAGATTCCCTGATTGACTAATTCCAGACGCGAAGTTAATGCCCAACGAATCTGTGTTAACTGTATTTTATTATCGTCAATCAGATCGCGAATATCTTTGGTCGACAAATGAATGACTGGCTTTTTGACAATGGACATATGCTCTCGCAGCGCTTCTTCAATCGCAATTTCAATGCTTGACCTGGATTCATTGATGATGGCTTGTAGTGCTTCCGTTTTAATGATTTCTGGATGAAACCATCCCCTATGCCGGTATTCAGTGACTAGTTTTCTGTTTTGCATAAAATTTAAAAACGCCGGAATTTCTTTACGTAAATTTTCAAACCAATGCTTGTTTAACTTTTCCTGAGGGATAGGTAGTATTTTACGCACCCAAAACCGGACTTCATCACCAGGAATATATGCAAAGCTGGTTTCATCATTTGTAGAAATTCCAACTTTTAAAAAGTTGTCTATAATGTCAGCATCAACACCTTTGTGCTCAATTTTACCTTTATCAGACGTTACCAAGCTTTTCAGCTTTTCGATGGTTTCCTTTTTGTCTAAAAAAGCTTCATCGATGTAAACGAGCAATGAAGATGCAAACAAGGACGTAAACTGCCCGTTTAGCATTTGGCTATTTATAGGTTTTACATTCTGCTGAAAAATCGCCCCAATCCATTCCCAAAATTTGGTTTTACCAGTACCGCGTTGCTTACTGACTAGACATAGTATTGGTAAAAACTGAGTAGGCTCGAGGTAAAGCAATTGGATGTAATCCAAACCTAGATCGTATTCATTGTATTTTTTACCATCAAAGTGAATTTCTCCGGTACCGAATATGTGCTTTACAAAATCAATTGATAAAGGACAATCACCGGCTTGTGGGTTATGACTTAATTCAAAATACTTGTTGTAGTATTTCATATCGTGACCGTGCTGATCTGTTGCCGGAAATTCTCTTCTATAATTAATGTGATCGGGCCGGTTTATAAATCCATTGTAATAAGGAATATCGTAGAGCAATTTTTTTCATGAATAAAGCAAGGTTGGCCTCATCCAAAAAATTGGTGGATTTATTTTTGAACATAGCCTTTATACCGGCTGGTTTTATAGGCTTTAGCGTGTTTTCAATTTCGCCATATTTTGTTGGTACCGGTCCTTTGATAAAGTAAGTTGAGTCAACCATGATGAATTGATTCGATTCTCCGCATTTGACATAAACCACTTTTTGAGAGATTTCATCATAACGGTATGAGCCTTTTAAAAATCCGAATTCGCGCAGCCCAATGACATTTTCAAATTTGTTGTAAAACGATTTTACATTGTCCTCCAGACCAAAGTATTCTTTGATCTTGGTTATGGACTTATTGGAAATGTCCAATTTTGAGAAGTACTCAGATTTAGAATCGTCTTTGAGTAATTCATCTATGATTAATGCAGCTTTATCACTCTGATCCAAAAGTAAATCATCAATACCTTTACTTAAGCTGTTAGAGTTAATATGTGCATAAATCTGCCGGCAATTAAAGTCTCTGGTTCTTTCTTTAAACTGGATGACGCTATTACAAAAATCATTGAGTCGCTTACCTAAGTCTTTTCCTTCTGACCACTCCATTTTAAAAGTATCAGCATCAGTAAGCCAAATAAGGCATTCAACCTTACACTCTTTAATGATTTCAGCAATGGAATAAAAAATTCCGCTTAAAGATGCAGTATTCCAAACCTGAATTCCAGGTATTCCAACAATATCCATTTCAAAATTGGATCCTACAAAAGCTTTGATTTGGCCCTCGGTGATGATCAGTGTTTTGATCTTTTGTTGTAGTTTATATTTGGATAAAACGGATAAAGGGATATATGGGAAACTTCCCTGGCCGGAAACACATGGAGTGATTTTTCTTTCTTTGCCATCTACTATTTTAGGCTCACTGTACCGGATGTAATGGAATATCCTGTTATCTAGTTTTGACTTGCTGTCCTTGAAGTCGATGGTGTAAAACTCTCTATTAAGATCATATACGCCAATACAGAGGTTTCCTTTTTCATCCGACCAAAAGACCGGCTTTTTTATTTTAGGGGCATGAGGCTCATCTGGATGAGATGAGAAGAATGCCCAGTGCTGATCGGGATCGAACCCAATCGAGCGCAAACGCGACTCTGCATAGTTCATATGAGCTTGTCTATGACGGGTTGAACTGGGATTCCAATAATTTTACAAAGTATTACGACATCACTTACCAATGGCTCCTTATTGCTGTATAGCATGAGTGTGTATTTTACCAGGCTCCAACCATTTTCTTTTATGATTGCCTTTTGATAAGGACTGAGCAATTTGCCGGCTGTCAGCCAGGCTTCTTTTTCCGAACCGGAAACAAGAGATTTGACAATGTCGTGTAAGTTTTGGCTCATGAGTAGCAGATTTAGGTACAAATATAACATTTGTGTAATAAAACAATAACAAATAAGTGATTGAAATTAACTAATAATGCAATATTTCATTATATTTTTGTAAATAAATTCAATAATAATGCGAAATTATCCACAAGCTGAGTACGAAAATCTACATATAGGTCAGTTTATTAAGGACCTTATTTCTAATAATGGCATTGAATACACTTGGGTGGCAAAGCAGCTTGGGATATCGGCTACAGGCTTATATCATCGCTTCAATAGCCCCATCTATTCTGACATATACGAGATCGTCAAACTGTCCATGCTCATCAACATTGATATCATGGCATTGATATACAAAGAGTTAAATACACGGTTTCCTGAGTTTTTTAAGATGAAAATATCAGAACAAGCTTCATATTTGCCTGGAAATCAAAATAATATGACTCAAAAACTCATTGAAGAGAATAAAAAACTGTATGATTTAATTACAGTTTTAAAGCAAAGTAAGTGAGTGTAGGTTAACAAAATAGAAAGTATCTTAAATAGGAGTACCTCTCATCGTAACAAAAGGAAATCAGAATCACGTAAAATGTGATAAATCCCATACTATAAATTATGGGAAAAAAGCCTCTTCAATTTGGAAGACGCAGCTGTAAATTACTTGACCAATTTAAAATGGCTTTGATCTTCGGTTTCTACCTTGATTGGCAGATTTCTGCCATTGATAATTAGGTTTGTATAATTTACCTTCCTTATATAAATCAAAATGATTTCTGCGGGCGGAAAATCCTTTAACAGATATGAGCTTAATTCAAATTCTCCGGTATCTGGTAGAATAAATTTTTTAAAAACATCTTTACCTGCTGCATTGTCTAGAAATATGTTGTTTAAAGTGGCGTAGTAAGAAATCTCAAGCAACACAGCATTGACTTGAGCTGAAGATCTGTCAGCGTCCCATTCAAGTTTTATGCCTTTAGATTTTGATATAACTGCTAAATTCGATTTTAAGGTACCCTGGATTTCGAAAAATTTAGGAATATATAAATTAGTATTCCAAGGGACTCCATTGTAGAGGCCTGAAATGTTTGCGCGCTGGTCAGAATGATTTTGCAAAGTAGAATTCAGATTAAAACAATTGGAATTATAGGATTTGAAAATTATGATCGTATCATTGTTGTGATAAGTATATTTAATTTCTGAAATAGAATCAACCTGAGCAAAGAAATGAAAGTGATTTCCAAGAGTAAATTTTATTTCAATGTGTCCGGCGCGATTAGAATCATTAAAATATCCATCATATTTATGATACATTGAAACGAGTTGGTGATCACCTTGTAATGGGAAATTTGTATAACGTTGGCAGGATATGAAAGTTAATACAAAAAAGATTCGTAACATTTCTATATTGGAATAAATATCAATTTAAATTGAATTAATTTTAAACCGAAATTAGTAGATTTTACTTAATTAATAATTTAAAATGGATCAATCAAGTTTTAATCTTCGCTTTACCGCTACCCTTTTCATCATGGCTGCCCTCTTGATCACAGGTGGGTATCTTATGCAGCCTGGTGCAATACAAGAGGACATAAATCTCAATTCTCTTGCCATAGCTCACGAAAATCAAACACTTTTTATATGGTCTTTCAGAGTTCTGGTATTCGGCAATTTTATGGCCATCATGGCTTTAGTTTCGCTGGGAAGTTTGATGCGAATGTCATCCATACATCCCATCATCCAAGCTGGTATTTTCGTTTGTTGTCTGGCGCTGCTGGTGGGCTCTATTTCGGAAGCTTATTTTATGGATATGGGCGCATGGGGAGGCTGGAAGGTGACGACCTTGGCACAGGCACTTCAGGAATCTTTTGTCAATTCAATGGAGGTGACCTACCAATGGGTTTCCTGTTTCCGCAGAATGAGTTATATGTTTTTCTGCCTGGGATTGATACCCATCGGATTGGCGATCACCCGGGATGCATCCTTCCCTAAAGCTTTGGGTTATTTCGCTATGGCTTTTGGTGCCATCGGAATTGCAGTGATGCTTATTGATGATTCCGAGACATCCTTTTATCCGATTGTTCGTTATGTCTATTGTTTGTTTTTTGTTGTTTTGGCTGGGATTTTATGGCGTAAAGATTCATTTTGATTGAAGATTTCTAAATTGATATCGTCGTGTAAATTTTCAAATATCTATTTATATTTGATAAGCGTTTTAAAATTGCCTTTCCATGAAAGTACTTTATAAATCTAATTTTCAACTGCGATTTTTTGTGCAGATCCTCCTCGGTGTATTGTTTGGAGTATGCATCAATGCTTATTTTTTTGACGATTGGGCTCTACTTCCAAGATCATTCTTCAGTTTGGCAATTGTCTCTTTTCCATTTTTGCTTTATGGTTGGCTCAGACCTAGACAAATAGCCGATGAAATCTTGCTTGAGGCAGATGATAAACTCGATTTTTTCAACAACCATGTAGCTATGGCAGAAGTGGTTAGCTTAGGATACCACTATGGTTTTGAAAGACTGGATGATTATGATAGCATCAGAAAATCAGGATGTATGAAATTGATGCGGAAGACAGATTGGCTGGAAGATTTAGCAGCGGCAGAATTAAAAATTTATAAAACACCAGGCGGCCAAATCAAAGCAGAGATGTGTTTGAAAAACAGACCCTTTCATTCTTTTGGTCCAGGCATTTTTCCAAACCTGTTCAAGTTCAGTCAGGATCTGAAGCTCCAATTATCTTAAATAAATTTAACAAAGGGCAAAAAAACAAACCTGGATCAATAACCCAGGTTTGTCAAAGGATGGTTAGTAAGATGCTTTTTATACCGAATTGGACGAAATTCAGAATGTAATGATCTTAATTTATGAATCAATTTAATCGTCGGTTTATTGAATGCCCGTATTTACTTATTGAATATGACAGTATGTTGATTAAATGAAATTTTAAATTATTCTGAAGTTTTAAAAATACTGGACTTTTAAGCCGCACATTGTTAATTTTGTTGAACGTATGAGTTTATTAGATCAATTCAAATCACTTTTTAGTCAGAAACGACCAAAAACCCCAAATCTTATTGAAGACGATGATTTTCCGAAGGGCTCCCCCATTCAATCTTCTGCAAATTCTTCGTTAGATGAGGAGAATTTGATGGACAAGACCAAAGAGTTTATTTCAGGTACCGTCGAAGAGGTCAAACAACAAGGTTCAGCATTGTGGAATGAAGTAAAAGAGCAAGCTGAAAATATTGAAGAATCTACACGAGAATTCCGGGAAAATTTAAAACAAAAAGCTCAGGATACTGTTGAAAAGGTAGAAGGGTTTGTCGATGCTACTCTTGAGAAAGCAAAGGCTTTAGAAGAGCAGGAACGTATGGAAAATCCGGATAAAGATGGGGATGGTATTGCAGATAAACCCATAGACTTTGGCGAAAGTGCAGGAAAAAAACATGAGGATTTTTTCAGCAAAGCAGAGACCTGGCTTAAGGATACTGAAAAAATGGATGCAACGAATTCGGTTGAGAATAATACAAAAAGAATAGAGCCTCTTGAGCTTCCAAAAGATCCTGAGGAGCCAAGAGTTCCACCTGCATCAAATTAATACATCATTTTAAAACAAAATATAACGAACATGGGAATTAAGAATTTTTTCGACAAACTACTTGGAAAGTCTAAGGAAAGCACGCATCAGCTCATGGAAAAAGCGGAGCATAAACTAGATCAACTGGAAGACAAAGGTGAGGTTATGGTTGAAAAAGCTAAAGACTGGGCGGAGGATAAAGTTGAAGACCTTAAAGTGGCTGCCACCGAAAAAATACACCAGGTAAAGGAATCTGAAACTTATAAAGCTGCTGAACAAAAAGTAGAGGCTGCTATTGATAAAGCCGAAGACTTTTTCGAAAAAGTAGGTGATAAACTGGAGGATTTAAAGGACAAAATTACAGGTGATGATGATGATCAGAAAACGCCTGAGAGCACTACGCCCTCAACTCCACCACCAGCTGATCCCAATACTCCTGTTTAATAAGACGAAATATTTAGATTTGAATGTTTTGATTCAGTTTTCAATGAAAGTTATAGCAATTTTCTTTTTAGGCTTGCTGTTAGCTTGTCAAAGTGACACAAAATCCTCGAATTCAAAAGAATTTGCAGATGAATTCTATGTAGACAAAAATTGGATTGAAGTTCATTTTGATAAAGCCATGCCATCTGAAAAACTGGTTGAAATTCGGGAACGATTGGCTCAGCTTGGCATAGGTTTGAAATACCTAATCATTCAAAGAGATTCTCAAAAAATCATGACCAATTTTCAAATTGAAGTCCATGATGGCAAAGGAAGTATTGCAAGGTCAAGAACGGAGTTTCTGGATGAAATTCCCTATGGCATTCGCATCAAAAGAACGGAGCCCACTTCCGGTGAATTTAAAGTAGGGCCACTTTATGAAAAACGGCCTCAATAATTGAAGACTTGATTTGAGATTGGAATATGATCCAATAATGAAGCACGGTTTTTTACTATGGCGATAGATAAATAAGTGCTGGTTTTTAGAGAAGTTTCTCCAGATTCGCGGGACTGTAATGGACAGATTTTAGAACCTTTCCGTCCTCTTTGCGATACACCAGAAATTTGCCGTCTTTGATGATAATTTCTGATTCCACTTGTTTTTCATGAGCATATTTTTCCTGTGTAGCGATGGCTTCTTCAAGCGTAGCACATGCTTTGCTCATATTGGATCGTTGAACTTCATCAAATAATGCTTTAAATTTTGATCCTAATCCGAATTCAAGAATTGCACCGGATAATACGTATTGTAGATCACACAAAGCATCTGCTATTTCAATAATGTTTTTCTTTTCAATTCCTTCTTCGAGTTCGCGCAATTCTTCTGCCAACAAAGAGATTCTTAAATTGCACCTTTCCATTGGTGGAATTTGCGGATCTTCCAAAACAGGCATATTAAATAAATGATGAAAGTCTCCTACCCTATTTAATGCTTCCGGCTCTTCAAATTTATTTTTCATATTTGATATTTAATTTAGTTTCCAGTATACCTACGGTTTTAAATAAAGAAGGTACAGTTTATGCACTGTACCTCTTCAAATATAATATTTATTCTAAAAATTAATTTCCTAAAGCTTCCAATTTTGCTTTGTAAGCATTCGATTTATCGAACATGGATTTTTTGGCATAAATTTCCTTTAAGGCGATCAATGTATTTTTATCCTGTGGGTCTAGCTTTTCAGCCTGTTCGAAAAATGGCAATGCTTTGTCGAAATAACTTTCCATTTCAGCTTTTTTCTCATTGTATTTTTTAGTGCCTTCTTTGGTATAATCAGAACTTAGTTTGTTGGCATCTTTCGAAATCAATGCTGCTTTGTTATAATAAAGTGCTCCAATACTATAAAGTGTATTAAAATCTTTAGGATTAATTTTAGCGGCTTCTAAATAATATTTTTCTGCATTGAGGTAATGTTCATTTCCCTTTTCAATCCTTCCGCCATCCCATTCTGCCTGGCATAAATTGTCGTAAACATTTCCAAGTGTTGTGTATACGGAAACATTGTTTGGTTCCTTCTCTATAGCCATTTTTAGCTTGTCAACCAATTCATTTAATTTTCCTTTTTTTAGGAAGTGATTGATCTCTGTAAATAAGAGTGATGTTTCATTTGGAAATTTCTTGCGACCTTCATCAAGTACTGCTTCTGCCTTAGTTGAATCTATTGTTGTATAATAACGATAAAGCCCTTCGTAAATGTAAGATTCATTGTAATTCAAGGTTCTTAATTCTTCAAGATATGGTGCTGCTTCAACAAGCATATTTCCATTCACAGCACAGGCTGCTGCCAGATACTTTTGTTTTTTTAGATCTTCTTCATTGGGGAAAATGCTTTTTTGTCCGCCGGTGGTCACTATTTTGTCAATTTCAACAACCGATGCAAATTGAATATATGCGAACTTAAAATCATTGCTTTCATATGCTTTTAAACCATAATTATTAAGCGATCTTGAAGTTTCTGTAAGTGCAGCCAGGATCTCTTTGGTTTCGTAAGATTTGGTTGATAATTCTTTTGCTTTGAGCCAAGAGTTGTAGGCAGTCATAGCCGCATCCGGATATTTTACAGCATAGGTTTTGTTGAATTGCTGAGCTATAAGTATGGAGTCGCTTTCAAAAGCACAAACTGCATTATATACTTTGCCCTTGACATTCCAGGTTTTAAATGCATTTGCAACACTTGAATCTGCACTGGCACCATCGATGAGCGTTTTTGCTTCCCATAATTTAGATAGGTTCGCGGCAGGATCTAAGAAATAATTGGCTAATTTACTATCGGCCTTTTTGACATCTTTTTGAGCCTCTTGAGAAAACGCGGAAACACATAGGCCCCAAAAAATAAGGATTAGAAAATTTCTCATTTTTTTAGTTTTATGGATATAACTATTTATTCGCTAAAATAATTCGTTGTTCGGAAACAATTTAGTTAAGATACATTTAAAAATTATTCTTCACTATCATCACTCGTCAACGGAAGAATTTGATCTACTTCATTTGTTGGTTCGTTGTCAATTTCTTGTAAAGTTTCTTCTTCCCTTTCAATAACAGTTACGTCCGCTATTTGATCCCCTTCATCCAATCTGATCAGTCTGACGCCTTGTGTGGCACGGCCCATAGAGCGCAATTCGCTGATTTCCATCCGGATCACAACGCCTTGTGTGGTCGTGATCATTAAATCCTGCAAATCACTCACATTTTTGATAGCAATAAGATCTCCGGTTTTTTCCGTAAGCTTTAAGGTTCGAACGCCTTTGCCGCCTCTGTTGGTTACACTATAGTCTTCAAGTGGAGTTCTTTTTCCGTTACCTTTTTCAGAGACTACCAGAATTGTAGTTTCCGGATCGTTAGGATCGACACATACCATACCTACAACGTGATCATTGGTAGTATCCAATTTGATAGCTCTCACACCGGCAGCATTTCTTCCCATGGCGCGAACTTTTGCTTCTGAAAAGCGAATTGCACGTCCTTTGCGATTGGCAATGACGATTTCACTTTGACCGTTTGTCAATTTAGCTTCCATGAGTTGGTCGCCATCATTGATACTGATCGCAATGATTCCATTGGCTCTGGGTCTGCTAAAATCTTCTACGCTACTTTTTTTGATAATCCCTTTTTTTGGTACAAAGCATAATGAAATGCGATTGCAAAAAATCTTTATCTTCCAGATCTTCAATATTTATATAAGCTCGTACTTTGTCTTCTTTTGCCAGCGTAATGAGATTCTGAATGGATCTTCCGGTACTTGTTTTGCTGGCTTCAGGAATTTCAAAAACGCGCAACCAGTAACATTTACCAAGTTCTGTGAAAAGTAAAAGATAATTGTGATTGGAGGCAACAAACATATGCTCGATAAAATCTTCTTCGCGGGTTTTGCTTCCAGTTGATCCTCGTCCACCTCTGCTTTGAGTCCGGTACTCGGTTGCTTTGGTTCTTTTAATATAACCCAAATGCGAAATTGTAACAATGACCTGATCATTTGCGATCATGTCTTCCATATTGATTTCTCCGTCTACCTGAGTGATTTCTGTTCGTCTGGCATCGCCAAATTTATCTTTGATCTCCGTAAGCTCTTGCTTAATGATTTCGCGTTGCAAGCTTTCATCAGCCAATATTTTTTCAAGGCGTTCTATTTCTTTCAACAGGCCATCGTACTCATCTTTGATCTTATCTCTTTCAAGTCCGGTCAATCTTTGCAGGCGCATCTCCAGGATGGCTTTTGATTGCACTTCTGATAAAAGAAACTGAGTCATCAATCCGTTTTTCGCATCCTCAACAGTTCTTGAAGAACGGATCAACTTAATGACTTCATCCAAATGATCTAAAGCAATGAGGAGTCCTTCGAGTATATGTGCTTTTTCTCTGGCAATGCGCAGTTCGTATTGAGTTCGGCGAACAATGACTTTGATGCGGAAACTGATGAATTCCGATATCAGCTGGTGAAGTCCCAGGGATACCGGTCTGCCATTAACGAGCGCAATATTGTTAATACCTATGCTTGTTTGTAAAGGAGTAAACTTATATAAATTGCTGAGAACCACATTGGCTATAGCGTCTTTTTTAAGTTCGACAATAACGCGTATACCTTCGCGATCTGATTCATCTCTAATGTCACTGATGCCAACTATCCGCTCTTCATTGACGAGATCGGCCATTTTTTGAATCATCAATGCTTTATTGACCTGATACGGGATTTCTGAAATTAATATAATCTCTCGGTTATCAGATGGTTGAATTTCTGCTTTACCTCGTAATAGAATCTTGCCTTTTCCGGTTTCATAAGCATCTTTGATTCCAGTAATCCCATAGATGGTGCCACCTGTAGGGAGGTCAGGTCCGGGAATCATCTGCATTAATTCTTCGAGTGTTATAGCCGGATTCTCGATCATCGCAATAACTCCTGAACAAACTTCAGTAAGATTGTGAGGCAACATATTCGTGGCCATCCCTACAGCAATTCCCGAAGAGCCATTGATTAAAAGATTCGGAACTTTAGATGGCAAAACAGTAGGTTCTTCCAGACTGTCATCAAAATTAAATCTCCAATCAACAGTGTCCTTGTTTATATCATCCAATAATTGATCAGAAATTCGCGACAACCTGGCTTCCGTATAACGCATTGCAGCCGGACTATCTCCATCCATCGAGCCAAAGTTACCTTGACCATCTACCAACGGATATCTCATCGACCAATCCTGCGCCATACGAACCATAGCATCGTAGACCGAACTATCGCCGTGCGGATGGTATTTACCAAGGACCTCCCCTACAATCCTTGCAGATTTTTTGAAAGGCTTGTTATATGGCAAACCGAGTTCATGCATTCCATACATCACTCTTCGATGCACCGGTTTTAATCCATCCCGAACATCAGGTAAAGCTCTTGCGACTATGACGGACATCGAATAATCGATGTAAGAATTCCTCAACTGCTCATCAATACTGACTGGTATAATTTTGTCGTGTTCCTCCATAATTCTTAATCCAAAATAAAGTTTGCAAAGATATAAAACACAGACCGTATTTCACAGGCTTTTATGTAAAAAATTAAAGTTTAAAAAATTAATTTACAATTGATTATACATATTTAAAATATTAATTTCAAGCGACTCGAAGTCTTTGTTCAGACTTGGCTAACTTTGGGCAAAATTTAAGGCTGAATCAGGTAAATCCATATCATCAGGAAGGTTCTAAAAAGTCACAAGTGGCTGAGATGTTTAACAGAATTTCAGGCAGTTATGATTTGCTCAATAGTATACTTTCACTGGGAATTGATAAAATTTGGCGAAAAAGGCTGATTCAAAGTATTCCATACTCAAAAGAAGAAAACTTGCGATTCCTCGATTTGGCAGCAGGCACCTGTGCTATTTCATTTGAAGCAGCGAAAGCATTTCCAAATTCAATCATTGATGCTGTAGATTTATCAGATGGGATGCTTGAGAAAGCCCGCAAAATAGTATTGGAAAAGAAATTGGAATTTCAGATAAATCTAATTCAGGGAGATGCAGAGGCATTAAATTTTGAA
Source organism: Saprospiraceae bacterium (assembly GCA_016719615.1). Classification (NCBI taxonomy): domain Bacteria; kingdom Pseudomonadati; phylum Bacteroidota; class Saprospiria; order Saprospirales; family Saprospiraceae; species Saprospiraceae bacterium. The sequence continues at coordinate 1,468,926 of JADJYQ010000001.1, forward strand.
TCCAATACTTTTGATACGGTATTTATTGGTTTCGGTGTTCGCAATTTTGAAAATGTCGAAAAGGGAATTTCTGAAATGTTTAGAGTTTTAAAACCAGGCGGCTCATTACTGATTCTGGAGTTTTCAAAACCCAGAATCACTCCGTTTAAACAAATGTTTAATTTATATTTTAAATATTTTCTACCCTTGATTGGAAATTTATGGTCCAGAGATCGCAGGGCATACAGTTATCTGTTTGAATCGGTGCAACAATTTCCCGATTATGAGCGTTTCATTGCGATCATGCAGCAACAGCAATTTAAAGATTGCACATTCAAGCCACTTACTTTCGGAATATGCACCATTTACTCAGCAATAAAATAAGCCTTTTCTTTTTGGTCTGCATTTTTCCTTTTTTGCTGAATGCTCAGGATCATGCAAAAAGTTACAATTACAATACTTTCAAAAACAAAACGCACTATTTTGGATTGACGATCGGATATAATTCCAGTGGTTATAAACTGGAACATTCCCGAAGATTTATTCAGAATCCTGATTTTAAATGGAATGAAGGCGTCAGTAATCCTGGACTTACGCTGAGTATGATCACCAATTTTAAATTGGGACAAAATTTTGATTTTAGGGTTTTACCTAGTATATCGCTCTCCTATCGCACCCTTTCATATCAGGCAATTAACAGTAATGTGGAAAAAAAAGAACGCATTGAATCTGTTTTTGGAGAATTGCCTTTGCTGGTGCGGTTTACCAGTGCGCCATATAAAGACAAACGAGTTTATTTTTTGGGCGGTGTAAAGTATTCTTACGATTTTTCATCGAATAGCCGCTCTGATAAAAATCAATTCAATATTGTCAGAATTTCACCGCACGATTTTCATGTGGAAATTGGTGCTGGAATGCAATTTTATTTGCCGTTCTTTATTTTTTCACCGGAAATTAAATTTTCACACGGCATCAATAATATCCTAATCTATGATTCAGCACTTCCTGAATCGACGGTCATTGAAAAATTGTTTTCCAAAAGTTTTACAATTTCATTTCACTTTGAGGGATAATCCATAAATTACTTAATTCCCTCAAGTCCGTATAAAATGATTGAAATAATTCGAGGTAATACTTTTCATTTTTAGATAGAGGTTCCAAAACTTTAGTCAAATCTCCTTCAAACCTGAGTTTTGAATTCATCCGGGTAAGCACATTTAGAAGACCATTTATGGAAGTATACTGATAGAGCCATTTGTGCTCAATCATCATGCGCGTAGAAGTTTGGAGTTTTTCCGGAAAAACGTCCAAACATTCCATCAGAATTTTGTAGTTCCAGTTCGCAAATTCATCAAACTCAGTTGATATGTTTGGAACCCACAATCGATAGAGTAAATAGTCGCAGATAATATCACTAGCTACTGGGGCATATTTATGAACAAAAGGATGCAAACTTTTATTGATCTCTTGTAAAGAGGGATGGTTGTTAGAATAATGATCAATCTGTTTATGTAACTGAATACCCTTTTGCAGTATAGCAAGTGGTTTGTTTTTGTTTTGTCTGGGCAGAAGGTCAAATATAAAATTACCGGGAACATAGTCCGGGAAAGGATAAGATATTGATAAATGTACCAGATAATTCATTTGGAATAGCAAATAGCAGATTATTCAAGCTACAAAAGTAGATTTTTCTAATTTTGCGCACTAAATTTTAAAAATGGGATTACAATGTGGAATTGTTGGCTTGCCGAATGTAGGAAAATCAACGCTTTTTAATGCGCTTACATCAGCTGGCGCCCTTGCAGCAAATTATCCTTTTGCCACCAAAGATCCCAATGTAGGTGTGATCACTGTTCCTGACCCCAGATTAAACGCCCTATCTGATCTTGTGAAACCTCAAAGGATAGTGCCAACGACTGTAGATATCGTCGACATCGCAGGTCTTATAAAAGGAGCTTCTAAAGGGGAAGGTCTTGGAAATCAATTTGTAGCTAATATCCGGGAAGTGGATGCCATTATTCACGTGGTAAGAGCCTTTGAAAATGACAATGTGGTGCATGTGGATGGTTCTGTGAACCCGGTCCGCGATAAAGAAGTAGTTGATACGGAATTGATACTCAAAGACCTTGAAACCATGGAAAAGCGCATCGACAGGATTCGCAAATTAACCAAAAGCGGCGATAAAGAAGTACTTAGAGAACTTGGTTTGGCAGAAGATATCTATAAACATCTCGAGTCCGGTAAACCTGCCAGATCATTTATTCAAGACGAGGCCAGCGAAGCTGCTGTTCGATCAGCATTGTTGCTTACCGGCAAACCGGTTCTGTATGTATGTAATGTGGATGAAGCATCTATCCACACGGGGAATGAATTTACATCTGCATTTGAGTTAGCAGTTGCCGGAGAAAATGCAAAGGTGATTTATATTTCTGCTGGTATAGAAGCTGAGATCACAGAACTTCCGGAAGAAGAAAGACAAGCTTTCTTCGATGAGATGCAACTTACGGAACCCGGGATCAACAAAATATCGCGTTCTGCTTACGAATTATTAAATCTGATTACCTATTTCACAGCAGGTGAAAAAGAAGTGCGTGCCTGGACGGTGGTGAAAGGTTCAAAAGCTCCACAGGCGGCTGGCGTTATTCACACGGACTTTGAAAAAGGATTTATTCGCGCAGAAGTTATCAAGTATACTGACTTCCTTCAATTTAAATCAGAGGCCGCAGTAAAAGCAGCAGGTAAAATGTCAACAGAAGGTAAAGAATATGTTGTACAGGATGCCGATATCATGCATTTTTTATTTAATGTTTGATATTTCTTTCATCAAGCTTCGCGCACTAACTTTCTAAAAACATATACCTGACTTGAAGACTTGGCTTTCTTGGAAAAACAGGCAAGTATATTGGATAGTAATCCAATAAAACTTCCCTTTATCAAGGCGAGAGGATTTGATTTGTAAGATTCACTTAGCATGGATACATAAAATGCATCAAAGAACATAGGTTTGATTTTTATACATTCAAAACCATGTTGGCCAAGAAGTTGAATTATATTATCAGGCGAAAAATGCCATAGATGTCTGGGTACATCATAAGCCGCCCACTGCGATTGATAATAATTTGCATCAAAGGAATTACAATTAGGAACAGCAATAATTGCAAAGCCGCTTGGTTTTAAAATGCGTTGAATTTGCTTTAACCGCGAGGCGAGTTCAGGAACATGTTCGAGTACATGCCACATGGTAATCAAATCTACTTCTTTGTCGCCTATTGTATCTAAATGAGATTCTGGAAAACACTCCACTTTAAATTTATGAAAGCTAAGATTTCTAGATGGTTCATCTGGTTCAATTCCAATGACGTCGTATCCGGATTTTTTGCAGGCATCAAGAAAATAACCTGCTCCGGAACCAATATCTATGAGTTTACCTTTCTTTTGTAAGTTCTGAATCCATCTGATTTTTAGATGCAGTGTAAAATTACGGACAAACTTATATAACTTATTGATCAGGCCTTTAGAGGTATCGCTATGAGAGATGTAATTGTTAGCTTTATAATAATTCCCTAAATCAATGGTATCGGGTCTTGGACTGGTCATCGTAAATTGGCAATGTTTGCAACGAATGAGCGAAAACCATTCCTGACTTTGTGTGTAATCTTTGCAATCAAATAATGGAATAAAATCGGCTTCACCGCAAATTGGGCATTTCGTTATCTGATGCATGAGGTGTTCGATAATTTATTGAAAAAATTCAAAAAAATATGAGTAGGATGAATGATAAAATTATTTCAACAAAGAAATATTTCCCTTTTTAATTTGTTCTTCTTCACCAAGACAACTAAATTTAAGAATGTACCCAAATACATCCGGAGATAATATTTTGTTTTTGTAACTGCCATCCCAACAAAAGGCAGGATCGCTGCTTTGAAATACTTTTTCACCCCACCTGTTGAAAACCAATAATTCCATTTTGCTTAAAGTTCCAGGCCTTGTTCGCACACAGAGTTGTTCGTTCTTGGAATCATTATTCGGTGAAAATGCATTAGGGAGAAATACAGCATCAATGCAATTTTGAACGACAATGGTTACTGAAGCGCTTGCAGTACATCCCGCTTCATCGGTTATACTCACCGTATAAGTAGTTGTTTTGGTAGGACTGGCGATAGGATTATGTATATTCACATCATTTAAACTGCCATCCGCAGGAGACCACTTATAAGTCCAATTAGGATTAAATGTTGCTGTAAGCTGTGAGGTTTGTCCAGCCACCACAATTTTGGGATACGCATCAACAGTTAATGAAACTTGCGGATCATTTATAATGAGGGTATGGAAAAACATCCATTCACATCCGAGTTTATTATTGATCGTTAGTTTCAATTCTCGGGTTGTATCCGTATATACTTTTATGAAAGAATCCATCGGATTTCCAAGGATGATATTTGCAGGTTCCCACAGGTACATATACATTCCCGGAGGATTTGGGATTACATTTAACATGGCAGTATCCCGAATACAAATTTTATCAGCGCCTGTTATTTGCGCATTGACATGATATAGGATGACCTCTATAGTATCTTTAGTGGAACAATTAAATTTATCTGTTACTTTCAAAATATACCTTGAAGTCTTTTCGATTTCAACTTCAATATCAGGCTTATCTCCCAGCACTTTATTGTTTTCGTCGCACCAAACGTATTGTACATCTGATAAATTAGATGTACCGTTTAATTTAATTTTTGCCTTTTCACAAAGGAAGGTGTCTGGAGAGGCATGAGCTTCTAAAATGGGAGGAACCAAAACATAAATACTATCGTAAAGCGCACAGGAATCCGGAAAATCCTGATCAGTCACGGTAACAAAATACCATCTGCTTGTAGAAACTGTTGCTGTTGGATTTGGTGAATTTGGATTATCAAGGCCTTCCATCGGACTCCACTTATAAGAATATTTTGGGTCACCGCCCGGATTTAAAGAAACAGATTCTCCAAAACAAGCTATAACTGTATCTGTCAAATTTATTTTGAGTTCTACAACAGTAATTTCTTGTTCAACTTCTCTAAGACAAACTGAATCTGATTTTAAACGCACGAGATACTTTCCGGGTTTTGGATAAGTGTATTCTGCAGGATTTAACATAGAACTTCCTACCCCATCACCAAAACTCCAAAAAATATTTCCTTTTGCATCGGTCGTGAATTTTACTTTTAAGGAACCACATTCATTTTCGGTAAACAATTTTGGAACTGGATGATCTATTGCTGAAATAATGATACTGTCTTCAAAAGTGCAATCAAATTGATTGATGACTTTAAATTTAAGGACATACCTTCCGGGACTTGGGATATACACCTTTGTGACCAATTGATTGATGGGTCCAATGATGATTGGATTCGCTTCCCACTCGATTTTTATTGTATCCTGGGAATTTGTTTGTTTGAGAACTATTTCCAGACTGTCGCCAGCACAAATTACATATTCTTTTGAAAATTCGATTTTGAAGCCTTTAAATCTCACCAGAAAATCTGCGGTGTCCGGACATTGCGATTCTATTGAACCGGCAGTCACAAAATATCTTTTATCGGCAGAAATAGTGTCAAGGAGTATCGAGTCCAGCGAAGAAGCTGGAGTGAAGGTCAGATCAGTTCCCCATTTAAACAATTTTGCGGAGTCTGCACGTGCAATTAAACGCACATACCCATCGCAGCTAATACTATCTCCTGTGATGTTAAGCTTTATTTTTTCTTTAACCCGTATTTCAATTTGCTTAATGACTTCACAGCCGCCATCTGTGATGGTTACAGAATAGATTGTTGTGGTGGAAGGTTTTGCCCAAGGGTTTGAGGGATTGCTTAAGTTGAGCGTGTTAGTAGGATTCCAATTGAATTTAAGACCGGGTTTTGAATCTTTTACCAATCTGATCGAATCGCCTTTACAAATACTTGCTTCGTTTCCAATGAGCTCGGCATCAACGAATTTAAAATTAATTTCTTTGACAATTTCGGCGTAGCAACCAAAAGTATCTCTGATTTTCAAAGTAATTTCATAGAATCCTTCTTTTGAAATGATGATTCGTGGATTTTTTTCTTGACTCCTGATCGAATCGTTTGGTCCAAAAATGCACCAGCTGGTTTCGACGATCTGATATTTTGAGCTGCTTGAATCTTTAAGTGTTAAAGTTGCAGAAGTATCACATATTAAAGTATAAGAAAATTCAGGTTTTAGTTGAGGGTCTATAACTTTAATGATTTGTATGAAGGTGTCTACACAGGTTACATTTTTTACAGCAAGTACAACTTTATAAGTGCCTTCTGACGCATAGGTAAATGTAGGATTTAGTACAGTTGATTGTTTAGTTTTATCATGATCCCAATCAAAGAACCAGGTAAATTCCAGACCGTTGGTTGTTTCATTTTGAAACTGGACCTGAAGCCCATCGCAAATATTTGATTTTTGAGAAAATTTTGCAAAAGGTTGGACACCGCAATTCACAATATTTAATTCAAAGTCTCTTCTAACTTCAGATAGGAACTCACCATTTCTGAATTCCTGAATACAAACAGCTACTAAAAATTGTCCAATAATACCAGGAGTTACTTTAAAGAGCCCTGTTGAAGGATCAATGGTTGCAGGTGATCCAAATAGATTGTTTAATTCGAAGCCGGGCTTCCAGCTTAAGTGTGTATATGGAGGCTTGTCGGGTCTGTCAGCTGGAAACTGTTTTGTTTTTCCAAGGAAAGGTGTACAAAGGCTGTAAACAAGTGAGTCGCCATCCTCATCTGTAGCGGAATGATCAAAGGTGAATTCTTTATGGACACATGCATAGATAGGAGGATATTCTCCAAAAGCAGGCGTAGAGTTTACATGATCGGCTGATAAAGGTTTGATTTCAGCAACAAAGCTAGTACCTACTTCATCCGCATCTTCAATATTTGTAAGTGTAAAGTTTCTACAACACCTCTGGTAAACGATAAAATAACCTCTGTCATCAAATGGTATGGTTACGGTGTCTATATACCTGGTTTCATGAACGCATACTTCTTGCAGTGTGCCCGGACAAACGTTATCAGGTTTCTGTTTGATGGTATCATTATTCATTTGAGTTAGACGAAAAGTTCCGTCTGTACCGACTCTGAAAGCTTTTTGATGATCTCTGTAAAAAACGCCGATGATAGCTGGATTATCGAAAGGCACGGTATCAGATCCATTGATGCAATCTCTTCTGACCACTAGTTTTAATTCATAGCGATTATGTCCGAGATACCTGTAGGTTAACTCACCGCCAACAATATGTGACGCTTGTAAAGTATTGGTTATGGAAGTAATCCCTATCCATATAAATGAAAAGAATAATTGCAATGCTATTCGGCGGTATATACTATTTATATTCAGGTTTTTCATGGCTTCCGTTGTTACTCTTTAATTTCAATGATCTCAACACGCCGTTCTCGCGAGGCTTCAACAGTAAAAACAGAGCGAAGATCTTTTTTCTGATCGCTGATACCTCGCGGAGCCTGACTTTCCCCAAATGGTTTTTCGCTCAATTTTAAATATCCTGACTTGATGTATTTTTTGAAAAGTCCATCTTTATAATTCCATATATCATTATAGACACTATGAATTCTTCGATGCGATAACTTCAAATTGTATTCAGATTTCGCAAGCGGAGAAGCATATCCTTTCAAGAAGATTTCATACTTCTTGCCTTTCTTCAAATCAGATTCTAAAACTAACAAAAACTTGTCTAAAATTTCTTTGCCTCGTTTGACTTCATCCTCAAAAAAATCATCCATCTCGGAAGATGGTTGGACGCCATCAAATACGTGGAGCTCATTGGATACTTTTGCAAATTTTGGTTTCTTAGCATAATAGTTTCTGAAGGTGTGTGCATATCCGGTATGACAAGTAGTATCGTGCGAACCCGGAGAAGGCCTGTCGTTATCAAAAAACAAGCTAACGGGCAATAGGCTAAACAAAATGGTAGGCAGATAAAGTTTTTTCTGGATGATGCCACTGCTGCCGCAATCGATTAAAATGAGGGTATCTGCGTTTGCAAAATCAGGCTTAGATGCTGTAATTTTATATCTATGACAAGGAAGAGCTGGTATGGTGAATACATGGTTTTGTATGTTGAGAATGCTTGTGTCCAGATTGCCATCAAGGTCTTTAATATGGAGCGTTACGCCATCAAGAGGATCATTATTGTTTTTATTAAAAGTTAGTAATTGTAATTCAACTTTCGAAGGTTTTAAAAACAGTTTCTTGGTAAGTGACTTAAATTCTCCTGTCTTCCCTGAATAAAAAACCAGGGAATCACTGGTATAACCATCTTTATGAGCAAGCAATTTGTAATTTCGTTCGCAAAGAATTTTAAATTTAAACTCATTACTCAATAGGTTTTGAACTACTATAGGCGGCAAATTTTGGTTTTCTATGTCAATCAAAACGACGGTTGCACCATTGATTGCTTCCTGTGTATAAAAATTATAAACCAATGCATTCAGATCTATTTCGCAGGATAAAATCGAAAGTTTAAAAAGATCAAGACAGCATGCTTCATTGGCATCATCTAAAAACAAAGTTCCTGTTCTGTTGGAAGCCAAATAAGCCAGGGTATCATGTTCAGTGATGTAATAATACAAATCATCAAAACTGCTGTTTTGCGGATAACCAATATTGACTGGATTTACAAAGCCAATATCGTTCTGCCTCGAAGAATAAAAATCGAGTCCTCCAAAACCTAGATGTCCTCTGGAAGAGAAATACAAAGTTTTAGATCTCTCATAAAAGAAAGGAGCATGTTCGTCTTCAATGGTGTTTATTTGTTCACAATTTAAAGGTTCTGAAAAATTGCCATTTGGATCAAGGTATGTATACCAAATATCGAAACCTCCTTTGCTATTCGTGGTGCGATTCGAAGCGAAGAATAACACACCACCATTTTCATTCGAAGATGAAACAAAACAAGGTTGTGTACTGCTGAATTGTGCAAGGTTTATAGGTTCAGGTAGTTTTACGGGGCTTAACCATTTGCCTGTGGCATCTACTTTGCTAATGTAGAGATCACATCTTTTATCATAATCATTTAAATCTTCACAAATCGTATAAAAAACTAAAGACCGGTCTTTAGCATACGAGCTGTGAGCTACAGACATATTTAATCCGGGAAATGAATCAGAGAGCATTCTTTCGGCATTTCCATCTTTTACAGATTGTAAAACTGAGGCATTATGCCTTTTTGGAATCTCTGAGTTAGCGACATTTTCAAACCGCAGAGAGGAATAAATAAGTGTATCTCTATGAAAATTTGGTGCAAAATCTGAAAATACAGAATTAATATGATTATCCATCCGAACGATGTTGACACCTTTGTTGGGATTATTAATCTGAGTAAGAGCCCATTCACATGCTTTAATATCGCGATTAATTTTTAAAAGATTCGGCGAAGAATCTGTTGCGAATTCTGTTTTATAAATTTTATAAGCTAAAATGGCTTTTTCATAGTCACCTTGAATATGGCGCAATTGCCCTAAGTGCATAGTAGCTTCAGGGTATTTGTTTTTGTCCTCACCGGTGGATATTAATTCAAAAAGTTCTGCAGCCTGCTTATAAGAACCAAAATGCATCCCGGCCAGCGCTGCCTTATATCTGAATTCATTATTCTCAGGTTGAAACTCCAAAGCTTCCTTGTATTTTAGAAAGGCATCATAGTAGTTTTTAGAGAACATTGACTTTTCAGCGACCGTAAGCACAGAAGAAAGTGATTGTGCACTTAGTGAAGAGACACTATAAATAAAGAAAATTAAATATGCCAATTTACTAAACATCGTGGTGAGAATTAAAAAATTGGGCATGATTTTAATTGAGCAAACGGGCGGGCTTTTGTAAAAATATAAACGAAAGTAAATTCCGGTCCACCCTTTTGTCGTACAGCAGATTCAAATTCAGAATTGGTCAAATCATAACTGATTCCACCATAATAATTATTGTATTGAACTGCAATTTTTGGGATCAATGCGTCATTCAAACGACTGGCCATTCCAAGTAATACATTTAACTCCTGTCCTCTTCTTTGATTCAAGTATATCTTCAAATATCCGCCAAGTAATGTTTCTTCATAAGCTTGTTGTTTTTGGTAGAGTCCATGAAGTAGAAGATCGAATGCATTTGTAATTTGGATGGATGGCATCAATTGAAAGCTCCATCTAATCGGCAGTTTAATATTCAAAGATTGATCAAAAAATTTTTGTTCAGGTTTGGTTAAGTGAAATGCAGAAACTCCAACATCAAGGCGTGTTCTTTTAGATTTCTGCCACCTGTAATTAAATCCTGCATTTGCATCAAAGAAGTTGTTTGAAGTGTTTCCAAAATTTTCACCGGTAGGTAGCGTTGGATCAAATATGTCTCCATTCCATTGAGCATCCCAGGTAAGTTCGTCTGGTTTGAATCTCCGATGTGCAAAAGATAAACCAGCACCTAAGGAAACAATATGATGATTGTTGATCGGATAAGTATAAGCAGTTGATAGCCCTAAATAAGCAAGGCCTAGTTTTGAATCACCAGCCTGGTCATAATTAAATTGAATGCCGATATTCCACATTCCTTTGGTTTTCCAGGATTTTGGATAAATCTTGAAATCATAGGATCCACTTATGGTCATATATCGCACGATGTCATCAATAAACCACTGTCGCCTGTAATTTAGACATAACCTCTGGTCCCCATTAAAAAGGCCGGTAGCTGCAGCATTGTAATTGAGGTGAGTGGTATAAAACTGAGAGTGATGAATGTCCTGGGCATGAACTGTATTCAATGAGTACAGGTAAATGAACACGCCAAGCAAAATTCTTACTGCTTTATACATAGGATGTAATATCGAATTCAAAAACTATAAATAGCACATTACTACTAATTTATAGTTGATCAAATTATTTAATCTATTTATATATTCGCCTTGAGTGCGTCCATAAATGAACGAACTCTTCACAAATATAAAAGAATTCTTAAGAATCAGAGGATTATCACCTTAACAATGTAACATTTCCCTTCTTAGCGTAAGTGTTGCCATCTACACAAGTGGCAATAAAATAATAACCATATACATCAGGTGCCAATTTAACTCCCTTATAGGTACCATCCCACCATTGATTGATGTCTTTGGTTTCAAATACTTTTTCTCCCCATCGATTATACACATATAACTCGACAGACTCCAAAAAGTTACTTCGAATTCTCAAGATGTCATTTTCCTGATCATCATTTGGGCTGAACACATTTGGAAAATAAACATCTTCTTCATTACATTTTGGACGTTTAACGAAAACACTAACATCTGTTTGGCCTTCACAGCCATCGTCATTTTTAGCTTTAACCGTATACAAGGTAGAATTTTCCGGACTGGCGACTGGATCCGGACATTTAATACAATCCAGATTGTAAGGAATGATCCACTCATAATCCATATAACCGGGTGTAGTACTTAATTGTGAAGATTGACCAAGATAAATGGTATCCGGATCAGCAAATGCCAATAATGGAGGATCAAACCTACTGATATTTACTTTGAAACTGTCTTGATAAGCACAACCATATTCATTTATAAATGTCAGGAAAAATACTGTTGTATCTGCAGGTTTAACCAGTATTCGAGCCTGATCTTTGTTCGTTACAATAAATCGCTCCGGCGACCAGTCAAAGCGATAAGTATGGCCATCCCGGTTAATAAATTCAATAGGTCCATCTTTGCCCGGACATAATCTGTCTTTCCCGATTATAGTATAGTTTGTATCTAAAGGTATAATTCTAAACGAATCCACATCTCCACAGCCATATATATCTGTGGCATACGCAAAGACATACATGGAATCCAAAAATAGTTTTTCCAAACTATAACCTGTACCTAACAAAATTCCAATTTCATCTGTCCATTCTATGCTGGGTACATTGGCTCCGGGGTCGGTACTTGCATATAAAATGATGGGTTTTTGAAAACACAACACTGTATCGTTATTGACATTTAAATTGATTGGCGGCGGCACAAAAACAGTTATTTCCCGATCCACATAACAATCGGGTATATTAGGATCACTTACTCTGACTTTATAAGTTTTGGTTTCACTGATGGATGCAGTTGGATTCGGGCTGTTGGGGTTATCTAAACCTTCTATAGGTGACCACTGATAAGTATAATTGGTATCGGGATTATCGTTGAGTTTTACAGGTTTTCCCATACAACTCACTACTCTTTCTCGCAAACTAACCATGATAAGTCCTACATCTACAATTTTCGTAATTTCATTATTACATTCTGCTCCAACTTTCAAAGTTACTGTGTAGCGACCTGGAATTTTATAAAAATGCACCGGACTGTTTTCATTTGAAGTTTCGAGATCTCCGAAATCCCATGCGTAATTTCCCGGTGAACTCTCATTCGAAAAACTTACGAGCGTGTTATCACAATTTTTTTCAACTTTAAAATCAGCAATTGGTTTGCAAATAATGTTTGCTCTGACGGAATCAGAAGCGCTGCAATTATATTGATTCGTGGCTTTTACGCTAAATGTATATTCGCCGCATTTGGGAATCGTGAGTGTAATATTCTCCGTTCCTTTTCCGGAAATAATATACGTCTCTGGATCCCAGTCAAATTTTAGTTGATGCTCGGGATTGTCATTTTGAATTTGCAAATTAAAAGTGTCACCTTCACAAACGCGCACAGAATCAAGTCTGATGTTACTTAAGACTTCCTCATTACTTACAGTAATACTATCTGAACCAGGGCAATTGAATCCACTTTTACCTCTTACATAAAATGTTTTTTTACCATTTACCTGTGTTTCAAAGTTAAAGGATCCACTCGCAAGAATGTTTGAAAAATCAGCTTGATCAGACCACTCAATCGTATTTTCAACACCGCCATTAGCGAGTAATTGAATATGAGTATCACAGATCACTGAATCACCTGCTATGTCTATATTTAATAAATTGCTTACACTAACGAATACAGAATCTTCTTCTGTACAATTCCCATCTGAAATGGTCAATTTATATAAAATATCGGCTGCCGGATTTGCAATAGGATCCGGACAGAATGCGCAACTTAAAGATGTTGTTGGTGACCACGTGTATTTGAATCTTGGGTCTGGATTTTGAAGCAATTTTGTGGATTCGCCAATACAAATTGGAATTTTATCTCCGAGAAATTGAGGGTTAAGTAAGTTGAGGATAAATTCTTTTTCAATCGTATCTGTGCAACCGCCTTCTGATGTGATCGTGAGTTGAATGATTGCTTTGCCGGTATCTTGAAAAATGAATTTTGGATTTTGATTTGTAGATGTTAGAATTCGATTATTGAGCCTTGCATTCCATTGCCAATTTCGGATGCTTAATAATGAATCAAATGAATGATCAGTAACAAGCAACTCGATACTGTCTTTACAACTTTCATAGCTTACATCGAAATCACTCTTTAAATAGCCATCACCATACAAGTAAACATCTAAATAATTGGTATCGATGCAATCTTTAGCCCGGTTTGCTACCAGAGCAACTCGGTATTTTCCGGGTTTTGGAAATTTAAATTCCGGATTTGTATCTTTTGATATGTAATTGGTATTTGGATAATCAAATAGCCAGGTAAAATCGCGTGCATTCACACTGTTGTTTGTAAACTTAATGGTGCTATCGCCAACACATAATACCGTGTCGCTGGCCGTAAACCTGGCTACGGGATTGGTAGTACAAAATCTGACGTTGTATTGAAAGTCTCTTCGTACTCTAGATAACAATTTACCATTTCTATATTCGTCGACACAAATGCCGACTAAATACTGGCCGATTGCATTTGGTTGACCAGTTATCAAACCAGTGGCGGGATCTATTCGTAAAGCAGGATTACCACCCAAAAGATCAGTCAATCCAAAGGGAAATTTATAAGTTACTTGTGGAAACGGAGGTCTGCTAGGCCTGGTGGGTTTCGAATTTGCAGTATCTGCGCCTGCATATGGAACGCAAAGGCTATATACCAAAGAATCTCCTTCCTGGTCAAATGCCTGATGATCAAAAACAATGGGCCTGTCTCCACAAATGTAAATAGATGGAAATGCTCCAAATTTTGGAGAAGTATTGCAATAACGAAGTGCATCTTCAGATATCACTACACTATAGGTAGCACCAATTAATTCCGGGTCGACAATATTGGTAATGGTTTTGTTTCTGCAGCAACGTTGATATGCTAAAACATAACCTCCTTTTAAAAATGGAAGTTCTATTTTAGCGCGATATGTTGTTGTATGAACGCATACATCCCCTCCTACCACTTCACATTCGGTTCTCAGGATTTCATTTAAGGTGTCATCGTTTCGGAAATCCATAAGCAATAGTCCAAATTGTCCTAAACTCCTGACGATAGCGCCCTCACTGTCAAAAATTCCAATATGTGCAGGATCATCAAATTCTGCCTCCGGGCTCCCATTAAAACAATCTCTTCTTAAGGTTAATGTGATTTCATAAACCTGGCCACCCAGACATTTATAGGACATCTCTCCACCTACAATGTGACTTGATTTGGCTTCTGGTATAGCTATCGTACAAAAGATAATACTATAAACCAACAGCTGAATTATCTTATTGAATCTCTGTATCATAAGTTCCATTGAGTTATTGATTAATATTTTCATCAACGCCTTTTAATATTTCTAAAATTTCAACCCTCCGCTCATAAGCAGCTTTCAGATTGTATATTGAATTTCGAGTATCTTCTAAATCATCGCTTACATCTGTTGATGATTTTGATTCGCCAAATGGGATCTCTTTAATTTGAAAAAATTGATTCACAATATAGTCGTGAAATATTCCTTTGTCGTAGCGGTCAAATTCATTTCGCACACTATAAACTCTTCTAGATGACAATAACTGATTGTAATCCGATTTTGCACGCGGGGAAGCATAGCCTTTAAGGAAAATATCAATCTCATGTCCTTCTGCCAGAATGATGATTAGTTTTTCCATAAATAATTTCAACTTTTCGGCATTAGCTTTTACATTCCTATTGAAAAAAGTATCAATTTCGAGAATTACTTTTTCCCTATTTACATTTTTCATGCCTTTAGTAAACTCTTTAATATAAGTGAGTTTTTTTCCATAATAATCATTGTAAATATCGAGGAATCCTACACTGGTGCTGTCTGAGTCTGACCTCGGATCAGGCATGTCATTCTCGAAAAATAAACGAATGGGCAATAGTTTTCGGAGATCTGCAATTGCAGTTAATTCCAGGAATAATTTCCGATTCAATACAGGCTCAAGGGCAGTCTCTAATGGTGTAATGGTGATTTCTGTGCTTTCATATTTTGGCTTGTACGCTTTTAGTTTATAATTTTTACCTTTTAACAATTTGAAATCGAAAAAATTGCTGTCAGGATTTGTTGTAGACTTCAACATGATGTTCTGATCGAGATCCCAAAGTTCTACGGTTGCACCTTTTAAATTAACATTTGTAGTGCGTTCAAATGTATAAGCATTCAATGATTTAATTTCGGTAAGGTAGAGATTCTTAGTCAGGGTCGATAAATCAGCCAGATCAATCGTGTTGCAAAACAAAGTATCGGATATCCAGCCATCCTTACTGCCTATGATCCTGTACTTTCTGTCTTCTGTAATTTTAACGGGATAAATTGATTTATCTGTTAATTGATTTGAATAATGCAGGCTATCTATTTCTGTAACATCAGTAATTTCTACCTTGGTTCCGAATAAACCTGTGGAATCATATTTATCTAATGTATTTACGATGAGGTCTAAGGTTGCAGGGATGTATTTAACTTTATAAACATCATAACAACAAGCCTGTATGACTTCATCCATAAACTTAGATCCCGGTTTATTGGATACCATATAAGCTTTGCGTTGTATGTCATCTTCGTTATAATATAGATCATCATAACTACTGTTTATAGAAGGCCCCAGATTTATAATTTTCAAAGCCTCTTTTCCTTTGAAGTCGTATTTGTAAACATCTAGACCGCCGAACCCAATATGACCTTCACTGCTAAAAAATAAGGTAGAAGTTTTTGTGTTGAAAAATGGACTTACTTCGTTTTCACTTGTATTGAAGTTTTCCAGATTTTCAGCCTGAGAAGGAAATTCATCTTCGCTAATGAGTACAGCATATATATCAAACCCCCCTTTTCCGCCGGGACGGTCGCTCACAAAATAGAGTTTATCGAGGCCTGATTCCGGATCTTTGGAAATATGAGGTTGCGTAGAAGTATAATGGGGAAGATTAACAGGTTCCGGTAATTTTAATTTGGGACCCCATTTTAATCCGTTTTTATATTTTACGTAGATCTGGCAATGAATCCTGTCAATGTCCTGCAAATAGCCACAAATCGTAAAATATACCTTATTGCTGTCTTTGCTGAAGGATGGATGGACTATATGCAAATCTTTGTCCAGAAGCCCTGAATCTAATGGCAATGGCTTAAAAGTACTTTCATCAAAACGCAAAATTGTACCTTGATTTCTGAGCGGTTCGCCACCCTTGCGTTTTTTCTCTAAAATATGATCAGAAGAAATGTACAATGAATTGTTTGCAAAGACGGGGCTGAACTCACTTTGTTGTGAGTTAATGCGATCGTCTAATTTTTTTTGCTGGATGAGTGGGTCCTTCCGCTTTATTTGCTCCTTTGCCCACTGAATAGAACTGATGCGTTTAACTGTTCTGTTTTGCAATTCAGGATCATCATGTCCGCTTGATTGGTAGGATTTAAAATAAACTAAAGCTTCACTATAAAATCCTTGACGAAAAAGGGACTCACCCAAATAGTATTCTGTTCCCGGATGCCGTTGGAGGATTTCTTTTCCAATCGTAGCTCTAAAGTGTTTGGTTGCTGTTGAAAATGCATTCAGTTTTAAAGCGGCGTGACCTGCAAGCATATTTAAGGAGTCGAGCTCTTGCTTATAACTTAAAGCAATGAGGATGTCATGATAAGCTGCATAGTAATCTTCTCTTTGAAGATAATTTGTAATAGACTCTTTATACTGGCTTAATGATTGCGCCTGGCCTATTTGAGTATATATTAGGTATGTAATAAGACAAAAGAAAATTCTCATATTTACGTGAATTAATAAAGTGGACATTTTTTGTATAAGCCCACGGGATCAACATTTTTAAATAAATATTGTAGGCTTATTTCTAAGCCTCCTCTCTGATTGGTAGCTGTTTTAAAGGCTGAAGTATTTATATCATAACTTGCAATTGCAGTCCAATTTTTATATTGAAATCCAGCCATCGGATAAAATGCATCTTCTAATCTGATACCGGCACCTAAAATGAGATTCAGTCGGATTCCTGGATTTTTATCCAGATAAAATTTGAACATTCCACTTGCAGCGGTTTCTTCATAAACATCTTGCTCCTGATACTGGCCATATGCAATGAGATCAACAAAACCAGCAATCCCGATGCTCAGCGTGGCATGATAAACATGGCGCATTGGCAAACCTACTTTGTTTTGTTGTTGAGTATAAAAAGTTTGATCGGGTTCCAGTAAATGATTGATGGAGGCTCCGATGCCCAAATATGTCCTGTTCGATTTCGAAATTTGGTAAGAGATTCCTGCTCCCAAATCAAAGAAAAAAGCACCGGAATTCTCAAAACTTTCTTTTGGTGAAAGACCATTATTATATTTTTCACCATCCCATTGGTTGTCCCACTTTAAAAGCTCTTCCGATAACCTTCTTTGTCCGACACTTGGACTTATGCCAAATCTGAATTGATGGTGCCTATTGATGTTTAGTCCATAATTAAAAGAAGTATTAAGTGCCGTCAAACTCAATTTGGAATCTCCGGCTTTATCGTAATCCAAACCTATACCTACACCTATAAAATCCTGTTTTGATCGGATTTTAAATTTGCTGTCGTAAAACAAACTCAAACTTAAATAAGGCACGGGTACCGTTTGCCATTGGCTGCGGTAATTAGCGGTAAGTCTGTGTTCACCAGCATAAGAGCCAGTATTGGCCGGACTTTGCCCTGGTAGGTGCATAAAAAACTGAGAATAATGTATATCCTGAGTTTTTCCCATGGTGCAGAGTGTACACCACCCAATAATTATAAGTAAATACGTATGCCGTTTAAGCATAAATGAAACCGGTTAAAAGTGAGTAAATGGAAAGTGAACTTGATTAATGAAAATTCGGAGATGAAAATGGGAATTTCTCAAAGAATTAGCAAGTTTATGAGATTTTGTGCAAATATTCAAATATTCTCTGAAATATTTTCTAAATATATTAAAATAATTTATAATATTTCGCAAATGATGAGTCCCTACTCAAGCATTTCATATGCAGTTCGGTATGTAATTTGCATCAATTTTGGATCATGCTTCCTATTTATAATGTAGAACAGACCAGGCATTGGGATCTATATACCCTTGAAAAAGAATCAATTAGTTCTTTGGAATTAATGGAAAGCGCAGCTACAGTCAGTACCGAATGGCTTTTATTGAAGTTTGGCCCAACTGCTAAATACCTGATCTTTTGCGGAAATGGCAATAATGGCGGTGATGGCATTTGCATCGCTCGTCAATTAGCAGCAAAAAACTTGGAAGTATATGTTTCGCTAATTCCTTTAACTGCCAGCGCAAGCAATGAGTTTCTTATAAATTTGGATAGATTCAATAAAGTAGGCTTAGGGCCGATTTTAGAAATGGAGGAAGCCCTTGATTTGTTGAAATATCGGCAAGATTTAATGATCATTGATTCCATATTAGGTTCCGGTCTTAATAGGGAACCATCAGGAGATGTTTCTAAAGTTATTCAAGATCTCAATATATGCGGACATCAAATAGTCTCCATTGATATCCCATCGGGTATGTATGCAAATGGCCTCCCCGATCATATTTATGTAAGGGCAAATTTTACGCTATGTATTCAAAGTCCCAAATTGTCAGCTTTACTTCCTGTTAGTGGTGCTGCGTATGGTCAAATTTCCATTCTGGATATTGGTTTGCATCCTTTGTATTTAAGCTGGTGTTTGCCTGATAAATGGTATGTTCTAAGAGAAGACATTCAAAATTTGATAAGGGTCAGAAAGCCATTTGACTATAAAAACAAATTTGGACATGTCTTGACAATAGGTGGGTGTCCTGGTATGGTCGGAGCTATATTGATGGCATCAAAAGCTGCCTTGAGAACAGGATGTGGCTTATGCACAATAGTCTCATTTGAAGAAAATCGGGTGATCCTTCAAACTGCATTGCCTGAAGCTATGTTTTATCCAATTGGTCAAGTCAAATTGGATAAATACACCGTGCTCGCTATGGGTCCCGGAATGGGATGCAGCGAAGAAATGCGATGTTTAATGTTGGAGCTATTAAATGAATTTGATAAAAAAGTCGTCTTGGATGCAGATGCTTTAAATATGATTAGTCATGAATCGTATTTTGAAAGTATAAATGCTGAAATTGTAATTACACCCCATGTTGTTGAATTTGATCGCCTTTTTGGAAAATGTCAAACAGATTTTGAACGGATTGATAAGGCTATTCAATGTTCAAGCAAGTACAATATCACCATTGTTCTAAAAGGGCATTATACAGCTATAGTAAGTCGAGAAGGGATTGTGTACTTCAACTCAAGTGGCAACCCAGGATTGGCTAAAGCTGGCAGCGGCGATGTATTATGTGGAATGATTGGGGCCTTCCTTGCACAAGATTATCCAAGTCTGGATGCTTGCTTGCTGGCAGTTTATTTACATGGCTATACTGCTGATTTTCTCCTGAATGAAATGGCTATGGAATCTATAATGGCAAGTGATATCATTGATGCCCTACCCCGCTCTTTTTTCAAATTAAAAAAGGAATGAAAAATTTAGTCGTTTTATCGGGGGCCGGAATTAGTGCAGAAAGTGGCTTAAAAACATTCAGAGATTCAGATGGTTTGTGGGAAGGTCATCAAGTGATGGACGTAGCAACCCCTGAAGGTTTCCGACGAAATCCGGAATTGGTATTGAATTTTTATAATGAACGCCGAAAGCAAGTGATTCATTCAAGGCCAAATATTGCACATCAGATTATTGCAGATTTAGAAGCTCATTATCAAGTTTGGGTTGTTACGCAGAATGTTGATGATTTACACGAACGAGCAGGAAGTAAGAACGTGCTTCATCTGCATGGAGAACTTTTAAAAGTCAGAAGTAGCTACAAGTCTGATATTATTTATCCCTGGACAACTGATTTGAAACTCGGAGATCGATGTGAATATGGCAGTCAACTGAGACCGCATATCGTGTGGTTTGGTGAGGATGTGCCCATGATCTATCAAGCATCTCATTTGATCAAAAAGGCAGATATACTCATCGTTATTGGGACCTCTTTACAAGTGTATCCTGCTGCAGGTTTATTGGTTCATTTGTCTGCGGAGGCGCTTTTATATTACATTGATCCCAAACCACAGCATCATCCAAGCATGGCAGCCTTCAAACATGCATATTTGATCGAAGAAAAAGCTGTTGCAGGTATGGAAATCATTTTACCTTCTTTGCTGGAATTCAGCAAAATTTAAAATCTGCCATGGCCTTCCCTTGGGCGCATGAAAAAATCATTTTGACCTTCTTTTTCGAGAGCTCTTTTTCCTGTATTAAAATTGCGCAAATTATAGGTAAAAGAAACCATTAAAAACCGCTGCAGATTATTGCTGTAGGTATCTTCATAGTAGGTATCGGCAATATTTCGTTGTAGGTTCTGATTTTGATTAAATAGGTCATTCACGCCGATAGCGAATTCTCCCCTTTCGTTGTTAAACACTTTAACTCCAAATGCGAGGTTCAACAATAAAATATTTTGATTAAATCCTTCCTGTAAACTTTCGTTGATTCTGTAATTGGCATCGGTTTTAATAACCATACGCTTATAGAATTGCCAGCTTACTCGCAGTCTGTTATCATACAGAAAATAGCGATCATCAATATTTTGATTCGTGAAACTATTGTAGGAAGGTCTGATCTGAATATTGAAATCTATTTTATCACTGATATTACTATTTAGTGACAAGCCTAAACTGAGCGTATGTGTTTTAGAATTGATCTGATCACCGTCAATGAGTCCTGGGGTTATCATGTAACTATGAGAAAGATCCGTAGAGAGCAAACATTTGATCGTTGAAATAGGATAAGTATAACTCAGGTAAGATCTTAACTGGTAATTGCTACCTGCATTTTGTGGAATGCTTAATTGAACTCCCAAAGGAACATCAAGAGCTTTAAAAATGGGATGGTTGCGATTTCGGATAAAATTATGATTAGTAATATAATCTTCAGAGATATTCAACCTGACGGAGGCAAAAAACAAGGTTGAGTTTGGCAAGGTAACATTGTACCTTATGCTCGAAAAATGTTGAAGGGACTGTTTTAAATTTGGGTTTCCTAAATACAATTGTGTTGGATTCGAATTATTAACTACATTTTGAAGTTGTTCAATGCGTGGAAGTTGCGTCGATGTCCTGTAATGAATCATCAGATTTTTAGATTTGTTTATTGTATAGCGCATAAATAGCGATGGAACCCAATTATTAAAACTCTTGGTATTTGCGTTTGCAAAAGGCAGAAACTGGTCATTTAATAATCGTGCATTTTGCCAATTTACACGGGCAGATAAGTTCAGTTTCTGATCAATATTCCATTGATAGCCCAGACCAAGTTGATGAGACTTGTTTTGAGAAACAAAAAAATTACTTAGTGAAGGAATCAAAATTTCAGATGAACCATCCATAGTTGGGATTCCATAGGTCAAAACCTCGGTATCATCTTCAGCATTTTGATATCTGTAATTAAATAGTAAAGAATGCTCTTTGGTAATGGGTTCGGTGTATTCAAAATTGGCAGACCAACCAATTTTTGTGTACTCATTGTTTTCCAATTGTCGCAGGGTATCTAATATCTCACCCATCGGATTGTTAAACTGGAGGTATGAAAGTTGGAAGTTATCTTCTGATTTAGGAGCAGAGTTCATGTTCCAATCCATTGAAAATGTACGCCGTGGTTTATTAAATTTATGCCTAAAAAGTATATTGTTTGAAAAATTAAAACCTGATGCATTGGTTGACGCGGTATTAGAGGATTGATTGCCGGGCCTATCGTTAAAATAACTTATGGAGTAGTTGTTTATTTTGTTTGAATTGGATTGGTACGACAGTCGGGGCCTTATCTGGATGGAATTCATACTATCAAGTGTTAGCTCGAAACGTCCCTGTAGACGATGGTTGTAATTATTGGGCTTACTGTTTGTTTTTTCAAGATAAGTTTGATCAATATTTTCATTGGTAAAATAAACCCTGTTTATTTCGGAAAGGATATTGTTTGCAGATTGATTAAAAAAATAGGACAGGTTTATTTCCAATGTTTTGCCAAAATTGTCGCTATAATTGAGACCTATCGCATTTGTTTTGGCAATACCTCCGCTTTGAGGAATTAAAAAATCACTTGTACCGGATGAACCTGATCTAAATTCCCTTCTGCCTGCATTTTGTGAACCGGGTCGATTTCTGCTTCCTGAATTTCCTAAAGCACCTAAAATATCATCAGTTGAAAAATTTTGAATGTTAATATTATTCGACATGGCAATTAAGCTTATACGCCTGCTGCCATCAAAGTAATTTATATTTCCTCCTGTTTGATATTTATCATTCAAATTATAACCCGCATATATCTTTCCAAATTGTCCGTTGTTTAAACCACTTTTGGTAACAATATTTATAGTTTTAACAGTGTTACCATCATTGACGCCGGTGAATTGGCTTTGTTCGCTTTGTTGATCGAAAATTTGAATCTTGTCAATAAGTTCAGCGGGTAAATTTTTTAAAGAAAGATTTGGATCATTTCCAAAAAATGGTTTGCCATCGACAAGAACTTGTTTGACATCTTCATTTTGTGCTTTAACGGTACCGTTCTCATTGGTAACAGTTGGCATTTTTGTAATGAGGTCTTCGGCTGATGCATCTTTTGCCACTTTATAACTGGAAGCATCAAATTGAACGGTGTCGTTAAGTATTTTACCGGGATATTTTTTATCAGCTACAGTAATTTCCTTCAATAACTTGCTACTTACTTTCAATTGAATATTTCCAAAATCTCTGTTGTCTGATGTTTGAACAAATTCTAATAAATAAGTCTCGAATCCTAATAGACCTATTTCCAACTTATAACCGCCTATTTTAAGTTGATCTGTCGTAAACTGACCTTTTGAATCTGTTGATAAACTCAAAGCCAAAGCTCCCCAGGGGTGTTTGATGAGAACCGGAATTTCAGGAAGTGCAATTCCTTTTTCATCTAATACCCTGCCTTGGATCGTACTGTTTTGAGCGATTCCTAAAAAGCCAAAAAACAAGAAGAGTGTAAAAAGGTAAATTTTTATAGGCATGTGCTATTGTTTATCGACGAAACCTTTCACGGCGTTGCAATCGTTGTTCTTCAATAAATTTGAGATAATCTGCAAATTGAGATTCTGTCAGGATGGCTTTGACTTCTTCATTTTTCAAACTATCCAATCCCATAAGAACTGCTCTTACCGAATCTCTGGGTGCTTCGCCGAGTTCGTTTCTTTTATCCTGAGCAAGTTGACCATATTTCAAAAGGATATCTTTCAGCAATTGTTTCTGTTCTTCAGAAAGGGTTAAGATGCCCGTTAACTCGTCCAACTGAGTTTGAATTCTTTCTTCAAGCTTCCCACCTGAAGTATAGACCTGAGCAGATAAGCTGCAACTTATATGCTGAAAAAGAAACAGAAGCGATCCGATTAAATAGATTTTCATAATTTTCGAAACGGTAAGGTCAGATAATTTAAGTCAGGGTTTATTAAGAAATGGCCAGATTTATGCAAATATTGAATGTATTCGTGAAGAATTTCAAATTTTGACTTTATTTGATGAATATTTAACATGTTTATCTCAAGTCTTATATCAACAATATCTTCAGGATCTAGAATTGATGTTTCCATTAATTTAGCCAGATTATATTTTGCTTCCAGTTTTGAAATTCTTTCTTCAAGGCCAAGTTGTTGTTTGCATTTATTTACGAGTTCAACTTTGAGCTTCCACACTTCCTGCACGTACTCCTGTCTGTTTAACTCAGCTGACCACTGTATTTTTAATTTGTTAAAGTCGTAATCTTCATTTAAGTAGTTGTTTCGGATGATATACGGAATTTTAAGACCAATACCTATAGATGCCTTTTCCTGAAGAAGGCTTTCCGGATCTGCTGTATATTTAGCTTGAATAAAATCAAGAATTTGATTGCCGGCTGATTTTTTTATCTTGTACTGAAGCTGTTCAATATCTTGTTGCAAAATATAAATGGTATCGTCATAACTGAGTGCGGTTTTATCATTTTCAACGAATTCAATGATATCTGAAGTTTGTAATACAATAGGATTCAACAAAATAAAATGATCATCAAAATGCAGAAGTTTTTTGGAATGCTGATAGTCTGACTCCAATTTGATTAAATCGTTTTCATATGTTGCGATTTTAATCTCTATTTTGGCAAGCGGCTTTAGAAGTTGGGTGTTTTCCTGCAAACGTATCATATATGTTTTATACATGATTTCATATTGCTGTAGGGCGCTTTTATATGCCGCCAAACATTCAAGACTTTTATAGCCTTCTAATAAACTATAGTATTTATCCAAAAGTAACTTAGCCTTCCATTTTGAATATTCTTTTTCAAGTATTTCTTTTTTTGTGGAATAAATTTGACTACTATACTTGTTTTCACTGTTATTTTGAAAACTTAATCTAAGCAAATATTCCTGTTGATTTAATTTAAAATCATGAGATTCTGTACGAAAATCTAATTGCTTAAAAATAGGTTTGCGAAAATCCATTTTCATAGTCTGTTGCTGGAAGGAATTGAACAGGCTATCGGTATTCCTAAAATGTTCTGTTTGTAAAAAATGAGAAAGTGGAGATTGGGAAAATGAGTATTCAAATCCTAAGATCAGATAAATGATATGTACAATTTTGATTTGATTATGAAGCAAGTACTTAGGCATTTTGAATGACTTTATTTTTTAAAAATGTACTTTTACTTTTTCGCCTTGAAGG
Organism: Saprospiraceae bacterium; assembly: GCA_016719615.1. Lineage (NCBI taxonomy): Bacteria > Pseudomonadati > Bacteroidota > Saprospiria > Saprospirales > Saprospiraceae > Saprospiraceae bacterium. The sequence continues at coordinate 1,494,003 of JADJYQ010000001.1, forward strand.
AATGGATTCACAAGGGGTATTTGTACCTGAACTTCCCTGCCCCATGCCCTCTGTTCAGGTATTTTTTTAAGTCGTTCCGGAAGGTTTGTAATACGGTTTCCCATTGAGCTGATGGCACCTTTAAATTTGAAGTTCGGTGTATTGATAGATTCTATCCAAAGGCTATCGCCTTCATTTAATAAAGTGAGCTGTTGATCGCCTATGTAAAAAATGACAATACTTGGATGTTCGTCATAAAATTTGACAATCTGTGTAAATTCGGGAATTCTGTCTCCGGCTCCAAAATCTAACTGACCAATCATGCCTTTGTCTGAACTAACAACTGTTAATTCACCTTCAGAATGACGAAGGGCTTCAAGTTCCTTTTGCAGCTTGGAGGCTTTCAATTGATTATTTAAAAGGTAGGCTGTCTTGTCATTGTGTTTTTGGCGAATCTTTAGATTGACTTCAGATAATTTCTGCCGATAATTCGTTTCAAGTTGTTTAGACTCCGGGATATATGTGTTGACAGGATTGGTTATAGAGTCATTGTGTATCAAATATTGTTGACTGGTTATATATTTTTGTTGTGCCTGTCTCAATAATTCACCATCGTATCGAAATTCATTCTCGATTTGATTTTTTTGATTCTCTAAAATCGCAATATCGTGCGAAAGTGCTTCAATAGATGCCTTTAACCTGGAGTCATTATCTGCTAATTCGTATTGTAATGAAGTTTCTTTCGATCGCAAATCAAGTCTGCGCAAAGTCAAAATAGTATCTCCTGTAAGAAATGTTTCTCCTTGTTTTTTATAAACGCGAACGATTTCAACCGGATAGTCAAAATTGACAGATTTGACAGGATTTTCAGCAATTCCAAAAAACTCTTCTGAGTGGGCCAGTTTGTTTTTAAGAACAGGTATAAACCATAAACCGGCGATACTGGCCAGAATGTAAATGATATTAATTTTTTTCAAAACGATCTTAACGTTTTACAATAAGTTTAAACGATTGTTGCTGAAACGACAAAACATAAAATCCATTTTGAAGATGGCCAATATCCAGCCAATCATTTGGTTGGTAATATTGAGTATGTACAATTCTGCCCATGGCATCTCCGATTTTCAAGACATTTGGTTTTTGCTTGTTGGAAAGTAGTTTTACAGAATGCGATGCTGGGTTTGGGACTAATTTTACGGACTCTATTTCATCTTCGTAGTTGACCAGTATCAGGTCGTTATTTGCATTGTAGGTGTGCGTTTGAATGATAAAATTGCCGGTTCCGTTGGGTTTGCGAGCAAAAGCAAGGTCTTCCTTTTGATTTCCAAATACGACGGAGTCTACCAGTAATCCTGTAGAGTCTAACAATAAAACCTCTTCTCCAGAGGCAGATAATTTAAAATTTGCATGTAATCCTGTTTGTTTTCCATTTTCGTCAGCCCAAACAATAAGATAAGTATTCGGTTGAATGATGGTGTTTTGCGGAAATCGATATTTGTCCAAATTTGCAGGATTGTCCGTCATGATCCAGTTACTGATATCAACTGCGTCTGAAGATTTATTGTATAATTCTATCCAATCATCATATTCCCCATCCTGATCAGTTACAGATTTAGTGTTGGAAGCCATCAATTCATTAATGACGACATCTGCCTCAGATGACTGGTTTACTTTGACTTGATAGATATAAACATCGTGTTCTGCTCCTTCAGGCATATAACTGGCTGTGCCGGATGTATTATTGGCAATGGATTCTATATAAAAACGTACAAAACTTCCTGCAGGATGTGGAGGAATCGCTGCACCATAAACCCCATCAGCAGCAATACCATCTTCATGTAATCCATCATCAAACATTTGCGTTTTTTTGAAAGTGCCATCAAAACCAGGTGAATAGTAAAGAAATGCATTTCGAACACCAGGACCATCAGAAATGTTTGCATTAACCGTTAGGTGCTCATGATCAAGTGGCGTTTGATCCAATTGTCCGTTTACCGCATATACAACATTTGATATTTTGTTGCCAATTTGCTTAAACTCAGTATTGTTTAAAACATATACTCTTCTATTGCGCATCCAATTGATCAATACATTTTTTTCACTTTGAAAAGCAGTATAGGTCATTAATTTTTTGGGATCGGCTTGCACTAAGCTGTCGATTAAATTATATAAGTAATTAATCGTTGACACGTAATGAGCGCTATCTAAAGCCTGATTAAACATGGTTCTTACATGCGCCAGGTATCGTTGTCTCAAAGCAGGCACTTTAAATAATCTGTTTGCGAGCGGAAATTTGGTATCGGACTCTTTTAGAAATAAGGACCAGCTGCTGGTTTGGGATTTCATAACAGAATTTGCATCGTATTCCAGAGGAATTAATTTTTCGATGTCTTTTTGGTAAATCGCATAATAATCCATTCCTCCTTTATTGATATAACTATCGTCATCTCCAAACAAAATTTCTTTGGCTAAAAACCACAGCGTACGGTCAACATCCATAACCTTATGAAGTGTATCTTCAAGTTGATCGAGTGGAATTGTATTCAAAACTTTAGTAGCGCGCATGAGATCTGTCCAGGGATCACTTAAAGTTGTTTTTTTCAAAGTGTAATGAGGTTTGTATAAAGTCGTATCATCACCCAGAAAATTAAGCGTTGATGTACCAGCCCCAAATCCACCGCCTGGTTGGCCCGGACCTCCACCGGTTGTCCTTTCACAACGCCAGCGGGTACCTTCATTGCTCAAGAACCATTCAGAAACGTAATCTCCGTCGAGTGCCTGGACATTAGGATATAAACCCCAATCCTGCCCGTTGATATATAAATGAGAAAAATTTGCTTTGAGTGAAGGGCAGAAAGGTCTCGTGATATATTCGTAAAGCACCTCTCTTACAAAGCTATTGTCTTCATATGAATTATTGAGATTTAAAGTTTCATAACCTTTGATGTCTTGGGAGTCATCCATAAAATCCATCGTTATGTTGAACGACTTCTTTTGTGATGTAACTCTTTGATAGGATGTTTGACCTTTAAAACGGACGCCAACATTTGGGTATACTTCACCATTGTATGTCAGGCTGGCCATCAAATCTTTTTTGGTGGCATAGTTAGCAGTTAGTTGTGCCCAATAATCCGGTTGTTCAAAATTGAGTTCTATGACCCTGATTTTATTCAACTGGTAAAAACCATCTGTCTCTGAAGCACCGGTAATTAACCTTTTCCCATCAGTTGAAAACTGCATTTCCAGAGGCAAATTTTGAGCTTCCGCAAGGTTAAGACAGCCTAAAATGGTAAGGAGATTGAATATAGATTTCATTTCATTAATTTTAAACTATTGGATCTTCGAATCGCATTGAAAATCTAATGGTATTCAGTGGTATTCTCTGATGTAATGTTTTAACTAGAATGGTACAGTCATGATCATCAACTTTCTCAAGGTCCCAGGTATATTCCATTTCAAACAGATCAGCAGTTTTACGATTATCTATTCTTGAGAGCTTGCCTTGAATTTTCAATTCTTTAAAAATATCAAATACAAGATTTTCAATCATGAAATTTTCATCATTGATTTGGATTCTCAGACTTTGTTGTTTTTTTGGAAATGATGCGAAAGGCGTTAGCGTTAGTAAGAAGGCGATGATACAAAAAAAGCAGCCCCATATACAGCGATATTAAATGAAAATACGCCACATGCGATACCAATTCCTAAAGCTGAAAATATGAATATCATATTTCTCGGTTGTGTCAAATTGGTCCGAAACCTTATGATGGACATGATTCCCAACATACCAAGTCCTCTGCCAATATTATCTCCAATAGCGATGGTAACAATGGTCGCAATAATTGCACCCAGGATCATGGATTGTATAAAATGACCGGGAGCTTGTAGGTGTTTACTTGTTTTATCGAAAGTAAATGAAATGAGACAAGCGAGTATAAAACTTGCGGTCAAAGCATAAATAACAGATAAAGGCGAGGGATTATCCGTATTTAAGGAATAAAGGGAAAAATCAATCATACTTTAAGTCACAAACGCTCATTACCGGAACAAGGGTTTTTGGTTCGTAGTTTGACCTTAAAGTTAAGCAAAAGTTTAATTAATGTAAAAAATTTAACATTAACCCTGGCAAGAGATACAACCCTCCTCCATGGTACAAACCTGGCCTTCTACAATTTGCTGAACACTTACTTCTGCATTAAGCATTTCATCAATTTTTTCTTTGTGCATGCTTGCAGACTTTGTAGGATTAATCATCTCAACATCTTCAACTGATCCGGCAAGCTGTTTGTCGACAAATCGTTGTTGATGCTTGTCTCCTAGAGTAAACTTGATAGGGTCAACTGCCGATTTGGTGCGCAGGTAATAAATGCCTGTTTTGAGGCCTTTTTTCCAACCATAAAAATGCATCGAACTCAATTTATTGACACTGGCATTTTCCATGAATAAATTTAAGGATTGACTTTGACAGATATAAGCACCTCTGTCTGCAGCCATATCAATAATGCATTTCTGACTCAGTTCCCAAACGGTTTTATAAATCTCTTTTAGGTCTTGTGGGATGGCCTCTATATTTTGAATAGAACCGTTATTAAACATGAGCATTTCTTTCATTTCCTGATTCCAAAGATTTCTCTTTACCAGATCAGCAAGTAGATGTTTATTGACAACAATGAACTCACCAGATAAAGTCCTTCTTGTGTATAAATTGGAAGTATATGGTTCAAAGCATTCATTATTACCCAGCACTTGAGAAGTACTGGCGGTAGGCATAGGAGCAAGCAATAAGCTATTGCGTAGACCATTTTTTATGACATCTGATCTCAGACTTTCCCAATCCCATCTTCCTGTATCGGGTTTTACATTCCACATGTCAAACTGGAAAATTCCCTGGCTCATGGGTGAGTTGGCAAAAGTTTCGTAGCTGCCGAATATTTTGGCCTGATTACAGCTTTCACTGACAGCTGCATAATAAATCGTCTCAAATATTTCCTGATTGAGTTTTTTTGCCGCGGGACTGTCAAAAGGCATCCGCATTAAAATGAAGGCATCTGCAAGTCCTTGTACACCAATGCCAATTGGCCGGTGGCGCATGTTGGATCTTTTGGCCTCTTCTATAGGATAATAGTTAATGTCGATAATTCTATTGAGGTTTCTCGTGATCACTCTTGTGACCTCTGCAAGTTTTTGAAAATCAAAAGTCTGATCGCTTATAAATTTTGGCAGAGAAATGGAAGCCAAATTACATACTGCAACCTCATCTGCAGAAGTATATTCGATAATTTCTGTACATAAATTTGAAGATCTGATGGTCCCCAAATTTTTTTGGTTAGACTTTTGATTGCAGGCATCTTTATATAGGATGTAAGGAGTTCCTGTTTCAATTTGACTTTGACAAATTTGAAACCAGAGTTCTTGCGCCCGCACTGTTTTGCGTGCAAGTCCTGCATCCTCATATTTTTTGTAGAGTTTATTGAAATCCTCGCCATAAACATCACATAAGCCCGGAGCTTCATTCGGACAAAATAAAGACCAGGTACTGTCTGATAAAACCCGCTCCATAAATAAATCAGAAATCCACATGGCAAAGAAAAGATCTCTTGCACGCATTTCTTCTTTTCCGTGATTTTTCTTGAGCTCCAGGAAGTCTTCAATGTCTGCATGCCAAGGTTCGAGATAAATGGCAAAGGCACCTTTTCTTTTGCCGCCCCCTTGATCGACATAACGAGCCGTGTCATTAAATACGCGTAACATGGGAATAATACCATTCGAAGTTCCCCCGGTACCTTTGATGTAACTACCTTTTGCTCGCACATTGTGAATGCTCAAACCGATCCCGCCGGCAGACTGTGAAATTTTAGCACAACGGCTAAGGGTTTCGAAAATGCCGGGTATACTGTCATCAACCATACTGAGTAGAAAGCAGGATGATAATTGCGGCTTTGGGGTACCAGCATTAAACAGCGTTGGGGTGGCATGGATAAACCATTTTTCGGACATTAAATGATAAGTTTCTACTGCGGCATCCAGATCATTGCTATGGATACCGATAGAAGCCCGCATCAGCAGATGTTGTGGCCTTTCAACGACTTTTTTCTCTGCTTTTAATAGATAAGATCGTTCAAGGGTTTTAAAACCAAAATAATCAAAATCATAATCTCGATCATAAATGATGGCTGAGTCTAATCGATCGGCGTTTTGACGGATGACCTCTATGATCTCATCACTGATTAGACCAGCCTTCTTATTTGTAATTGGGTCTATATAATTATACAAGATCTCCATTGTTTCGGAGAATGATTTGCGGGTGTTTTTATGCAGATTTGAAACTGCAATTCTCGCAGCCAAGATGGCGTAATCCGGATGAATAGTTGCCAGAGAAGCAGCTGTTTCAGCAGCAAGATTATCCAAATCGGAGGTACTAACACCATTGTACAAACCTAATATGACCTTTTTCGAGATCTCAATTGGATCTACAAATTGAGCATCAAGACCATAACATAATTTCTTGACTCTTGCGGTGATTTTGTCGAAACTGACTTCTTCACGCTTGCCATTGCGCTTAATTACTTGCATAGAACGGTTGGGTTAAAATGAATTAAAAGGGTTACAACTTTACATTAAAAGTCTTCGTCGATAGTGAATACTTTGGGTGCAATGTTTTCACTTACACCCGATTTTTGGTACTCAGATACCCTCTTTTCAAAGAAATTGGTTTTGCCCTGTATGGAAATCATATCCATAAAAGGGAAAGGATTGTTGGCATTGTAGATTTTATTATTGCCCAATGCAACTAATAATCGGTCCGCAACAAATTCAATGTACTCGCACATTAAATCTGAATTCATACCTATAAGTGCGGCCGGAATGGCTTCTGTAATAAAATATTTTTCGATAGAAACAGCTTCGCGAATAATGTCTTCTATCGTTTGCTTCGGTAATTTGTTTGTAATGTGTTTATTATAAAGCAGGCATGCGAAATCGCAATGCATACCCTCGTCCCGGGATATCAATTCATTACTAAAGGATAAACCCGGCATCAGGCCTCGTTTTTTAAGCCAAAAGATGCTACAGAAAGAACCACTGAAGAAGATTCCTTCGACTACTGCAAAAGCGATCAATTGCTCACAAAAACTGCCTTGCTTAATCCATCTTAAAGCCCAGTCAGCTTTTTGTTTTACGCAATCAAGATTTTCAACGGCATGAAATAAGAAATCTTTTTCTTTTGGATCCTTTATATAAGTATCTATCAGAAGAGAATAAGTTTCAGAATGGATGTTTTCCATCATGATTTGGAAACCATAGAAAAATTTAGCCTCAGGATACTGAACCATGCGAACCATATTTTCAGCCAGATTCTCGTTGACGATACCGTCACTGGCAGCAAAAAAGGCAAGCACATGTTTGATAAAATGTTTCTCGTCATCATTCAATTTCTGGTTCCAATCATCTAAATCTTGTACAAGATCTATCTCCTCCGCTGTCCAGAAACAGGCCTCCGAATTTTTGTAAAATTGCCATATATCATTGTGTTGTATCGGGAATATGACAAATCGGTTCGGATTTTCGACGAGGATAGGTTCTTGTTGGTAAGTCATTGAGTCTCTTGTTTGATTCGGTAAAAAATGAGGAGAAACGGGCACAAATGTATTGAAGATCGCGATATTATATAATAAAAATTTAGATATATTTTTAACTATAATATTTAATTATCTAATAATCAATTTATAGTCTTAAATAAAAGTAAAAAATAGTTCCTAAAAACATATTATAGAATAATTACATATCTGTTTCAAAAATAAGCCAAAGTCAAGCGCTATTATGGCAATTTTATTAACATATTGTTGAAAACTTTAATAAGTTTGTGAATTAGTACATCTTACAAACTGTTAAAAGTTCGATGAGATGTGCAAAACATGTGCAATATTGTTGAAAAGTGTTTGTTTTTCATTCCCAAGCGCTAATATATTAGTTATAATTTTTATTTATACAGGTGGAAAAATCGAAATCAAAATATAAATCTGTCGAAAGTTCTAAGTCATATTCTTATTACGTTTTTCATAAACCTTTTGGGGTTCTTTGTCAGTTTACGCCGGAAACCCCCGGCCAAAAGTGCCTCCGCGATTATTTAACCATTGAATCGGATGTCTACCCCATTGGAAGATTAGATAAAGATTCGGAGGGACTTTTATTACTTAGCAACGACAAAAGGCTAAATCATCAAATTTTATCACCTGAAAAATTTATTGTAAAAACTTATTGCTGCCAGGTGGAAGGCCAGATCAAACCAGAGGCAATATCTCTATTACTCAAGGGTTTGCAGGTTCGTATCAAGAAGCAATGGCTGTTTTTAAAGGCAGTGAAAATAGATATTCTGGAAAAGGATCCGGAATTCCAGGCCAGAGTTCCTCCTATTAGAATGAGGATCCATCAACCGGTGAGTTGGATAAAAATAGGCATCGCGGAAGGCAAAAATCATCAGGTCCGAAAAATGCTCGCCGCTGCAGGATTCCCTGTACTGCGTCTGATCAGGAGTGCTATAGGTAACTTATCGCTTGGGGCACTTCCACCAGGGGATTACAGGCAGATCAGCTTAAAGGAAATTGAAAAAAAAGTGATGGCTGAATAAACTGAATTTCCAGTAGGCATTCATTCAATAATTTGAAGGATCTAATCAATATTTAGTATAGAGGACTTGTTTTACTGCCTTTATCACTTTTTCAGGATTTGGCATATAAGCCTGAACAAAGGGCGATGCATAGGGCAATGAAGTATCTGCTGCATTTACCCGAGTGACAGGTGCGTCCAGGTAATCAAAAGCATGTTTCTGAACCACATAAGTAATTTCCGAAGCAACACCGGCAAATGGCCAGCTTTCATCAACAACCACCAATCGATTCGTTTTTTGGACAGATTGAATCAGGGTATCATAATCCAATGGCCGGATGGTCCGGAGGTCAATGATTTCTGCGTCGATCCCATCTTTAGCCAATTCTGCAGCTGCTGTTTTGACCACTTCCATCATTTTGTTAAAAGATACAATCGTAACGTCAGTGCCTTCTCTTTTGATAGCGGCTTTGCCAATTTCTACAAGGTACTCTCCTTCCGGTACTTCGCCTTGAAGACCATACATCATTTCTGATTCCATAAAACAAACCGGATCATTGTCGCGAATGGCAGCTTTTAGAAGGCCTTTTGAATCATAAGGATCAACACAGGACACAACTTTAAGCCCCGGACAATTGGCTAGCCAACTTTCAAACATCTGACTATGCTGTTGCGCAAGTTGTCCAGCAGCGCCACTCGGTCCTCTAAAAACGATCGGACAATTAAACTGTCCAGCCGACTGCGAGAGTGTTTTAGCAGCATTGTTGACGATCTGATCAAACGCCAGTACTGCAAAATTCCAGGTCATAAACTCAATAACCGGTCTCAATCCATTCATGGCAGCACCTACACCAATTCCTGCAAAGCCCAATTCCGTGATTGGCGTATCGATGACTCTTTGCGGGCCAAATTCTTCTAACATTCCCTTACTTACTTTGTAGGCTCCATTGTATTGTGCTACTTCCTCTCCCATCAGAAATACATGAGGATCTCTTCTCATCTCTTCCGACATTGCTTCCCGCAAGGCATCTCTTAAAGTTATTATTCTGCTCATATCTGGTTTAAAGGCTCAAAAATAATGAATATGAGGGCATTCTAAGGTTTCAAAAAGGACTTTGGTAAAAGTTTGCCAGATCCAGCTTACCAAAGTTTCCTGAACCTGCAAATACAATGACTTCGTATTGGGAGATGCTTGAGACTAAAAGAGCTTTGAGTTGCATGGCATCATTGATGATACTGATATCAGGATGTTCGAATGCCTTCAATAAAAGCAATGGATCAATTTGTTCCATTCTTTTGATCTCCATTGCCTTCTGATCATAATAAACCATTAATTTATCAACAGGACTTGCTGTTTGTGCATAATGCGGTAAAAATTCTGGATTTAAACTGCTGTAAGTATGGAGTTCGACGACTGCAAGTAATTTTTTGCCCGGATGTTTCTCGCGAACTGCTAAAAGACTCGCTTTTAGTTTGGATGGTGCGTGGGCAAAATCCCTATAGATAATTCTGTTTGCATCCTCATAAATGCGTTCCAGTCTTTTGGATGCACCTTTAAAGCTTGTCAATGCTAAATATACATTTTTTAAATCATGATTCAGCAAGATGGATACTGTTATAGCGGCTTGTAAATTTTCCAAATTATGATTTCCAAAAATTTGCAATGGGTAGCGCTCATTTTCGTAAATAAGCTGTGTTTCAGTTGGGCTTATGATATTCGGAGCTGCCTGATATGGATGCAAACTTTCCGGCCGAGCTGTTGATATTATTAATTCCCGGAGAACCGCATCATTTTGACAATATGCGATTTGCGTAGCAGCAAGACCAGTCATTAAACGTTTTCTAAAGGCGTCCAGATATGAGTCAAATGTTGGAAAGACATTATAATGGTCCCAGGCGATTCCGGTAATCACTAAAATTTGAGGACTGTAGTGCATAAATTTTGGTTGAGAATCCAGGCAAGAACTCAGATATTCATCACCTTCTATAATCGCAAATGGAGCTTCCGAAATTCTGACCATATTCGAAAAGCCTTCCAATTGAGATCCTACTAAATAATCGAAATCCAGTCCAAGTTCTTTAAAAATATGCATGATCATTGAAGTAGTGGTCGTTTTACCATGACTACCAATGACTACGATTTGAAATTTTTCTTTGTATGCTTTTTGAACATATTCTGGAAACGAATAGATTGGAATTCCCAATTGGATAGCTGCCAGAAGTTCCGGATTGTCATTTTTTGCATGCATTCCAAGAATGATAAAATCAATTTCAGTGCTGATTTTATCCGGAAACCAACCATCTTGATCCGGTAAAAGTCCTTTATTCAATAATTTTGTGCGTGCAGGTTCGAAAATCTGGTCGTCACTGCCACTTACCTGATGCCCGTTTTCTACTAAAGCCAGGGCCAGATTATGCATTACACTGCCTCCGATTGCGATAAGATGGATTTTAGCCATGTATTATACCATTATTTTAACCGGTAAACATAATGAGATTTTGTCGATAATATTTTATCTTTGACCCTCGTTAGAGCTGTATTGGTTCATCATTAAATTGACGTATATGAAAGTATTCAAAAATCAAAAATTACAGACAATCTTAGGTTTGTTGGTTTTATGCGGCCTGAGCTCCTGTAGCAGAGGCTATGGTTGCCCGTATGATTTTTCTATAACTGATAGCCTGAATATGGTATTTCAGTTGGCTACCCAAGTTCTGATTTCCCTTTTTTAATAACATTATATTCTTTTAAGAAATAAACCAGTTTCTTCAGGAAGCTGGTTTTTTTTTGCACTATGTTAAGCATTTTTAAAACTTCTGATGGCTCTGACACTATTTACGATGAGGTGAACAATTATTATTACCATTCGGTGCATGGTGCCATTACAGAAAGCAAGCATGTCTTTATAAATTATGGCTTGCACACGATGGCTTCCAGACTGGACAACGTTCGCATTTTCGAGATGGGTTTTGGTACCGGATTAAATGCTTTCCTAACCTACTTATATGCTGTGAATCATGGAAGTTTAAACATTTCTTATACAGCGATCGAAAAATGGCCTCTTCCTGACTTTCTCTATGAATCGCTAAATTATCCTGAAATTTTACAAACGCCGGATGCTAATGAGCAGTTCTTATCATTCCATCAATGTTCCTGGAACCAGGCCAAGCGATTCACTGAGAATTTTATACTTGAAAAAATCAATGGAGATCTAACAATATGGGATACACAGGAATCCTTTGATTTAATTTATATGGATGCATTTTCTCCCAACGATCAGGCTGAACTATGGGAAGAAGAAGTGTTACTAAAATTTTACCGTATGCTCAGTCACGGCGGATTATTGACGACGTATTGTGCCAAGGGTGATTTCAAAAGAAGCCTCAAACGAATTGGCTTTAAGGTGGAAAATGTACCCGGTCCAATGGGCAAAAGAGAGATGACACTAGCTTATAAATAGAAGGCTCTTAATTTATAATATCTTTGCAACTTAAAATATATCTATGGGTTTGGATAAAATACTTGGAATAGGCTCAAGGGTTAAACATCCTGCTTTTGGTGATGGGGTGGTTATTCATATTGACGTGGCGGCATATAAAGTATGCTTCGTTCAATTCGGAATCAAGTTGGTGGGTAAAGATTATCAACAACTGGAAATCATTGAGCGTATAGAGCCAGAAGAGGCAGTCAGCTTTAATGAAGCTGAAAAAGCTTTGGCTAAAATTTTACGTGCCTGGTCTGATATTACAGAAGTAGTTCCATTGGGAGATAAATGGAAAAACGGATTGATGATCTTAAAACCGGGAGAAGTTGGCTTGAAAGAGAAAGAAATACCAATTGATCAATTTTTTCACAAAATTGTAATGGTACGGGATCGACTCAGAGTCATGGAGCAACGCATTAACAGCAGTAAACTTGAAGACGAAGACAAAGTCAATTTACAGCAATACATTACCCGTATTTACGGAAGTCTTACAACGTTTAATATTTTATTTCGCAATAAAGAGCAATTTTTTGTAGGTGAGAAAACTGAATAATGTAGCGCTCATTTTAATCATATATTATACGATCGTACCATAAATGCAAAATCACCGATTTCTTTTTTTTATTTCTATTATTACAATAGCTGTTTATTTTTCTGCTTGCGTTAGCATTCCAAACAGATATGAAGGATTAGCTCCTGGTCCTTGGAGAGGTTTGTTATTTATCAACCAACACAAGGAACTCATTGTAACGGAAGGAAGGAAAAAAGATGTAAAAAGAGACGTCGATTTTGAAGAAAAATCAAATTTCGTCGCTTTTAATTTTGAAATTGGAAATGCTCCGGACGGAAAACAAATCATGACGGTCATTAATGGAGCAGAACGAATGGTGTTTGATGAGATTAGCCTTGGACGCGATATTCGAACCGGAGATGATACTTTTTACATAAAATTAAGTCCATATGATGCATGTTTGAAAGGAATTTTTGAAGGTGACAAAATGAAAGGTCACTGGATCGTTTTGGATAAATCAAATTATTCGATGGAGTTTGAGGCAAAGTATGGGCAATCACATCGTTACAAGAAAACAAATCCGGCTAAAGTTGACGCAACGATTTTCGGCCATTATCAGGCAAAATTTGGAGTAGATACGGAGAAGCCGTATGATGCCATTGGTGAATTTGAGCAAACAGGAGATAAGCTCACGGGTACTTTTCGAACAGAATCTGGTGATTTTAGATTTCTTGAAGGGCAGGTTGTTGAAAATGAACTTTGGCTTTCTACATTTGATGGGTCTCACGCTTTTTTGTTTCATGCCACGATTACCGGAGATTCTCTTGATGGAATGTTTTATTCTGGTATCCATTATAAAACTCAGTGGAAGGCTGTAAAGGTAAAAGAAGGTAAATTGAAGCATGCGGATTCATTAAGTACTGCTGTTTCTTCTGAACCTTTTTATTTTGGTTTTGAAACTCCAGATGGTCAAATTATTGATTTCAGAGATGAAAAATTCAAAAACAAATTGAAACTCGTGCAAATTATGGGATCCTGGTGCCCCAACTGTCTGGATGAAGCAGTTTTCTTAAATGAGTATTTTCATAATAACCCCAATGACAAGGTGGTTGTGCTTGGATTGTCCTTTGAAAGACATCCGGAAAAACAAAAAGCGATGCAAAGAATCCTAGATTTTAAAACAAAATTAAAACTTGCTTATGATATTGCATTAGGCGGAAAGGCCAATAGAGATTCTGCATCCAAGGTCATTCCTCAAATATCACAGTTGATGGCCTTCCCCACCCTGCTTTTCGTAGATCATCATCATAAGATAGTTAAAGTTCATACCGGATTTGATGGTCCTGCCACTTCCAAATATCAAGAATATATTCGGGATTTCGAAACTAACATTCGTAAGTTTACCGAGCATGAATAAAACAGTATTCATAACGGGCGCCACATCAGGCATTGGAAAGGCCACCGCAGAATTATTTGCGGCAAATCAAACCGGGCATCTCATTTTGTGTGGACGGCGTAGAGAATTACTAGATGCCTTAGAACTGCAGTTATCTGTATGGAATAATACGCGTATTACAAAATGCTGTTTTGATATCCGTGATTTTAAGGACATTGAAAATTCTTTACAACTTATTTCTGAGCTGCTTCCACAAGTTGATATATTAATCAATAATGCGGGCCTTGCAAAGGGTCTTGAGCCAATTCATAAAGGCCATTTGGAACACTGGGAAACCATGATCGATACCAATCTTAAGGGATTGTTATATGTCACGAGATTGATTTCTCCTTACATGGTTGAAAAGGGTTCCGGGCATATTATAAATATCTGTTCTACAGCAGGAAAAGAAGTTTACCCTAAAGGAAATGTATATTGTGCTACTAAATTTGCTGTGGATGCACTGACCAAAGCCATGCGGCAAGACCTTTTCCCTTACAATATCAGAGTAAGTCAGGTTGCGCCGGGTCATGTTGAGAATACAGAGTTTGCATTAACGCGTTTCGACGGTGATCAGGAACGCGCAAATATTTATCAGGATTTTACACCATTGAATGCTAATGATGTTGCAGATATCATCTATTTTATTTGCTCGCGTCCTTTACATGTTAATATCCAGGACATTCTTGTGATGAGTTCACAACAGGCTTCGGCAACGCTTGTGGATCGTTCTGGAAGAAAGTAAAATTAATATTTTAAGCTTATTATAACTTACCATTCAAAATATTTGCAACAACTTTTCAACTTTTAAATTTTAGCAATTGATCAAGTTCTGCAGATTGTAAGAGTAAATCCCGAATCAACTGTTCTCTTATATCAGCAGTTGAATAAATGGTTTTGATAAAAACTTGCTTTCTGTTACCCTGATTTAAATATGTATTTTCCGGTAACAGGTATCCCAGGGTAAAACCCAACTCGACGCCTTCTTTGATTGTTTTTCCCCAGGGCACAGCTCCGGGCCAGATAAATGCAATGCGTTTATGCAGGGCATAAAAGGGAACATTATACGATAATTTTTCTTTTACATCGGGCAAAGTCGACATAACAATATCCCGAAGTGATTCAGTAATTATTTTTTGATCCTTTGGTAAATATTCAAAAAACGCATCCAGAGAATGAAAATGAATATTCTGAAATTTCAAACCTGCTTAAATCTTTAGAAAAGTTAAAGGATTGGATATGCCTTTCAGTCGTATAAAATAAATCCCATTTTCCAATTGTTGAATATTGATTTTATCATTAGATTGGAGATCCAATGTTCCAATTCCTACAATCTTTCCAAACATATTGATGAGTTGATAACTTATTATTTTTTTAAAATTCTGAGGATAATTTAGTTGTATACTTTGCGTTGCAGGATTGGGATAGACTTCAAATGCAAATTCAACATATTCGTTTTTATTATCGACTATAGGTTTTAAAATAGATTGCAAAGGAAAACTCATAATGGATTTGCCATAAGTACCTGCTACTAAAGTTTGCTCTGCGTCATTGATGCCTAAATCAAAAACTTCAATAAATGGCATATTGTCGCCTACTCTCTTCCAATCTTTCCCTCCATCAATACTTGCATAAACACCGATATGATTTCCAATAAATAAAACAGAATCACTTTTTGAAGGATAGACTAAAATATCATAAATAGGCAGATCCGGTAAATTGCCTTGGATACTCGTCCAGGTTTGCCCGCTGTTTATTGTTTTATAAACATAAGATTTAAAGTCATCACCTCTATGTCCGCTGAGTGTAACAAAGAAATGAGTTTTATCAAAGTAAGAACATTTGACGGATGTTATATAGCCTTGTGGAAGACCTGCAGAAATATTTTTCCAATTGTTTAGAAATTCATTTGTGGACCAAACATTTCCATTAAGCGTTCCGGCGATAATCACATTTGAATCTAAAGGAGATTCATCCAGACTTGTGATGCTTGGATTTGAGCGCGCCGGATATTTTCCATTGGCTACGAGATTCGGACTGATGGCAACCCAATGAGCAGCTGTATCTTTATAGTTCACATAAACAGATGTTGATCCTGCTAATAATTTGTCGTGATCATGTCTGGAGATCATATACGGAAAATCCCAGTTACGGGTTCCGGAAATGCCCCTTGTAAAGGACCTCCAGTCGCCATTATAATACTGCCAGATATTTCCATTTTGGTATTCGGCATAATAGATATCCGGGTTGCCGGGTTTGAATTCCATTTGAAATCCATCTCCACCAAATATTCTTTCCCATTCAGAGATGTTCATTTGGTTACCACCTGTGGATCCGTTATCCTGTAATCCGCCGTAATATAAATCTGGAATGTTTGGATTATACGCGACTCGGTAGATTTGATTAGTAGGAATGTCTTCTATATCTTTCCACTCATCATCTGCAGCCATGTAACGATACAAACCTCCATCTGTTCCTAAAAGCATATCGCCGTTGTCCAAAAACACAAGATCGTGTTTGTCGGCATGCACTTCATAACCTGACCAATCAGGTGCCGCCGGAAACCAATTTTTTCCACCATCGAGAGACCTGAATATATCAACACCCAATACCAGTAAGTCATCTGCATCTTTTGGATTGACCGCAATGGTTCTGAAATACCAACCAAATCCGCCCAATACATCACATGCCAAACCTGAACTATCAGAAACTGCATTTAAATTTTTCCATGAAGTTCCGGCATTTTCAGTTTTGTAAATTGCGTACAAATGATTGGAATTTGATCTGTTGCACGAATAGGTACGAACATATCTGGCGTAGAGTATATCTGGATTACTTTCTGAAAGCGCAAGAGCGATACGGCCATTTATGCTATCACTGGGTAGCCCGTTTGTAAGTTTTATCCAATTGGTGCCACCATCAGAAGTTTTAAAAATTTGGCCATCTGGTCCGACGACAAACGAACGATTGTTAGTACCTAATTTATTCCAGCTGGCGATATATAAAACATCTGGATCCGTTGGATGCATAGCAATATCAGTAATACCTGCTGAGTCGTTGAGATAAAAGACTTTTGTCCAATTTTTACCTGCATCATTGGATTTGTATAAACCTCTATGTTCGTTTTTTCCGTAACTGTAACCCAAAGACGCTGCATAAACGATTTGAGGGTTTTTTGGATTTACAGCTAATTCGGAAATGACACGGGTTTCTTTTAAGCCTGAATAGGTCCAGGTGTTACCTAGATCCGTACTTTTGAATACACCTGCCCCCTGACCACAGTAAAATCCGCCACTGTGATCGCCGGTTGCGATATAAAGGATGTTAGGATTTTGTGGATCAAAGACGATATCACTTACATACAGCGTGGATTGCTGATCAAATACTGGCACCCATTGGGCTCCGCCATTTAAAGTTCGGTACGCTCCGCCATGAGAGAATCCTATGAAAATAATATTTTCATTGTCAGGATGCACAGCAATGGTATTTACTCTTCCACCCAAGTTACCTGGACCTTGAGTAGACCATTTACCCGGAAATGCAAAGTGAGGATTTCTGAAGGCTTGTTGTTTTTTAAAATCAATAATTTCGTTTTCTACTTTTCGCAGGAAAGCTTCATCAGGAATGCCAATTTTGTCCAATAGATATAAATCATCCGGAGGAATATTTGAAATATCTACAGGAACTATTTCATTTTTTGTGGAACAAAACCAAAGAGTTGAGGAAATAGTCAAAGCCAAAAAAATAATGGAAATATTTTTCATTGGAAATTAACATTTAAGCGTTTAAAAAATCTTTAGATTGCGTTGCTTCTGATGGCTTTAATCTGCCACTATGCACCAATCGCATTTCTCTGCGCACGATCGCTTCATCGAATAATTTTTTCTCAGCGTCAGTTTCAGGAATCACGTGCGGAATATTTTTGGGACGCATGGTCCTTTCATCCAAAGCTACAAAGGTGAAAAATGCCTGATTAGATTTCCGGGTTTTATTCTGAAGCACACCCCTTGTAAAGACTTCTAGATACACTTCTACTGAAGTGTGAAATGCTCTTGTTACATATGCTTTAATATTGACTACATCTCCCAATTTGATGGGCTCCTGAAAGGTAAGATGATCTACAGATACCGTAACTACATGTGAATCGCAATGATTACTGGCACAAATACCAGAAGCAATGTCCATCCATCGCATGAGATTTCCACCCATTAAATTGCCTAAAACATTGGTGTCGTTGGGCAATACCAGTTCATTCATTTCAATGAATGATTCAGATACTTTTTTACTAATTTCTGTTGTCATGTGATATAAAGTTCAAATGTATTTAAAAAATGTTGAATAAATTTTGATTTAACGTCCTCCATTGAAACAGGAAAACCCAATTCTTTTTTGAGAGAAGTTACGGGTTTTTCTTCTACATTAATACCACAAGGGACGATGTATTTAAAATAATCTAAATCTGTGTTTACATTAAAAGCCAAACCATGCAGGCTTACCCACCGGCTGAGGTGGACTCCAATGGCACAGATTTTTCGCGGTTTTGTGCCATGAATATCTATCCAGACACCTGTGAGCCCAGAAATTCTATCTGCAGCAATGCCGTATTCTTTTAATACGAGAATGACAACTTCCTCTAAGGAACGGATGTATTTATGGACATCTGTAAATATTTTCTCAAGGTCAAGAATTGGATAAGCAACGAGTTGACCGGGTCCATGATAAGTAATATCTCCGCCTCTGTTGATCATATGAAATTCGGCATTGATTTCTTCCATTTTGTCCAGGGGTTGCAATAAATGGTCTTGTTGACCTGATTTTCCCAATGTAAAAACATGGGGATGCTCACATAAGATGAGAGCGTGAGAAGTAAAATGAAGCCCCGCCGGGTCTTCCCTTTTTTGGGCAATAAGGTTCTGGTGTAGTTCACTTTGTAATGCCCATACATTGGAATAAGGCTGTTCCCCAAGGTCCAGTATCTGTAATTTTTTGGTTAAATTCCTTTGATTATCAATCAAATGGCTATATTTTTGATAAAAATTTGAGGATGCGCACAAAAATAACACTCTTGGGTCTTATAACAGGGCTCAGTCTTTCTGTAATTAATGCTCAGAAAGCCCCTGATTTCACAATTACTGATTTTAATTCCAAGACTCATAAGCTTTACGAGGATTATCTCGATAAAGACAAAGTTATCGTCATAAAGTTTTTCTTCGTGGGTTGCCCGCCTTGCGCCAGCATAGCACCCTATGTACAGAGTGCATACACAAGATGGGGCTCAGGATCTGGTGATGTGGAATTTTTACAGATTACTACGCTGAGTTCAGATAAAAATGCCAGTGTGAAATCTTATCACCAGTCAAAAGGTCTGACTTTTCCTGGAGTTGGATCAGATGGTAATTCTGCCCAGGCACTTTCTCCCTATAAAAGTGGAAATTTTGGAACGTGGTACGGAACCCCAACTTTTGTCGTTATTGCGCCTAATGGAGATGTGGATTACAATGTCAATATGAGTGCTGGAAATCCCTATGGATTAGATACAGCTATTGCAAGGGCATTCAGGAAGGTTAACGGCGGCGGCGGCGGCGGTGGCGGTACGGGATGCACAAATGCTTTCTCCGTTAAAACAATAACTTCAATTCAACCTGAATCCTATTTAATCGTAGATTATTTAAATGGGAATCCTGCTATTAAAATGGATTCAGGAAGCTATAATTGCGAATTCCAGTTGCCGCAAAATTTGGATGGCATTTATGTCTTGCCTTATATCGGCAGTAAGGCTGATCCCGTCTCTGGTGTGACAACAGGTGACATCGTTCGTATTCAAAGGCATATTCTCAAATTGGATACTTTGAATAATCTTCAACAAAAAATAGCAGATGTAAACAATTCCTTTTCGGTAACTGCTGCAGATGTCAGTGATATCCGGAAATTGATTTTAGGTGTAACTTCTGGCTTTAGTAAACTCACTGAATCATATGCAGTCGTACATAACCCAAAATCCAGGAATATTTTTGATTCAGATAATAAAGTTTTGATAAAAGATCTTGTGAATAAAACCAAGATCAATGAATTTGGTATTGGAAAATATGGTGACATTACCGGAGCTAATTTATTTAAATCCAATGAAACTGTAAACAGAAATTCAAGTAATGTTCAAGTTTATGTTGAGCAATCGAAATTGGAAAATGGAAACTACCAATATTCATTTTATATCCAAAATATTGATGACCTGGAGGCTTTTCAGTTTGCCGTTAATTTCCAAAATACTTTCATCGAACAAATCTCGACCGGACAGCTGGACCACCCGACTTATGAAATGGACTATTCTTTAGAATCAGCAACAGGAACGATCAGAATGATGGCCTGGAAAAAATCAATGTATGGCCAACAATGGAATAGTAAACAGGCTGTGTTGAAAGTTATAAGTTATGGTGAGGCAAGTATTTCGAAAGTAGATGAGACTTTGTTTCCAACTGAATTTATATTTTCAAATGACCGTAAAACGGAAGACTTTAAACTCATGTTTGCGAATCATTCCAAAAACCAAATTTCTTTGATTTTCAATAATGGTTCTAAATTAATTCAACTACAATCGTCTGATCTGATTAAAAATTTGGAAGTATTAGATGTGCACGGAAGGAATATTTTCCCAGATTCCAGATTTATATCCAACGGAAGTCATCGTATGGAGATCAGAACTGATCTTTGGCCAAGCGGGATATACTTTGTGAAGGTTTTCGGTGTGTCCAAAGCGCCATTCGTTAGCAAGATATTTATTCCCTAACAATTGTTAGTTCATGAATCTCAATAGGTTTCAGACGTCTCATTCAATTTTAATAAATTGAGAGGATTGGTCTTTAAATTCCGAATATGGTTTTGAGCAAACCAGGCAGTTTGGTCATAAAACAAAACGATAACCGGTGCGTGCTCAATGAGTATAGCGTCTAATTGTTGATAATATTTTCGCCTTTTGTCGGGATTGATTTCAGAAATGGCGGTCTCATATATTTTATTAAATAGCGGATCATTAAATCGGGTATAATTTGGTGGAGCCGTATTAGGTCCGTAAAAAACAGTCATAAATGATTCTTCATCGGGGTAATCTGCTATCCAGGATGCTCTAAAAATGGAGACATCACCTGATCGCATCTGTTCTCTTAAGCTTGCTGTTTCAACCAAATCGATGCTTACGTCTAAGCCAATTTCTTGCCACTGTTTTGCTATAAAAGTCATTAAATCTACATAATCCTTGTTCGTGCTAATGACAAGTTCAGGAATATTTTGAATGTCTGAAAAGCCGCATTGCGCAAATAACTGCTTTGCTTTTTCAGGGTCGTATGAATATCCAGGATTTTGGATCGGGTCATATGCCGGTAATCCTTTTGGTATAAATCCCGATAATGCCGGGGTACCAATTCCAAAGCGAAAATTTTCAACCAGTTTCTTTCGATCAATCGCGTAGTTGAGAGCCTGTCTGAATGCCTTCATATGTAAAGGATGTGAAGGATCCAATTTACTTGTGTTTATCCCAATGTATTCGGTGTTTAGGTAGTCGCCTTTTAATAGTTGAAACTTCCCCTCTTGGTCCTCTCGCAAGTAACCTCTTGAATTTAGGATTTGATGGGCGAAGCCCGTATGGATACCTGAGAAAAAGTCTAATTGATTTTTAAGAAATTCTAAATAAGCTGTATTTCTATCCTCCATGAAACTGATTCGGATGCCATCCAAATTTGGAGCTTTAGCATAATAGGCTGGATTACGTTCGAGAAATAACCCTTTTCTACCTATCCATTTTCGAAGTCGGAATGCGCTGGTTCCAACCGGATGTTTTGAAAATTGATTTCCGTATATGTTGATGGCTTCAGGAGGATAAACACTGCAATATGCCGATGTAAGTAATTGTAGCAAAGGTGCAAATGGACTCAGCAAGTGAATTTCGAAAATGCTATCGCCAACAGAGCGAAAAGGTTCGTCTGCTATCACTTTAGTTTTAAATATCCAGGATCCGGGTGCACTCAATTGATCATCAATCAGTCTCTTAAAACTATAAACTACATCTGAAGCGATTAACTTACGGGTAAGTGGAATTCCAAAACAGGAATCTATATGAAAGTAAACATCATTTCGGATGTGAAACCTGTATAGATTTCCATTCTGAAGGATTTCCCAGGAAGTTGCTAATTCCGGGATGATTTTCATTGAATCATCCAAATCGACCAGTTGGTTATACAAGTGTTCTATGGCCCATATATTATTTTGCGATTTTGCAAAAGCAGGATCCAAAGAATTGATGAGATTTGGCTGATTGTAATGAAATACGGCAGGTTTAAAAATTGGACTGTTATCTTGTACATTACACGCATACAACAAAACGAAAAAAAGCCAGGCATTATTTGGTTTTATATTCATGCGATGTGCTTCACTAAGTAATTCCTGAATTGAATTGCGAACATGTTATTGAGTCCATTTTTAGGAAAACGCTAAATTACATTAGGCATCTTGATTTGTTAGCTTGTTGATGGGGCGTTCCAATCGGACTTAGGCTTTTGTTTGGGTTTAGTCGATAGAATTGCCGTAGGTTTGCATGAAATTGAGAACATGAAATTACATTATTACGGGCATTCCTGTTTTGCAGCAGAAATTTCCGGCAAACGCATTTTATTTGATCCTTTTATATCCGCGAATCCCTTAGCCAAAGATATTGACATTGAATCGATTCAAGCAGATTATATCCTGATATCACATGGTCATGGTGATCATATGGCCGATGCTGAACTTATAGCAAAAAATAGTAATGCTTTGATTATCAGTACTTATGAAATCGTAGCATGGTTTGAAAAGCTAGGAATTAAGGGGATTCACATGAATACGGGTGGAAAAATTAAACTTGATTTTGGAACTGTCAAACTGGTAAATGCCATTCATTCAAGTCTATTGCCGGATGGTTCTTATGGAGCGAATCCTGTGGGTTTTTGTATTTTCAATGATGAAACCAGTTTTTACTTTGCCGGAGATACTGCTTTGACTATGGATATGCAATTGATACCAATGATGTGCCCGCCTTTAAAATTTGCAATTTTGCCTATCGGAGACCATTTTACAATGGGATATGAAGATGCCCTGATGGCCAGTGATTTTATCAAGTGTTCGCATATTATTGCCTGTCACTTTAATACTTTTCCACCTATTCAAATCGACGGAGGTGTACTTGAGTCAGCATTTGCAGAAAAAGGTAAATTGCTGACCATACCTAAAATTAACGAAGCAATAAGCATTTAAATGGGCAAAATAATAGCCATAGCCAATCAAAAAGGAGGTGTCGGAAAAACTACAACCTCCATCAATTTAGCATCATGCATTGCCATTCTGGAGCATAAAGTGCTATTAGTAGATGCAGATCCACAATCAAACAGCACTTCCGGCACCGGAGCGATTGTTGAACCCGGCCAAATGAGTTTATATGATTGTATGATCAATGATGTCCCTGCCGAACAGGCCATCATAGCAACCGATACTCCCAATTTATTTATTTTACCCTCAACGATCGATCTTGTTGGTGCCGACATTGAATTGGTTAATATGCAAAATCGCGAGCGGGTCCTGAAAAAAGTATTAGATCCCATCAAAGCAGATTACGATTTTATTTTTATCGATTGCCTTCCTTCATTAGGTTTGATCACCATCAATGCATTGACAGCAGCAGATTCAGTAATTGTTCCAGTGCAATGTGAACTTTTTGCACTAGAAGGCTTGTCTAAAATCAAAAACACAATCGATCTTGTGAAAAGTGTTTTAAACCCAAAGCTTGAAATTGAAGGCGTGCTTTTAAGTATGTATGATAAACGTTTGCGATTGTCTGCGATGGTGATTGAAGATATTAAATCAAATATTAACTTACCGGTATTTGATACGATCATTCATAGAAATTCCAAAATATCAGAAGCTCCGTTGGCGAAAAAACCGGTTGTTTTATATGATGCAGCCAGTAAAGGAAGTCACAATTTTTTAAATTTGGCAGATGAATTTATGCGAAAAAATAAATTGAATACCCATGAAGCAAAAAAATGAGTTGGGAAAAGGTTTGAGAGCATTGTTGTCAAGTATCAATGCAGATACTCCGATGCAGGGTGATGTTACAGAAAGTTCTAAAATCAATGCAGTTAGCTTGATTCCCATAGAAAAGATTTTTGCGAATAAACAACAACCTCGCCATGTTTTTGATGAAGAACTCATAGCTGAATTGGCGGAATCAATAAAAACATATGGCATCATTCAACCGCTTACCGTTCGTCAGGTAGGCTCTGATCAATTTCAAATCATCAGTGGCGAAAGAAGATTCAGAGCTTCGCAATTGGCTGGTTTTAAAGAAATTCCTGTTTACGTCCGGCTTGCAAATGACAACGAGATGCTCGAAATGGCTTTGGTTGAAAACATTCAGCGGGAAGACCTCAATCCAATTGAAGTGGCCATTTCTTATCAAAGATTGTCTGACGAATGTGGCTATACTCAGGAGCAATTATCAGATCGGGTTGGCAAAAAAAGAAGTACTATCAGCAATTATGTGAGACTTTTAAAATTGCCGGTTGAAGTTCAAAATGCAATTAAAGCAAAAAATATAAGTATGGGTCATGCACGCGTCATTGCTGGTGTAGATGATCTCATTTTACAAATGCAACTGTTTAAAGACATTCAAAAAAATGAAATGTCCGTTAGAGAAACAGAAAAAACCTTACAAAGTTATCAAAGGTCTAAAGCCAGACGACCGGCAAGTCCATCAACAAAAACAAGCAATCATGCAATAGAGCCTCTGGAGCAAAAAATGAGCATGTTTTTTGGATATAAAGTTCAAATACAACGAAAAGAGAATGGTGAAGGGCAGATTATCATCAAATTTAAAAATGATCGCCAACTCAATGAAATTCTTGATCGGGTTGATGAGTAAGATATTAATGGTTCGTACATTGATTATGGTCGGCATTTTTGCATACTTTCCAATGCAGTCTTATGCGCAAGAGGCAATAGATACTTTAAAACACTCAAAAGAGCCTTCCAAGAGCATTTTTTCTGTTCTGTTTAGTGGAAAACCCGGTAAAGCTCTCGCCTATTCCTTATTATTACCCGGCGCAGGCCAAGTGTATAACAAGAAATATTGGAAACTGCCTATCGTTTACGCTGGTTTCGGAAGCATGATCTATTTTATTAGTTTCAACAGTACTGAATTCAATCGCTATGATAGAGCACTTCGAGAACGCATTGACAATCCTTCAGATCCACAGGATGAATTCGTTGGCATTTTATCTCTTACCGGTATTGATAGTTATCGAAAATTTTATGATCGCAACTTACAATTAAGTTATATAGGATTGGGAATAGTGTATCTTCTTACTGGTATTGATGCATATGTCGATGCGCACCTCAATCAGTTCGATGTTTCAAAAGATTTAAGTCTTCAATGGGCTCCGGATTTTAGTGGATACGGCGGACAAGTTTTGATGCAATTGAGATTTTGATGAGCGATTACATCCAACCCAGGATTTTTGCAAATTTCAACATTTCTGATTGATTTGAAATTTTCATTTTGCCGGTAAGAATGGCCATCATGGGATTGAGCTCACCTTTAAATATTTTTTTCATGTCCGTCGCATTCGATTTAATAACACATTTTACTTCGCCATGCAGTCCTTCATTACATTGCATGATTCCATTTTGAACAAGAACTGAAATCTGTCCGCCCCCTTCGCCTTCTAAATCAAAATGAAAACAAGTTGACATTCCTTCAAGCGCTTTTGTATTTATTTTTTCGGGCAGATTTAGTAAAAATTCCTTTGTTGTCATAAGTATTTTTTTTTATTTTGAATTTTATTCTGCTGTTTGTAGTAAAGAGCAATCATTAGATACATCTATATCTGCTAACTCATGAGTTGCATTGATGCAAATTTGTTTTATTTCGTTTAATGAAATATTCAGCGACAGTTCATAATAGGGATTTACCCATGACCATGCCGGCTGCATTTGAACTTTTTCTGACTTATCAAATATTTTACAACCGCGCATGAGATTTAATGGTATATAGTAGCTCATTTTTGTCCCATCGGTTTTCGTTAATTCAAGTTCTACAGGCATCGGAAATTCTCCAAATCTTACAAGACGGCAAATGGTTTTGCTTTCTGAAGTATAAACAGAATCTACACCATAGTCTATGGTTTTTGTCGTTTCAGTAAAATATTTTTGAAACCAATCCAATTGAATTTTACTTGTTTTTTCCAATACTCTGAAAAAGTCATTTGGAGTAGGATGTTTAAATCTCCAGGTCCAGTAATACTTTAACATAGCCTCATCAAAGAGCTTTGATCCAAGAATATAATGTAGTTGGTCTAGACATAAGGCGCCTTTGCTGTAAGCCCCCATGCCATAAGCCTTGTTGGTTCTGAAATGATCAGAATGGGTTGAAAGTGGCTCTTCCAGTCCACTCATAGAAAAAGTAGTGAAATTGTCTCTGTTTTCTTTATGGGGAGTAGGACTAGGGATTCCGGGAATAAGTTTCTTTGATTTTAAATAATTCATCGTTTCTTCTTCAGCATAAGATGTAAAGCCTTCATCCATCCATGCGTACAAACTTTCATTTGTAGCCAATACGGCTTGAAACCAACTGTGCATCAATTCATGAATCGTTACGCCTACCAGACTTATCAATGGACGGTTGCCTGTTATGAGTGTTGCCATTGGATATTCCATGCCTCCATCACCACCTTGAATAATGGCATACTTAGGATAGGGATAAGGACCGTATTTGGATTCAATAAATTCAAAGGCTTTATCAACAATATGGGCAAGCTGTTCCCAGGATTCTTTGGAGCTGGGGTCATTTTTATAGTAACTCTCTAAAAGGACTCCATTTGAGCAAGTATGTGATTGATAAATATATTCAGGATCTGCAGCCCAAACAAAATCATGCACATCCTCAGCTTTTATAATCCATTCAAGTTTGGCATCGCCATTTGTATTCAAAGGTTTATTACAGGCACCCTGACCAGGATTTTGAAGTACACCCGTAAAGCCCAGACAATAACTTTGATTAATCTTGATTTGTACTTTATAATCAGCAAATATTCCATAAAATTCTCGAGCTATATATGGATCTGTATGCCAGCCATGAGCATCATATTGGCAAAGTTTCGGATACCATTGAGCCATAGAATAATCAATACCTTCCTTGTTGTTTCTTCCGCTTCTTCTGATTTGTACAGGAACCTGAGCATTGTATTGTAATTCGATAACGATACTATCACCGGGGATACAAGTTTCGTACAGTTTGGCAATTAAGAGAGTCCCCTCCACTTTATAATTTATTTCTTTTTTAAATTGTTTCATTTTTTGAATTTGAATAAATCCAAATTCAGATGGGCTCAATTTAGAAATGCGTTGCCCGATTCTAGCATCCGGATCCGGTAAAGTTCTGGAACGAATATCCATATCACTACCTGGTTGAAATGCGTTAAAGTACAGATGAAAAAACAATTCAAATAAGGTATCCGGACTGTTATTATATAAAATTGTACGTTGGGTTGCAGTATAGCTATGATTTGTTGTATTCATTTCCAGATCAATATCATAACTTGCTCGCATTTGCCAACAATGGCTTTGGCTTTTAACTAATGAAGAAAAGCTGAGTGCTAAAATGATAATAATAAGTGTCCTCATATTTTATAAGAGATATTTAGTTTTTTAATATTTGAAATAAGTTTCGTTTGGAGAAGTATCCAATATAGTACACAAGCACAAATGATTAATTCTACGAAGGAGGTCAACAGACTAATTTTTATGGATTCTAAATTTAAAGACTCATTTATAAAATATTTTGATGGGGACAATGCTAAGGCAGCTAAATTATTTGTGAAATGAATCGCTATCGGGACCGTAATCCCGTCGCTTAATACAGTAAATATACTTAGTATGATGGATACTAAAAAGTAATAGATCAAAACGAGAAATGAGTCAAAAATACTTAGACCTTCGGCTGTATAATGTATAGCGGCAAAGAGTGCGCCAGATAAAATAAATGTGATCCGGAGATCCTTAAATATGAGGTAGAATTGCTGCAACAAATAAGCTCTGAAGAATAATTCTTCAAACAGAACCCATGTAAAAACACTCACGCCGACCAAAAGATTTAAAGAACTGATTTCAAAGGGAAACTCATTAATTTCAAGCCCAAACCATTTAGCTTGAATTTGTGAACTGCTATATAATAAGGTTCCATAGATCAATACGGTCAGGATTATTGATTTTAAAGCAAAAGCATTTGAACCTATGATCCATTGTGATGGCGAAATCTTGTGGAAGAACTTAATACTAAACAGGAGCGACACTATACAAAACGTATAAAATATTGAATTCTTTAATTGAGCATCGTCTGAAAATCCAAGGCTATTGAGCTCAGCAAATATGAAATTCAGCAAAATTTTTATGAAGATGATCAAAGGGATCAAGCAAAACAAAGCAAGCAGGAGAATTGCTTTGCCATATAGGCCCGACTTTGCTTGATTTAAAAACGAGTAGGCTTCGCTTGGATTCATACAGCAAAAGTATTGAATTGAGTCTATTAGCTGGAGAGGCAAAAATGATGTAATTTTGTTTGTGAACTTAATATCCTAGAATGCAATCACTAAAATTAATCGCAGGTTTATCTATTATATTGATTATGAGCAGGTTGGTTCCTCATGCTCCAAATTTTACAGCTACCTTGGCGAGTTTGATTTTTTCGGCTTTAATATTTCGAAAATACATTTTTTGGCTTTTCTTGCTATTCGCCTATTGGGTTTCGGACCTTGCACTCAACAATAGTCTATTCTTAAAAACTGAATTTACCTGGTTTACATCAGGAATAGAATATCTGGTCATCATTTACACTTTGATTTATGTTTTGCTTGTTAAGTTTGGAAAACAGATGAGTGCTCCGATACCTGTATTCGTTACTTCAATATCTTGTTCAGTTCTGTTTTTCATATTTAGTAATTTATCTGTATGGATGAATTCGAGTTTGTACTCAAAGGATATAACTGGAATCATGGAATGTTATGTTGCTGCGATCCCGTTTTTTGGCAATGAAGTTGCAGGCACTTTGTTTTATTGTTCCATCTTTTTTGCTGCCTATTGGTTAATGCAGCCAAGTCTTCAAACAAATGAAATTAAAAGTGGAGCCAGATCTTAGTCAAGAATCTGAAATTGCATTCAGCAATGCTGATTTTTACGAAGAAGAAGGTAAAATTGTATTTACTGAAACTTACCATTTAAAGCGTGGATACTGTTGCCAATCCGGATGCAGACATTGTCCATATTCGAAATGAATATTTGTAATAGATCATTTATGAGAATGGATAGGATTATTCCTAAAATGTTAAATAATTAAGGTAGCCAATAATTCTCCTCCTTTTGATCTTCCTTGCATAAATACCGGGAGTACACAAACAAAAAGTCAGACAATCGATTTAAATAAATGATGATAGATGGATCAACAGATTCATGTGTCGCTAAGCTCACAACCCTTCTTTCTGCCCTTCTGCAAACAGTTCTGCAAACATGAGCCTGAGAAGCTCTTGCTCCACCTCCCGGGAGCACGAAATGTTGAAGAGGATCCAATTGTTTTTCCAAAGTATCCATAAAATGCTCAAGATGTTTTTCGTAATCTTGAATCAGTGGTGGTAGTTTATTGGATATATTTTGGGCATCTGTTGCTAAATGAGAGCCAATGACAAACAAATATGACTGTATTTCCTTCCATCTTACCACCCAGATAGGATCGTTAATACCGGAGAGCAATACCCCTAAATGTGAATTTAATTCATCAACAGTGCCATATGCTTCAATGCGGATATCATCTTTTGAGATGCGTTTGCCCCCAAATAAAGATGTTTCTCCGAAGTCACCAGTTTTAGTGTATATTTTCATGGCTACAAATTTATATCAGACTCTACCATACCATCCTTTAGACGAACAATGCGATGAGCATGCTTTGCGATATCATTTTCGTGTGTGACCAGAATTATCGTATTCCCTAATGAATGTATTTCTTTGAAAATATTCAATATTTCATCACTTGTTTTTGAATCCAGGTTTCCGGTCGGCTCATCTGCCAAAATTAGGGAAGGGTTATTTACCAATGCTCTCGCAATGGCAACTCTTTGTCTTTGGCCTCCGCTCAATTCGTTGGGTTTGTGCGTCATTCGATCTGCCAGACCAACTGCTTCCAACTTTTCTTTGGCTATATTTTCTCTTTCTTTTTTGGATTTGCCTGCATATACTAATGGCATAGCCACATTTTCAAGAGCAGTCATTCTAGGCAATAAATTGAAAGTTTGGAACACAAAGCCAATTTCCTTATTTCTAATTTCTGCAAGTTCATTATCATTCATAGTGCCAACAGATTTGTTGTTAAGGATGTAAGTTCCGGAACTTGGACTATCCAGGCAGCCAATGACGTTCATTAAGGTGGATTTGCCACTTCCTGAAGGTCCCATCAAAGCCAGGAATTCGTTTCTTTCGATGCATAAATTAACATCTCTTAAAGCTTCGATGACCTCCTCCCCCATTTTATAGATCTTTTTGATATTTTCAAGCACTATCAGCTTATTCTCCATATTCATTCTTTCTCCGTAAAATTAAAGCTTTTTTGACTTGTTTATGGCAGCTATTAGGCGATCTATGGAACTTCGAAGACTAGCTGTCGGTTATTTTCGATGAATCCATAAGTTTCTTTATTTTGCATGCTTATTGAAGTTACCAAAGTATAAATGAAGCATATAGCAGTTGCGGGAAATATCGGATGCGGAAAAACCAGTTTATGTGAAGTTCTGGGTCATCACTACCAGTGGGATATCCTCTATGAGGATACTACTACAAACCCTTATTTAAGTGATTTCTATTATGATATGACCCGATGGTCATTTAATCTTCAGGTGTATTTTTTGAATTCGAGATTTCGGCAGATTGTCGAAATACAAAAGGGTGAGAATACGGTTATTCAGGATCGTACGATCTATGAAGACGCGCATATATTTGCTCCAAATCTTCATGAAATGGGACTGATGTCGAAAAGAGATTTTGATAACTATTTTTCACTGTTTCAAATCATGATGAGTACGATAAGGCCACCCGATCTCATCATTTATCTGAAGGCATCTATTCCCACGCTTGTAAATCATATACAAATGCGAGGACGGGATTATGAAGGAAATATGAGTCTCGACTATTTAAAAAAATTGAATCAACGATATGATGATTGGATTGAGATGTATGATGAAAGTCCAAAAGTCATTATTCAAACTGATCAACTTGATTTTATCAATGAAGCCGAACATCTTGGACAGGTCATTGAATCGGTAAATGCACATATACATGGATTGTTTTAAAGTATTGTGCATGAATCATCGTGTCAATTCACTACACGCCTTGTGAAGTTTTTTTCAATCAACGTAGCACTTTTAAACAAGAAAATTTAATTCGTAATTTGGAAAAAGTTGGGCACTAAAAAAACTTGCGTTCTTTAAAAACCCAGGCAATAATTAGGCTGAGCATAACTGAAGCAAACATTACCAGGTAAAAGGAAACATTTGAATCTCCTAATGAAAACGGCATGGGTACATTCATTCCAAAAAAACTGGATATCAAAGTAGGAACCATCAGAATGACCGTTATGACAGTCAGTCTATTCACAAATTTATTCAGGTTATTGGAAATAATGGATGCGTATGCCTCCATCGTGCCGTTCAGAATGTTCGTATATAATTGGGCTACTTCCCTGGCCTGGTTATTATCAACGATAATATCTTCAAAGAGTTCTGAATAATCTTCATTATTCTTGATACTTAAAAAATCAGTTCGCTTCATTTTTAACTTTAGTAACTCATTGGCACTTAATGAATTTACAAAATACACCAGAGATTTTTCTATGCGAAGCAAACTCCTTAATTCTTCAGATCTGCTGGAATGATATAACTCTTGTTCAATTAAATTTCGTCTTAAATTTAATTTTCGAAGATCTTCCAAAAACAAGCGAACGGTTTGTTCAAATATTTGAAGAATAAACAATGTTTCATTTTGAATCAGAAATCCTTTAACTCTATTGTCTATAAACTTTTCGATGACCGGACTCTCCACACTGCAAATTGTAATTAATTTTCCCTGGCATAAAATAATTCCCAATGGAACGGTAATGAATATGGGATCATTTTCTTTTTCAGTTTCATTAAGTACGGGTGTATTTATAATGATGCTTCGGGCTTCATCATATCGCTCATAACGCGCTCTCTCTTCAATGTCTAATGGATCGGTTAAAAAGTCAGATTCAATTCCAAGGGTTGTTGCAAAGCCGTCGAGCTCCCCTGGTAAAAACGGTGGAGATAGATCAATCCAGTAAGCCTCTTCTAAAGAATCGGTTTCCTGAAATGTTTGATTTCCGGTGGTATAAAAACGAATCATCCAGTGCTTTTTCTTCTTGAATTGATTTCATTACAACTGAGCTCTTAAAGCAAACAAAGGTAACAAAAAGCAGACCAAATAGAACATTGATCAAGATTAAATCCAACTCCAGTGAATAAATTCATATATGTATTTATTTTGAGTTCGATTCTATTTAGATAACATTGATTTATATATTTAATAAAACAAATATGAATTAATTTATCTGAATTTTAATGCCTGAACTGGTTTGATAAATGAAACTAACCAGCTAGGTACCAATAGGCATATGATGATCACTGCAAAAAAAATTAAATTAAGCGCAAGAATAGGCCAAAGATTTAAATCTACAGGAGCATGCGAAAGATAGTAATCGGCCTCACTCAATTTAATGATTTTATACTTATCCTGAAAATAAATGAGCCCATATCCTGCAAGATTGCCTAAAATTAAACTTGATGTAATGATTTTCGTTGCATATTTTAAGAATATTTTGCGTTGGTCCCAAAATGGCATTCCCAAGACTGTAAGTACACCGATCATATGCGTGCGTTCTAAAATAAGAATCATTAATGTTGTCGACATATTTATGATACAAACACTTAAAATCAATATGAGTATAAAAGCTTTAGTGATGTCTTGTAAGGATAACCATTCAAATATTTGTGGAAACTTGAACCGAATTGTTTCTGAATACCAGGTGTCAGGCAAAATTTCTTCAAAAAGTTTTTATTGACGATTTCGGCTTCTAAAACATCATTGCATATGACTTCTAATCCACTGACCTGGTGGGCTTCTAATCCCAGAAGAGTTTGCAATAATTGAATATCCACAAAAGCAAACTTTTTGTCGTATTCTCCAAGCCCTGTATTGTAAATGCCTGAAATGCGCACCTTTCTTTTTAACACTTCATTATCTACAAAAAAATGGAGAATTATGGATTGTCCTATTTTAGTTTCTAACCTTTCTGCTGTTTCTTTTGAGATCATAACATCTCTGCTGGGTTCAGATGAGTTCAATTCCAATGTTTTTCCCTCTACCAGGAAATTATTAAAGAATTCCCAATGAAAATCTTTACCAACACCTTTAAGAAATAAGCCCTCATTGAATTCACTTTGGCTCATGATGGAAGGATACAGCAAAAATGATTGTACATGTTGAATCATGGGCTTGCCGTCGATATCAACACAAGATGTTTTGATGGAATTGCGAATAGAGTCATTTACAATGAGCATGATTGGTTCCTGGCTTTGGCTTGCCTTAATATCAGAAATTCGGATATGACCCCAGAATCCGAAAACTTTTTTTGCAATTTCAGTTTGAAATCCGTTAAATATGCTCTGTGCCACGATCATAACGGCAAGGCTAAGGCTTGTAGCTATTACAGAAAGCCTTATGATGCTTTTTGTAAATGATTTTTTGAAACTCGAAAAAGACCTTTTGGCAATAAAATTATAGACTTTCATAATCAATGGGCATCTAACGTAGGCCTATATTTAACTTATTGGATTAATTTTGCAAACTTACAGAACTTCGAGTGGTATGCAAAGAAAAGACTTTTTGGCAGAGTTGCAGTGGCGCAATATGTTACAGGATTTTACACCTGGTTTGGATGAGTATCTTTCTTCTGGAATTCGAAAAGCATATATTGGTTTTGATCCAACTGCCAAATCATTGGGAATTGGAAATTATGTACAAATCATGCTCCTTACCCAATTTCAAAGGGCAGGGCATCAGCCTGTTGTAGTCATGGGCGGCGCAACCGGAAGAATAGGTGACCCATCCGGAAAAGATAAAGAGCGAGACTTAAAGTCCATGGAAGAATTAGATGAGAATATTCGTTTCCAGGAAAAACAATTGAGGACTTTGCTTGATTTTGAAAACGGTGAGAATAATGCCATTTGGATCAATAATTATGATTTTTATAAGGACATGAATGTTTTAAGCTTTTTGCGCGATGTGGGAAAACATATGACCATTAATTATATGATGTCTAAAGAATCCGTTAAAAAGAGATTGGAAACAGGCATTTCTTTTACCGAATTTTCTTATCAATTGTTGCAAGCATACGATTTTCTTTGTCTGTACGAAAAAGAGGATTGTAGAATACAAATGGGTGGATCTGATCAATGGGGAAATATTACTTCAGGTACAGAGATGATTGGGAAATGTATTCCAGGTTCAAAAGCATATGCATTGACAACTCCCCTATTAACAAAGTCTGATGGTAAAAAATTTGGTAAAACAGAAGAAGGAAATATTTTTTTAGATAAGGAATTTACTAGCCCCTATAAATTTTATCAGTTTTGGTTAAACAGTGATGACGCCGATATAAAAAAAACTTTATAGATATTTTAGTTTAAAATCTTTTGAAGAAATTAGTTCTTTAGAACAGCTCAATGAGGATGAGCCTATTTTATTAAAGAAGTTACTGGCAGAAGAAATAACATCTAGAATACATGGCGCCAGCGCGCTTCAAAGTGTGCAACAGGTTTCAGAATTGTTATTTAATAAGAATTGCTCAAATGAATTTTTATTTAGTCTGCCTGAAGAAACTTTCGTGCAATTAAAGTCAGAGATCCCGCATTATCAAATCGCACGAGAACTTAATACAACAGATATCGGACTGGTAAATTTAATGACGGAAGGTACAGGCCATCTAGCTTCGAAATCTGAAGCCAGACGAGCAATTCAATCAAATGCAATTTCCATCAATAAAATTCGGATATCTGATCCGGAAACTTCATTGAATGTTGATAACTGGATACTGGGTAAATATATCGTTGTTGAAAATGGTAAAAAGAATAAGTTTATCGTAGAGCTTGTATGAGTATACAATGAAATTCAAAATTGGGATAGAGCGGCAAAGGCAAATTTATTTGGACGCCATCTTTGGAAAAAAGTCTTCAATCCCGCAGAATTATAATTCCTTAGAACAATTATGTAGACAGTCATTACCTGAAAAATATTTTAATTATATTTTTACTGGTGCCGGCGATAATTGTGGCGTTAAAAATAATCAAGAGGCTTTTAAAAAATACGAGATCCTGCCGCGCTGGTGCAGAGGTCTAAAAGATCCGGATTTGTCTATTCATCTTTGCGGCTACAAGCTCGATTTTCCGATACTATTTGCACCTATAGGTGTTTTAGAACTTGCTCATCGTCATGCGGATGCAGAGTTAGCAAGGGCTTCTTGTGGTACGCGCATACCAATGATTGTGTCGAGCCAGTCGTCTATCTCATTGGAGCATTGTGCAAACATTATAAGAGATGTGCCCTGGTGGTTTCAATTGTATTTTAGCCAGTCTAAAGAGTTGACGCAAAGTTTTGTCAGAAGAGCTGAAGATGCGGGCGCCAGTGCCATCGTGTTAACCCTGGATACGGTCATGCTTGGTTGGAGAAATTTGGATCTTGAAACAGCTTACCTGCCTTTTCTGGAAGGTAAAGGAATCGCAAATTATACTTCAGATCCTTATTTTTTAGCTTGTTTAGAAAATGAAATCATTTCGAATGAAAGTAAAGGTAAACCATCGCTGTTGCATATTCTAAAATTGTTTAATTCGTTTCCCGGCAATATTTTAGACAAACTACGAAGTAAAAATCCGATAAAAGCTGTTCAACTTTTTACGCGCAGCTATTCGAGACCTGAATTGAATTGGGATGATATAAAATGGTTAAGAGCACAAACAAATTTACCAATTTTTCTAAAAGGCATTTTGCATGCTGCTGATGCGATTAAGACAGTTGATACAGGTTGTAATGGAGTTATTGTATCTAATCACGGGGGAAGACAGATCAATAACAATGCTGCGAGTTTGGATTGTCTAGCAGATATTCGAAAAAACGTGGACGAAAATTTTCCTGTTATACTCGATAGCGGAATTCGATCCGGAACAGATATATTTATTGCATTGGCTTTAGGGGCCAACGCTGTATCCATTGGAAGACCTTATGTATATGCTATGCATTTAGCCGGACATAAGGGCGTGGAGGAATTGATGGCCAATTATATTTCTGAATTAAAAATTCTTATGAGCTTAACCGGTTGTGCAAATATTGAAGAAATTTCAAGAGCCGGACTGGTACGATGTAAAACTTAACAGCAAGAGATAAATGAATGCTTATTTAATACTTGCATTCTTAACAAAATCCAAGGAAACTGAATTGATGCAAAACCTTTTACCGGTAGGTTTAGGACCATCGTCAAAAACATGCCCTAAATGCCCATCGCATTGGGCGCAGAGAACTTCTACGCGCTGCATTCCATAACTGTTGTCGGTTTTTTCAGAAACGAGATGACTTTGAATGGCATTTGTAAAACTGGGCCAACCGGTACCTGAATCAAATTTATCGGAAGCATTAAAAAGAGGAAGCTGACATGCTTTGCAACAATAAATTCCTTTTTCGTGTTGATCCCAATACTTGCCACTAAAAGCTCTTTCGGTTCCATGTTCACGCAAAACATAAAATGATTCTTTATCTAATTGATTACGCCAATCTTCTTGTGATTTTATTGCTTTTACAATAGTAGTTGGAATGTTAATAGCAGTATCTCTCCCCTTTTCTTTTGATTCATAAACAGTAGCCTGAGATTTTTTCTCCTGGCAAGATGCATGGTGTAAAATCAATGGGAATATTAAATATAAAAAATGTAATTTCATTGAATTTGATTTATGGATGCTCATTTTTGTTTGAGTGCCAGGTCAACTATTTTTCGGATCATTGCTATAATGACCATGAATACTAAGTATACAATGCTGAGTACATATATAATCCAGGAGTGACTTGCTGCCGCTTTCAGATTTATACCGGTTAACATTGAACTTATCAAACACACAGCTAGCGCGAGGCCTACATAGGTAAAAATTGCATTTCTGTAGTAAAGCATTCGATTATTGGCATTAAAGCAAAAAATGCTGCTCATCATAATATAAAAAAAAAGGAGAGACGTTGCAAACAGCCATGTATTCAGATCTTGTTTGTTAATGAGTTGACTTTGTTCAAGGCCAAAATTGAATAAGGCCAATACGAGAAATATGCTCAATGCAAGAATTCCTTGACCTATTGGCGAGACATAATATTTTTCAAGTTTTTTCATTCTGATTACTAAATTAAACGGGAATACCGAATAAATCGTATGGCTCAGCTTTGGTGATTTTAATAGTTTCAAAATCACCTATTCGTATATACTTATTAGAATTTGAAGGAATGTGGACTTCATTATCTACATCAGGGCTATCAAATTCTGTTCTGCCAATATAATTTTTTCCTTCTTTGCGATCTATTAGCGTTTTAAATTGTTTGCCCACTTTCTTTTCGTTGAGTTCGAGACTAATGTCTTCCTGCAGTTGCATTAAATGTTGAGCTCTTTGTTCTTTAAGCTCAGGGCTGTGTATATCTTTTAAAGAAGATGCAATGGTGTCATCTTCATGCGAATAAGTGAATACTCCAATTCTCTCAAATTTGGATTCTTGAACAAATTCGCATAATTCGTCGAAGTCTTCACTGGTTTCTTCAGGGTATCCAACTAAAAATGTAGTGCGCAAATGAATTTCAGGATGTAAAATTCTGATTGTTTTGATCAATTCTGTAGTTTCTTCTTTTGAAATTTGTCTTCGCATACTTTTTAGCACCCGGCTTGAAATATGTTGTAATGGCATATCAAGATAACTGCATATTTTGGGTTCTGCTTTCATGAGTTCAATAATCTCCAAAGGAAAATTTGAAGGGTATGCGTAATGCAATCGAATCCACTCTATTCCATCAATTTCTGTAAGAGCTTTGAGCAGATCGTTGAGTCTTCTTTTTTTATAAATATCCAAACCATAATAGGTCAATTCCTGTGCAATCAAGATGAGTTCTTTGACACCATTTTTTGCAAAATTTCGGGCTTGCAGCACTAAATCTTCAATGGGTGTTGACTTATGCTGACCACGCATGAGTGGAATTGCACAAAAACTGCAAGTGCGATTACAACCTTCGGAAATTTTTAAGTATGCATAGTGTGAAGGCGTAGACAAAAGTCTTTCCCCAATAAGATCCTGTCGAAAATCAACATTTAGCCTAGACAATAATGCAGGCATATCCATGGTTCCAAAGTAGGCATCTACTTCCGGTATTTCATCTTCCAAATTTTCTTTATACCGCTGGGAGAGGCATCCGGTTACATAGAGTGTTTCAATTTTACCTTCGGTTTTTAATTTCGCAAACTCGAGTATGGTTTGAATGGATTCTTCCTTTGCCCTTTCAATGAAACCGCAAGTGTTGACAATCACTGTCTCTGGACCATAATCTTTCCCATTGTGCTGGACTTCGAAATTGTTATGTGCCAGTTGAGTTATTATATTCTCCGAATCTACCCAATTTTTTGAGCAGCCTAAAGTAACAAGCTGTACTTTTCTCTTGTTATGTGTTTTTGTACGCAAAATTTGTTTTGGCAAAGATAACAAAGCCTGAAAAATTATGTTTTATTGTGATGAAACTAAGTAAAATCGCATTTTGGCTATTCATTTCTTTTTTTAAGCTTGATATTGCTGCGCAAATTGGTATCCAGGTTTCGGGCATGAATCACCTTTTGAATCCCAATACAACTAGCAAACATTTGCAAGCTGAAGCTCTGAAGGCAGGTGATTTGGGTATTTCATATGGTCTAAGGCTAAAAACGGTGCGAATTGAAATGCATCCGGTTTTATCATTAGCTTATGGTACCGGTGATTTTTTGGATTCGGATTTGGCTTTTAGCGAAATGGGGGCTGCTTTTAATTTGCCCATTTTATTTTACTTATTGGATTTTGCAGATGATTGTAATTGCCCTACATTTAATAAACAAGGCGAAGTATTTGAAAAAGGGCTCTATATTTTAATTCAACCTGGTATAAACCATGTATGGACTTCTCTTAAGAATCTGGATGAAGCTCCGGATTATAAAGGTTTCTTGCCAGAAATTGGTCTAGGGCTTGGATTTGACTTCGGATTAAGCAGGCAAACAACTTTGAGTGCATTTGTAGTGCTTTCGAGAACTTTTAATGGTCATTATGAATTTGATGAGCTTTTGAAAACCTGGGAAAAATCAGCTGCACATATGAATTTACAGTTGGGATTTCGCTATTTGTGGTATTCCAAACGCATTAGATAAATTACATAAACCGACTGCAAATTTGCCAGCAAGCAATTCCGGCTGCCACACTCACATTTAAACTGTGTTTAACACCAAACTGAGGAATTTCAAGACAGGCATCTAATAATTCGATGATTGACTGATCGATGCCATTAATTTCGTGACCCAAAATCAATACATATTTTGAATTTAAATCAACGGGGTATTGGTGTAAAGCAATACTATCTATTGTTTGCTCTATTCCTAAAAGTTGATAGCCTTCCGCTTTTAAAACGTTTAAGTCTTCAGCCAAATTTTGACTCAATTTCCAGGATACATGATGCTGGGCTCCCAAAGCAGTTTTAAGGATTTCGGGATGCGGCGGTTTCGCGCATTGCGGTCCTAACAACAAGGATTCAATCCGGAATGCATCGGCAATTCTGAATAAAGAACCAATATTATGTCCTGATCGGATATTATCTGCGCATAGAATCAGTGGAAATTTCTGACTTTGAATAAATTCCTCACTTGAGATCCGATTTAATTCTTCCAGTTCTTTTTTGCGGACCAAATTCCTTTATTTTTTAGTTTTTTTCTGAATACATGCTTTGATAAAACCTATAAATAAAGGATGTGGCGCTTCAACGGTACTTTTTAATTCAGGATGAAATTGAACACCAACAAACCAGGGATGATCTTTTAGTTCTACAATTTCAACCAAACCCTGATCTGGATTAATTCCTGTGGGTGTTAGACCGGCTTGTTTAGCCTGCTCCAAATAATCATTGTTAAATTCATACCGATGCCTGTGACGTTCATAAATGGACTCGGTTTTATAACATTTTTTAGCAAGTGATTTGTCGCTTAAAATGCAATTGTAAGCACCTAATCGCATGGTGCCACCTTTGTTTTTAACCTTTTTTTGATTTTCCATCATGTCAATGACGGGATGAGTCGATTTAGAGTTAACCTCTGTTGAAGCCGCATCTTTATAACCAACCACATTTCTAAAAAATTCTACAACTGCACATTGCATGCCTAGGCAAATTCCAAAAAATGGCATTTTATGGGTCCTTGCGTAATTTATAGCTCTGATTTTTCCATCTATTCCCCTCTCCCCAAATCCCGGGGCGACCAATATTCCGTCTAATTCTTTGAGTGCTTTTTCGACTTCGAGATCGTTTTCAAGATCTTCAG
The DNA here is from genome assembly GCA_016719615.1 of Saprospiraceae bacterium. NCBI lineage: Bacteria > Pseudomonadati > Bacteroidota > Saprospiria > Saprospirales > Saprospiraceae > Saprospiraceae bacterium. The sequence continues at coordinate 1,534,766 of JADJYQ010000001.1, forward strand.
AATGGATGGGAATGACTTTCACTTTGCACTCGTTAAAGGCTCCAGCATGAACGAATGCCTCATGTATGGACTTGTAGGCATCCGGCAGCTCAATATATTTGCCAACTAAGCCAATTGTAACAGATTCGCTTGGATTCTTGAGCTGTCCTAAAAACTTTTTCCAATTTTTCAAATCAGGTTCTGCCTTTGTTGGCAGATTCAATTTTTCCAACACTCTGACATCCAATTTTTCCTTTAGCATTAGTAATGGTACGTCGTAAATTGTATCGGCATCGATTGCTTCGATTACATTCTCGCGTTGAAGGTTGCAAAACAATGCAAGTTTGGCTCTAATTTCGTCGGTGATGGGTCTTTCTGTACGACATACCAGAATATCAGGTTGGATCCCTGCTTCCAGTAATTCTTTTACGGAATGCTGGCTAGGCTTGGTCTTCAATTCTTTAGCAGCCGCTAAATATGGGATCAGGGTTAAATGGATAGTTACCACATTTTGAGTTCCAACATCCATTCTAAATTGCCTGAGGGCCTCCAAATAAGGCAATGATTCTATATCGCCCACTGTGCCGCCTAGTTCGGTGATGACTAATTGATAACCTGAGTCTCCCAAAAGTGAAATTCTCCTTTTTATTTCATCCGTAATATGAGGAATGACTTGTACTGTTTTCCCTAGGTAATCTCCTTTACGCTCTTTGTCGATAACAGTTTGATAGATCTTTCCAGTGGTAATATTATTGGATTGCGATGTTGGCTTGTTTAAAAATCGTTCATAATGACCTAAATCAAGGTCGGTTTCAGCCCCATCATCTGTTACATAACATTCACCATGCTCGTATGGATTGAGCGTGCCAGGATCAATATTAATGTAAGGATCAAATTTTTGAATGGTAACATTATACCCTCTTGCTTGTAGTAGTTTTGCAAGAGATGCAGATATAATGCCTTTGCCAAGAGAGGAAGTAACCCCGCCCGTAACAAAAATGTATTTTGCAGCCATAGTGAAATTCCTTTACTTTGTTACGGGATGTAAAGGTAGTCCTAAATTTCAATAAATGGATACATCAAGCTATCATAGCCGTCAGATTTATATCTACCCTATTAAATCAGGTCCACCCGTTCGCAAGCAAAAATTGGAATGGGAGGATGGTTGTCTTAAATATGATAGATACTGGATGTTAGCAAAGCCTAATGGGGAGTTTATTACACAAAGGGCATTTCCGCAACTCAATACTTTGCTCATGGAAGAAAAAGAGCATTCTTTTATCCTCATGACCCACGATGCGCGATTCCCGGCTATTGAATTTCCTAAACAGATGGAAGCTTTGGATAGATTATCTGTTGAAATCTGGGGCCATCAAATAGATGCTTATCTTACCCAAAAAGAACTTGCTCAATGGATGTCGGATTTTCTAAGCGAAAAAATACATGTCGTTTTTCAACCTCTAAGAACCAAAACAGTTACTAAAGGAAATTTGGATATTCAAATGTTATTAAATTTTCAAGATGCCTATCCTATCCATGTTATAAATACTGCTTCCATACAATGGCTGAAGGAAGCTTGCAAAAAGCAATTGCACCCTTTACAATTCAGAGCAAATATTTATGTAGATCTGAAAAAAGCATTTGTAGAAGATCAGATTAATAATATCACAATTAATGAGATCCCATTTTTAAAAATTAAAGATTGTGAACGATGTGTTATGGTCAACTTGCATCCTGGTTCTGATGTATTTCATAAGGAGCCATTGGCTACTCTTAGCACTTACAGAAGAAAAGGAAACTATGTGCATTTCGGCATCTATGTTAAACCGGAGATATAAAAAAAAAGGATAAGCAGAATTTGCTTATCCTTTTTAATATTTTCGAATTATAGATTATTGTTTCACTATTTTGAAGTTCTGTGAGTTTCCATTTTCAAAAACAAGTTCTAAAATGTAAGTTCCAGGAACCATATTTGAAACATCGATGCTTTTTGTGCCAGGGAGCATTTTGTCTTTCAAACTTACCCCTCCCAGGATATTGCTTAATTTAAAAGCAACTATTTGTTTTGTATTGGAAGTTAATTGAATAAATAACATATTATCTACTGGATTGGGTAGTAGGTTGACCTCATTTCTAATATTTTCGTTATCAGATTTTACAACTTCACCAAATATTTTCAAATTATCCAAAAGGACATAATCTTTGCTTAAGTCAATATTAGATGTTAAAGAGTCCAATGATCCTTCCAGAACGAGATTTCCAATTTCAATGCTTACGGTTCCACCTGTTAATGGAATTTCTTGTTCAAAATGTTTCATCTCCGGGGTTCTGCTTCCATCTTGCAGGTAAATTGCGTTACCTATGGATTGTCCGTTTTCATTTCTAAAGATGACTCTTGTAACGGCAGCTCTTGTAATATCGGTGAGGATAGAGTCATATAAAGGATTGCCTATTTTTTGCAAGTAGTCAAATGCCAAATACGCTTTTTGAAGTCGTTCTGTATTGACACAAGCATATAAAGTTGTAGTGAATTTAGGATTACTGGAGAACATATTTCCAATAGTTCCGCTTACAATTGGTACCAGTCTGTTCTGATCATTTAGAATTTTACCACCAGAGATAAGCAAAGCTTCAGAACCAAAAATATTGGAGTTGATATCCAGTAATTGATTTGAATCAGGCCTTACCACTAATAGAGTGGAGTCAAATTTTAAATCAGTAAATGGTTCTAAATAGCCAATAGTAGCATTATCAATAAAGACAGCATTGAAGTAAGCGCTGTTATTTGCAGTCAGTGTATCATTTAAATATTCGAGTTTTGCAAGCACTTTGCGGTGGCCTAAAAATTCGCGATTGATATCAAATTGAGGAGTTCTGTAATTTGCATTAGGATAAATGGTTCTATCTACAGCGAAAATGTGTTCAATAGATTTTCCATCGTATGAAAGCGTAATTTTAATAGGTGTTCCAACAGGAACAGGATGGCAACCTAAATAATTAGAAACTACTTGTGCAGTTACAGTTCTTCCTTCACAAATAGAACCTGAAGCATTTATGCTGGTGACTCGGAAATCATGTTCCCCATTGCCGTTTTTAGAAATTAATAAGGGCAATCTATTATTAACCGTATCTGCATCACCAATAAATTCTGCTTCAACCTGTATTGTAATATTTGTCCTTTCAATAAAAGGGCTTCGGATAAATTTATATATCAAAGATTGTCCTGGATGGAGATCTTCACTAAGTGTAAGTAATTCAGTAATTTTATTTCTGCGAGGCACTGAAATATGCATATTGATTTCAGTTCCTGCAGATATGGTCATGCCACAACTTAAATTTACAAGTCTCACTTCGACTGGAAAGTAACCTTCTTTACATGATACTTGAGGGATTTTCTCATTAACAAGCATAAGATCATTGTCAGAATGGCGAGCACCCATTCCAACCGCCAACCAAGCTTCGACAATATTCTTATAGTTCTCTGAACATTTTCCATATCGCTGTTCGGCAATAGTTAATGTAGCCTGGCGCATATCGTAATATTTGGATGTTTTGCCTAAGTACAAAGTCATCGCTTCATATACTATAGAAACAGCTTCTCGAATTCCAATTTTTTTGACATCAAAATCGACATTTTTTTCAGTTTTACCATTCCCTCCTTCCGATAATAAATAAAACCAGTAATTCAAAACGCCGCTATTCGAATGTACTCCCCCATTGTCACCGGAATTAGCAACCCATTTGTTTCCTTTATAATTTTTAGGGTTTCCAAATCTAACAGGGTCTGACATACTTCTGAACGCAGTGTCTGCTTGGTGAAAAAATCTTGAACCCAGCAACCAGTTAAAATTGGAAGAATCATATTCAAATTCTACGGCTTTACCAACGATATCGCTATAACTTTCATTTAAAGCTCCAGATTCATATAGGTATTCCAAACCACAAGTATGTTGAGTGAGTCCATGTGTAATCTCGTGTGCTACTACATCCAATGAAGTTAAAGGATTCGTAATGACGGAGTCACCTATGCCAAAATTTGTGCCTAGGCCATCCCAAAAAGCATTTACATAGAAAGTTGTATCTATGATTTTGTTCAAAAGTTTAGATCCTTTATCATCTACTCCATTTCTTTTAAAATAATTTTTATAATAATCATAAGTAGCCTGGGCTCCAAAATGAACATCCAAGGCTCCTTTTCTTTGTGTAAAACTGCCTGCTTCCCAGTTGTTGTCATCGTCTGTATATTTTCGTCCTGTTGCGGAAACAGTTTCAATGCCATCGCCTCTTGTCAAATCCAAAAGCTCGAATTGTCCGGAGACCATTTCTGTTTCTATACTTCTTTGTCCATGATATAAGGTATGCGCATCTCCTGGTCCACCGCCAAAGCAGGTCATCAAAATATTATGTTCAAGAATTAAGGTACCATTCTGAGCATCGATGTATACCCTTTTTTTAGCCAAAGGTTGGTGGCTGTAAATTTCAATTTTATAAGCTAACCGCATGTTTCCGGAAATTTCCGGATATGCTTCATCCATCCATACTAACTGAGGTTTAGGGTAATGGGAAGCATCATTTTCCCAGGCATACATTTGGGAAGGTAAAGTAGTTTTGGCAATTTCGATTGCACTTGAAATATCTATTTTTGCAGTTGCGTTAATGTCTAATTGAAATGGAATACTTCCATTCACAGATATGACATTTTCGTTTTGACTATGAATAAACAATTCACTGCCTAAAACTTCCAGATCTCTGTAATAGTGTTGCAGTTTTCTGTGTCGAATTTGATTTTGATCTGTGATATCAGATTTTAAATGTAGTTCGTTCAATTCCGGGTATTGAAAATCCTGATTAAATTTCTTCAAATATTCGCTTGTGCGAATGATTTCCTGAGTTGATGGATTGATCCAATAATGACTTTTTGCTTTGGTAAATAGGTCAGCTTGGTTTTGAGCCATTAGAGTTGAAAAACTAATGGAGAAACATAGGAATACAATATGTAAATGTTGTTTCATAAAATGGTTTAACGTTTATTTAAATGAGGTTTATTGAATTGCGTTTCGGGAAATTTATAATTTTACAAACCGTAAAATGTCACTCGTGGTTTTATTCTGAACTTTTAAATAATAAATGCCGGCAGGAAGTGACTCTACTTGCATGGTATAGGTTTCAATGCTATTTGAAATTTCTTTAACTATTTCACAAGGAAAGGATTTTCCACTGCTATTGTATAAAGTAAATTTAATATCCGAAAAAGGAGATACCAGTAATTGAATGGCTATTTTCTTGTTTGCCGGATTAGGGTATAGCCTTAAAATATTAATTTTAGAATCATTACTTGAATTCACAGGTAAACATTCAATGATTCCAGTGGATGATAAACTACAGCCAAATGTATCAGTCATCTGTATATTGTAAGTATCCAAATGGTTTAAAGTATCCCCATTTTGATTTCCTGTAAAGGAGATACCACCCGCATAACTTGAAGCAAAAACATTTAAAACCGCCTTACCCGTGCGATCGCCATTAGCATCTGTAAGACAACTGTAATCAACTTTCAATTCAGGTCTGGCAAAAGCGCAAGAGTCAAATTGACATTTAATTTCTCCGGTAATTTGGAAACTACAACCGGCAGCATCTGTTACTGTCGTTCTGAATATACTTCCCTGTTCCAGCAATTCTCCTGGTTGATGACCAGTTAAAATGTATCCTCCTAAAGCTCCGCTTATGTTTAAGTTCAAACGAGCCTTAAGCAAGGTATCTATGCATTCGTAACTGGGTTCAATGCGCAATGCTGATTGATTACAATCGAAGGGTGGACAATTTATTTTACCTTCTTCAATAATATAACATGAATCAGAATCAATTAAAACAACTTTATACTCATCTCCATGCTGAAGAATGCTGCCATTAGTTGTACCATAATAAAAGTAAGCGCCGGTTCCACCTATTCCTGCAAAATCAAGTTTTACCATACCTGTTTGTCTGCCAATAGAGTCTTTTAAACAAGTGCTTGTGACTTGAATGTCTAAATCAGTATTCTTACACTTTTCAGGAGGCAAACACTGTATTGTTAAAGATGCAAAATCCCTACACCCGGAAGCATCTTCTATAAAGGCTTCCACTTTTGAGCCTGGCAAAAAGTACTCATCGTTTGAAGGACCTGTATACTGATATGGAAGCCTTCCGCCGGTAGCCGTATAATTAATTCGCCCTAAAACTCCATGAATACATTCTGTAGATAAATTCAGATCCAGGCTTGAAAAAGCGCTGAGTTGACTCAGCGGATCTATTTTGATGCAAATTGAAGATTCGCTAACTCTTAAAGGATGTACTATGGATGATATTTGCAAATAATAAGTTTTACCTGCTATCAATCCTTTAAAGCTAAGAAATCCCTTGCATGGATCGGGCTGCTTGCCGCAGGTAATTTCTGTCAACTTATTGCAAGGCCCTTCATAGATCGCATAATTGAACATAAACCCACTTTGAATTTGAATTCCAACTTCTTTCTCAGCAGGAGCTATAAAACTATACCAGATATCCGGAGCAGCGTAAACCATACAACTGCTTTTTATGTTACTTGCCAAACTGTTGACATTTTGACTTTGAATACAAGTTTGTCCAAGTACGATGGCAGTTGCATTCAAACAATCGTCATGAACTGGTTTTTGGCTTGTCCTTTCTTTTATATCAACACAAATATTGCCTTCTATCGTTGAAAAATAGCCGGAAACCTGAAGATAATATTTTGTCTTTGCACTGGGGTTTTGGAAAATAATTTTGTTTCCTAAATGCTCGCATTGAACTTCCGTGAGTTGATTGCAATCACCTGTAAATAATGTGAGCACATCTGCAAAATTTGCATTTGAAATAATTTCCAATGCATTGCCATTTGTCGGTATAAAATGATACCAGACATCTGCCCGTGATCTGAAATTTAAACTGGGTTCAGGTTTGTCAAAACGTGCTTGAAGATTATTATCTACTTGACAATTATTGTTTACATTTAATAATTTACTCTGAGTACATAAATCAGGATTGGGATAAATTGGAATTTCTTTGATAATGGAAATACATACATCATTGAGATCGTCTCTTCCGTAATAATTTGTTTGCTTGGCAATTCTAAAAAAATAAGTTTTCCCGGCTTCGATATTAAAGTGATTGTCCTCACCTCCAAAACCATATTATATTTCCACTTAAACATGGCGCATCTAAAGTAATTTCTACCGCTCGTGAACAATCGTCATTATCAGGACCATTTAAATATAAATTATCAATTAGTAAAATCGTATTGACATCATTGCCATTGGATTCATATTCGAAAATAAACTGAATCGTTTGCGCATTTGGAGGAATCTGCAGATCCAAACTTTGATTGACCAGCACAAGGCCATTTTGCACAACATCGTTACTATAGGTTTGTATTAGTGTTTTTGTGCCATCTAACAAACTGTATAATTTAAGCTGGTTAGGCGCTCCAGCCCTCACAAAACGAAGTCCGAAATCGAGTTTGTAATTGGAATATTTAAATAATGGAAAGGCTTTTGTTGATATGCTAAATTTGCGAAATGTAGTATTATTTTTATCCGTTTGCTGGTAAACGATGGTGCAAGTAGCATCTGCCTGTGGCATAAGATTGCTTTTGATGACCGCAAATGAGTAAGGACCTGCAGCTGTCTCCAAACTCCATTTTTCAGGAAGGGAGCAAGCTGAAAATTGTTCAGAAACGATGAGATTCTGAGCTTGAATATTTGAAATGCAAACCGCTATAATTATTATTAATTTTTTCATCGTGGTTTTTTTAAAATATATTGAAACGTCTCATAAAAGTTTTGCCTGCACTGTCCGGCTGATATATGTATTCTCCCGGATGTAATTTCCATTTGTTTGGATCCAGTGGAATTGCATAAGAACCCTTCAAAGTATAATCATCGTGTAATATGGCAAGGGTTTTTCCATCTGCCGCTTTAATGCTTAATTTGACTTGATTTGAAGTAAGCTGACTGAATTTAATATCAATCGTTTTACTGTTGCTTTCATTTGGATTATGTCCTAATAGTATGGTGTGATAATTCGAGCCGGAGCTTTGTCCTGAACATGGCATATCAAACAAATTTAATCGCGAATAAGGCTGACCCAGACTAAAATCTACCAAATCTTTATCGAGACACAACCATTGTTCCATGATGCTTGCATACATACTTCTGAAATCGATGGAACTTTGTTTTTCAAAGTACACACGGGTATCACCTGCTTTTAAAGCAGCGTCGTTTAAATTTATCGGACTGCCATAAAATCCGCCTTTAACTCCCGGACCAAACACGAGCATAGGTGCCATGTTTCCATGGTCTGTACCTACTGAACCATTTTCGCGAATGGTTCTTCCGAACTCTGAAAAAGTCATCAAGGACACATTTGTATCCATTCCATCTAGTTTCAGATCATTGAAAAATGCAGATACAGATTCAGAAATGTTTTGCATTAACCTATTATGCGGATCCCTTTGATTGGCATGTGTATCAAAACCATCAATATAAACCATATATATCCGGGTTCCAAGCTTTCCTTTAATGAGACGAGAAACAATTTTTAATTGTTCTGCAAGTCTTGAAACAGTATTGAGCGGATAAGTAACTTTATTACTGGTCTGGTTATATGCTTGAGTTACAGATTGACTGTACCGAAGTGAGTTATTCGTCAATTGCCTTAGAAATTCAACCTCCTGACCGCTTGGACAATCACTCAAACCATCTGTTGGATAAAGCTTTCCATATTGAGCAAGGCGATAAAATTCGTTGGGATCATTGAATACCAATTCAAATTGTTGATTGGTTTCAGATCTGAAAACCAAATCCGCATTATAACCAATTCTCAATGCAGGTGGAACAGTTGGCGGGGTTTCTGTGAATACAGGAAATTCCTGATCCAAATATCTACCCATGTAACCAGATTTATATCTGGGATCGTAAAGATTGTCTGCGGCAGATGCCCAATTATCAATGCTGCTAAAATGCGAATAATCCTGATTGGGGTATCCAACATTGTGAAGCACAGCCATGTTTCCTTCATTCCATAAAGGCATTAATGCATTCATCGAGTTAGGAATCGCAAATTCATCTGGCCCAAATCCTGATAATACCGTATTAGCAGTGTAGTCTGTTCCAAATTTATGACTTATACTAGGGCGATAATTTAAATATTCAAGTCTTCCAACATGATCACTATGCGGAAAGACCATATTTAATCCATCGTTGCCTCCAAACATTTTCAGTAGAACAATAATGTTATCTCCACCTCCTATAACAGAAGCAGGTAAGTCCGAAGATAAGAGTGGACTCACAGGCAAACCACTAAGCAGCATGGTACCAAGTCCTGCGATACCACCCGTCATCAGAAATTGTCGTCTGTTCCACATGAGGTGGTCTTCCGTATGTTTCTCCCCAAGATCGCTGCGGAATAAATTGTGATTTTTATGATCTAAGCACATGTTGTAATGAATTGGAATTTATAAAAGTTGAAATTCAGGAAGTGTAACCAAATAATTCATCAAGTTTATGAACTGGTTGGGCACGGAAACGTAATTCAAAGTCCAGGTTCCATCATTATAGTAGTTTAACGGAACTGAAGCTTTAAATACGCCAATTGCAGATTCAATAATTTCTTCTGGAAGGGTCGCTGTAAAAAAATAGCCGATAACTGCTCTAACAATTGGATCAGGATCACTACTGTTATTGGAAAGCGTCTTCAGGAAGCTTCTGTACTTTTCTTTAGTCCTATCGTATTGAAAATAGTAACTGAATTGATCCCGATTATATCGCCACCTGTTGACCAAGGTAAATTCATTTAACCAGGCACGATACCCAGGCCAACCCGCTACATTGACCGGATTAAATAATCTTTGGCCGAGATTGGTATTTGAATTATAAATATGACTTAATGTATCTCTGTTTAATGAATTTGGAAAATTCGTTGGATCGGGTACTTCCGCTTGAAAAGTATTGTTGATCCACTTATATTTAAAATAATCTTTACCAGCTTCCAATCCCAGACTTCTGAAATAATGAATTTGATTTTCAATATGACTTTTAATGCCCAGCCCCATGACTTCTTCTTCATAAAAATGTTCACTTTTGAAAAGAGTTTTGAGTACAGTAGCAATATTAAAGTTGCTCGAAATAAATACTTGAGCAAGGCCATCAAGTATTTCTTCTGGGGGTTCATTATATACATAGTATTTATACAGTTTGCCACAGATAAATCTGGCTACTTCATTCTTTTTGTTTTGAAGATAAGTTCATCGTGCAATAGGTTGTATTCATTTCTAGCTTTTTGCATGGCTTCAGCATCTGTGCTGGGCACAACGCCACCATTATCACCTATAGCTTGACCAAATATGAACTTACCTTTCCAATCATGATTATTTCTGTAAAAGACAAACTGATCTGTTTTCGTTGGTCCAATGATATAATTCCCGCTGCCTGCCGGGGATTCATAATATTGAATATTCCACCCCGTTAATAAACGCGCAGTTTCTGCAACGTCTCTTTGTGTATAATTGCCAACACCCATGGTAAATAACTCGAGCAGTTCGCGGGCGTAATTTTCATTTGGCGAATAGCGCGTATTGTATCTGCCGTCGAGATAAATGAGCATAGATGGAGTCAAGCCCATGGCCTTAACGAAGTCTTTAAAATTACCTAAAGCGTGTTTATGCAGCAGGTAATAATATTGAAAGACCCAGGTTGGGCGATTGCCGGCATCATCGGCTGTTGTTACAAAATGATTAGCCCAAAAGAGAACTAATTTGTGGCGTATCCCTTCAGTGATCATTCCATTAAACCACATATGGACCAATTCCAGATACTTGTAATAAGCGTTGGGGTCTTCAGCAATATTTTGCTCAGCCCAAGCATAGGTATAATCAATGGTGGTAACGCCAACTTTCCTTTCGCCAGGCAAAGGATGGGTCGTTAAATTATTAAAGAGATAATCAACGAGTACAGCCGGGGTATTGGCTTTCGCCAGGTTGATTAAATTGAGTGGCGCTCCATTGCTGATCTTATTGTAGAGATGATGAATGCGTTTTTCATTCCAAGGCTTAGAAGGACTGGGAACGTATTGCTGTAATCCGCCAGTCAGGCAGTTTGTATTGGGCATATTACCTGTTTTTAACCTCTGTAAAATTACAGATTAATGCACAAAAACCAAATAAAATATTAAGGGTTCGCATTTTATCAATGCAAACCCTTTAATTTAGTCTTAACTGCTAAACATTAATTCTTGTTAACTTCCTCAAACTCAACATCTGTTACCTTTTCATCTCCATTTGTAGCGCTTGTATTGGCTGCGTTTTGCTCGGAGCTTTGTTGGTTCTGAGCTTGGTATAAATCCTGACTGGCAGCTTGCCATGCTTGATTTAAAGCTTCCATTGATTTGTCAATTTCTTCTAAGTTCTGAACTTTTAAAGCTTCTTTCAAAGTTAGCAGTGCGCTTGCAATATTTTCCTTTTTATCAGCTGGTAATTTGTCTCCAAACTCTTGCAATTGCTTCTCCGTTTGAAAAATAATGGAATCAGCCTGGTTTATTTTATCTGCAGTTTCGCGAATTTTTTTATCAGCTTCTGCATTCATTGCTGCCTCTGTTTTCATTTTTTCGATTTCCTCCTTGGATAATCCAGTTGAAGCCTCAATTCTGATGTTTTGCTTTTTACCGGTGCCTTTATCAAGTGCACTCACATTTAGGATTCCATTGGCATCGATGTCAAAGCTTACTTCTACCTGAGGAACTCCTCTGGGTGCAGGTGGCAATCCATCCAGTATAAAACGTCCTACAGATCGGTTGTCTTTGGCCATTGGCCTTTCGCCCTGAAGAATATGTATTTCAACAGAAGGCTGATTATCTGCAGCTGTAGAATACACTTTAGATTTCTTGGTAGGAATGGTTGAATTGGATTCAATAACGACGTCATAAACACCACCCATAGTTTCAATTCCCAATGAAAGTGGGGTTACATCTAAAAGTAAAACGTCTTTTATCTCGCCGGTAAGAACCCCGCCTTGAATGGAAGCACCTACTGCAACTACCTCATCCGGGTTGACGCCTTTATTTGGTTTTTTGCCAAAAAATTCTTCCACTACTTGTTGGATTCTAGGAATCCTTGTAGATCCTCCTACGAGGATAATTTCATCAATGTCATTTTTAGTCAAGCCGGCATCTCTCAAGGCATCTTCACAGGGTTTTAAAGTACGGCGAACCAAATCATCAGCCAATTGCTCAAATTTTGCACGGCTTATCTTAAGAACGAGGTGTTTAGGAACACCATCTACGGCAGTCACATATGGCAAGTTTATTTCAGTTTCTGTAGAACTGGAGAGTTCGACTTTTGCTTTTTCCGCAGCTTCTTTTAAACGCTGCAATGCCATTGGATCTTTCCTTAAATCAATGTTCTCCTGAGCTTTAAATTGATCTGCAAGATAATCGATCAATACCTGATCAAAATCATCACCTCCTAAATGCGTATCACCATTTGTTGATTTTACTTCGAAGACACCATCGCCTAATTCCAGAATCGAAATGTCAAATGTTCCACCACCGAGATCGTAAACGGCAATGGTCATGTCTTGGGTTTTCTTGTCGAGACCGTACGCTAGGGCCGCCGCTGTGGGTTCATTTATGATTCTTTTGACAACGAGTCCTGCAATTTCACCGGCTTCTTTTGTGGCCTGCCTTTGTGAATCGTTAAAGTAAGCAGGCACTGTAATAACTGCTTCGGTTACTTCGTGTCCTAAAAAGTCTTCTGCCGTTTTCTTCATTTTTTGAAGAATAATGGCACTGATTTCCTGAGGAGTATAAAGCCTGCCATCAATATTGACCCTGATGGTATTATTATCACCTTTATCAATTTTAAAAGCAGTTCGGCTGATTTCTTTACTCGATTCATCAAATCGACCACCCATAAATCGCTTAATAGACGCAATTGTTCTTTTAGGATTGGTAATCGCCTGACGCTTTGCAGGATCACCTACTTTGCGTTCCCCATTATCCAAAAATGCAACAATTGAAGGAGTTGTCCTTCTCCCTTCGTCATTGGCAATAACCACTGGTTCATTGCCTTCCATCACAGCTACACAGGAATTCGTCGTACCTAAATCAATTCCAATTATTTTTCCCATTTTCTTTTATTTATGGCCTTTAGGTCAATACTCGTGCCATACGAGAAAATGGCAGATTTTGACATATTTAGTCACAAATTAGCAACAAATTGACCTATTATAATATATTTAATATGTCAAAAAGTCAGGTAAAAGTTTTGAAATGCACTATTTGAAAGTAAGATCTCTTGTTAGTGGATGCACTTTAAGAGAATCTGTTGTAGGTTCTTGAGGTGTGATGGATTTAATAATGCTATGCGTTGAGCTAAAAATTCCAAAACCTTGAGAAAGATTGGTATACCTTGGTATTTCCTGACTGGCTGTGATTCCAGTATTTGCATTTAAAATTTCAAAATATTCCTTGATTTCTGGACCACCCCCTACGAGATGAAAATCAAGTTTGATAAGATATCTCTCGATGCCTGTTTCCGGGCTCAATTTATCGTTTAAAAAATTATATAAACTAGAACCAAATACTTTGACACTGGAAAATATTTCACCGCTACCCTCCCTTCCCGGAAAATTTGTAGTGATTGGCATTTCTATGATTTTGATGATAGAGCTTCCTGTAGTGATATTAAATTCTTCTACATGGATCAGGGCTTTCAGATTAAATAAACGCGCATTGGTGCGATGTTTCCATTGGAAGTCATAATTATTGATAGAAAAAAACTTCAATTGTTTCGTGTTATCATCTGGAAAAGTGAATTTCATGTCACTCACTGAAGCTATTTTAGCGGTTACGGGACTTGCCAATTCACTCGTTTGAACAATTATTTGCAAGCTATCACCACCATTCCATTGCATAGCTGAGGTTTTAATTTTGTACAGGATATTTGGCGATTGTGCAAATGGGCCTGAATTTCTTGTAAATCCTTCCAAATTGCCATCAACCTTACTAAGTGTGTACTCTTTTGATTGCGTGAGGTTTACTATTTTAACCAGGGGATCATTATAATAAAGAGAATCGGGATTTTGGGCTATAGTTGAGGCTGAAATATCTTCACTTACAAAAGCTTTTTCAACCCGTATAAATTGCGCGGTGTCTGTTCGATCCATAAAACCATATATGACTGGAATTGCCTTGAAGGGTTCTGTAAGTTGAAAATCCTCATCACATGCAGCTAAAGTTAGGATTAAAACTGCGAAACCGGCAAATTTTATCTGTTTCATTGTACAAAGATAGGCTTTGAAAATATGCTTTTAGCAATTTTAACGAAATTTGCAAAACCGCATTGTTCCAAATTAAGGAAATCAATCGAGGTTTAGCCGAAAGCTATTTTTCAACTACCTTTGGGCCATGTCTTTGCAAAAAAACATTAAAAGAATTACAACCCATACCCTTCAGGAAATGAAGGCAAATGGGCATAAAATTGCCATGTTAACGGCCTATGATTATTCCATGGCGAAACTTTTGGATGCTGCAGGAATTGATGTCTTGTTGGTTGGAGATTCAGCGTCAAATGTTATGGCAGGACATGAAACAACCCTGCCTATTACTTTAGATCAAATGATTTACCACGCCCAGTCGGTGGTCCGTGCAGTTCAAAGGGCTCTGGTTGTGGTAGATATGCCATTTGGATCCTACCAGGGAAATAGTAGATTGGCATTGGAATCTGCGATTCGAATCATGAAAGAAAGTGGCGCCCATGCCGTTAAATTAGAAGGTGGTGAAGAAATTGCGGAATCTGTGAAACGCATTCTAACCGCTGGTATTCCTGTAATGGGACATCTTGGTTTGACTCCACAATCAATTTATAAATTTGGGACTTATGTGGTCAGAGCTAAAGAAGATGCTGAGGCCGAAAAATTGAAACATGATGCCAAATTGTTACAAGAATCCGGATGTTTTGCTCTTGTTCTTGAAAAAATCCCTGCAAAACTAGCGGAAGAAGTCAGTTTAAGTTTAGAAATACCAACCATTGGAATAGGTGCAGGCGCAGGGGCTGATGGTCAGGTTTTAGTAAGCCATGACATGCTGGGTATCAATCACGAATTTCATCCAAGATTTCTTAGAAGATATGCTGAACTCCATGAAGTCATTAATGCTGCAGTAAAAAAGTATATATCTGATATTAGAAACCGTGAATTCCCAAATGCTAATGAACAATATTAATGCTGGTTAAAAGGGCTTTTTATTATTTGTTAGGCTTTACTGTAATTTGTGGAAGTATAATGGGCTTTTTCGTCTATTATGCCGCATTTAAACCCAATGTAAAATTTAAGTCTGAAGGATTCTCACTATATATCTATCCACATGATACAAAAGATAGTGTTTTTCTGAAACTCGATACGATGCTTTTAGATCCTTGCTCATTTATTAGATTGACCAAGGTACTGCAGATTGATTATTGGAAATCAGGTAAATACCAGTTGACCCGGGGAATGGATAATTTTGCTATTTTAAAAAAATTGAGAAATGGCAATCAGACTCCAATAAATCTCACTTTTAATAATGCAAAAGATATTAACGAACTCTGTGGAATTTTGGGAAAACAATTGATGCATGATTCAACCGTTCTCGTTGAAAAATGGACAAATGATAAATTTTTGAAAGATCAACAGTTACGCACTGAAAACATACTGTGTCGTTTCATTCCTAATACATATCAGGTTTATTGGAATATCAGTCCTGAAAAATTATACCGAAAACTTTCGGATGAACATGAAGCTTTTTGGCTAAAAAATGATAGAAAGGCTAAAGCTGCGCAAAAAAATTTGAGCATTGATGATGTTTATATTCTTGCTTCAATCGTTGAAAAAGAAACCAACGTCGAAGATGAAAAAGCATTGATTGCTGGAGTTTATCTTAACAGGCTTCGATCTGGAATGAAACTTCAGGCAGACCCAACAGTCGTCTTTTCGCTGCGGAGAGATAATGTTTATCGGGTTTTGCTGGAGCATCTTAAAATCGATTCCCCGTTTAATACTTATTTGTACGAAGGCTTGCCACCGGGTCCCATCTATATGCCATCAATATCAACCATTGATTCTGTTCTGGAAAGTCCGACAAATGGATATTTGTTTTTTTGTGCGAAACCGGGCTACGAAGGTCGGCATGTTTTTGCAGAAACCCTAAGAGCACACAGCATCAATGCAACCGCCTACCGGCGATGGCTGGATAAAGAAAAAATTAAATAATCTATTTTTTTTCAGGCAGCGAGGCTGATCTTCTCAATTTGATTTGCCAGGGATTGTTGCCATATTTTGATGTTCCAACCAAAAGTAAGTTAGCCGGATCTTTTTTTACTTTCCATTCAGAGGCTGCCTTTTCGGATCTGAGTTCGAGTACATCTTCCTTTTCCGATTCTGTAAATAAATAATAACCGGAATCTAAGGTATCCTGATATAATCCTTGCTTAAAGGTCCCGTTTGATAATAAATCCAGCCATTGCCCTTCATAAACATTTTCTTTTGGTGTTGGATCTTTTATGGAGAGTGCAAAGGCATAATGCCAGATTTGATCTGTAATTTCGTTATTGATCTTCTGTTTTCCGGCAGCTTCTATAAATTTAGCATCGGGCTTGTTCATGGCTGCGGGTGGTAATTTGATTTCTTCAGTGCTTGTCTCAGATTCTGTATTTGATGTTTCATTGCTTTGTTGCTTGTTATCTTTACAACTAATACAAACAAAAAGCAGGATGATGGAGAATAGTTTATACGATGTCATGTTACTTGATTAAATGATGGATAATTTAGGCAAAACTATTGAAAATTCTAAATTATTTCCACGAACTGCCAAATTATTACTGGCAGTAAGCGGTGGCCTTGATTCTATGGTTTTGGCTCACCTTCTTCATTCGCTCAAATATAACATCGCTCTAGTCCATGTAAATTACCGATTAAGGGGCAATGATTCTGATTTAGATGCCAAAGTAGTTAAGGATTACGCAAATGAAAATGGCATTAGGGTTCACATTTTACATCTGAGAAGAAAGCTTGGAAAGGGAAATCTGCAAGACAGGGCCCGAAAAATCAGATATGCATATTTTGAAAAAATCAGAAACGATTTCAATTACGAATTTATACTAACAGCTCACCATCGTGAGGATGTTCTTGAAAGCTTTTTTTACAATTTAAGCAGAGGTGCAGGATTAAAAGGCTTAAAGTCCATTCCAAAAGTAAATGGAATATATGTAAGGCCTTTGTTGAATATTGATAAACAAAGTTTATACCAATACGCAATGTTGCATCAGGTGGCTTATAGAGATGATAAAAGTAATTTTACGAATGAATACGAGCGTAATTTTATTCGCAATGAGATTATTCCTTTGATTGAAAGCCGTTTTCCAAGTTTCAGGAACATGGCGAGCAGGAGTATAAATCATCTCAAAAGTTCATATGCTTTTTTTGAAAGTTCGTTTGCAAATTGGAAAGCCTTAAATATCAATGAACGCAATCATGAAATGCACATCTCCTACGCTGGTGAAGCGGATAAAGTATTTATTGCTCATCTTTTAGCAGAAATTCATTTTCATCCTGAAACAGTATTTAAAATTATGGATTCCTTGTCAGTTTCAGGCAGAAAATTCAACAATAATTTAGGAGGAGTCCTTGTCATAGATCGGAATAAATTGATTTACTCAACAAGAATAAATAAGAATGAATATTTCAAAAAAATAACAAATAAGAGCCGGGTTCTTAAAATACCTCACGGAAGCTTTTCGATTCAACGCGGTTTTGCAACAAAGGATTTGATTTTGACAGATTTGAAAGATCAAAATAAAGCCATTTTTGATGTGCAAAATCTTGGATTTCCATTGTTTTTGCGCAATTGGCAAAAGGGCGATAGGATTAAGCCTTTTGGTTTGTCAGGGAAAAGCAAAAAAGTGCAGGATGTTTTTACTGATTGCAAATTGAATATCATTGAAAAATCAAAAGTACCCATGGTTTGTTCAGGAGATCAAATCATTTGGATTCCTGGAATTTTGAGGTCAAATCATTATCTTGTAAACGAAGATACTACTTCTATTCTTACCTTAAGATGGAATCCTGCATAGGAAAATTTACTTTGATTTTTTTCTTCCAAGTATATCTCTGGATTTAGTATCAGCATTAAATAAAGGTTTGTCTATAGGTGCTGATTCTAAAATCTCGTTTTTCAAATACGGATTATGAATCCAATGACTACCATTCCAGTCAAATGCTTCAAAAGTGCCATCCGGTACGAGTAAAGTCTCACCTGATTTTGCATCAGTATAACTACTTATATGATCATACATAATTTGCTTTAATTCAGGATTGTAATTTACGACGGCCTGAGCACTTGGTGAATAATGTATGAGGATTCGGTGATAAACTTCATCTTTCTGGTTTTCATCTTTTTTTACGAATAATGGTGCGCCAAATAAAATTTGATCTTTATCTATATAAAGCGGTTCTATAATTCTATGCTTGGTTCCATCGGGAGATGTTGCAAATCCAAGCAAAAAGTAACGCGCGGAGAAACTGTCTTTTAAAATATGATAATACAATGCGCCATACCAATTCTTGGCATTTAATTCTTCATAATTGATCCGCCTCAAATTTCTTTCCTGGCTTTTCAAGAAAACAGGTTTCTGATGGTCGAAAAATAAATATGAAAAGTATTGAATTCGATTCTCGCTCAATTCAGAAGCCCAGGAATAAAATTTAAGTTTTCCATCATGTGTTGAAGTTTTTACAATAGAAGGATGAAAATCAAGTAAGATTGAATCTGAATTTTCTCGGATGAGTTTTTCAGCAATTTTTTGAAATTCAGAGCTTGCGGCTTGTCTAAAGTCAGGAGTTTTAAGACTTATCATTGCGTCTCCCCAAAAGCGAAGACTATCTGTGCTAGATAAAATTTGTGAAGAGCAATTTAGTGAATGACTGAGAAGGAACAGTGAAAAAACAAGTGATTTCATACACCCTTAACGACAAATACCTTAGTACTTAGTATGTATAGCCTGACAATCCACCATTTTCAAATAATCTGGTTTATCTGAAGCGAATTTATGCCTAAACTCAGATAGGATGGCACCTTTTGATATCAAAAAAACTCCTGGCATCTGAAATCCATCGCCAAGTTGCATTCCAAAACCGTAGCCTTTGATCAAACCTGCTTCGATACCGCGAAACCAAGATCTGAAGCCAAACAATTGATTGAAAGTACCCTTAATCAAGCCAAAATTCTTGTAATAAGTACAATCCGGATCAGCGACCCGGTCAATATCAATCAGGTCATATTTTTGAAAATACTTAAATGCATGTTCTTCAATGGACATGTGAACAAAAACCAGCTGTGTATTTTTTTGTGCAATCTCAATTTTGAGTTTTGACAATTCCTCGAGTGCTTCCCTGCAAAACGTGCAGCCAAAGTGCCTGAGAAATACCAGTAGGACGTCTTTTCTTAAGGATAGTTCATACACAGATTCTCCATGATGTGTATGCATTTGATTGATGGTATCACGCATGTAATGCATAGTGCACAAACAAGCTCACTACCTTTAAGTTCAAGAATTAGGGATGCAAATTATCATATACATCCATAGTTGATTTGACCTCGGCAGCTGACTTATTCAGCATTTCCATTTCAGGAGCTGTTAATTTGAGTTCTAAAATGGATTCTACCCCATTTTTTCCAAGTTTGACAGGGACTCCAACAAATACACCAGCTAAACCATATTGTCCGGAAAGTCGAACACAGCAGGGAAAAATTCTTTTCTCGTCCTTCACAATAGCTTCGACCATTTGAGCTGCAGCAGCTCCCGGAGCATACCATGCAGAAGTGCCCATGAGTTTCACCAGTTCTCCGCCCCCGTATTTAGTTCGCTCGACAATGGCATTCAGGCTATCGGCATCTATTAGGTCTGTTACAGGGATACCGCAAACGGTTGTAAATCTTGGCAATGGAACCATCGAATCTCCATGTCCTCCCATGAGCAGTGCCTGAATGTCTTTTGGGGAAACATCGAGGGCTTCTGAAAGAAAAGCACGGTATCTCGCGGTATCCAGTATGCCAGCCATTCCAATCACTTTTTTTTCGGATAGGCCTGAAACTTTATAAGCTGCATATGTCATAACGTCCAATGGATTGGAAACGACGATAATAATGGGGTCATTTGAAAACTGGAGAATGTTTTTCGTTACTGAGTTGACGATTTCTGCGTTGGTGCTTATCAGATCATCGCGAGACATTCCAGGTTTACGCGGTAATCCGGCTGTAATGACAACGATATCAGAATTGGCCGTAAGGCTGTAATCTCCAGTGCCCACCAATCTTGTCGAATAATAGTCAATGGGTGCTTGTTGGAAGCTGTCCAAGGCTTTACCACTTGCCATTTCTGCTTTAATATCTATGAGAACGACCTCTTTTACAAAATCTTTATGTGCCAATACGTTGGCAACAGTAGCACCTACATTTCCAGCTCCTACAACAGTAACTTTTGTCATTTTTAAACGTTATTTTGTTAAAGTTGCAAAACTATGACACGATGTCTTAATTTTGTAGGCTATTTGGAACATATTTAACATTTATTATATGAATAAATTTTTAAAGCTAATGGCCTTGTGTTTGATAGGGCTTCAATCTACACAAGCTCAACAGCTTAAAGGATATTGTGGTACAACCCTTGAAGACAACGGTATGATCAAGGAACGGATGTTGGCGAATCGTGCAGCATGGGAAGGAAAGCTATTCACCAGATCAGGTGCCATCACTTATATTCCCATTAATCTATGGTTGATGGCAAAAGATGATGGCAGCGGACGTTTACTGCCATCTAAAATAACTGAATTCATGTGCTGTCTGAATAACTCTGTTTATAAAGATATGGATTTTCAATTTTATGTCAATAAAGTCATATTTGAAAACCGCTCTTATGTTTTTGACGATCCGAGCAGTACATTAGGAGAAGCATATATCAGATCGTATATGCTTGGAAATAAAAATGCAATCAATATTTTTATTGCCAATATTGCAAGAGCTTCTGATCCAGGTGTACTGGCATTTTACAACCCTTCCGGTGATTATATTGTTACCAATAAGGCTTATATCAATTCAGATTGCTCTACTCTAGCGCATGAGATTGGACATTACTTTTCACTTGCCCATACTTTTTTTGGCTGGGAAAATACAGATTATTATGATGTTACCAGCAATTGTACCAAACCTACACCAAAAATAGTCTCCTATGCAGGCGGCTCCGTTTTGGTTGAATACGTTGATCGCAACAAAGCTGGAACTGGGGGTAAAAAATTGTGTGAACAGGCAGCTGATGGTTTTTGTGACACTCCGGCGGATTACAATCTTGGCTTTGGATATAATGGTCGTGGTTGCAATTATGACAGTTGCACCGTAGATCCCGATGGTGTCAAACTTGATCCATTGGAGGTTAACTATATGAGTTATTTTCTGGACTGTATTAATAGTTTTACAGACGATCAAAAGGCTGCCATTTTAAAGGATTATCTGAGTTCTGCAAGAAATTATTTAAGAAGAACTCCTGAGTATACTGCCAAACCTCAAATAACGGAATCAATAAATTATATTAAACCAACAAGCACTAACCTTCCTTTTGGTTATGATGAAGTAGTTTTTGATTGGGATGATGTACCGGAGGCAACTCATTATATCTTCGAATTGGGAGAAAACACAGGGTTTTCGATTAATCCAAAATTTTATATTTTAACAAAGTCGGATACAGTTTTGAGGAACCTTATCAAGAATAAGACTTATTACTGGAGAGTAACTGCATACAACAGCAATAGTTTTTGTATTGTTTCTAAGTTGATTACATTTAAAAATCCAAATTGGACAGTTGCATCTGAAAATATAGAAGATACTCAAACTAATTCCTACATTGTTCAAAATGGATTATCTTCTATGAAGTGGTTTATTCAAAACAAAGCGAACGAAGAACTCTATTATAGAGTGATGGATGCCCAAGGTAAAATAGTTACCGGAGGTACGCTGAATATTTTGAATGGGCAAACAATCGTAGAACTCAATCATTTGAAAGCAGGTGTTTACTTTTACAGCTTGCTGAATACAAAGCAGCAAATGAATACCGGTAAATTTTTCATTTATTAAATATAAAGCTCGTATGAAGCTAATCATTAAGGCATTCGCCTTATTCATTGCGAATGGACTATTCGCACAAGCTGAATTTTGTGGTACCAGAATTGAAGACCAGCAACAAGCCTTAAACTCAATTGATGGCTTACCATATGTTTACCGGCAGGATAATGCCATTACATATATTCCTTTAATGGTCCATAATGTCACCAATGACAATAGCAATAGTTTTTTTGCGGCCTGGCCCTTATTTGAAACACTTTGTACTTTAAATTCGGATTTCCTTCCAACAGGTTTCCAATTTTATCTAGAAAGAGGTTTTAATTATATTCGAAACAGTGAATGGAATAATCACGAAGATTTTCAGAAAGGTGAAGAAATGATGGTCGAAAGCAATATTCCTGAAATGGTAAATTGTTATTTGGTATCAGACCCTGCTGGTAATTGTGGATACTTTACATATTCAGGAGATGGAGTGGCATTAAATAAAACCTGTCTTGGAAAGTATAGTCATACGTGGGCTCATGAATTAGGCCATTTCTTTTCCTTGCCACATACTTTTTATGGATGGGAAGGAATCAGATATTCTAGTAGTAAAAAAACATCTGAATACCAAGGTGATGTTTTTAGGCAAATTGAAAATGTAGTTCGTGCTCAATGCAAAAGACAAGCAGATTATTTCTGTGATACCAATCCCGATTATATATCATATCGATGGTCCTGTAATCAGGATGGATTCAGCAGTTTGATCATGAGAGATGTCAATGATTCAACATTTAGAGCGGATGGTTCCTTATTTATGTCTTATTCCAATGATCAATGTATGAATCGCTTTAGTACAGAGCAAATGGATGCCATGCACAAAAGTTTAAATGGTCCTCGTGCGGAATTGATAAGGCCAGATGTGGTTCCTAGTTTTATAACACAATCTCAATTAAATTTGACTTTTCCTTCTGATAGCCTGACAGTAGTGTCAAAAAATTTAGAAGTTTCCTGGGAAGCAGTTGAAAATGCAACTTACTATGTATTGCAAATAAGTAGAACTTCTAATTTTAGTGTCGTCGTTAAAAATTTATTGCTTACAAGTAATAAAGTGGATATAGATTCCTTAACTCAAGGTAAAAATTATTGGTGGCGTGTTCGCGCGTTTTCAGATTTTGATTTTTGTGGCATTGAGTCGTCTGTAGGCCACTTTAAAACTCAGGCAGATCCTGTTAGCACAGATCAAATATTCGCAAGTGAGCTCAATTTATTTCCCAATCCAATTCGGAATTCTGAAAAACTACAAATTGAAATTCCAGAGCATTTAGATTTTAATCAAATTAAAGAAGTCAAGTTGATAAGCGCCAAAGGTGGCACTTTATCTGATCTTCATTTTTCTCAATTGGAAAATAGGATTTTGGTTGATTTGGACAATTTAAGTACTGGATTTTATTTAATCAATCTAAAAACAGAATCAGGCAACTATTATTCGAAAATTTCCATCCAAGATTAAATATGAACATTCACGAATATCAAGGTAAAACACTGCTGCAACAGTTTGGCTTAAGAACTCAAAGGGGTATTGTAGTTGAGCAGAAAGAAAATATAGAATTGGCTTATCAACAATTATTGGATCTTACGGGAAGTTCATTTGTGGTTGTCAAGGCTCAAATACATGCCGGTGGTCGCGGTAAAGGTGGCGGGGTAAAGCTTGCCAAAAACAAGCAGGAGGTCCTTGAATTTTCGAATCAAATTTTAGGCATGCAACTTAAAACACCTCAAACGCCAGGAGGATTGGAAGGTGAAGGAAAAAAAGTGCATAAAATATTTTTAGCAGAAGACTCTTATGCCCCCGATTTTGGAAAATGTAAAGAGTTCTATTTTTCAATACTTACAGATCGTGCTTCCCAAAAGAATGTCATTATTTATTCTACTCAAGGTGGTATGGATATTGAAAAAGTAGCGGAAGAAACACCGGATCTGGTTTATAAAGAATTTGTAGATCCTAGTTTAGGATTTCAGGATTTTCAAGGGCGTAAAATTGCCTTTCAATTAGGACTTAGCGGCAAGGTATTTAAAGAAATGGCTCAATTCGTAAAATCTATTTATAAGCTTTTTGTAGATAAAGATTTAAGCCTGATAGAAATCAATCCTACACTTATTGATTGTCATGAGCAAGTGGTAGCAGTAGATTGTAAAATAAGTGTTGATGAGAGTGCACTTTATCGGCATCCTGATCTTGAAGCTATGCGCGATGAAACTGAGGAAGATGCCACAGAAGTTGAGGCTAAAAATTTCAATCTCAATTATGTAAAATTGGATGGTAATGTCGGTTGTATGGTTAATGGTGCTGGTCTAGCAATGGCAACCATGGATATTATCAAACTTTCAGGCGGAAATCCAGCCAATTTTTTGGATGTTGGTGGAACTGCGGATGCTCAGCGCGTTGAACAAGCTTTTAGGATCATCTTAAAAGATCCTGAGGTGAAAGCAATTCTTGTAAATATATTTGGAGGCATTGTTCGTTGCGATCGCGTGGCACAAGGTATTGTCGATGCATATAAGAATATGGCAAATATCAATGTACCAATTATAGTTAGGCTTCAAGGTACCAATGCCGAAATTGGAAAAGAAATTATCGATGCATCTGGTTTGAAAGTACATAGTGCTATAGAACTTCAGGATGCGGCTAACCTGGTTAAAACCGTATTATCAAATTGATTGGATTGTTTTTCACTTAGCAGACTACATACTTATATCCGGAGAGTTATAAGTGTTAATTTTCCTGAATCCATTTGGGTTAGAGCGGAAATTTTTAATGTAGTTCAAAAGTCTGGCCATTATTATATAGAATTGGGAGAAAAATCCAATACAGATGAGATCATTGCTCAAAGTTCAGCTATACTTTGGAAATCTCAGGCGGAATCTATTAGCCAGCAGCTTCAGTCAAGTTTAAGCTCGATTTTGAAGGCCGGTAACGAAATTATGTTCAAAGCTAATGTTGATTTTCATGTCCGTTATGGTTTGAAATTGCAAGTTTTAGAATTAAACAAAGAATTTACTTTTGGACTTATTGCACTAAATAAACAAAAAGTCATTCAAGATTTAAAAAATGAGGGTTTATGGCAATTAAATAAAAGTTTACAATTACCGAAGACTATCCAAAGAATTGCATTGATTACCAGCGAAACATCGGCGGCTTTTGCTGATTTCACAGATCAACTCCTTCAAAATCGTTTTGCTTATAAATTTAAGTTACATAGTTTCAATGTGGCTGTTCAAGGACAGTTATCTTCAAAAAATTTTGTAAAAACATTTCAAGCTATAGAAAAGAATAGTTCCAGTTATGATATCGTAGTAATTATTCGGGGCGGAGGATCAAAACATGATCTTTCTGACTTTGATCAATATGAAATTTCAAAGGCAGTTTCCATATGTTCCTTACCTGTGATTACAGGAATTGGTCACCAAACCGACGTGTCGATCACAGATCATTCAGCGTTTTTATCCTTGAAAACACCTACAGCAGTGGCAGAGTTCATCATACAACATACGACTGATGCAGAAGCTTTGGCCATACATTGCATGAATGAAATAAATCAATGGGCACAATGGCAATGCAACCGGTTAAATCAAAATTTGCAGGGCCTTTCGTCTAATATTAAATTACAGTCCAGTCAAAGAATATCAAATGAACATCGCAAAATTTATAAGACGCAACAGAATTATTTAAATGCAGCCACCGGAGTCTTATTGTCACTAAAAGAAAAGCAACATTTCTTACAATTGCTCTTTAGTATGAACGATCCCGTTTCTATACTGGGAAAGGGTTATAGTATATCGACCATTGATGGTAAGGCATTGCATAAACTAAATAATTTAGCACCTGGTCAAGAATTGACCACTGTTTACCAATCAGGGATTTTAAAAAGTAAAATTACAGACGTATGGGAAAACGAAAAATGACTTACTCTGAAGCGCTGGCTTCATTAGAAAATTTAGCTGAAAGAATTAAGCGGGATGAAATTCCAATTGAAGAATTACCTGCAGAAATTAAAAAAGCTAAAGAATTGCTTGAATATTGCAGTCTTATACTGCGAAATATTGAACAGGAGTTGCAAACCAGCGAGTCAGCTGATGCGGAAAATTAATTAGCAATCACATCATTATTGCATCATTTTACGAAAATTCAATTTTATATCCTGCAATACATTTCGGTCGCGCATGGCAGACCAGGTAAGCAAAAGACTTGGAATCGCCAAAATAAAAATGGGTAACCATGCACCTGAGAAACTATCAATTCTTAATCCTTCAGCCAGTCTTTTGCAAAAAGTATTCATCAAGATATAAGCTACAAATACCAGAATACATATAATTAATGGATAACCATAACCGCCTTTTCTGACGATAGCTCCCAGTGGAGCTCCAATAAAAATAAACATAAAGCAAACGAAAGCCAATGCGTGCTTCAAAAAAAGTTCGTATTCGATTTTAGCTTTTTGCTTAGTATAATGTTTGCGTTCTGTATTCGCTGAGGCAATGCGGTTTTGTTCGATCTCGATACTTTGGATAACGGAAGGTCTCAGTTTTTCGAACAGAGCTTCAGATCTGTTTAACCATAAACAATATAAACTATCCAATTCAGCATTTTTCTGTTGAAAATAAATCTGATCTTTGGTCGCCTGGAAATGAGTAGATTTATTAAGTACTGATTTTTCAGTTTTGAGATTTGCCAGCATAAACCCGTCACTGCTACCTACTAAAAGTGTATTGAAACTATCTATTTCTGATTGAAGCTGCTTACTATTTTTCATTTTGCGGTCGCCTTTGAAAAGGTCTTCATTGGTGCGATCAAGTTCGAACTCACTTAGGTCGAAAACTTTTATTAATTTATCAAAAGCTATGACTACAAAAGGCTTATAAGCAGCACGACTTGACGTGCTTTCAGGGTTTTGATAAACATAGCCATTCTGAAGTTCCATGACCATGAATCGCTGTTCTGGGGTCACATACATTCTTCCTTCAGAAGCTGATATAATTGATGACTCCCGTGACACTTCAGTTTTACTATGGTCGTAAATAAGTATATTCTTGATGTCTTTTCCGTTATCTTCTTTTTTTCCAATGCGGATGGAATAGCCGTAAAAATCATTGTTAAAAATGGCTTCATCAAGTCCAAGTGTAGGTTTTTGTCGTTTCAGATCATGAAGCCTGCTGATGTATTTTAAGTTTGATTTTGGAATGATGTATTCTGAACAGACAAATGAAAATGCAGCAATTGCCATTGAAAAAATGGTCAAGGGAAGCATAATTCGAAATAGGGACATTCCGGCAGATTTCATGCTTGCCAGTTCATATCGTTCGCCTAAATTGCCAAAGAGAAATACGCCTGCTAAAAGAACGCCAATAGGTAATGCAAGTGGTACCAAGGAAAAGCATAAATAAAATAAAAACTCGAAAATAATGATGATTCCAGCACCTTTACCTAGTATATCATCTACGTAAAGCCAAAATACCTGCATAACAAGAACAAAAAGTGCCATAAAAAATGATACAATAAAGGGTGGAATAAATCCCTTTATTAACATTGAATCCAGTCGCTTAAGTTTAAGCATTGATCTTTTTTACTTTCAGTATGGATCCCATTTTACGGAATTAAACGCTTTATAAAACACTCAAATTTTTGATGTGCCAAATTTTCTTTGAGGTTTATTGCTTCAGTCTCTGTAGAGAAGCTATCAACAACTATTGAATAATATTCTGACTCAGGAAAAATTTTAATAGATGTTTTAAGATAACCTGCTTTTTTTAGTAAAGCCACTTTTTTAATCGCATTCTTCTGAATGAGGAAGCTTCCTGATATGACGTAAAATGGATGGTTTTCAGATTGAAGATCTCTTGATTGCGGATATAAAGATTTTTGAAAACTTGAGCTTATTTTGCAATGGTTTTGAACTACATTTGAAGCACTTGTCTGAATTGTCATACTTAAAGTATGCGTAAGGAGAATAACTGGTAAAATATTTATTAGTTTATTCATAACCAATAGGTTAACAAGAATTTAGCAGAAAGGCTATCATGCAAAATTAGAATTAATTTAATTCAATTAGACTTAAATATTATGCGGATCATATTTATGGGCTCCCCGGATTTTGCGATTCCATCACTTGAAGCAATTTCAAAAAAGCATGAATTATTGGCCGTCGTTACGGCTTCAGATAAACCGGCAGGAAGAGGCCATCATTTACAAGAAACGGAAGTTAAAAAATGGGCCTTGGCGCATCATGTTAAGTTATTTCAACCTGTGAACTTAAAATCTGGACACTTTTTAGCTGAAATTGATAAATTGAAACCCGATATTTTTGTAGTGGTAGCATTTCGAATGATTCCGCCTATACTAATGGATAAGTCTATTTGGGGGGCCATAAACCTGCATGGTAGTTTATTGCCAAAATATAGAGGCGCAGCGCCTATACAAAGAGCTATTATGGCAGGAGAAAGCCACACTGGTTTAACTGTTTTTAAGCTTGACAGCAAAATAGATACAGGCCAAATTATTCAACAAAAAATGATGCCTATTGGCGAAAATACCACAGGTGGTGAAATCTATGATCAAATGAAAGGTCTTGGTGCCGAATTGCTCATAGAAGTACTTGAGGCTATTGAAAGTGGAAAAGCAAAATATTCTGTCCAGGACGAATCTAAAGTCACAGCTGCTCCAAAAATATTTAGAGAAGATTGCCAATTGAATAAGAATGAAAACGTCCAAGCAATTTATAATAAAATCAGGGCATTACTCCCCTATCCTTGTGCCTGGTTTGAATGGAATGGAAGCGCAATTAAAGTACTTAAGGCAGATAAAATAGTTGAGTTGCACAACGAAACTCCCGGTACATTGCGATCCAATCAAAGAAAATTATACCTCGTATGCACAGATGGTTTTATTGAATTGTTGCTTATTAAACCAGAAGGAAAAAAAGCAATGTCGGGTGTAGAATTTATCAATGGATCCAAGCTGAAAATATAAATTATTGCGGTGTGGCATTTAACAAACTCTGGGTATATTTATTTTGAGGATGACTTATCACCTGGCTGCTAAATCCTTCTTCTACGATAGCCCCATTTTGTAAAACAATAATTCTATCTGCAATAAAGTGGACCACAGCAAGATCATGGCTGATAAACAAATAACTTAGTTTAAACTTTTCCTGTAATTCTTTGAAGAGGTTCAGGATCTGAGCTTGTACTGACACATCCAAAGCAGAAACAGGTTCGTCACATACAAGTAATTTTGGTTCCACGCTCAAGGCCCGGGCTATGCAAATGCGTTGCCTTTGGCCACCGGAAAATTGATGGGGATACCTATCATAATGATGAGTTTCCATTCCAACGATATTCAAAAGCTCCATTGCCCTGTCTTTTCTTTGTTTTGAATGGCCATGTAACTTATGAATTTCAAGAGGCTCCTGAATGGCCTCTCCTATTTTTTGCCTTGGATTTAAGGAGGAATAAGGATCTTGAAAAATCATTTGTATTTCCTTTCGCAGAGGTAATAACGCGCTACCAGATAAAGTAAGAATATCCTCACCCAAATAACGAATATGTCCTTTTTCGGGATTTAATAAACGGACGATGCATCTTCCTATAGAGGTTTTGCCACTACCCGATTCACCAACCAGCCCTAAAACTTCTCCTTGTTTAATAGAAAAACTTACATCAGAAACAGCTATATGTTTTTGTTTTTTACGAAGAAAGAAATCAGACCTGGTATCATATTGAATCGAAAGATTTTGAACCGACAATAGTTCTGCTGAGTCTTGCAATTGTTTGTTTTTGGACTTCAGTTCTTCAACAGAATAATTTTCTACGGGCTTGGTCTTTTCATCCGTGGATTCAATAAAATCATTAAGAGTAAATAGCTTTTTAAGCTTTTGGGTTAAAGGTGGTTTACAGTGTAGTAATCCTCTGGTATAAGGATGTTTAGGCTTATTAAAAACATCATTGACACTTCCGGATTCAACTATTTGCCCATACCGCATGACAGAAATTTGGTGACACAAATCTTTCACCAAACCTAGATCATGACTTATAAAAAGAATTGAACTCCCAAGTTCTGCATGAATTTCTTTGAAGAGGTCCAGAACTTTTTTTTGCATATTTACATCTAAAGCAGTAGTAGGTTCATCGGCAATGATCAGTTTGGGCTTATTAATAATGGCTAATGCTATTAAAACTCTTTGGATTTGCCCTCCTGACAATTCAAATGGATATGAATTGTATATCCTTTGAGGGTCCTCAAGCCCAACTTTTAGAAATGCCTCAAAGGTTTGATCCTTAATTTCACTTTTTGACAAGTTGAAATGAGCTTTCACAACTTCTGAAACCTGAAATCCGCATTTTAATACAGGATTCATAGCAGCCATGGCTTCCTGAAAAACCATAGTTATCTGATGGCCTCTGATTTTGCGCAAGGCCTCGCTTTCTAAATTTAATAGATTTACAATTTGGTTTCCATTATCAAAAGAAATAGAGCCAGTTCTAAGCTTTGCTTTAACATCGAGGAGCTTTAAGATACTATAAGCTGTGATTGTTTTTCCTGAGCCACTTTCACCAACGAGTCCTGTAATAGATGCATGAGGAATACTCAGGTTTATGCCCTTCAAAACATCCTGTTCTGGTAAATCTGTAAAACCTATACGTAAATCTGCAATTTCCAAAAGGTTCATGTCGCAAAGTAATTAAAAGTTAAGCTTTAAATTTTAAAAAACTTAAACCGGGCTAAATTTGTTTTATATTTTAATGAGTATGTTTATGAAGAAATTCTTGAAAATATTGGGGATCATGCTGGGCTTGATCTTATTATTAATGAGCGCCCTTCCCTTTTTGTTTAAAGATCGTTTAAATGATCAGATTCGTCGTGAAGTAAATGCTGCTATCATTGGATCCTTTGATTTTAAGGATTTGAAGCTATCCTTGTTCAGAGATTTTCCGAATTTATCACTGGGATTGGTCGAGCCTGTTTGCAAGTCTTTTGTGGCAGCCGATACTTCTGAAATATTTAAGGCCAAAGAAGTTTTTATCTCTCTGGGATTATGGGATGTTTTAATGAATAAAGAGACCTTCAATATTTCAACAATTCGCATGAATACTGCTCAGATTAACATTATTCAATACGATTCGCTACAGGGAAATTTCCAAATGGTACAAGCAAATTCAAGTGCACAATCAAAGCAGTCGGACTTTCAGTTTAAAATTGATGACTACGAAATCAATAACTCTTCTTTGAATTACACTGATTTATATACAAATCAGGAACTTGTCATTTCTGGGATACAACAAAAAGGATCCTTTGAACAGTTTGCCAAAGGACAAAAAACGCAAAGTATCACGACGATTGAAAGTTTAAGTTTTGTCGAAAATTCAGTGGCTTTACTTAAAAATGTACAAATACACGCAGTGAACAATTTAGAATTATATGACGATGGTAAATCCATCCTGATTGCTCCATCTAAATTGCAATTGAATGAATTTAGTATAAATTATCAAGGTGGCATAAAAATAAATTATGGAGAGATCGTTTTTGATAAATTTCTAATGAATTCGCCTTCTACAGAATTTAAGGATATCTTTAGTATCTTACCAAACGCATATACTAAGGATTTTAAACAAGTCGTTTCTTCGGGTAAAGTTAGTCTCGACGGTATGATTGACGGTGCGTATTCCGATAGCAATAAAATCTATCCTTCCTGGAAAGTTAAATTAGATATTCAGAATGGAGAATTAAAATATCCTGAAAAAAACTTGAAATTGCGAAATTTCAATTTAAATCTTCATTCGGAAAATGCTTCCAACGACATGTCAAACAGTTATCTGGAGCTTAGCAATTTTGGTTTTACATTGGATGAAGAATCTATAACAGGTCAATTGAGAATAGATGATCTAAAGAATAAATTTGATACCAAAGGTTCGATAAATGCGAACTTATCTTTAGCACAAATTCAGGCATTTTATCCTATGGAAGATGGCGATTTACTCCAAGGAAAACTTAATCTAATTTCTGATTTCAAATTTAACAAGTACGCTATTGAAAATAATGATTATAGCAATTTGAAATTTGATGGCGAATGTAAATTGACCGATTTTATTTTTAAATCGAATGGAATACTTGATACAAGAATACCCAACGCCCAAATCATGTTTACTCCAAAGCAGTGGGATATTGTAAATGTAAAATTATTTTATGGGCAAAGTGATTTTCATATAAGTGGCAAAGTGATGCAACCTTTAAATTTATTAACTACGAATGGAATTGTAAATATGAACCTTGTTCATACTTCGGATTTGCTTGATTTGGATGAGCTTAGAAATTCAGTTGCCAACGATAGTAAGGTTAATGTACCATCCGTATCCAATTCAGTTGGAACGCCATTTTTAAACTATCAAATTTTCTTCAGATCTCGAATTGAAAATATTAAATTTGATACCTACCAAATTAAAGCAGCTCATGGAGAAGGAATGTTGTCAGGAAATAAGCTTAAAATTCCCAAAATGGAAGCAGTCATTAATGATAATATCGTTCAAGGTTCGGCAGATTTTGATAATATTATGGACTATTCGTTGTCAGATAAAGTTCTCAAAGGACAACTCCATTTGACTGCAGCAATTCTTGATCTCGATAAACTGATGCAGGTACCTGAAAGTACTGTGGGTGCAGCAACACCATCTGAGATTTATTTTAGTTTACCTGAAAATATGGATCTTCAAATACAATTTTCAGCGGCAACGATGAAGTTTTCCCCATTGACTTTAAATAAACTTAATGGTAGTATGCGATTAATTGAGCAAACGCTTGAAATACAGAGTGCTACCGCAGAAGTCGCAAGCGGGAAGATGCAATTAAGCGGTTTATTTGAAGCCAAAACCAATACCCAGCCGGTGTTTAATTTTAAATATGATCTCAAGAAGTTGGAATTTAAAAATGCTTTTAAATCTTTTCATACGGTCGCAAAACTGGCTCCTTTATTTAATTACATCGACGGGTTCTTTAATAGTACTTTTATTTTTCAGGGCGCCTTGAAGAAAGATAATTTTCCGGATCTGATGACTGTCAATATTGATGGGATCATAGAAACACTCGAAGGAGCTATTAAAGGATTTAAACCTCTTCAGGATATTGCATCCAGAGTGAATGTAAAAGAATTGGCAAGTTTAAATATAAAAAATTCTAAAAATTGGATCACTGTAGAGAAAGGAATCGTCAAAATATCTGAATTCTCTAAAAATATCGGAGATGTCACATTAATTGCAGATGGTATGCATCCTTTGGAAGGTGATATGGCCTATAATCTATTTTTTGATATTCCATCTCATAAAACTAAAGCAATCCTAAATACCATTAAGCTCGATGAAGGGATCCAGTATTATAATGAAATCATGTCTAAAATAGGCTTCAATCAAAAACTGAGTTCAGAAATGCTGATTCATGTAAAATTAGGTGGCAGTATTCTTAAGCCTAACATTAAAGTTGGGTTAAAACCAAAATCCGCAACTCAAAGTAGCGGAAATGGATTGGAGCAAGGTATGGATTTGATAAAAGACTCTCTGGCCGCTAAAAAAGGAGAGATTATAGAAGATCTTCAAAATAAGGCCAAAGATGGAATCGATAGAATCGCAGATTCAATAAAAGCTAAGGGTGAGCACCAATTGGATAAGCTTAAGGAATCGGCTCAAGAGGAATTATTGAAAAAGCTTGATACGTCTATTTCTAATAAAGCTTCGGATTTATTAAAGGGACCATTGGATTCGCTGGGACATAAAATTATTCCTGGTGGAAGCAGTAGGGATAGCATTAAGAATAAAATAAAAGAGTGGAATCCATTTAAAAAGCAAAAAAAATAGCTCCTACTAGAAGAGCTATTTTTAATTCCTTAAATGAAAATTTATTTTTTATTAGTCTAATTTCAGCTTCATAACCTGACCAGCAATGGCATTACCTATGTTTAAGCCATTGACAATGCTTGAACGAAATTGAGAAGCGCTGTAAAGATCCGAATAAGCTGCTACTTTTGCCATTTGTTCGAATGATTCAAAAAATATTCTATTTTCTCTCAGATCTTTGCGCATGCTTTGGGTATAATCCATAAAGGGCAAACGAAATCCAAAAGTTTCACTAAAAATGCGTGCACTTGCATTATAAATTACTGCTTTATCTGAAACAAATTCAGGGGTTGCCGGACTTGAATATTCTGGAATATAATATCTGTCAATGTGTTGCTTGATATAAGTGGAAGGTCTCAATAAATTGGTCTTATATTTTATATCCCAACTGATTACATAAGCCTCATATTGTGCGATTGCCAATCTCACAAACAACTTAAGTGCAGGCTCCAAATGGAGATTATGTTCCTCGATCAATTGCATCATAAGCAGGTAATTATGCAATAAGGGAGATGCATGAAAGTCCATTTTTGAGTTCCAATATTCAAGATAATCTCTTTGCTGGGAATCTAAATTTATGGACAGATTATATACTTCAAAAGCTTCTGCATAAATGATAGAATTTTGAGAATCAGAATATTTTAGAACTTCCGATTTCATGGCTGATACAAGTTCCGAGTTCTCAGCAAAACAAATTTTAGCAGAGCCCCAATCGGGCAATATAGGCTTTGAAAAATAATCTGGTGGTGTCGGTCTCCATATGGCAGGATCATTTGAAATGATATAAGCTGGACTAGGATTTAAATATGCATTTGCCTTTCCGTCATTTTCTGAAAAAGAAATCATTTTCCAGGCAATTTCATTTCCTAAATCAAGAGAACGCTTGATGATATCGGGATCTAACTCTACTGATTCAGATTGTAGATATTTGTCTCGCAGGATTTCGACTTTCTTAAGATTTTCACTTCCGGAGGACTTAAAAAGTTCTAATGTAATTCTATACATGGATTGGCTGGCCGTAATTAGGTAATTATAGGCTAGTCCCGGATCAGCTTGAGGTAAAGTTGTATTAAAATTATTAAGTTTTAATTGTAGAGACTTGGTTTGACGCAATCCAGGCTGTAAGGATTCATACATCGTTAATGCCGAATAAAACATCGCTCTACTTGTAATAGGTTCTGAATAGCCATTGCATTGACTACTAAGCTCCAGCGATAAAGCAGTCCAATCAGTTATAAAATTGGAGCTTTTGTCATTAAGAAAAGAAGAATTAGGTGTGGCTAACTCAGTTTTAGAGCAACTCATAAATAAACTGAGAAGGCATAGCAGGGCTATAGCCCCAGGGGTGGTTCTAGAATAGGTCATACTCGATGGTTTAAAAGTTACAAATAGGCAGTTGGCTGCCAGTAGCAAATATATTATAACTTTTTATAATATGTACTAATAAAATCTAAATTTTCCTTTTGTAACTTTACAAATCCAGATTTTCCTATGTGTTGTTATTTAAAAGATAACAGTTTATCCATTATTTCGTTCAATTGTTCAGCCCCTATTTTTTTTGTTAAAATTTTCTTTGAAGCATCTAAGATATATATTTGAGGAGTCGTTTTTAAATCATAAATTATTTTGAACCTTGAAACATGGCTCGGATCATAGGCATTGATATAGGATAACATGTTGTGTGATTTAACAGCGTCAAAACATGCTTTTTTTGCTTCTGTGCCAATTTGGGAGCAAACAGCTAGCACCTCAACTCCCCTATTTTTGAATTTTTCATAAAATTCATTTACAAATGGGATCGATTTTTTGCAATGACCGCAATCCGGTGCCCAAAATATAAGTACGGTATATGGACTTTTAATGTCGTGTAATCTGAATGCCGTTGAATCTTCTTTAAATAGCAAAATATCAGGAGCAATGCGGTCTATCAACAAAGGCTTTAATGCTTTAGCGTCTTTGGTCATTTTTGCAAGATTTTCGGCATCGATCCATGGAGCTTTGCCTTTTGCATAATAATTTTCTACCAAATGAACATATACCCCATCCATACCCACATATTTTGAGTTAGCATAGGTATTCAAAAAATGACTTAGCAAAAACTTGTGATTTTGAGACTCTGGTGTTAGTTTCGATAAGATCATATCTAAAGCTAAATTGATTGAATCAGGATGTTGCACGGTCAATCGCTCAAGATATCTAGAAACTTTCTGATAAAAGAGTGGCAATCGCACATTTCTGTCATCTTGAAATTCAGCTTGATCAAAAAAATGCTTTTTGTAATATTGAAAAGCAAGGAGTTCCCGATCTTCTGGTTTAGCATCAGTAAATTCAGGCACCTGAACATCCAGACTCCAGCGAAGCACCAGACTCAGGATAGATTTAGCTTGGGACTGAAGAATTTCTTGTTGTTTATCTTTAACTAATTTATCGACCAACTCTAATTTTGATTTTGTCAAAGTCTTTTCCTGTTCATCTTTAGCATTTTTTAAAAGCGCATTTAGGGAATCAGCGAGCATTCTCTTATCAGAAAGAAAATCTATGTAAGCATTAAAATCTTGATTAAGCTTTGATCCGTGAAATTTCAATTTTTCATTTAAATACGCAGCTTCAGATTCAATGGCAAATTTTTGTTGTTCCTTGTCAATGAGAATTTGTATATAATTATGCTCGGGCTGTGTGACGACCAAATACATCCCGGGTTCTAACAAGGTATCACTCTGAAATGTAAAAGTGCCATCTTTGGATTTATAGGCTGTGTCTTTTATATATTGTTTATCCCCAAAATAATAGCCCAACAAAAGTGTATCATTTTCATAGCCCTTAAAATTAACTTTAATTTTATAGGCCTGTGCATCTAGATTTCCGAATAAAAATGAAAGGATAAATAATGTCGAAATAAACTTGCTTAAAATATTATGATAGCTCATATAGTTCTTCTGATTAACAAAGTCAAAATTATAATACCATTCAATTTATAAAATGTATATGCTTTTCAATAACAATTATTTAACCAAATCAGGTTTAATTTTAGTGTATATTTTCAGCAATGATTCTCCAACGGAATTTTCGCTGAATAATTGTAAGGCATTAATCGCGATTACATCTCGGTCAAATATATGTTCTGAATTGAAACATTGGGTAATTGCTTTTGTGAGCGCTTTTTCATCTCCTACATCTATAAGTACACCGTTGCTTGAATTTATGATTTCGGGTATGCCGCCCACACGTGTAGCGATCACCGGAGTTCCACAGCAAAGTGATTCCGCGATGACACAAGGCATATTTTCCTTATTACTGAATAAAACAAACACATCTGCATTTCTATATTCGTTGGCCAGAGTCTCACCTTCTAGTTGTCCTTTATAATGTATGTTATTTTGAAGCCCATTTTTTTGGATGTGTTGTAAAATCACGTTTGTATCTCGGCCATAACCTACCAAGTGCAAATGAATATTCGGATACGCCGACAACATATTTTGAAACGCTCGTAAAATTCCAAGTACATTTTTATGAGCATCATTAAACTCAGAAACATGTAAAACATTATAATTCTGATCTTTCAGTCTTTTTTTTGGATAAAATATTTGCGTGTTAACCGAATTATAGACCTGTAAAGAATTCGGATTCGATAAACCAATTTTGCTCATTGCAAAAAGTAGATTATTTGAAACAGCCATGAGGCCATTTGAATGAATGAGAACAAATTTTCGAAGCTTGTTTTTAATATTTTCTATTGGCGTAAAATAATTTTGGAGATAAAATGTACTGTGTTCTATGATCAGGTATGGTATATTAAAGAAGACCTTTAACATCCATGCTGTGAATCCTTGTCGCAGAAGTACATGCACCATCACCAGCGAAGGCTTTCCATGTTCTTTATAAATAGTAATCAACCATCTAAGAGATAAAAGATAGTAAACAATAAATTTCAAGACTTTATCAAGCGCTTGAATTCCGGTTATCTGTTTTTTGTAGTAAACTTTATATTCAATGGAGTTTGAAGTGTTTATTTTTTCCGATTCATAAAGAAAAGCTTTATTCTTTATTTCAGCTGCTCTGATATAAAGAATAACAGATTTACAAGCGTAATCTGTACAATCAATATGTCTTCTGACAAAAATACCTTCGAGCGTATCAGTTTTATTGGGATACCATTTAGGTAAGTGTAATAGATAGGGACACTTCATCAGGCATCTGACTTGCTTCGGGAATTGGCAAGTAAATAGAGTACGGCCATTCGAATGGCAACTCCATTTTCAACCTGATCTAATATGATCGAATAATCAGAATCTGCAGCATCTGAATTTAATTCCACACCTCTGTTGATAGGTCCTGGATGCATGAGAACTAATTTTTTTCCATTGCGGTCTAATTTTTCTTTATTGATGCCATAAAATTGGGAATATTCTCTGACAGAAGGAAAATATTGAAGTTCCATTCGTTCTGTTTGAATTCTTAAAACGTTAACGACATCTGCCCAGCTTAGGATGTTTTCCAGTTTATAATCTACCTCAATTCCAAGTGAGCTTACATATTTGGGTATTATGGTAGGTGGACCGCAAACTTTAATTTTTGCACCTAATTTTTTTAAACACAAAATATTGCTAAGAGCCACCCTGCTATGAAGGATATCTCCAACAAGCGCAACTTTTACTCCTTTGAGTGTACCCATTGATTCTTCAATCGAAAAGGCATCTAATAAAGCTTGTGTAGGATGTTCATGGGTACCGTCACCTGCATTAATAACCGTAGCCTCTACCCTTTCCGCAAGAAATCTTGCAGCTCCAACTTTAGGATGTCTCACCACAACCATATCTACCTTCATTGCGAGAATATTTTGAACGGTGTCCAGTAATGTTTCGCCTTTGGAGACTGATGATCCGCTTGCAGAAAAATTGATGACATCAGCAGATAATCTTTTTTCAGCCAATTCAAAAGACATTCGGGTACGTGTAGAATTCTCAAAAAATAAATTGGCTACTGTTATATCTCTCAGAGAAGGAACTTTTTTAATTGGCCGTTGAAGAACTTCCTTAAACTGCTTTGCCACATCCAAAATCAATCTAAGATCTTCAACATGCAGTTCTTTAATGCCCACAAGATGTTTTACGCTAAGTTTGGGTTCTGACATCGGATTAATTTTGTTTGGCTACCTCAAAAAACAAAACTCTATCGTCACCGCCTTCTTCTCTGAGATCCACTTTTACATAAGATTGATTAACGGCATCAATTCTGGTTCCGTAATAATCAGCTTGAATTGGAAGTTGTCGGTTAAACCGGCGATCTACCAATACCAGAAGTTCAACACGTTCAGGCCTGCCATAATTTTGCAACTCTAATAAAGCAGCTTGTATGGTTCTTCCTGTGTATAATACATCGTCAATGAGAATGACTTGTTTGTTTTCGATGAGAAAATTAATTTGTGTAGGATGTGCTGTAACTAGTTTTTTGGTAGATTTAAAATCATCTCTTGAAAAAGTGATATCCAATTTACCAAAAGGGATTTTATAAGATGGATTTAGTATTTCTAATTTACGACATATCCTTTCTGCTAAAATTGCTCCTTTTAACTGAATTCCAATGATGCAACAATTTGTGAAGGGTGCATGGTGTTCTAAGAGCTGATGACACAAGCGATCAATTACGAGATTTAGTTGCAATTCGGAAAGTAAAACTTTATGTTTTCCAGGCATTGTTTTAATTTTTTTTCTCCTTTATTTTAGCCCAAGAATCTTTTAGCCCAACACTTCTGTTGAAAATCTGGTGTTGTTGCGTACTGTCTGTATCTAAAACAAAATATCCAAGCCGTACAAATTGATAATGTACATCCTTTTGCGCATGATAAAGGCTGGCTTCCAATTTAGCATTACTGTAAACACACAGAGAATCTTTGTTGATTACTTTAGTAAAATCTTCAGCTTCGTTAGGATCTTCCAATGTAAATAATTTATCAAAGTACCTAAGTTCTGCATTTACTGAGCTCCCTGCTTCCACCCAATGTATGGTCGATTTAACTTTTAATCCTGAAGTATCCTGACCACTCTTGCTTTCCGGAATATAGCTGCAATTTAACTGAATCATATTGCCATTAACATCTTTTGAGATCTCATCACACCGAATAATGTAAGCTCCTTTTAATCTCACCATTCCACCTGGGCATAACCTAAAAAATCCGCTGATCGGATTTTCCATGAAATCATCCTGTTCTATATAAATTGAATTACCAAATAGCACATTTCTTTTTCCAGTTTCGGGCATTTCTGGATTATTTTCAATTTCCAGCCCTTCAGTAGTATTCGGATAATTAGTGATATGAATCAGCAGTGGTTGAGAAATAGCCATGACGCGAATTGCAGTTTTATTTAAATCTTCACGCAATGCAAATTCCAATAGTGAAAGATCAATAATATTATCACGCTTTGCAATCCCTACCATTGATGCAAATTTTCTGAGGGATTCAGGAGTATATCCTTTTCGCCGAAATGCACTAATCGTAGGCATTCTAGGATCGTCCCACCCACTGACAAAACCTTCCTGAACCAAGCGCAACAATTTTCTTTTTGACATGACGGTAAAGCTCAAATTGAGTCTGGCAAATTCGTATTGTTGAGATGGAAAGATTCCAAGTTCTTTGATAAACCAATTATATAAAGGTTTGTGATTTTCAAACTCCAGCGTACAAATTGAATGCGTGATGCCTTCAATAGAATCCGATTGTCCGTGTGCAAAATCATACATTGGATAAATACACCATTGAGTTCCGGTTCTATGATGCGATTTATATAGAATTCTATAGAGGATAGGATCCCGAAAATGCATATTAGGAGAGGACATATCAATTTTAGCCCTGAGTACTTTACTGCCTTCGGGAAATTCTCCGGCTTTCATCCTGGAAAATAAATTTAAATTTTCATCGATACTTCGGTTTCTAAAAGGACTTAGAATGCCCGGTTCTGTAGGGGATTTTTTCATCTCTGCAATTTCTTCTGCAGTGCTATCATCTACATAAGCCAGTCCTTTTTCAATCAAAACGTTTGCAAATTGGTAGAGCTGTTCAAAATAATCAGAAGCATAATACTCTCTGTCTTCCCAGTCAAACCCTAACCATTGTATATCCTTTTTAATGGATTCTACAAATTCAGTTTCCTCTGTAACCGGATTCGTATCATCAAAGCGCAAGTTTGTTTTTCCTTTGTATTTCAAAGCCAGGCCAAAATTTAAACATATGGCTTTGGCATGCCCAATATGCAGATAACCATTGGGTTCCGGTGGAAAACGTGTATGCACCCGTCCTCCATGTTTTCCATTGCGGATATCTTCTTCTATAATTTCTTCAATAAAATTTAAGGATTTCTTCGTTTCTTCCATTCATTAAAATTTACATTCTGTCTGGCATTTCAATACCTAAACATTCCATTCCATTTT
This sequence comes from Saprospiraceae bacterium, assembly GCA_016719615.1. Taxonomy (NCBI): domain Bacteria; kingdom Pseudomonadati; phylum Bacteroidota; class Saprospiria; order Saprospirales; family Saprospiraceae; species Saprospiraceae bacterium. The sequence continues at coordinate 1,576,280 of JADJYQ010000001.1, forward strand.
TTAATATATCTGATACTTTACGGCTTAAGTGTAATCTGAAATATTTTAATTCATCTGTTTCTGCATTTAGAATACTATAATCATGGTAATACTTGTGAAATTCTTTGGCTAACAGATATAAATAATTAGCAAGATGAGATGGGTCTAAATCTTTTGCAGCTGTTTGAATGATATTATTATATTCATGTATCAACCGAATAAGTGATTTTTCATTCCGATTGATTTGAATATTTTGATCATTAATAGAATTTTGGCCATCTTGTTTCCTAAGTATTGATTGAATTCTTACATATGCATTCACAATATAGGGACCCGTATGTCCTTGCATATCTACGGCTTCTTTTGGATCAAACAGCATTCTCTTTTTTGGATGTACTTTTAAAATAAAATATTTTAAAGCGGCCATTCCAATTTTATTAAAAATAATTTCTTGTTCTTCTCCAGGTAATATCGCTATTTCTCCTCTTTCCTGTGCGCTCTTTCGCGCTTCTTCCACAACATTATCCACTAAATCATCAGCATCAACGACATTTCCTTCCCTGGATTTCATTTTTCCTTCAGGCAAATCTACCATGCCATAGGATAAATGAAATAAGTGGTCAGCAAAACTTTCTTTTAAGACTTTAAGCGTTTCGAATAAGACTTTAAAATGGTAATCTTGTTCGTCTCCTACTACATAAATATAGCGATCTGCCTGATGTTTCTCATGGCGCTGCTGAGCAGTACCCAGGTCTTGTGTGATATAAACGCTTGTTCCATCTTTTCTCATGAGAATCTTTTTATCAAGACCTCGTGGTTCAAGATCGACCCAAGTAGAACCATCTGGTTCTTTATAGAAAACGCCAGATTGAAGTCCTTTTTGAATGATATCTTTTCCTAATAAATAGGTTTGAGATTCATAATAAATATGATCAAATTTAATTTGCAGGCGCTTATAAGTTTTGTCAAATCCATCATACACCCATTGGTTCATTTGTTTCCAAAGTTTGATGGTTTCATGATCATTTGACTCCCAGAGAACTAGCATTTTTCGAATTTCATCCCCTAATGGACTAATGGAATTGAAATACTCGTTTTTAAATTTGGATTTAAATTCTTTGCGTTCGATCTCTCCGAATTTTGTCTCATAAACGTTTGCTGCCTCATCAGAACTTAACCATATATTGTATTCTTCCTGAAATTTTACTTCGAATAAAACATAATAATCACCTACAAAATGGTCTGATTTAATTCCGGTATTTTCCGGAGTTGAATTATTCCCCCACTTTTTCCATGCCAACATACTTTTGCAGATGGCCACTCCTCTATCATTTATGACTTGAGTCGTTTCCACGTGATGACCGCTTGCCATTAAGATTTTATAAACTGACCAGCCTAAAAGTATATTCCTGACATGCCCAAGATGTAATGGTTTGTTGGTATTAGGGCTACAATACTCGATCAAAATTTTTTCAATGTTAGATTGCCCATCTTCACTATGACTTACTGGTGGAGTCTTGAGCAGTGACATCCAATAATTGTCTGGATAACTGAAATTGAAAAAGCCTTTGATAATTTGATAATCGCTGATAATATTCTCAGAAATGAGTTTTTGTCCCAGGAGTTCTCCTATTTCTTCAGGTTTTTTGTTTAATTTTTTAATCCAGGGAAATAAAATTAGCGTATAATCTTTATCAAACTCCGGAGAACAGGCTTGTATGTGCAGTTCTTTGGAACTGGCAGTGATATTAAATAATTCTTCAAATGCTGCCTGAAAAGTGTATGTACTTGGGTCCATTCAAGCCACAAAATTACGAAACTATCCCTTAAAAAAACTGAAAAAGGTTTGACCATAGTTCTTTGATTTCCAATAGTTTGGATGCGAATCAAACTTATGATCAGGATTGTGTTCCAAAGTTATAATCCCATTTGCCTTTAGTAAAGAGCTATGTAGAATCTGGTCTGGAATGAGAGGAATGGCCTTTAAAGGATATGGTGGCCCTGCAAAAATGTAATCAAATTTTGAGTTAGTTGTTTGTATAAAGTCCAGATAATCCATCTGAAAGAGCTTTACTTGTGATTCTATATGAAGTGTAGATAAGGTTTTTCTGACAAAGGAATGACATGGTTTATGATGATCTACATAACTCACATCCTGACATCCTCGTGACACCATTTCATAAGTATGTGCGCCACTACCACCAAAAAGGTCCAAGGCCTTGATCTGCTCGAAATCTAAAAAATTTGTCAAAACATTAAATAAAGCTTCCCGGGCAATGTCAGTAGTTGGTCTGGTTGGCCATTTATCTGCCGGAGGGTAAAATAAGCGACCTTTTAAAAGTCCACCTGAGATTCGCATTTTATAAGGTATCTATGGACATAGGTATCACAGAGATTTGTTTAAAATATCTGCTAAAATTATGCATAATCGCAGAATCCGTTGCAATTTCACCTGCCAAGTTAAGATGTACGGATTCAGGAACTAACTTACTTTTTTGGATCGCATGGATCACATGATATAATAAGTCATCCGGAATTTTATAAGGTTTCAATTCAACAGCTAGAATTTCCTTTAATCGCGTAATAAAAATCAAAGCTGTGTTTTCATACAAAAACAAACAAACGTTTGTTAATGAATTTTCAGGTAAATGTTTGCTGATGGCAGGAATCAATTCAGCTATATGGATAAAAGGCATTCTGTCTAAAGGAGTCTCAGAAGCATTTTCTCTTTCAACAAAAGCCAGTTTGTAAGGCATATTTGGCATTTCATGAATATGGAGCTTTCCATTATTGCCCAAATGCAGTAACGATGGATGATGAGCCATTTCATCGCTACTATGAAAATAGAAATCTCGACTCAAAGAAATTTTCTTGCCGTTGAGTAGTGTATAAATCGAATCAGGTGGAGTTTTAATCATGCGTTGCCTACAGGCGTAAAATTACTAAATTTGTGATAAATTCAATGAATGTGGTTTTAAATCCAAAAATAACTATATTAGGAATAGAGACTTCCTGCGACGACACATCGATTGCTATTGTTCAAGATGGCGCAGTTTTAGTGAACTTAATTACAAGTCAGTGGATTCACAAAAAGTATGGAGGTGTTGTGCCTGAATACGCATCCCGATTTCATGTAGAATCTATCATAGAATTATATGAAATGGCAATCCAAAAAGTTGGTTTGCGACCTGAGGATATTAACGCTGTTGCAGTGACCAGAGGACCGGGTTTGTTGGGATCTCTGATGGTAGGCTTAAGTTTTGCAAAATCTGTTTGTTTGAGTCTAAACATCCCTCTTATTGAAATCAACCATTTGCATGCACATGCTACCTCCTTATTCATAGACCAAAAAGCCAATTATCCATTATTGTGCCTTACGGTTAGTGGAGGGCATACTCAACTTTTATTTTTCAAGGATGAATCTGAATTTGATGTCATAGGCCAAACCTTAGATGATGCGGCTGGAGAAGCGTTTGATAAAACTGGGAAGTTATTAGGTTTGAAATATCCAGCCGGACCAGAAATGGATAAACTTGCAAAACAAGGAATTCCTAAGTTTAAATTTCCGATGGCCCAGGTTCCAAAGTATAACTATAGGTTCAGTGGTTTAAAAACGGCAGTACTTTATTTCTTGCAGGATCAACAACGAATGGATCCACTTTTTATCGAACGAAATTTAACAGATCTCTGCGCTTCTATTCAGCATGTCATTGTAAAAATGCTTCTCCAAAAATTAAACATAGCAGCTATCGATTACAAGGCCCGGAGTATCGGAATAGCAGGTGGTGTAAGCGCCAATTCAGAACTACGGGCAAACATATCTGAACTCTGCGATAAGAATAACTGGAATATATACTTACCATCCATCAGCTATTGTACAGATAATGCAGCAATGATTGCATATTTGGGATATTTAAAATATTTAAAAAAGGATTTTGCCGATTTATCAATTACGGCTTTGGCCCGATACCCACTTACGCAAACTCAATAATGGTAACGCCTAATCCACCATCCTGTTCTTCAGGATGTCTGAAATTCTTGATAAATTTATTTTTCTTGACCTGTTGCAATATTGTTCTTCGCAAAACTCCCGTTCCTTTTCCATGCAAAATTCTGGCCTCTTTTAAATTAGAGACAATTGCCATATCCAGATAATCTTCTAACGCGCGTACTGCATCATCGGGTGTTGTGCCGCGAATATCGAGCAAGCCTTTTACGGTACTTGCCCTTTGTACAATGTCTAAATCTAACTTGGATTTGATCGTGAGTTCGTTTTTCTTTTTCAAAGCTACGACGTCAGATAAGTCCACGAAAATGGTAAATTTTTCCGTGATAACTTCAACTTGATTTTGATAAATATTTGCTACAGTACCTGTGAGATTATTTTTTAACAACAGGACTTGATCTCCAGCTTTGATATCACCAACCGGATAATTAGAACGAATGATTTGATTATAGTTTTGATGAATTGTATTTAATTCTACTTCTGCTTCCTTTAATTTATTTTTCGTTTGCTCTGCTAATTTTTGGGCAGCAATGATATCCAATTTGTCTTCAATTTCTTTCAGTAAGTTGCTAGTTTTTGCGTTTTGACTTGAAAGTGTTTCAAATTCATGCTGCTTTATCTCTAATTTCATTTTCAGCCGCTTAAGATCATGTTGTTTTTGCATTTGCTCATAAGCCCGGATCAATTTATTCAAAGATTGAATTTTTGATTCAAGCATTTGATTTTTGGTAGCTAATTCATTTTTATCAGCTTTTAATGTGCTAATTAAAGATTCCAGGTTGACTACACCCTTATTTGCTTTTGCTTTAGCTTTTTTAATGATATGTTGTGGAATTTTAAGATTCTCGGCCATTTCCAGAGCGTATGAACTTCCCGGAACGCCTTGTATCAATTCAAATTTTGGTTTCTTTGCTTCAAGATCAAAACTCATACTTCCATTCACTAATCCTGCTTTATTATGTGCTAATCCTTTTATATTACTGTAATGTGTTGTTATAATTCCAAAACTTTTCCGTTGCACTATTTCTTCGAGAATGACTTCTGCTATGGAACCCCCAATGACGGGCTCTGTACCACTACCAAATTCATCCATGAGTACTAGAGTATGATGGTCAGCTTTAAGAAGGAGTTCTCGCATGAAAGACAATTTGGCGGAATAAGTACTTAAATCATTTTCCAAAGATTGATTATCTCCAATATCTACCATAATATTCTGAAATAGACTTAGCTCACTCGTTGGACTAACAGGTATTAGGTAGGAAGACCGAAGCATCAGCTGATACAGTCCAATTGTTTTTAACACGATGGTTTTTCCACCAGCATTTGGTCCGGAGATGATCAGTATATGATCTTTGTCATCTAGCATTAAGTCTAAGGGAACTACAGGTTTGCCTGATTCATGAAGTCGGAGATACAATAGAGGATGAAGGCCTTTAGCTATTTTTAAACATTTAATTTTTGAAAGTACTGGTTTAACACCTTTCATGTGTTTCGATAACCTGGCTTTGGCATATGCAATATCAAACTCCAATAAAGCCTTGAAGTTATTTTGAATGTTTTGAATATCAATTCGGCAAATGGCAGTAAGGTTTTTGAGAATTTTATCGATTTCTCTTGCTTCTTCCATTTCTAATTCAAACAATTCATTGTGTAATTCCACACATGCCTGGGGTTCAATAAATATTGTTTTTCCGCTATCTGATTCTCCAGCAATGAGACCATTAACCTTTCTTTTGTATTCTGATAAAATTCGCAGCACATATCTGCCGTTATAGACTGATTCTTCTCCTTCAGCCAATATTCCCTGCTTTTTATAAATTTCCAATTCCTTTTTGAACTGTTTATAAATAATAGAATTTACTTGTTTGATGGACTGCCGGATTTTCATCAATTCCTCTGATGCAGTATCTCTTATCTGGTTATCTTTATCAAAAACAGTTTGAAATTCAATGACAAGTTTGCTAAATTCATAAAATTGCGTCAAGAAATCTTTTAATTCTGCTTGCAGGATGTTGTTGCGTTCCTTTTTTATTAGATAAAGTGCATTAGAATTATGGATTATATTCCTGATATTTATCAGATCTTGAAGGCCCAGTTGACTGCTTTCAATCTGGATGATAGGTATTAAATGAGATATATGATGGATCTTCTTTAGGGAAAGCGAATTGAAATATGAAGCTTCTGCTAACTGAGCTGTAAGATTTAATTTCGATGAAATGATATCAAAATCTTGCTCGGGTAATTGATTTTGTAGCAATTCATAACTTTCATCAAATTGCAATAATTCCAGTGTTAGTTCAATGATTTTGTCAAATTCTAGTGCGGAGTAAAGTTTCAATGTAGGCATAAAATCAAGTTATATATTTTATATTATAATGATTTTATTTACCTGAAAATATTTTGTCAAACTCTTTTCTGATATTGACTCCGGCACCAACTTTGTGTTTGATACCCTCAATCGATTCGTCACCCCGGTAATAGACTCTCATTTTGAGTCCTTGTACTGGCGTATTCCACTCGATTACACTTTCCGGATTAAAATAGGAATTGCCTAACAATTGTGAGTTAGACTTATAATTTCCACCTAAGGTAACAATCCATTGATCATTCCATAGCCTGTGTTTAAGACTAAATACTACTTCGGTTTCATTAAGATTGGTTCCTCCAACCTTGGTATTATCAATATCGTAGCCAATGTTAAAATCAATTCCACTAATAAAATTTACATCATCAAAAGCATTGTTCAGCAGGTTAGTTACAAATAAGGAAAACTGATTACTCAGCATTTCGCTCATGGTATTAATTGTTGTGGTTCCGAGATTACCTATAAGGCCACCTTCCCATGGATTGGTATTGTTTAGGAAAGAGCCCAGTACCAGCAGACCAAATATTTGTTGGTTAAATTGGTCCTGATTTAACTTTAAATAGCCAATTTTATTTTCTGCATAGTTCTTTAAACTTCCAGTTAAATCTGGTAATTCAAGATCGAATGTGATAGTAGGCTTTAAAAGACTGCCTGTCAATAGCATCTTTAACTTAACGGATGTTCTTCTTTTCGCTTCTTCAATGAGTTCTTGGTTTTCGCCCAAGTATTCCTGAATTAGTAAATATGGTGCCGCTTGAAGACCTTCATATACAGCTTCAATATTGATATTTGCATTTAAAGGATCTCCCGTCCAGGTAGCAATACCGCCTCTGGTGAGCGTAAAGGGTTTGTTTACAAAATTGTATAGTGTAAATAAATACTGTCCTTGCTCAACCTCGAAATCACCGTTAACTGTAAAGAGTCCATTTCTCAATGATTTAATCTGCAAATTTCCTCTTCCTTTTCCTTTTAGGATATCACCTGTTTGTTCATCAAAGATGACTGAGACTTCAGCATCTTCGGTCAATGTAAGTTGCATATTTACATTCAATCCAGTCAATTTTGAATTGCTGACAACCGTATTTAAGACTACTTTTTTCTCTGCGCTCCGGTCAATAAATTGAACAAATTCGGCTCTTTCAGTTTCATTACTGCTTGTCATTGGAATAAATAATCTGCTTCCTTTTGTGGAAACCAAATCGACATCCATTTGCAGTTGTGTTACTGGACCTAAAAACAGGGCATCTACTTTGCCGATACCATATCCATAATATGCTTCCTTATTCGTTTTATCCGTTTCGAGCACTAGGGCTTTGTCAGATTTTACGCGGACGTCCAAAACCCAATCTTTTAAATTGGTATGAAAGATATTTCCTTCAACAGTCAAAGGGTTTCCAAGCTTGTCTTTCATTTGGGTATTATTAAATGAAATTGACTTTTTATAAAAATTAATTTCCTGGTTTGTCATATGAACCGGCACACCCAAATAGTTAATGTAAGTGCTTGCTTCTGAAATATTAATTTTTCCTTCGAGGTTAAGTTTATTTTTTTCCGTATAAAATCGCATGATGCCATCTCCACCACCTTTAGAATTTGAAATAGGGTCTAAAAAGTTTTCGAGAAAGCTCATAGGGAATTGTTTCAAATTAAATAATACATCAAAATCAAAAGGTGAATATTTATAAAAACTTGAATTAGGAATATTTAAAGTTCCTTTTCCGATGAGGTGCTGATCTTTAAATTTACTGGTTAAATTTATATTCCAGGGCTCAGAAGGATCAGGAATTTCAAATGAAACACGTAAAGGTCCAAAATGACTTTTATTGAGCATAAAATCAACTACATTGATTTCACCATGAGCGTCTTTGAAATTATTTAAATTCGGAATACTTATCTTAGTTGAAAAAATACCGCCAAAATAAACGGTTTCACTTTTTAATAGATGATTTACCAAATCAAGTGAAAAGCCATCCGTGTTTAAAACCAATCCTTTATGATCAAAATCTCGTACACTAATAAAATGGGTGGAATCTGACAACTCTAAATTTTGGATATTTAAATAGTCTCTTTTATATTGAATTAAGTTTTTTGGATTTACATGCCATTTGGTATCATTAAAATAAAGATCCTCGTCTTTCAAAATTAAACTTAATTGTTCTTTTGTAAAATCAATTGCAGACAACAAGTTTGTTAATATTTTTTTGTTGACTCCGTCGAACAACTGAATGTGCATATTTCCGGTACCATTCCCTAATTGAATAGCAACTTTCCCGTTTCCAGTCCGATTTATGTCTTTCTCTTTAAGAGCATCAAAAGTTAAAAGAAACTTGAGCATTTCATTGCTTCGAACCGAAAAACTGACTTTGTCTAATTTAATATTTTTATATAAAATATCAAATCGATTTGATTTAAGCTCAAATAAATCTTTGCGACTGTCTACCAGCAAATCCAAATCCATTAAATGCGTAGAAAAAGGAAGTTTTAAAATTTTATTCAGTGTTATTCCATCTTTTATAAAAATATTAGCATTGCAGCTTATTGGATTTGCCGCAGTCTTAGCAGGCTCCATCAGAATTCCCATCAAATGTTTATGCTTTGAATCTAAATAGCCGATGATATCTTTGCCAATTGTTGCGATATCGAAAAATCCGACTGCCTGAAATGTCAAGATGTCAGAATCAAATTTTATGGTTCGTAAAGATTTCTGAAAATGTTGCTCGATTAAAAGATGGTCGAGATAGACAGTTTCAACACTGTCTGAATAAGTAAGTTTTTCGGCTTTAATTGAACCAATAAATTCTTTATTTTGATTTTGTCTGAGGTTAGCAATCACATTACCACTCAATATTAGCTGGTTCAACTGTGCATTAATGAGGCCTAATTGGAGTCTTGATATTTCTGATTTAATACTTGCATTCCAGTTTGAGCCAAGCAGATGGACCTCTCCATTAATAACTGCTTTGACTTGTTCATCATTGAGTTGAAGTTGACCTTTTAATAAATCACTTTTTAATATGCCATCAAATTTTAATTCCTTAATTAATATATTTTTAAACTCTATGGACTTTATGTCCGCTGTAAATGTTGCATCTACAGATTCCTTGGTGAGGCCTTTCCCATTTGAGATTCCGGCTCTTATATCAATTTGACCTAAATCTTTGATGTCCAGTAATTTTCCCAATTCAAACCCCGATGCATTTACATTTCCACTATAGCTTGATTTAGTAATGTCTTTCTTTAAAGCTACTTTAATATCTGACTGAATACTTCCTAAATTTGTTTTAAAATTTCCAAAAGCTACAAAATCAGATAAGTAACCATCGAAGTTGCCTGTGAATTGAATATTACCAAGATTTTTGTAACTTTTGGGAATACTTGGATTTTTCAATAATTGATAACCAAAATCAGAATTAAGAAAAGCTGACTTAAATTTGAAATTGACAAGTGCATCTGTTCCGGAAAGTGCATTTCTAATCTGACCCGAACCATCAAGTGCAAATACATGCCCATAATTGATTTGAACACTCTTTAAAATAAGACTCTTAATAGTGCCTATGATATTGGCCGAAATATTTACTGGAATACTTTCGTCTAATGTTAGAATATTTAACAACTCGCTGTTTTCCATAAAATAGGAAATATCATTAGGGCCTATTTGTGCTTTGTCTATTTGCAAGTTTGAAACCCAGTCAGAATAATCGGTCTCTTTTAATGCACTTGAACCGGATTGGATATTGCCTTTTAACAGAATAGATGAATGATTTGTTTTTAGCAAAAATTTTCCTAAACTTATTTCGTAAGGATTGTAATTGAAATTAGAAACATGCAAATCTTTAAGCTGAAATCCGCGATCGCCAATAGCATTTAAGGTCAGGAATTCCATTCTTAATAAATCCGGACTATAATAAGCGTAAGTAGATGAAAAATTAATCGCGTCAAATGATTTAAATTGATTTTGCGACGGATTTTCAAAAGTAAATTTGCCATGATTGCAATTGATAAAACTAAAAAACAAAGCTAGTCCTGGGGAGCAGAATTCCGGGTCTGTTTCAAGTTCGTCCTTTTTTAATTGAAGACTGTCCTTTAGCGGATTTTCTTTCATAATAACATGAACATTAGGATTATCAAGAACTACAGATCTGAAGTGGAAAAAAGTGGAAGACAAATCCATACTGTCCATTCGTAAGTGAAGTTTGTCTAAATTGAGGCTCACTTCCATTTGAGGATTATTTAAAGTCGTCCGAACTTTAAAGAGTGTAAGCGTATGCACCATTAATGAAAATGCTTTGCTTTTTGAATTGCCTGATTTGAATTTGTTGATAAATATTTGAAGGTTGGAATCATCCTCTCCGGGATAATTCTTGATATTAAATCTTATTTGATTTCCTTTGACAACTTTTAATTCCAGCTCCGGTTTAAAAGCGAGAGAAAGTAAATTCTTTGGGTCTATAAAAAATTCTTCGGCATAAAATAAAGTGTCCTGATGGTGATCTTTAATGAGCAGTTTAAATTGTATGCCTGTTGATATGTCAAAGGTTAAATTATTCAGTTGAATATCTTGATCAAAATTTTGATTTACCCAAGTAAGCAATCTTTCTTTTATATAATTTTGAACAATGGGAAGTTTTACGACAAGAGACAGAATTACCCAGCTAAATAGGATTAGGATCAATGTTGAAAACACCACTTCCCAAATAGAATTTTCTTTTCTACGGGCAATTTTATGAGGTATGCTTTGATCTTTCATTCTTTCTTGGCTCAGGAATCAAATTTGTCTTAGTTCGTTTTGACAATTTTGGATAACGCGTATGCTTTGCATGTGTTCGTCTACATCGTGGACTCTTATAATGCGGCAGCCATTAAGGATTGCAAAGGTATTTGCTGTTAAAGTTGCCGGCAGTACCTGCTCAGCTGAAGTTTGTTCTATTTTCCAGAACATAGATTTTCTTGACAATCCTACCATTAATGGTGCATCTAATATCTTAAACAGCGACAAATTGCTTAAAATTTTGTAGTTATCCGTTAATGTTTTACTAAAGCCGAATCCTGGATCTATAATGATTTTTGTAACAGCTTTTTTTCTTAAGGTCTCCACCCTATTGATAAAATAATCTATTATTTCTGTTAAGATATTCTCATAATTTATATTTTCTTTGGATTGCATGTTTTCCGGGCTTCCTCTCATATGCATTAAGACTAGAATTTTTTGATCTTGGGAAATAATTTCGGCCATTTTTGGATCCATGAGCCCACCACTAATGTCATTGATGATTTCTGCTCCTGATTCAATGCAAGCCTTAGCAGTGTCAGAATGCACGGTATCAATTGATACCACAAGCTCTGGAAACTCCTTGGAAATGGCTTTTAAACATGGAAGTAAGGTTCTTAACTCATCGTCGGATTTTGGGATCTTTGAACCAGGCCGGCTGGTGAAAGCACCTATATCCAGTATGCTCATTCCTGACTGAATCCATTTTTCGATTTTATCGAGTGCATCTTTTTCATGAATCGGAATACTCGCTTTGTAAAAACTATTAGGGTCTAAATTCATAATACCCATGACGAGCGGTAAACGAGGTTCCGGATCGAAAATAGCCTGAAGAACTGCTTGTTTCAAAGATTGCGGAATTTTGGTCAAAGGTAATGGACTTTAGCCATAATTATTAATATTTAAGCATTCAATTACATCATAATCTATTCATTATCAATTACATATTTTATAAGTCTTCTATCGATAAAATTGTATCTTTGCAGCGTATTCAAATTCAAACAAGCTGAGACTATGACTTACAAAAGTTATATGAAAGTCCTTTTGTTCGTGCTTGCGCTGGGGGGGCTATTCGTACTTAATTCATTTATAATCAGTAATTTAATATTAAATTACACGATTCCTAAAGATATTGATGCTAAATTTTGTGATTTATCTGATCAAGAATTAGAATTTGGCTTTCATTCGAAACTATTTCATCTAGAGGCTGGTAAATTTGTAAGCGGTCAATCATTAGGCTCAATTTTTCAGGAGAATAATATAGTAGAGCAAGTTTCCAGGCAAGTCATCCAAAATATTCAACAAAATTTTTCGCCAACCCGTTTCATAGCAGGCAATAAGATTGCATTTGTTCATTCTGACATGTGCCATAGGCCGGATTACTTTTGCTATGAGATCAATAGCAGCAAATATTTGGTTTGTCAGTTATTTGGTGATTATTGTGTCGAGTTGGTAGAAAAGGAAAAAACATATCAGCAAGAAATATCCTATGGCTTTATTGATAAGACTTTGTGGCACGCATTGGAGTCTGAGAATATTTCGCTAAATTTAATTGATCAAATGGAAGATGCATTGGCTTCTGCCGTAGATTTCCATCATGTACAGAAAGGAGACATTTTTAAACTGGTATACAATCGCCTTTATATCGAAGGCGTACCCACTGATGATGGCGAGTTATTAGCTGCCTATTTTAATGCATCTGGAAAAGACAATTACTCCTTCCAATATACGTCTGGTAAAAATTCGGGCTATTACGATTTAAAAGGCAGGCCGATGAAAAGCCGATTTTTAAAAGCACCATTGAGATTTTCCCGGATTACATCCGGATTTAATTTAAAAAGATTACATCCTGTATTAAAATTCAGTAGACCACACTTAGGAACTGATTATGCAGCACCTCACGGCACTCCTATAATGGCTGTTGGTTCAGGGGTGGTTGAAGCGGCTTCTTATACCGGTGGGAATGGGAATTATGTAAAGATTAAACATGATAACGCCCACCAAACACAATATCTTCATATGTCCCGTTTTGCCTCAGGCGTTAGACGTGGTGCACATGTTTCACAAGGTCAAATTATAGGCTATGTTGGATCTACTGGCTTGGCAACCGGTCCACATGTATGCTTTAGATTCTGGAAAAATGGAAGACAAGTCGATCATAGGAGATTGAGTTTTCCGTCTCCTGAACCATTGCCAGAAAGTGTTTTGCCTGAGTTTTTAAAACATAAAGAAAGGCTTTTGAGTATTCTGGATAATATTGATAATGAAATGGCTTTAAATAAAATTAGAAGGTCATAATTTTATCCGATAACTGCAAAGTAAATCCGAAAGTAGTCCCTACCCCATCTTTGCTCCTTACATGAAGTTTTTGATGGTGAGATTCTAAAATGTGTTTAACAATTGACAAGCCAAGACCGGAACCGCCCTGATCTCTCGATCTGCTTTTATCAACCCGATAGAACCGGTCAAATACATGTGAAAGATGTTCTTCCGGAATTCCAATTCCATTGTCACTAACTTCAATGAGTAAACTTTCGTCAAGTTTATAAAATGACATTTTTACGAATCCATTGTATTTGCCATATTTAATGCTGTTGTTGACAAGGTTGCTAAGCGCAATCCTAATATATTCTCGGTCAGCAATAACTAGATTATCAGCATCAGCCCCCTCTTTGAATATTAATTTAATATTTTTCTGATCGGCAAGTCCTTGTTGCTCTTCAAAAACTTCATCTGATAACTCTTTTATATTAAAAGTTTGCTTATCCAGGAAATAATCTCCCGACTCAAGTTTGTCAACTACGGAAAGATCATCTATAATTTCCTGCAGCCTGAATGTATTTTTTATAGCCTTGTCCAAAAATATTTTTAACTGCTCGTCCTGCAGGCTATCCATATCATGAATGGTTTGCAAATAAGCCTGAATATTAAAGACCGGAGTTTTTAACTCATGTGATACATTTCCAATATATTCTCGCCGGAAATTTTCCATTTGCTTAATGTGATCAATTTCCGAGTTTTTCTTTTTAATCCAACTGTATGCATCTTTTTCGACTTGTTCCAAATCCATATGTTCTTTGAATTTAGATTCTTTGACCAATTCTTCCGGTAATTTGGTATCCGTAATGATTTTGTAGATAAGCTTGATACGGCGGTAAATAAATTCCTTGATAAGAGAACGGGTAATAAAAAAGCCAAAAACCAACACAGAAATTATACAAATAAATGCCGTGTAAGCCGAAATCAACTCAGGTTTAATAATCCCAATGAAAAGTAAGATGAGTGCTATAAGCGAGGAAATGCAAACACTTATTAGAGAAGCTAATTTATTTGCTGTTATGTTCTTTAAAGCTTCAAATTTCAAATTTATAGCCAACGCCTTTAATAGTCTTTATAAATGAATCATCAAGTTTCTCGCGCAATTTACGAATATGTACGTCAATCGTGCGATCTCCGACAATAATATCTTTGCCCCAGATTTTGTCTAAAATTTCGTCGCGTTTAAAAACCTTACCCGGACTAGAAGCAAGTAGATACAATAACAAAAATTCTTTTCTCGCAAATTCAGGTTTTTTGTCGTGGTAGCGCACTTCCATTTTTAATGGATTGATGCTGATAGACTCATATTCAAGGATTTCATTTTCGCCTTCATTGGTTAAAGGTTTAAGTTTTCTTCGAATGAGCGCGCGAATCCGACTGATGAGAATTTTTATCGCTACAGGTTTACTTACGAAATCATCACCTCCTAAATCAAGTGCTTTGATATGTGTTTCTTCATCGCCTTTGGCTGTGAGAAACAAGATGCTCACATTGTCAAATTTATTTTGTTTTCTGATTTCTTCACATGTTTGTAAGCCATCCATTACAGGCATCATGATATCCAATAAAATAAGGTCCGGATTGAAACTCACTAATCTATCGAGTGCCATTTTGCCGTTGGTGGCTGTAGCCACATCAAATCCCTCCTTTTTTAAGTTAAAAGACAGGATTTCAAGAATATCGGGTTCGTCATCGACAATTAATAATTTATAATTCATATTTACATTTGCCTTGAAAACAGCATGGAAGGCGTCTTGTTATGCTTTTGATATTAAGAAATCATTAAGTTACTCCATAGATGCATTTTTGAGCCTTGTCTTAATAGAATCTAACATTTGTGAATAAGCCAGTCCAGATGCTGACATTGGTTTAATGAACTCGTTCATCCTGTTAGTGTCAAGATGATATTTATTGCGGAGGTCAAGTGCTACAAGCTCAAAAATACTGTCTCTCAGTATGGAAGGTTGATTGCGCATCAGCTCGTAATAGAAAAACGTCTCTTCCAGATATTTTTCGAGGTCTTTATCCATGACCACTGATTCTTTTGCAGGTTCTGTAGATGGTTTGCATTGCCCACAGACCAGAACAAACACAATAATAAAAGTGAATTTAAACGTCATATCATTTTAGGATATACATGTTTCATAAGGATAAAGTCCTTGGCTTGTATTGCATTCCATAAATTTAAAGAAGTCTCGCAGATAAACATGCTACAAGTTGGAGCATGACCCAAATATGGATTTGAAAATTGTGCAACCAAATGTTCAATATTGGGGTTGTGACCAAAAATTAAACAGGATTTGAATTTATCATCTAGACCATAAAATGCTTTTATATAATCTAATGCATCACCAAAATATAATTGTTCGTCCGTTAGTATCTCATCGGGTTTAATGTCAAAAGCTTCTGCGAAGTAAAAGGCTGTCTGACGAGCTCGTTTTGCACTACTTGAAATGATGGCAAGGTTCTTTAAGTTCTCTGATTGCAATAAATAATTTGCCATTTTTGGTGCATCTAACAAACCTCTTGAGTTTAAAGGTCTATCCAGATCTCTTAGCGAAGGCTCGTCCCATGAAGATTTTGCATGCCGTATGAAAACTACTTTTTTCATTCGAACACTCTGTAATTTTAAGTAAAAGTAATACTTTTACCAGTTAAAGCTAAAATATTCGTGTCAGCAGGCCTACAAACAATAAATTTCGATGAATTTGAACATCTTTTTACGGAAGCTGAGTTGTTTTCCATGCAACAAACGCTGGAAAGTGGTGCCTTGATTAAGGCTAATCAAGTTACAAAGAACACCTGGAATTATTGTTTACGATATGGAGGCATACTGACGGATTGTGAAGTCAAGTACAACCTAAAAAGTGTAAAACAAGTGCATTGTGCATGTGGTTTTAAGGGTAATTCAAAACTGTGTAAGCATAGCCAACATATTATCTATTGGCACATTATAAAAATACACCAAAGATCTAACGATATAATGTATGTATCTGATTCTAAAGCTGAAATTAATTTACAAAATAATACTCAGGATGAATTGGCATTTTATTTAAAGTCTCTGGTCCGCAACAACCCGAAAGCCAAAAAATGGTTAGAATTTTTGTTAAAACTCGGGCAGTTTAAAGAAATTGAAATTTCAAACATTGTTGAAGAATCGAATCAATTTATTCTCTTCTTAAATGAACTTAGTAAAAATGCTATAACCCAGGAAAAAAATATATTACAATTATCTAATGACCTTTATTATGCGAGTTTGCGCTATTACTCATTATCCGATGTAAACAGAGCATGCTCTATTATGATTGCTGCTATAGAGATCCTATATATACAGATGGCTAAAAGGAAAACATTAAATGTTCAGAAATTTCATTTGGCAATTGAAAAATATTTGGATGCATTGAACCAAATTCTTACCGCTATTATCGCACCACAATCTTTAAATACTTTTTTAAGGTATTTAATGGAATTTACAAGATCTAAGAATTATTATCCGTCAAAAAAAGATTTAAATTTATTTACTACCATCCGAAGCCGCCTCAAACATAAGACAATTGAAAAGGAACTGGTCGATACTCTGCAATCAAAGTGCCTGGAATCCGTGAATCACCCTTTTGAATTTTACACATGGGATATATATTATCAGTTGGATTCAGATGGTTTTTTGCGATTTCTTAAAAGTCCGGCCTTTTCCAAGAAAGTTACACCTGCCGGAATACTAACTTATTTGGGGACAAGGGGTAAAGAACTAGATTCTAAGTACTACTTTGAACTTTTTAAATGGATATTTCCAAAACTTAATAATGATTTACAGGAATTATCCATCACTTATTTATTGGATCAGGATATAAACTGGCAATTCAATTCAGATCACGAGCTGATACTTCGATTATATTTGAGTTCTAAAAATTCTAATTTGTTAAAAGTATATTTTAATCTGGAAATTGAAAAAAATATTCTTTATCAAACTGCTATGGATTTTTTTACTTTGAATGGTTTTATATTAGAAGAGCATCCCGATATTTATTTTGATCTACTTTTGGACAGTCAGCAATTTAAATTGTTGGCAAACGAATTGTGTAGGATTGGTACCATTGAACAAATCATGCATTATGATCCAGAATTACCTATTGATGCCAAACTTATTTTATTAAAAGCATATAGTGATTATTTTAAAAATTTCAGAAAACATAATATTGGACCAAAAGCCACAAAAAGATTACGCTTAATATCTATGCACCTTATGAAACATTATTCAATGGTGATGAGTACCATAAAGAATCCAGAAGAATTTGCCATATAATGAAAATATTATACAATCCATTACATATTATTTCTCTGTCCATCGCATTGTGCTTGTACATTTCATGTCATCAGAAATCTGATTCACAAGTATGGCCTTCCTGGGCAAATGACATGGTCATTTACGAACTAAGCCCTTATCAATATGTGGACTCTGGTGGATTGAAAGGGATTACCAGAGATTTGCCCCGTATTCGCAATTTATTCTTTAATACGATTCTTCTACAACCTATACAGCTTAGAGATCTGGCTAGTAATCCTTTTAATCCTTCAAGTCAGTTTGCTATTCAGGATTATAATGAGATCGATCCTAAATTGGGAACATCTAAGGACCTCAAAGATTTAATATCAAAAGCGCAACAACTAGGACTTAAAATATTTTTAGAATGGAATATTGAGGAGACAGGGCCTCACCATTTATGGAGAAAATTACATCCACTTCATTTTCGATCTTCTGAAAAAATAGTTAATAACCGTTATAATTTGGAATATGTAAAATTTAATCTGCAACATGAAAATATGACAGATTTGCATAGAGAAGCATTTTCAAATTTTGCAAATGCTTTTAATTTTGATGGTTTTATGATCTATGGCAATGCTAATCCAATTAATAATCTGATTCAAATTTTAAGATCCGGCTTAAATGATGATCCTTTGCTTCTAAGCGCATCTGAAAATATACAAGATGGTATTGGAGATGGAAAGAATTCTAAGTTATTTGACTTGCTAACTACAGTTTACGATTCCGGAAAACTTTCTACATCCCTTAGAGAACACATTCAGGAGGCTAGCCAAAAACACTGGTTGAATCCTTTTATAGATTATGAGACAAATTTGAACAAAGGTACAGATTACACATTGTTTCCAAATGCCTATAAGTATTATATCATGTTTGCATATATTTTGCCCGGAATTCCCTGGATTCTGAATGGACAAGAGTTTGGATTGACACAAGCTATCAATGCTTTTAATAACAATTCTTTGTTGAGAAAATATCATTTTAACGAAGATTTATTTCGCAGTTTAAATTTACAGAAGAAGAACAATCCCGCATTGCATCAAAATTTGGGCCAACATAATTGCGCTATAGTCTCACATCCATCAGATGTTTTAGCTATCGAAAGAACATCAGATAGTTTTTATTGCGTCGGAATTTTTAATTTTTCTGATACTATAACAAGCTTTAAACTTACGAAGGCATATCAAAACGCTTATGATTTGTTTAATAAAATACCCGTTAATTATCCTGCAAATAGTGAGTTGAAATTGGGACCTTACCAGGCCGTCATGTTTAGTAATGTGCCTTAAATCATGGAACTCATTTGGATCGGTCCCAGTAAGCCTGAAGTACTCAGAAATACCATAGAAATCTATCAGGAACGAATTGCAAAATATACTGAACTTAACATTACGCTACTTAAAAATATAAAAGGAATCGAAGACGGTGCAAGGCTTACAGCTGAAGAAGAAAAATTAATAAAGAAGCAGATTATCAATAAAAACAGGTACGTTGTTCTTTTAGATGAGAAAGGAAAGCAATTTACAAGCAGGGAGTTTGCATCCTGGCTTGAAACGAAGCGAATGAATACCCGTGGCGAAATTACTTTTGTGTTTGGTGGTTCATTCGGTTTTTCTGAGACATTCAAAGCGGATGCTGATGAAATCCTTTCTTTCTCGAAAATGACATTTTCACATCAAATCATTCGCTTGGTTTTTATGGAGCAACTTTACAGAGCATTTACGATTTTAAATAATCAACCTTATCACAATGATTGATGGCAATACTTTAATGACATTTTCGCTGATATTAGCAAATATTGCTTTGTACATCATGACCAGTTCAAACACGCATATCATGGATGCTTGCAAGCATTATCCATTTCAGGAGAGACAAGATAAAAGTTATTACAGATGGATTACTTCCGGTTTTCTACATGCGAACCTTATGCATCTTGCTTTAAATTTATTTGTACTTTATCAATTTGGTGGTACCGTTGAAGCTATTTTTAAAGGGATGTTTGGATTCGCAATGGGGGGTATATTTTATCTGCTCACTTATTTTACCATATTAGTATTATCTGGTTTACCTACTTATTTAAAGTTTAAAAACAATCGGAACTATTCAAGTGTTGGTGCTTCGGGTGTGATATCGGGTATATTATTTATTTACATCCTCTATTTTCCTTTGAATTTACTTTTTATCTTAGGACTTGTTCCTATTCCTGCTGCTCTATTTGGAATTCTGTATTTGTTCTTTTCGAAATGGGCCTCTGGAAGATATGATGATATGATCGACCACGACGCTCATTATTATGGCGCAATTGCCGGTTTGGTGATCGGTTGTATCATTAAGTTTTTATTATAAAGCAGATATTATGCTTCTTCCATAAAAGGATAAGAATATTCGCTTGGAGGCGCAAAATTTTCCTTGATACTTCGTGGTGAAACCCATCTGATGAGGTTTAAAAGGGAACCTGCTTTATCATTTGTTCCGGATGCCCTTGCTCCTCCAAAAGGTTGTTGACCAACAACTGCACCAGTAGGTTTATCATTGATATAAAAGTTACCAGCAGCATTTCGCAATTTATAACTTGCATGATCAATAACATCTCTTTCTCTGGCAAAAATAGCACCTGTCAATGCGTAGGGAGAAGTTTTATCAACCAGTTCCAATGTTTCTTCAAAATCAGAATCGTTATAAACATATATGGTAAGCACCGGTCCGAAAATTTCTTCACACATTGTAAGACTGCTTGGATTGGAAGTAAGCAGAACAGTAGGTTGTATAAAATATCCCGTTTCCTGATCACAATTCCCGCC
The DNA here is from genome assembly GCA_016719615.1 of Saprospiraceae bacterium. Lineage (NCBI taxonomy): Bacteria > Pseudomonadati > Bacteroidota > Saprospiria > Saprospirales > Saprospiraceae > Saprospiraceae bacterium. The sequence continues at coordinate 1,596,839 of JADJYQ010000001.1, forward strand.
GAAAACAATTTCTACTTGCGGGTCAGCTTTAGCCTTTTGGATATAATCTTTAATTTTTAAAAATGACTTTTCATCAATTACCGCATTGATAAAGTTTCGAAAATCTTCAGGGCTTCCCATTTTCATATCTTGAAGATCCTGTATTAAATTGGTTTTGACATCATGCCATAAACTCTTGGGAATATAAGCTCTACTTGCAGCACTGCATTTTTGCCCTTGAAATTCAAAAGACCCTCTGGATAATGCAACTGCCACAACTTTAGCATCTGCAGATGAATGCACCATAACAAAATCTTTTCCTCCTGTCTCCCCTATTAATCTTGGAAAGGATTTATATAAATCCAAATTCAAAGCAACCGTTTGCCAAATTGATTTAAAAACTCCTGTGGATCCTGTAAAATGAAGTCCGGCAAAAAATTCGTGATGTAATATTACTTTTCCCGCTGTAGGTCCATCCACAAATACCAGGTTTATAACACCATCTGGCAAACCTGCTTCTTTTAAGATCTCCATGATTAATGACGCTGAATATATTTGGGTTTCGGCAGGTTTCCATACAACCACATTTCCCATCAGTGCAGGCGCACAAGGTAAATTACCGGCAATTGATGTAAAATTAAATGGGGTGAGCGCAAATACAAAACCTTCTAGCGGCCGGTGTTCCATCTGGTTCCAAATTAATGAAGTTGAATCCGGCTGTTGGCTATAGATTTCTGTTAAGAATTTTACGTTAAATCTTAAAAAATCACAAAACTCACATACCGCATCAATCTCCGCCTGGAATACATTTTTTGATTGACCTAACATGGTCATTGCATTTGTCATTGCCCTGTATTTGCCGGCAATGAGGTCGGCTGCTTTCAGAAATATAGCAGCCCTTGATTGCCAATGCATTTTTTCCCATTTATCTTTTGCTTTCAAAGCAGCTTCAATTGCAGCTTTCACATGAGTTTCATTGCCCCGGTAATAATAAGCAAGCTGATGTTTTCGATCATGAGGTGCGTAAATGTCTTTTTGAGATTCTGATTTTACAGCTTGACCATCTATGATCATACAAATTTCTTTGACTTCTTTTTTTAATGAAGCCAGTGTCGTTTTTAATGCTTTACGTTCCGCAGATCCGCTAGCATAATTTAAAACAACTTCATTCTTAGTTGGCTCAATTCAGGTCTGGAAATTAAAAACACAGTTTCCAAATTTTGTTGCAGGGTATGGTTTATCTGACTAATTGTTTTTTCATAGTCAAAATCTGTAGCATTTCGAATGCCTCTTAGAATATATTGTGCGCCAATTTGACTACAAAATGAGGCTGTAAGGCCCTCGAATTGACGAATCTGGACAGATGGATAATCTTTAAATATCGTTTCGAGCCATTTTATTCTTTTTTCAGCAGAATACAAAACTTTCTTCTGTGAGTTGATGCCAACTGCAATATAAATATGGTCAAATAAATCAATGGCCCTCATAACAACATCTGTATGACCCTTTGTAATAGGGTCAAAAGAACCTGGGAACACAGCTATTCTTTTCATATCCTGGCTGCAAAGATACTTCACATTTATATGCCATATTTATAGGGTGATTAAACAGTTCGGCTTAATTTTGAGCTTAAACTGTACAAATGCAATTTGATATACTCGTCATTGGTGCTGGACCAGGTGGTTACGTAGCTGCTATCAGGGCCGCTCAACTCGGAAAAAAGGTAGCTATTGTTGAAAGAGAATCCCTGGGTGGAATCTGTTTAAATTGGGGATGCATCCCTACCAAAGCGCTTCTTAAAAGCGCCCAGGTATTTGAGTACCTCAACCATGCCAAAGATTATGGCATTGAAGCCGAAAATATAAGCGCTAATTTTTCTGCCATTATTAGCAGAAGCAGAGCAGTCGCAGATGGCATGAGCAAAGGCGTTCAGTTTCTTATGAAAAAGAATAAAATTCAAGTCATAATTGGGTCTGCTCAACTTGCTAAGAATAAATCTATCATAGTTAGTTCTCCTGATGGTAAAAAAGAAGAATATACTGCTGAACATATCATTCTGGCAACAGGTGGCAGAGCAAAGCATCTCAATAATGTTCCGGTAGACGGGAATTCTATTATTGATTACCGAAAAGCAATGACTTTAGAAAAATTGCCTTCAAAAATGCTCATTGTTGGCGCCGGAGCAATTGGCGTTGAATTTGCCTATTTTTATAATTCTCTGGGTACAGAAGTACACATTGTTGAATTTATGGAACAGGGTCTTGTACCTCGTGAAGATGCAGATATATCCAAGGAGCTTACCAAAATATTTAAAAAGAAAGGCATTATAACATATGCCAATACCAGTGTTGAATCTGTTGAAAAATTGAAATCGAATATTAAAGTAAATATAAAAAATAGGTCTGATCATAAAACCAGCCAGATAGAATGCGACCTAGTATTGTCTGCTGCCGGCATCTCTCCGAATACTGAAAATTTAGGACTTGAAGCATTAGGAATAAAAATGGATAAAGGATTTGTCCTCGTGGATAAAGATTATAAAACTAATGTTTCTGGCATTTATGCCATTGGCGACATCGTACCAGGTCCAGCATTAGCGCACGTTGCAAGCGCTGAAGGTATTCATTGTGTAGAAAAAATTTGCAATCTACATTCAGATCCTATTGATTATAATAATATACCCGGATGTACTTATTGTAGTCCTGAAATTGCATCTGTAGGTTATACCGAAGCTGCTGCCAAAGCCGCAGGTTACGACATTTTGGTTGGTAAATTTCCATTTTCAGCTTCCGGAAAAGCAAGTGCTGCTGGCGCAAAAGAAGGATTTGTGAAGGTCATTTATGATAAGAAATATGGAGAATTCCTCGGAGCACATTTTCTAGGAATGAATGTAACAGAAATGATTGCGGAGGTTGTCGTTGCTCGAAAATTAGAAACAACAGGGCATGAAATATTGAAGTGCATACATCCACACCCTACCATGTCTGAAGCCATAATGGAAGCCACTGCTGCTGCATATGGCGAAGTGATTCATTTATAAAAATTAATAGGGTAAATTTATTTTTTTATAAATAAAATGAAGCAACCACGCAGGACCTATCAATAAAAATTCAATATCCTGTAGAAACGATGGTTTTTTTCCTTCTATTCCGTGTCCAATAAACTGTCCAATCCATGCCAACACAAAAATTCCTATGCAAACAAATGTAGTTTGGTATCCTTGTGCTTCGCATAATTCATCTAATTTGAAATTTCCCCATATCAAGAGCAAACTGATGGCTATAAACCCAATCGCCATACTTTTTGATAATGTAAAATAATACAAACAAGCTCCACCAAGAAGAATGCTAGCCCAATGTATCCATAGACTTTTTTCGATTGGAAATGGTATTTGCATAACCAGTCCTACTAAACTAAACATAATTGCAGGTACACAAATCCAATGTATTAATTTATTGGTAGTATTTTGATGACTTTCTCCATATGTATTTAACAAGACATCTAATTTTTTCATAAAGAGTTTTTAGTAGTTTGACAAAATAAGGAATGAAATAATATCTTCATGATTACAAATTTTTAAACATATTGTAATGATGGATATTGAGTTCCACAAACGGAGGACCGTCTGCCAGGTAATTTAGTTTTTCATAAAATGGTTTTGCAATGTCCCTCGCATGTAAAATGATTTTTTCAAAGCCCATAATTTTTGCCCACTTTTCAGATTCGTGCACCATAAATGTGCCTATTCCTTGCCCTTGAGCAAATTCATCAACCGCAACTTGTCTCATTTGCAGGGTCTGTGAATCGTGAATTTTAAAAATTAAACAAGCCCATAATAAATGGTTTTGATCATATACACCAAAATGGAATTGGTCATATTCTTCTTCGAGTTGCTGTGTTGAAAATTCAAGTTTCAGAGGTTTGCGCAACACGCTATAACGCAATTGAACGGCCTCTTCATAGGCAGGACTTAAGTATTGAATTTGTGTAAAATAATAATTTGGATTCAATGGTATACATTAAATATTGAATCGGATAATTCAATAGCTTCAAAAAATTTAACTTGATCGATATGGCTTGGAATATTATTTTGATTAAAATATTGAACCATTTTTTCAGTGGGCATATTTCCAGTTAATTCATCTTTGGCCATAGGGCAACCACCATAACCTTTTATGGCACCATCAAATCTCAGACAGCCAGCATCATAAGCAGCGGCAATTTTTTCTTCCCAAGCCTCGGGCCTGGTGTGGAAATGAGCACCGAATTCAATGTTGGAGTACCTTGGAATTAAATTGGAAAACAAGTAATTTATATTTTCAGCATGCGCTACACCAATCGTATCAGAAAGCGCAATTCTTCGAACTCCTAAATTTTGTAAATGATCCGTCCATTCGATTGCAATATCCGCATTCCAGGGATCTCCGTAAGGATTACCAAAAGCCATCGATAAATAGACGACTAGTTCTTTGCCGGACTCCACGCACTGTTCAATAATGTCTTTTAACAGATTTCTTGATTCTTCAATACTTGAATTCGTATTTCTCATTTGAAATGTTGGAGAAATCGAAAATGGAAAACCGATGTAATTTATAGCTGGATACTGGCATGCTGAAATAGCGCCTCGCAAATTTGCAACAATTGCCAACAACTTTGTAGTAGTCTTGCTTAAATCCAGCTGATCTATCACAGCAGCTGTATCGCTCATTTGAGGAATCGCTTTCGCTGAGACAAAACTTCCAAAATCTAAAGTATCAAACTGGACCTCTAATAATTTTTGTAAATACTTGATTTTAAGCTCTGTAGGTACAAACATAGCCAGGCCTTGCATGGCATCGCGTGGGCATTCAACCAATTTTACTTCACGAATCATGTTATAATGAACGAAATGTCAGTGTTCTTGCGTTATTTACAAAGTCTAAGTCAAAATTAGCATGGAAAATCGAAAGAAGGCAATTATGCTTCTAAGTGGGTTTATTCTCTTTGTAATTGGGATGTTATCCTTAATTCTGAGTTTGGTTGGCATTCACCTGCTCATTTTAAAACCCGTTGAAAGTTTTGGCTTCTTTTATGCATCTATCATCAAACTTAGTTTTATCATAACTGGCCTGATTTTGGCCTTTATGGGATCTTCAAATAATAAAATGCTTTAATATTTTAACTTTACAATAATAAATATTTAGGTAATTTTACGTTTATAAATTAGACTTTTATCAGATGGCACAATATTATCATTACGATGCAGAGAAAATCGAAAACGGTAACAAGCGAATTGGTTACCTGATTTCAGCTATCGTACATGCTCTGATTCTGTTTATTATTCTATGGCGGTTTTTAGAATTGCCTGTAGAACCACCTCAGGAATATGCTATTGAACTCCTTGGTCCCACACCTCAGTATGTAGAACCCATAGTTGAACAAGATCCCGGGGGCGGTAATTCTGCTGGTCCGGAAGATACAGAACCTCAGGAAGGTGGCTCACCGGGTAGTGAAGCCCCTGAAAGTAAAACACCTGAAGATGCGGTTAAAGTTGTAGATAAAATTGAAGAAAAAATCGAGCCAGTCAAAACCACTCCAATTCCTACAACTCCTAATCCTAAGCCGGTCATTGTGGCACCTACACCAGAAGTTGTCAAAGTCGATCCTCCAAAGAAAATTGAAGTACCTGGTCCTACAAGACCTGGACCCATTCCCAATAATAATCCTTCACCTGTTGTAACTAAACCAAATACCCAATCAGGTGGCGGTAGCGGAACCAGTGGCAATGGAAACTCTGGTGATGATGACGCTCCTGGCAGCGGTGGTTCTGGTACCGGATCTGGAGGTGGAACCGGGGCAGGTGGTGCGAATACTGGAAGTGGAACAGGTGGCGGCGGTGGCACTGGTAGTGGAACAGGCGGTGGCAGTGGTGATGGTGCAGGTGTAGATTTTGATGAAATCGGAGTTTTGAAACGCAAAGTAATATCCAGACCGGATTTATCTGGACTCGCAAGGCCAACTCCTCAAACTGTTGTTTTTAATATGTGCGTTAATCGGGAAGGTGCGGTTACTTACATTCGTTACAATCCAAAACTGTCAAAAACAAAAGAAGTTAACTTTATTCGGGAAGCAACTCAAAAAATGCAGCTCTATAAGTTTCAACCTGATCCAAAGGCAGCCCGAAAAGAATGTGGTACCTACTCATTTACAGCTTCAGGTGTTATTCAGCGGTTGAATTAAAATCCGGATACAACAGATATTTTTTGCGCTTATTTTTAAAGTTTGCTAAATCTTTGGTCCAGGAATTTCGAATTTCACTTTCTTTTTTTCCGGATTTAATTTGTTTTCTGAAATTATCAGATCCTGCCAGCTTATCAATGAAATTTCCTTTTAGAAAAAACTATCTTGATTACCCAATTCCCGGTAAGCTTTTAAGATATATTTAATCTCAATTTGTTTTTTCTTATGCAATTCCGTTATTGGTAATTTTCGTAAATCATACCCATAACATAAAACATTTTTCCAGGGCGGATTGCTAGCGCCTGCTTTGGAGCCAGGAGTAAATTTAAAATCTGATTTAAAGGAAGGATGCCCATAAATCATAAATGGGTAATCAGTACCTCTACCAACGCTGATTTGTGTTCCTTCAAAAAAACATAAACTTGGGTACAGCAATATGGCCTTCAATTCTTTCAAATTTGGTGAGGGTTCAACGTTCAAATCGTACATTTTACGACGATCATATTCTTTACACCGGATCGTTGTAAGTTGCAATTGATCACAATCATTGATCCAACATTCACCTTTCATCATGCCTGCAAGTTCCGCAATGGTCATTCCATACACAACCGGGATCGGATGTAATCCTACGAATGAACTAAATGAAGTATCTAATACCGGGCCATCTATATAATGGCCATTCGGGTTGGGGCGATCTAAAACTATTGCAGGAATTTTGTTTTCTGCACAAGCTTCTAACACATAATGTAAGGTGCTGATATAAGTGTAAAACCTCACGCCAACATCCTGAATATCGAATACCAGGATATCGAGTTGAGTTATGTCCGATTTATTAGGTTTGTAGTTTTTTCCATATAAGGATTTGACTTGAATTTGTGTGCTTGAGTCAATATTGGAACTTATGTGTTTTCCAGCATCTTCGTTCCCTCTAAACCCATGTTCGGGCGCAAATATGAATTGGATATTTACACCTGATTTTTGAAGCGTATCAACAAGATGTATATTTCCGATTCTAGAGCTATGGTTGACGACAAGTCCTACTTTTTTATGCTGAATTATTTTCAATAATTCATCTATTCTATAAATTCCAGCTTGTACTTCTGTTGTGCAGTTTTTCGTATCATTCAAAGACATTAACTTTGAAGGAAAATCGCAACAAAATCCTACCAGGAAACATAAAATAGTGATCCATCCAAAATTTGCTATCATAGATATTGAAACTACCGGCGGACTAGCCAGGCGGGATAAAATTACGGAAATTGGGATAATCGTGTTCCAAAATGGTGAAGTTGTCGATCAATATACATCTCTGATTAACCCAGAACGGAGCATACCACCGGAAATCACAAGAATAACGGGTATCACAAATGAAATGGTAGAAGATGCTCCAAAGTTCTATGAAATTGCAAAAGAGGTGATTCTTAAGACCCAGGATTGCATTTTTGTTGCACATAATGTTCATTTTGATTACGGATTTATAAAGGAGGAGTTTCACCAGCTTGGATTTTCTTTTAGCTTAAAAAAATTATGCACACTTCAATTAAGCCGAAAAATTTTCAAGGGACTCCCCTCTTATAGTTTGGGCTCATTAATAGTTCACTTCTCTATTGAGGTGGAAGCGCGGCACAGAGCTATGGACGATTGTAAAGCTACACTGGCCTTATTTAAAGAAATCCTGCAGGCTCAAGGCAATGCCATAAGTGACCTACCTAAACTTATTCCAAAATTTATAAAAGACCAAAAACTGCCCGCCCAATTAGCAGAAGATACACTCGCTAAATTGCCGGAAAGACCCGGAATATATAGAATGCTCGACCAGGATCTGTTACCTGTATATATCGGAAAAAGCAAAAGTATAAAAGACCGCATCATTCAACACTTTAATGAATCAAGTCCAAAGGTTCAAAAAATGCTTGCCAAGGTTCATTTTATTGACCACGAACTAACTGGAAATGAATTAATGGCATCCCTATTAGAAGCACAGTTGATAAAATTTCATCAACCAGAAATAAACAGAGCTTTGCGCAAGAAAACCCATGCTTTTCTTTTGACAAAATTAAAAAATCCCATCGGTTACAATCGCTTCAAAATTACAGAAGCTATATGGCTGGATCCAAATGAAGAAATTTTAAATCATTATCCAACCATCCAGGCTGCAAAACAACAAGTAGATTATTTAATAATGCAATACAATTTATGTCATCTTGTTGATTCCGGAAAAACGAATCACCAGGCATGTCTTGCATTTCAGATGCAGCAATGCCTTGGTGCTTGTATTGGAAAAGAAAGTATAGAATCTTATAATGAACGATTTGCAGAAGCCTGCGAACATATAAATAGTATTTTTAAAGAAGATTTTATATTAATTGGAGCAGGCATTACTTCACACGACCGAAGTGTTATTTGTGTTGAACACGGATTTTGTCGCTATACTGGATTTATCGACGAGGATATAACTATTGAAAATCCGGAACAACTTAAAGCTTATCTTAAACCCTACGAAGGAAATGTTGAAACGAACCGGATGATTCTAAATTCTATAAAGAAAGATAAACAATTCAAATTAGTTAAATATACTTCCCTTAATACAGAGACTGGTGATCGAGAATTTTATTAAAGGAAAACAGAGATTTTCTTTTGATAATATTCTGCCTTTTGTTGCACCCAGTCATTAAACGCATATCCTTCCGGAGGATAACTTATCCCTCTAGAAACATTTATAATTAAACCTCCGGATGAATTTTTTCCAAATTCAATAATTTTTTGTAAATCTCCACCTTGTGCTCCAACACCTGGAACTAATAAAAAATGATCCGGGCAAATTTTCCGTATGTTTTGAAAGGATTCTGGATGGGTTGCCCCACAAACAAACATAATTTGTTCGTGACTGGATTTATATGAAAATAGTTTTAATGTTTCTTCGTAAACCATGTTTCCATTTGATAAACATTTTAGTTCAATATCCTTACTTCCTTCGTTAGATGTTAAAGCTAATACTATGGACCATTTGTTTTTATGTACTAAAAAAGGTTCGATAGAATCATAACCCATATAAGGGTGCAATGTAACTGCATCTACATTTAATACATTAAAATAATAATTTGCATATTGAAGGCTTGTATTGCCAATATCTGCTCTCTTTGCATCTAAAATAATCAGACAATTTTCAGGGATACAGCGGATTACTTTTTCTAATTGTACCCATCCTGTTGGACCTTGGGATTCAAAAAATGCAACATTAAGTTTAAAAGCAATAGCATAGGTATGGCATATTTCGATCAGGCTTTTGCAAAAATGATACAAGGGTTCATCTGAATCATGAAATATTTTTGGAATAAGTTTTAGATCTGGATCCAATCCAACACACAGCATGCTTTTTTTTTCTTGGATTTGGTTAGCCAGAAATTGATAATCTTTCATAGAGGATTCAATTGGATTATGGTGTTGCTTGTATGACTTGAGTAGGACTTAAAATGAGATCCCGCAATGTTATTTTTTTCAACAGTTTTGAAACAATCGATGATACAATCGCTAAATATTCGGGATCTATGGAGAATGCTTCCCCTTTGTCGAGCAGTATTCTCAATTTTTCCTTTATAGGTATTTGTCCTAACAGACTTGATTGGGTTTTTATTGCCAATTTTTCACCGGCTCCTTCCCCAAATATAAAATACTTCTTTCCAGGAGCATCTTCCGGTTCAAACCAAGCCATATTTTCAATAATTCCCAAAATTGGAACTGCAATTTGTTCTAATCGAAACATATTTGCTGCTTTCAAAGCGTCAATATATGAAACTTCCTGAGGTGTAGTCACCATCACAGCACCTGTAAGAGGTATTGTCTGAACGAGTGTAAGTTGAATATCTCCTGTGCCTGGGGGTAAATCAACAATCAAATAATCTAATGCTGGCCAAGCAGTATCGTTAAAAAATTGTTTTATAATGGCAGCTAATCGAGGTCCTCTCAAAACAACTGCTTGTTCTGGTTCGATGATATTCCCAATAGAAACGACATGCAAACCCTGGACATCAATAGGTATGAGTTTTGGTTTTGACTGATCATTACTAACCATAGGTTTTAAGCTCTGTATACCTAACATGGTAGGAATGGAAGGACCGTAAAGATCAGCATCTAACAACCCGACCCTGAAACCCAATGCCTTTAACGCTAATGCCAAACTTACCGAAACCGTTGACTTTCCTACTCCTCCTTTTCCGGATGCTACAGCAATAATATGATTAATATGGGGTACTGTTGTGTTTGGAGCTTCCGCATAACTCATTTGGTTTACAAAATGAACATGAATTGATTTTTCAGGTGCAAAAGCCATTACTTTGCTGTGTATATCGCTGTAAAGCTTATCCTTATGTGTGTAATTGTTTCCAGGCAAATAGAGCTTCATTTGAATACTATTGCTCGCATCCAGTTGAATATCCCTTACCATTTTCAAGTGAATGATGTCTTTTCCACTTTCAGGCTCAATTACTTGAGCTAACACTGCACTTAATTGTTCTATAAAATCGTTCATATTGTCAGCAAAATTAAACTCTTTCATTCACGGTAAGCCTTAAAATTGATAAATTTGCCCTCTTTTAAAGCGATGCAACTTTTATATTTTGGAAAAGATGAGATACCCGATTTAAAAAATCCGGTATTAGCTATTGGCGCATTTGATGGTTTCCATCGTGGCCACAGGCAGATATTGGATAATCTTTTCGCATCGGCACTGGAGCTTTCAGGCAATTCGATCTTAATCACATTTGAGCCACACCCTAGATTGGTTTTAGACGAAAGCGACCAGGATTTTAAGCTTTTAACAACTATTGACGAGAAGATTGAAATACTCAAAACCACAGCTTTAGATTATCTCGTTATTGTTCCATTTTCATATTCCTTCTCTTTAATGTTTCCGCAGGAATATGTTGAAAATTTTCTGATAGCCAACTTTAAACCAGTTAAAGTCATCGCTGGAATAGACCACAGATTTGGCAGAGATGGGCGGGGAGATGGAGTTATGTTACATCAGTATGCTAGCGCCGGCTCATTTTATTTTCAGGAAGTGAATCATCTCAGCGATAATGGATTAACGATAAGTTCTACTAGAATCCGGCAATTGATCAAAGATTCTAAGATTGAAATTGCCAATCAATTATTGGCTTATAATTATTCATTTTCAGGAAATGTTGTGCCCGGAAACAAAATCGGAAGGGAATTGGGTTACCGCACTGCTAATATAGAATTGCTTCAGAAAAACAAACTAATTCCTCCCAATGGTATTTATGCAGTTTTTTGTACAGTCAATGCCCAGACTTATGATGCGATGTTATACATCGGTCATAGTGAAAGCATCGCTGAAAATCTGGCCCTAAGTATTGAAGTCCATATTTTGGATTTTAACCAGGACATTTATGGGCAAGCAATCACTGTTCAAATGATTGGCTTTCTTCGAAAGGATCAAAAATTTGATTCAAAAACTGAACTTACAAGGCAAATAGGAATTGATGAAAAAGCAACACGTCGCACTTTATTAAAGTACAAATTAAAGTCGCAACCGCAAACGGACACACCAAAGATTGCAATTGCTATATTAAATTATAATGGAGAAGGACTACTTAAAAACTTTTTACCTTCTATACTGAATTATACCCCAAAAAATGCGGAGATCTATATTATTGATAATGGATCTACAGACAATAGTGTTCTATATTTAGAGCATCACTATCCTGAGGTCCAAATTATACGATTGCGTAAAAACTATGGATTTTCAACAGGTTACAATAAAGGAATTGCTCAAATCGATTCTGATTATTTAGTCTTGTTAAATTCGGATGTATTAGTAACCATGGATTGGGTTTCGCCTTTGTTCACACTCATGAAACAAGATCCCATGATATTTGCAGTGCAGCCTAAAATTTTAGCATTATCCGATAAACTTAAATTCGAATATGCAGGAGCTGCAGGCGGCTTTATAGATTTGTTGCGTTATCCTTTTTGCCGGGGCAGAATTATTGATTATCTGGAAGTGGACAATGGTCAATACAACGATACCACTGAGGTTTTTTGGTCCAGCGGCGCTGCAATGATGGTAAAAACAGTTGTTTTTAAGGCATTGGGTGGCTTTGATGATGATTATTTTGCACATCAAGAAGAAATAGACCTTTGCTGGCGCATGAAACGCTTAGGTGGAAAAATTATAAGCACTGATGTTTCTCATGTTTATCATCTAGGAGGGGGCACTCTCGATTATGATAATCCTCGTAAAACCTATTTGAATTTTAGAAATAATTTATTTACCATTTTTAAAAATGAAAGCTGGTACAATTTAATCTTTATTTTACCTTCCAGATTGGTCCTTGATATTTTTATCGCCTTCAGTTATTTATTAAAAGGTAAAATTTGGGTCTTTTATAAAATTGTTCAGGCTTATGTTGTTGGCATTATCAATACTTTGTATATGATCCATAAGAAAAGTCAAACCAATGATCTGATTGATGAACTCAATATTAAGCCTTTCAGAAAACGAGGTATTCTAAACTCTTCCATTTTTATTCAATTTTATATTGCTGGTAATAAAGTATTTTCTAAAATACCAAAGCAATATTTCAAGTGAATAAACATCAAGTTTCTGTAATTTTTGAAAATGATTATTTGTTGGCGATCAACAAACCTTCCGGATTGTTGAGTATTCCAGACAGGTATGATAAAACACTTCCTTGTGCCTACCATTTTTTAAAAGAAAAACACGAACAAATTTTCATTTTACATCGCTTAGATAAAGACACATCCGGAATATTATTGTTTGCAAAAGACCCGGAAACACATCAAACGGTAAACGGGATGTTTGAACATCAGGAAATTGAGAAAACGTATCAATGCATTACGGAGGCTTACCCAGTTGACAATGAAGGAATGATTGATATGCCCATTGCACATGATCCTTCCCATCCAGGTAGGATGACCGTGCATCCAAAAGGAAAAACCTGTATCACAAAATTTTTAGTGCTTCAAAGATTTAAACATTTTGGACATATTCAAGTGAGTCCTAAAACCGGTAGAACCCATCAGATCAGAGTACATTTTGCTTTTATAGGGAGTCCTTTGGTTTGTGATCCTCTTTATGGAATTCGAAAAACACTTGGCATTCAAGACATTAAAAGGAAAGCCAAAAGAATAGATATTGAAGAAGCAAGTTATTTACTACAAAGAACTGCTCTCCATGCTTCGCAGTTAAGTTTTGTATTGAATGGTGAAAATTATTTGCTCCAGGCACCTATGCCTAAGGATATGAATGCTGCCTTAAAACAGATTGAAAAATGGGACAAATGATCCATGAATGGGCCTTCATATTTATGTTTTTGAAATATTGATTCAAGTCGGACCCTGCAATCGCCATTTAAGCTTATATTTGTCTACATTCTGGTTTTATCTCTTCCCATTTATTTACGCTAAATCTGATATATATGCTCCACGTAGCCATTGCGGATGATCATGCAATGTTTGTTGATGGAATTGAATCCATTTTAAGAAATGAAGAAAGCATCAAATTGGTGGACCGCTGTTTTGATGGTCAATCGGTATTTGTAATGCTCAAGAAACGCAAAATTGATGTATTGTTATTGGATATTAATTTGCCCGATATCAGTGGAATTGAAGTTGCTAAACGGCTACATACAGAGCATCCAAATGTAAAAATAATTGCCTTATCCATGTACAACGAAGAAAGCATTGTGAGTGAGATGCTAAAAAACGGAGCACAAGGGTATATCCTTAAAAATACTGGAAGAGAAGAATTAATATTAGCTATTAAAACGGTATCTGAAGGAACTACGTATTTTAGTAAAGATGTCACCGAAACCATAATGGGCTCCCTGACCAAAAAACCAAATACCAAAAAATCTTATATACTGCAGCCAAAACTTTCTATCCGCGAAAAACAAATTTTGGCGCTGATCGTAAAAGAATACACCAATCCTGAAATTGCAGAGCGCCTTTTTATAAGTCTTAAAACAGTTGAGACACATCGTGGAAATTTGATTTCTAAGTTAAATGTAAGAAATACAGCAGGTTTGGTTCGGGCTGCCCTGGAATTTAATTTACTGGAGAAATTTACCTTGGATCAATAGTAGCTTTATGAGGATAATCGCTATTTTATGGATTTTGATTGCTTCGCAATCTGCCGGACAAACAAGCATCGTAGATTCTTTGCATCTGCCCAAAGATTCATTTGAAGTTGTACTCCTCGATGCAAAAAGTATTCAAGATGAAATTGAGTATAAAATAAGTCAACATGATTATCCTTCGGCAGTGGGTTCCTTGCTTACAGCCATCGAATATTTCCGACAGGAAAATAACAACGAAAAAGTATATTATTATCGATTTGTTTTGGCAAGAGTGTACATGTATCTGGGAATGTTTCAAAAAGCTGCAAATACTCTTGAATATTGTCATGTTTATTTTAAACAAGAAGGTAGAGATCTGGATGTAGTTCGAAGTCAACATGCACTCGCTTATATCTATAAAAAACTGGGAAATATGGATATGGCGCTTTACTTTTTAGGTCAATGCCAGAATTCAAAAGCTGATAAATTTAATGAGTTTTGTCAAAACGAACATGCCCTCGTGGATGCTCAATTGTATCTCAGCAGACTAAGAAGTCAATCGATTCTTAATAATATTTATACCTACGCAAAATCAATTAACAATACAGAATTACATGTTAAATCTCTTGAAACTTTAGGCGATTATTATTATCACAATGCCCGATATAAGCAGGCTGAAGCAGTATATAAAAAGGCATTGGAGTTATCTAAAACTAATCATTTCATTGATTATAATAAACAATTTAGTTTTAGACTTTATGAATGTAGCAATTATTCCGGAAATTATAAAAGAGCTGCAGATTATTTACTACAGTTTATCAAATACAACGATACGCTCAACAAAATCAATAGTTCCGAATATTTATTAAAATTAATTGGAAAGTATGAGCAAAAAGAAATTCAGTCTGATAAAATAGATCTTGCCAAAAGTAAACGAATTTTTGAATTAAAATCAAGAAGGTCCAATTACACACTTTACAGTTTGCTATTTAGCATTGGGGCCATATTATTGGCTGGATTTTTTATTATTTTGTTTTATCAGCAAAAACTGGAGACCAACCAAATTATTCATAATCAGACCGAGCAAATTAATAATCAAAAAATTAAAGAACTGGAGAATAATTTGCAATTACAATCAATGCAATCCATGATCAACGGCCAGGAGTCGGAACGGGAGCGGATCGCAAAAGATCTGCACGATAGCCTTGGGGGTGTATTATCGACCATCAAACTGCGCTTTGAGAATCTTGCACATGAACACCATTTTGCAGATCGGGATTCTTTGGAAAAATTAACAAAACTCATTGATACCGCTTGTGATGAGGTGAGATATATATCAAATGACTTAAAACCCGGTTCACTTGAGAAACTTGGTCTCATCGAAGCTATTAAGGATATGCTGAACAGGTACAAAGTTGATAATGGACCAGAAATTTTCTTCCAATATTACGGCTTTGAAGGAGGTGGCCAAATTGAAGCTAATGCCGCTTTAAATATTTACAGAATTATACAGGAATTGGTTAATAATTCCATAAAACATGCAGGATGTAAAGAAATTTTTGTGCAAATGCATCGCAAAGGCAATGAAATGACCATCAGCGTGGAAGATGATGGGGCCGGATTTAATGAATCTTCCATTAAAAAAGGAATGGGCCTTGAAAATATTAAGAGTCGGGTTAATTACCTGCGGGGTGAACTTACGCTCGATTCCAATGAAAATCAAGGCACTGCAATCCTAGTACACCTTCCCATCCGATAAAACTTATGTTGTAAAAAGGCTTATTTTAAGTTAATAAAGTGACCTTTCGAGCTATTTATAGCTACTGGTTTTTGGCAAAAACTCAGGGTAAACCCTGAGTGCTATCAGGGTAAACCCTGATTTTTAAAATTCAGGGTTTCTACTGATGTTTAGCATTATCAAAGGCTGCAACTTTGTACCGTTGTAGTCGTTAAAACGTTAATGATCACTCAGCTTGATTTTTGAATACTGAAAACCATGTAAAAATGGGATCCATGAGGAGGGACTATTGTTAGTTAGAGTTTAGGTTTGGTTATCTATCAGGGAAACATAGATTGATTTTAACATTATACACCAGGCTTCTTGCCATTTCATCCATCAAATATTCCTAGCGATAGTCCTTTCGTGGTTTTAAATTCTAGACAATTCTTTCAACGAATATAGTTTTGTTGTAGTTTTATCATGATGTGTACACCGAAGGCTTTAAATTCTATTTAAAGCCTTTTTTTATAGTTCTTATTTTCTCCTTTAAGCTGAGCCGACGGACTTTAAATAACTGATGTAGCTTTCGTTTTGTTGCCCTGGCATTGAGGTCTTTCATCGGGTAAATGGACCCATCATATTTTTATAATTCGACTTCTTCTACGAGTTTTTCCCAATCGATAGTCAACTGGTTTAGAGCATTTTGAAGGGCTTCATAATTTTGCAGGATCCGTTTATGATCAGGGGAATCATAAAAAGATGGTTCGTGCATTTTTTGTTCAGTAAGTTGAATCTCTTGCTCCACTTTTAATATTTCCTTTTCAATAATTTGAATCTGTCTTTGCAGTTTTTTTCGGGTATTATAATCTAAACTTGGTGTTACAATAGCTTCTGTTTTCTTAGCAGCTTTCATGCCATCATATACTGTATCTGAATTCGTCTTTTCCAGATAATACTCGATATCACCTTCGAAAACCTGGATTTTCCTATTTTCAAAAAGTATCGTTTTCTGAGCAAGATCCTTTAAAAATTCACGATCATGTGATACAATGATCACCGTACCTGTATAATCGCGTAAGGCCTCTTTAAGTCTGTTTTTAGAAGGAATATCCAAGTGGTGTGTAGGCTCATCGAGTATTAAAAAATTATGCTCTTGCACCAAAAGTAAAGCTAGTCGAACCCTCGCCTTTTCTCCTCCCGACAATACACTTATTTTTTATCAACATCCTCTCCCCTCAATCCAAGTCCGCCCATAATTTTGCGAACCATTGGCCTCATATCCGCATTGCAATAGGCCTCTAAGGTTTCTAAAGGTGTCCAGTCTTTATTTAAAAAATCGCTGTGTTCCTGAGCGTAATAGCAAGTTTAACTTGATGGCCAAGTTCAAGCGTGCCGCTTTCAGCCATAATTTCTTCACATATCAATCTAACGAGGGTACTTTTACCATTTCCATTGGCGCCAATAAAACTCCATTTCATTCCTTTCTCGATATACAGATTGACATCTTCTAATACTTGTTTTGGGCCATAAGACTTTGAAAGATTTTTAATTTCGACAATTTTATGACCACTCTGAACAGTAGGTCTGAATTTTAATCGTATATCAGAGACATCATCTTCGGGTTGTTCTTTGATATCCAATCTTCCCAATTCAGTTATCAGCGATTGTGCAAATGAGGCCTTGCTGGCTTTGTATCGAAATTTATCAATCAGCATTTCTTTATGCTTGATTAACTTTTGTTGCGCTTCAAATTCGCGCAATTCCATTTCTTTTCGTTCTTGTCTGTAAAGTTTATAAGCTGTGTAATTTCCTTTGAAATCGTAAACTTTTCCTTTATCCAATTCAATAATGCGTTTGCCTACATTATCCAAAAACATTAAATCGTGAGAAATAAGTACTACGGTACCTTCGTATTTTTTTAAAAAATCCTCCAACCAGCGAAGTGCTACGATATCCAGGTGATTGTTTGGCTCATCGAGTAATAAAATTTCAGGTTTTGACAGAAGTAATTTGGCAAGTTCGACGCGCATTCTCCAACCGCCACTGAACTCCTTCACTTTTTTATTAAAATCATTAGATGTAAATCCTAAACCAATTAAGATCTTTTCAATTTTACCTTCCAGTTTATCTGCTTCAAGATAATCCAAACGAGAATGTGCTTCTTGTAATTCAATAATAGCAGCCTGCAACGTGTGTTCATCAGCAGAATGTTGTTGGAGAATCAACTCGCAATTTTGAACTATACTTTGCAAATGCGTAATTTCAGGTAGCGCATTACGAACTTCTTCTTTCAGCAAGAAATCGTGATCTACAGGAAGTTCTTGCCTTAACAAGCCAATTGATTGATTACCCTGGTTTTCAACAATACCCTGATCGGGTTTGAGTTCACCTGAGAGTATTTTAAATAAGGTAGATTTACCTGTTCCATTGCGACCGCATAAGGCTATTTTTTCACCGTCTGAAATTGTCAATGACAGATTATCGAATATTTTCCGACCTCCAAAACCTAAATATAATCCTTGTATTCTGATCACTATGTTTAATTCATGAGTTCATCTCCATCCAAAGAGGACAATGCACTAAAATGATAGCCTTTGTACTCCAGTATATCCCGCCAAAGACTTTCGGGTTTATTTTTAAAAAGAAAGTTGGGCTCCATATCAGAAACTAACCAGGATTTTGTTTTCATCTCTTCTTCAAGCTGGCCTTGTGACCAACCGCTGTAACCAACATAAAATCGAATGTTCTGCGCCAGAATTAATTTACATTCAATCAAAAATCTCAATTTGTCATAGTTCCCACTCCAATAGACACCTCTAGATATTTTAATGGAATCGTCCAATAATTCTCCAACATTATGAATAAAATACATGCTGTTGTTATCTACCGGACCACCATAATGCACGGGCGCTTCCAAATCACCAAAGTCGGAAGTCAGGTCTTCCAGACGGACATCCATTTTTCGATTTAATATAAAGCCAACTGTTCCTTCTTCACGGGTGTAATCAGCAACAAGAACGACGGTTCTTTTAAAATTAGGATCCAGCATAAATGGCTCCGATACCAAAATTTTCCCAGTTTCTAATATGGGGATTCCTTCGGGTTTAATCATCGTTAAATAGATTGAACGGGTACTTCCCTATTTATCCTTTTTAAAAAGCCGCTTAATACAGTTCCATTTCCTCCAACTTCGTAAAATTGATCATAACCATCATGTATCATATTTTGCATGGTTTGTGTCCATTTTACTGCTGATGTCAATTGCGATTTTAAATTTGCTTTTATTTTCTCCGGTTCTATTTCTGCTGCTGCATTCACATTTTGGTAAATGGGACAAATCGGTTGTTTAAAATCTGTTGCATCAATTGCGCTTTCCAATTCTCGGCGGGCAGGTTCCATTAAAGGAGAATGAAATGCTCCGCCAACGGCTAATGTAATAAATCGTTTAGCTCCGGCTGCAAGCATGATAGTCTCTATTTTTTGAATACCACTCAAACTTCCAGAGATCACTAACTGTCCAGGACAATTATAATTAGCAGCAATAACTATATCTTCAGTAAAAGATTGACACAATTCCTCAATCTTAGCATCATCCAAGCCAACTATTGCAGCCATGGTGCCCGGATTTGTTTCACAGGCATGTTGCATCGCGTGTGCCCGAATATTAACGAGTTTTAAGCCATCCTGAAAGCTAAGAACGCCAGCTGCTACTAAAGCAGAAAATTCTCCAAGGGAATGCCCTGCCACGCCTTGATACGAGATATCCTTACCGAGTGTTTTTGCATGGATCACGGAATGAATAAATACGGAAGGCTGTGTGATTTTAGTTTGCCGAAGTTCTTCCTCAGATCCTTCAAACATAACTTCTGTGATTTTAAATCCCAATAAATCATTCGCTTCATCAAACAAATTACGGGCTTCAGAATTCTCTTCATATAAATTCTTGCCCATACCCTTAAACTGGCTGGCTTGTCCAGGAAAAATAAATGCGGTTTTTTGCATATTAAATAGAATCTGATTGTATTAAATTTAAAAATTCACTACGCGTTTCCACCTTTCGGAAAATGCCGGTAAAGGCGGATGTTTTTGTGATAGAATTTTGCTTTTGTACACCCCGCATCATCATGCACATATGTCGGGCTTCAATGACGATAGCAGCACCGAGTGGATTCAAAGTATTTTGAATGCAATTCAGTATTTCATGGGTCAGGCGCTCCTGTACTTGCAGGCGTCTGCTGTAAACATCGACCAATCGAGCCAGTTTACTTAATCCGACGATATGTCCGTTAGGTATGTAGCCAATATGCGCTTTGCCGAAAAAAGGGAGCATATGGTGTTCACAGAGGCTGTACAGTTCAATATCTTTAACAATGACCATTTCGCTGTATTCTTCTTTGAACAATGCAGATGATAATACGTCTTCTCCTTTTAAAGCATAACCCTGGGTAAAAAATTCCATGGCTTTTGCTGCTCTTTCCGGAGTTTTAGATAAACCTTCCCTGTTCGGGTCTTCTCCTATTTCGCCAAGCAAAGTCTTGTAGAGGCTTTCCAAATCACTATTTTTTAATGAATGCACGATAAAGAATTTGAGAATAAACGTTTTCTTGTTAGCATTGGTTGCACAGTCGTCGGATTTGTGGTCAAATTAATCCATTTTATGAAATCATAAATCGAAATCTCGATCATAAGGCCCGTAAAGCTCGTATTTTTGAGTTCGCATTATGAATGTAAACAGCACTGATCTTAAAAGTGGTCAAATATCTTCATTATATACCACACAAAGTCTTTTATGGTTGCTGTTTATTGCTCTGGGTTTTTACATTAAACCCGTCCCCTGGAATTATTATGAAACACTGATGTGGGCTCTCGGAAATACATTTTTTTATATAATAGCCATCAACGTTAATCTACATATCCTGATCCCAAGATTTATGTTCAGGCAGTCAATTCTACCTTATTTGACATTACTTTTAGGCGTTTCTCTGCTTTTGACCCCTTTTGCCTGGATGTTCAATATGTGGATGGTTTCAGACTACCCCGAAATGGAAGTGAGATGGCTGACTTTGCCTCAATTTCATTTTATCAATCTGATCATTTTAAGCGCCCTGAGCTCTTTGATTCGCGTGCCCATGGATTGGTTAAAAATTCAATCTGAGAAAAAGGAATTATTGACCCGCAATATTGAAACGGAGCTACAATCGCTCAAAAACCAGATCAATCCACATTTTTTGTTTAATACGCTGAATAATCTTTATGCGCTTACTTTAAAAAAGTCAGAACAAGCGCCGGAAGTGGTTTTGAAATTATCTGATATGATGCGTTACATGTTGTATGAATGTAATGAACCAATGGTGACGATCGAACAGGAAATGAAATATATTCGAAATTATATTGAATTGGAAAAACTCAGATATTCGGCGAATTCAGAAATTCAATTGGACGTCGACGAACAACTTTCTAAATACAAAATTGCTCCACTTCTGTTGATCCCATTTGTTGAAAACAGTTTTAAGCATGGAATGCAAAACACTATTGACCAGGCTTTCATTCAAATTCAAGCTAAACTTGTAGGCAACGAGTTATTTTTTGCCGTTCATAATTCTAAACCTCAGTCAGCTCCGGATCAGGCACGGCCAAAAACTGTAGGGGGTGTTGGCTTGGTCAATGCAAAACGAAGATTAGAACTTATTTATCCCATGCGTTATGTCCTGGATATTCAGGATATGCCCGATACTTTCAAAGTTGATTTGCGAATTGATTTAAATACTTATTCAAATGATACGAACACTCATTATTGATGACGAACCACTGGCAGTAGAAATTCTGGAGACCTATGTAAAACAGATTCCAGAGCTTCAGCTCCATGGCAAATGTTATAATGCCATTGATGCCAACCGGCTAATACAAACGGAAGCCGTAGATCTCATTTTTGCAGATATTCAAATGCCGCAAATGACGGGAATTGAATTGATGCGAAGCCTCGCAAATCCTCCGTTGGTCATATTTACAACCGCATATCCCGAGTTTGCCGTTGAAGGATTTGAATTGAATGCAGTAGACTATTTGCTCAAACCTATTGCATTTGACCGCTTTTTAAAGTCCGTCAATAAAGCTATGTCAAAATTGGGCTCTTTAGAAAAGAAAAATGATAAGGACCTGGAAAGGCAGGATTTTATTTTTGTAAAGGCGGACAAAAAGTTGGTCAAATTGCAGTACGATGAAATCCTTTTCATTGAAGGACTTAAAGATTATGTCATCATCTATACCGACAATAGTCGCATAGTCACTTTACAAACCATGAAATCCCTGGAAGAAAAATTGCCCGAGCAATTTTTTGTAAGAGTACACAGATCTTACATTGTAAATCTCGAAAAGATCAATTCTATACATTCAGATGACATTGAGATGATCGTCAAAGGACAAGCCAAACAAATTCCGATCGGAAACAACTATGCTGATCACTTTAACAAAATTATCAGCAAGAAAAGGATTTAAGTTTTCCCAACTTATTAAAAATAAACAAGCCCCTTAACGGGGCTTATTTATTCTAACAATTTAGATTAAACTGGTTATATAAAAAACAGGGACTATCTAATGATTTCTACTTTTTTGGTGATGGGGCCTAAAATGGTTTCTGCCTTTAACAGGTATAAACCATTTTGAATTCCATCAAGTTCGATTTGATTGTGTTTCGCATCGGGATTTTCAATCAATTTTATGACATTTCCTGACAATGAATACAGTGCAAGACTGATCAATTTATTCTTTCCATTTAAATGCATCGTCAAGATATCACTAGCAGGCACGGGATAAATAATTAGGGCATCAGGATCTAAAGTAGGTTCTTCGTTTTTAGTAAATCGCAAGTAAGCCACTTGATCTTGTAATTTTAAAATTCTTCCTTCTTCGTTGATAGATTGAATATTTTTAAAGAAAAATGGAATTTTATCATCTTCTCGGCGGAATCCTCCAAGATCATCCTCAACTATAAAAGTTATTAATTCCACACCACCTTTACCACTTACTTTTTTACCATTTTGCCCTACCAAAACCACTTTCCAATCTGCCATCCCATGGTTTTTATACATATGGAGTAAAGTCGCATTTTGCGCCGCCCAACCATTATCATAAAATCCAACTTCAAGTGTATTTTCGTCAACGACATCCACATTATAATCCAATTCGTATGAGTACCCCGTCATATTTATGGCAGGGTATGCATCATCACCTAATTGAACTTCAATGATGGCGAGATCTCCAATACCTATGTTTGGTGTAAGTACTTCTAGATTAAAGGAAAATCGCCCCGGTCATATACTGGTTTGGGAACCAGAGAATGTTGTTTTCTATAGAAATTTGAAATATAAAGGGTATCATTAATATTGATCACTCCATTGCCATCTGTATCGGCATGTTTTAAATTTGCAAAACCATTGCTAAATTGATCATCCCAATCATTGGAACGAAGTGCTCTAAAATTTGAAGTGGATTGATAAGTTCGGCTGCTTCCATCATTTCCGAGATGGTATGCGACTTCGAGCAGGTCCAGCATAGTGACCTCCCCATCGAGATTGACATCGCCCGGCCAAACACAGTCGCCTGCACAATGCTTAGCGCAGTTTTTACTCTCGTCGTAAATTTCAACTTCGCACGCTGCTTCTATGCATTCATTGGTCGAGGAAATGCAATATTCAACAGTAAAATTCCTAAAACCGGCATAATCTTTAGGAGTATGGAAAACCAAAAGATTAAAACCCATGACAGTATCTTTACAACCCTTGTAATCCAGGTAAATAGTGTCATACCCAGGATAAAAACGAACGCTATCATCGGGGGAACTGAAGTCATATGCATCTATCGGAATATGATAACTGATGACCAAAGGAACGTTTTTGGGTGTAGCAAATTTGTACATCGCCCTGTTATCAGGTTCCCAGTTGCCTATAAATAATTTGACTATTCCGTATTCACAATTTCCTTGTGGACAAACTTTGTAAGTAAAATCCTGAACACCTTCGTATCCTGCCTCTGGAGTGTATGTAAAATTACCCAAATTGTCGAGTTGGGTAATTGAGCCTCTCGATGGCGTTTGATCTAGTAGAAATGCATACTTTTTAACAATATCGTTATCGGCAACATTGAAGCTAATACTAGAATCTTTTGGCAAGAAAAAATAGTCGTTGACCACAATTTTATTTGGTGCTTTCATAGGATATACTTCCATGAAAACTGACCTATAGATACCATTGCTTACAACGATGAACGTATCCTTACCTGTAAAAGAACTGGTAGGTTTATAAATTACACTATAGTCTGTATTGTATTCCAGGGTTCCATTCTGAGGAGCATCGTATGTAGTATACCCTGCTTGCGGCAATGGTATCGAGATTGGATTTGCTTTAGGTGTGCCCCGATGCAAGGTGTCATTAGTCAAATTTGCGAGGTCTACTACATTAATGACCATATTTGCATCCTTACATAAACCCAGTGTATCGCAAACGGTATAGTTGATGTGAGCTACTCCTATAAAATCTGTAGCAGGCCTGAATCGTATGGTCGTGCTGTTCTGCTTGGATGCGATGACATTGTTCTGAGCTGACAGATTATCAATATTAAGGTAGATATGGGAGCCCAGAGAAGAACTATCATTTACCAAGGGTTGTACATCAGTATCGCCACTGTTCATATCGACCAGATAAATATCGGGTCTAGTAATCAAATTCGATTTTAAGACTTCGAAAACGAAACTTATATATTTGTATTTTCCGTAAAAGTCCTTGTATTCGTATGTGGCTGTATCTTTTCCTATGAATCCCGGAGTAGGTGTATATTCAACCTGTGGATCATATTTACTACCTGCCAGCACCAGTTCGCCGTTAGCAGTTGAATCAATGATAAGTTTATTGGCCTGATAAGTATTTGGATAGTAGGTTATTTCATTATCTTTCAACAGTTTAAATACCAAATAAGGCCCATTAATTTCCTGAGCGGATAAGCCTATTGATAATAACAGACTAAGAACAATAAGGGTGTAAGTCCTGTTTGTTTTCATAACCAGCGATACAAAAGTAAGCATTTACACCACATTTGCAAGAAATATATTCATATTTTTTTCATTTATATAAGCTTAATTTTTAATGTATTATTCACGCAATTGACATTCAGTAATATATATATATATCTTTCTCATAATATGATATGAATTTATACTTAAAACAAGGACTAAAAAGTTGTCTTGAAATTGCCCTTTGTCTAAGTTCCACTTTAGGCACTAAAATCGCAGTTGTAAAAATAAATTTTTGCCTATCTTTCAGCAGCTATGACGGACTCGAAATTTTATCGCTTTCTTCAGGAACTCCAACTTAAGGAACTTAAACGTTTTCGCAAATACTTGGAATCGCCTTATTTTAATTCCCATCCAAAAATTTTAAGACTGTTTGAAATATTTGAAAAGGAATATACTAGCCCAAAATAAGCCAGAGTTATATAAAGAATTAATCTGGAAGGATTTTACCCAGATGAGGTTTTCGATTATGAAAAACTGAGAAACAAAACGAACTTGCAAAACTTAAATCTAAATGTAATAGATGACTATTTAAATATTTTTTTTATATCTGAAAAGCTTCGTAACTACTGTCTCATTTTAAGTTGGAGTAAGATGATTGAAATAAAATCAGATTTAAATTTTTTAAAAGAAGTAGATAATATTACTAGTCTATCATATTATAATTTTCCAACTATTGAAATTTATTAATATTTATTAAACTTTCGTAGAACCTGAAAATATAGAGCCACTTTTTATAAATTAAAAAAATTAATCCAAGAACATTTACATTTATTTCCTCCAGCTGAAGCTAGAGATATCGTAAATAGCGCAATAAATTATACAATTCAACAACAATAAACAAAGGAAATTCAAAATTTTGCCGAAGACAACTTCGAGCTATATCAAGCATTCTTTAAAAACAGATGTTATTTTAGTAAATGGTGAGATATCACCTTGGTCTTTCAAAAATATTATCACTTTGGCTTTAAGACTAGGAAAATATAATTGGGTTGAAAATTTTATTTCTGATTATGGTCCTAGAATAAGTAATATTTACAGAGAAAATGCGGTAAATTATAATTCTGCATCTCTGTTCTTTTATTTAAAAGCATATAACAAAGCAATCCCTCTTCTTCAAATAGTTCAATTTGATGAATTGACTTATGGATTCAGGAGTGCAAAATCTATATTATTGCTTGCTATTACGAATTGGACGAATTTGATCCACTTTTTTCTTCATTGAAAGTTTTAAAAAGTATTTTTAAGCGAAATAAATCAATTGCGGAGGATCAGAAAGAGCTATTTAGAATTTATTAAATTTACAAAGAGCTCGACTCTACGATATTAAAACATTAAAAAGGTTGAAATCGGCAATTGAACATTCCCAAGCTATGAGTAAAAAATGGCTTCTCGAAAAAGTCGATGAACTTATTTAATGAGCGTCATTCAGCCGTCCCCCAGCCTTACTTATATAAAGCCTAAATCATCCACTACTACACACAAAAATTGATCTCCTGAAAATTGAAGAGAAATTTCAGTGTTTAAATACAATATTATATTTAAATAGCGTGAGATTAATTGTAACGTTTTTTATACACTTCAATACAACGTTGCCTTGCTATAGCGTGTTCCACTATGGGTTTTGGATAATCGAACGTATCCAGATCAGGAATCCATTTTTTAACAAACACTCCATCCGGATCAAATTTCATTTGTTGGGCTTCAGGACTAAAGATTCTAAAATATGGCGCTGCATCAGTACCACAACCTGCAGCCCATTGCCAGCCGCCGTTATTGCTCGCGAGTTCAAAGTCCAATAATTTTTCTGCAAAATAAGCTTCGCCCCACTTCCAATCAATCAGTAGATGTTTGACTAAAAAACTTGCAGTGATCATCCTTAGCCGGTTATGCATAAATCCGGTTTCATTCAATTGCCGCATACCAGCATCTACCATGGGATAACCTGTACGGCCTTCGCACCAGGCCTTAAACTGGTTTTCGTTGTTCTCCCAAGTGATCTGATCATATACCTTTTTGAATGCTCCGAATTCAACATATGGAAAACATTGAAGGATCGTACTGTAAAAATCGCGCCATAGTAATTCGCTGAAAAAGGTATCGCTGAGCTGATATGCCTGGTTAGCTAACGAGCGTATGCTTATCGTGCCAAAGCGAAGATGTATACCTAAATGAGTAGTGGCATCTCTAGCCGGATAATCCCGATCCTTTTGATAGTTTTTGATGAGCATTTCATTTACCCTGATGTTTGGAATATTTATACTTGATGTTTTAAATCCCATTTCATCAAGATCCGGGCAATCATTTGTAGTAGCTTTCCAAAAATTATGAGTGCGTTGTTCGGATGGTAAACAAGCGAAAATGACATGGTTATCTACTAGCGGTGCTTTTGCTTTTAATCTTTGTAGCAATTTGTTTTTGTATGGAGTAAATACGGTATAGGGCTTGCCATCATCTTTCAGTACTTCGTGGGCTTCAAAGAGCACGTGATCCTTATAAGTATGTACTTGAATTTGGTGCTGCGTCAGCAATGTTTCAATTTGCTGATCCCTTTGATTTGCGTAAGATTCATAATCTCTGTTAAAATAAACGCTGCCCAATTTATATTCCTTAAGCAATTTTGACCAGGCATGTAAGGGTTCATCAAACAATATCACCAGGTCGGACTTATAACTTCTTAATTTTAATTGCAATTGAAGAATCTGATTATATATGAACGTGATGCGAGCATCATAAGGATCTGATAGTTTAGACAGAATATTTTGATCGAATATAAAAATTGGGATCACAGGGTTTTCCGATGATAATGCATGAAACAAAGCCGTATTGTCCTCAAAACGAAGATCTCTTCGAAACCAAAAAATATTATAAATCATGAAAGCCGAACATCCGACTCTAAAAATCGTTCATCTGAACCCCATGTAAAACCTGAATTAAAGTGTATTTTTGCCTCAAATTGAGCAAAATGAAACTATACTTCTTACTGTTAATTGCACTAATTGGCTTATTTGCCTGTAATTCAAAGAAAGATTTCGATCGAAAAGAACTGGCATCACTGGAGTCTGCTTTTGAGAATAATCGCGTAGACTCGACCTATGATAAGCTACTTACCAGATATCTTGAAATTATGCAAGAACATAAGGACAATAAGAAAATTGTTGAAGAGATGTTATTCAAAGCAGCCCAAGCCAGCAAAAAAATGGATAATTGCCGGCAGCTTGTTATCTTTCTCAACAATCTCATCAAAAATCATTACGAGCGAACAGATACTCCTGATAATGTTGTCGAAATGATTAATTGTCTACGGAAAATAGAAAAAAGTTATGCAGCGGATATTTTGTCCATTTGCTTTTCTGAAGCTTTTCCTAATCATCCTTCAAAAGTGGATTTATTAAGCGGATTGCAGCGTCAACAATCTTCAGAGGAGTTTTTAGCAGAATTGGCAAAATCCATGTTTCCGGATACAGGCAGCTATAATAAAGATGTAGCTTTTAATTACGTGGATGCCTGCGAAGCTTATGCACTTGTATTACCCAATTCTGAAAAATCACCAGAATTTCTTTTCAGTGCTGCCCAGACGGCCAAATTGCTTCAGACTTATGATAAATGCATTAGTTTATTTGATTGGATTATCGAAAAATATCCTACTCACCCCAAAGCAGAGAATGCCTGCTTTATGAAAGCATTTTTATTTGACAACGATTTAAAAGATACTGCAATTGCGCGCAAATATTATACAGAATTCATTGGCAAATACCCTAAAAGCGAATTTGTTGATGATGCGCAGATTCTGATTTTAAACCTTGGAAAAACGGAGGAACAAATTCTGGAAGAAATTCAGAAAAAAAATCAAGCGCAGTAAGTTTAGTTGGTAGTTGATGATTGATAGTTGATAGTTGCGTGCGTTTATTTTTAAAAAAAGTTGTCAGTTTACTGATTAATGTAGACTAGCAAACTTCTTCCTACAAGGCTACAAGCCTACAATCCTACCCTACGAAAATAAGTTGTCAGTTGGCAGTAAATTCCTCTTACCATTAATCTATCTTCACTAAATTCGAATGCAGACAAGTATGAAACAGACTATTCCCCTCCCCAACCGGCATTATAAAAACTTGTTTTGCCAAGAATCTTTAAGCGGTTTCAACCAGGCTTTTAGAAAATTTATTTTATCCTGCACTAGTGTATCAAAAAACAAAGTATCCATTGTTACATCCTGATTAGAAAATGCTGCTTTTAATTGGCTTAAAGGCATACATTTTACTTTATCTTCATCCAGGTAATAAACAATTTGCCTATTTAGAAAATCTACATTTTCTCTTTCTCCTAATTTTCTAATAAATTGTACAGAGCCATCTATACTGCAGCCTCCGGGTTTATTGCCGGTTTCATCTACTACAAAAACAATAAAAAAACCATGCAACAAGCCGCCGGTAGCTTTAACAGCCAATTGATGACTGCTCCAGCTTTTTGTGAAGTTAAATATTTCATCATGAAGTCCTGCAATATGATTTGCATCTATGATCTTGTCGGCACCATATATCCATACACGAGCATGGTCCGGAAAACTCAATAGGTCTGTCATTATTTCATATTTTGAAGCACTAACTCAGCAAGATCGTAAACCATAACTCTTTCTTGCTGGTCTTTGGCTTTTATGCCATCTGACAGCATAGTAAGACAGAACGGACAATTTGAAACAATTGTTTTTGTGCCGTTGGCTAAAAATTCTTCTGTTCTTTCAATATTGATGCGTTTGTTGCCGGGCTCATCTTCTTTAAACATCTGTGCACCACCTGCGCCACAACATAATCCATTGGATCGAGAGCGTTTTAATTCTTTAATTTCGAGATGAAGAGATTCGATGACATTTCGGGGAGCTTCATAAACATTATTTACTCTGCCCATATAACAAGAATCGTGATACCCAACAGCCTCCAGATTTGCCTCATTGTTAATTACAATTTTCCCTTCTTTGATGAGCCCTTCTAAAAATTGGGAATAATGGATCACCTCATAAGTCCCGCCCAATTCAGGATATTCGTTTTTCAAGGTATTAAAACAATGTGGACAAGTGCAAACAATTTTTCGAACATTGTATGCATTCAAGGTTTCTATATTTTGCACAGCAAGCATTTGAAATAAAAATTCATTACCTGCTCTCCGGGCAGGATCTCCTGTACATTTTTCTTCATCACCTAAAATGGCATAAGAATATTCGATTCGATTCAGTATTTCGCAAAATGCTTTGGTGACTTTTTGGGCTCTGGCATCATAACTTCCAGCACAACCAACCCAGAATAAAATTTCAGGTGACTGTCCATTACTTATAAGTTCATTTAATATCGGAACTTTCATATTAACTGTTTTGTGTCCATTGGGTGCGAGATTCAGACATCGCCCAAACAGATTGATTTGTTTCTAAACTGTTGAAAACAGGCAACCATTCCTGAGGGCCACCGCTGTTCATGAGAATATCATATCTACGCAATTCCAAAATGGGTTGAAGTGGATTGATGAGAACCGGACAAGCCTCTACACAAGCATTACAACTTGTACATGCATAAATTTCTTCCTTAGAAATAAAATCAAACAGAGATCTACCATCTGTAATTTCTATTTGATCATCAGCAACTCTAACATATCCCTCGTTGCGAATGAGTTCCTCACTCCGATCCCGAATATCCATGACAATTTTTCGAGGGCTCAGTTTTTTACCTGTGAGATTTGCCGGACAAACAGAAGTACATCTTCCACATTCGGTGCAGGAAAAGGCTTGCAGGATGTTCTTCCAACTTAATTGATGAACATCGGAAGCTCCAAAAAATCCTTTGCTCTCAATATTTGGTTGCGTTTCCATTCCCAACATGTTGCGTACTTCGTTTTGAATTTCAGGAATATTTTGCATGGCGCCTCTATTCAATGGATCCGCAAAATAACTATTGGGAAAAGCCAAAAAAATATGTAAATGTTTGGAATAAGGCAGGTAAACCACAAATCCAAGAATGACCAAAAAATGCAGCCACCAAAACAGCCGCTCACAGATAACGGCATAGTTGTTGAGTGCTCCTTCAAATAATGGAAGAGTCCATTGGGCTGAAAGAAAATAACGCCCCCCATCCGGATACACATTCGGGTTTTGAGTTTGCAAATACTGGTAAGCTCCATTCATCATAAAGATGCTTATGATAAGTATGATCTCTCCAAGTAAAATTATGTTTGCATCCTTAAAGGGCCAACCTTTTATTTCAGGCATCTGAAATCTCTTTAATTTAATCACATTCCTTCTCCATAAAAAGACAATAGTTGCAATCAAAGCCAAAACAGAGAGCACTTCAATGGAGTTAATAAGTAATGGATAAAAAAGTCCAATTTTATTCGCAAAAAAGCGGTGATGGCCGGTAAGCCCATCAATTATTATCTCAAGGGTCTCAATTTGTGTAAAAATAAAAGCTAAATAAATAAACAAATGAAAGAAACCAGAAATCGGTCTTGTAAACATTTTTCGTTGCCCCAATGCAAAAAGCAGCATATTTTTCCATCTTTCTGATTTCAAACCATTAGTTGCTTCCCTTTGTCCCAGCTGTATAGCTTTTAGGATTTGTTTATACTTTGAAAGCGAAACATAACTTGCGAGAGCAATAACTGTAAGAAATACAATGGCTGAAATCATAATAAAATGAACAAATTCAAATAATTATTAGAATTTTGTGTTTACATCAGGGTTAAAAATATGATTATTCTAGGTAAAGTACAAATTCAGCAGAAAATCAAACGAATGGCTATGGAAATATACGAAAGGCATTCAAATGATTCTGAAATCATTATTATTGGGATTAAAGATCAGGGAGCTTTATTCGCAGACCAGCTTTGTCAGGAAATTCATAAATTAAGCCCTTTGAAATGCACCCAAGCGCAAATGTCGTTAAATAAAGTGAAGCCTACAAGCGCTGATGTTCAATCCAATATTGAACTTTCTACCCTCAAAAATAAATCTGTACTTCTTGTCGATGATGTAGCAAATTCCGGAAAAACAATGTTTTATGCTTTAGGCGGTCTTATGAAAGCAACTCCAAAGTCCATTGAAACAGTTGTGTTGGTAGAAAGATTACATAAGCGCTTTCCGGTCGAAGTTACATTCGTTGGAATGAAGTTAGCCACTACGATCAAAGAACACATTGAAGTAAAGTTAAATGGCCAAAACGATTGGACAGTGGAGCTCAAATAAGTTGGAGAAGCACTGGATTTTTTTCAATATTTGAAATAGCGCTCTCGTAGCCCAGTTTATATAAAAGTTCATAATCGCCTAAATGGTATTTTGAAATGCCAGCTATTTCTTCAGACTCGATAAGTACATCGCAAATTTCTTTTTGTCGTATCGAATTATTATTAACATTAAGTTCCAAAACTCTGGTAAGAATTTTCATACTGCTGTTTAATTGTTGGTTCGGCAATTTTAAAATAGGTGTTAAACTAACGCCCATAAGAACTTTGCAATCTTTTCTAATAATGGAAGCCGGTAAATTCATTAGTATACCTCCATCGAGGTAAAAATCATCATTAATATTCACAGGCCTGAACAACATGGGTACCGAACAAGATGCCAATACGGGTTTCACAACGGGACCTTTATTGAAAATTTCCAAGACTCCTTTAGTAATATTACAAGCAGTTACCCAACAAGGAATTCTTAAGGCCTCAAATGAATCAACCGGCAAGTAAGCATTCAGAATTTCACTCAGATAATCCATTCCTATAAGACCACCGGACGGAATGCTTGGTTTTAAAAACTTAAACCATTTAGTACCTGATGCTATGTGATAAATTTCGTCTGCCGATAATCCACTTGCATATAACACGCCAATTAGAGCACCAGCGCTAGTCCCGGAAATGCAATCTGGATGTATCCCCTTTTCTTCTAAAGCCTTTAATACACCTATGTGATAAATTCCTCTGGCACCGCCACCTGAAAGTGCTAGACCAAAAGTTTTAGAAGACATTTATAATTTGACAAACTTCGCTATGAAATTGCGCTGACCTTTTAATTTTAAAAAGTAAATACCTGGTAACAGGTCAAATTGGAGCTGCCTAACAAATTTTCCGTTCCATTGTACAACCCCATTCTGGTTTATAATTTCAATATCATCATAATGCAGCGTAGTTAAAATTTCAATTGAATTTGTAACGATGGTTGACCGTAGCCGCGTGCTTGGAGCTAAACTGTTATCTGTCGCCGTAATTAATTCAAGGTCCTGTAAATAACGTGGAATGATTTGATAGTTATCAAAATAAGGACTAGATGCATCAAATTGAGAGCCAATACCTGTGATATTGAATTTTCCTGTTGGGGGCATCGTACCATGAATATTTACATCATTGTCTATACGCAGATCAAATTCTTGAATTCCATTGGTGATTTTGGCTGTAAATCCCAAAGGATTATTCGTCCATGTAATGGGATCCACCAGCTCTACATTTTTAATTTGTATGAGTTGAGATTCTGTGTTTTCGTTAAGATCCGTCACGATAGAGGCAGCAAATAGATTGGCACCTGTAGAAAGGATTTGTAAACTATCTAAAACAATTTGTGCTAGTCCGTTAAACTGGGTTGCCAAACCTTTAATGCGTAGCAAATCACCTTCCTTAACAGTATAATTTAAGTTTCCGGCTGAAAGAAATACACCTATGCCTTGGTTGTTCTTATCAATAATGGTGAACTGCAATCCGGCAGGTCTCAAATTCACGCCATAAACGGTGCCTTCGACTGTATAGCGCCTATCAAACGAATCCATTACCCCATTTTGATTGGTTGTTTTAAGTAGATCAATTGTAATATCTGGGTAATTGATGTCTTTGTTGCGAACCCTTACAACGCCGGTCATGCCAGATGGTCCATGTATATCGCATTGGTATTCATAAGTACCCGGCAAATCGAATTTATAAATAAAGGACCAATTTCCACTTTTCGGGTTACCGCTGTAGAAGGAGGCCGGATTATCTCTGAATATGGATTGATTGCCATTTACATTATGGGTGCCCGAAGTATTGATCCATTCAACTTGCTCGCCTACAAAAATGCTGATATCTGCAGGATCAAAACTGGATGCCTGTAAATTTATGCTGTGTTCTGCACAGATAACATTGTTTGATTTGCCCGGTGAACCGTATACGGCTTTTGCATTGACTTCAATCATCGCATTGGTGAGAGAAGGCCTCCAATACACGGCCAACGAATTATCGGCCGTAGTTCGACAAAGTTCAAGACTGGAACCATCACCATTCGTTTGAGGGCTCCAGGAACTAAAATAATGAACACTATCCACAAATTCACCATTTGCATTTAAGAGTGTGATAACTTCATCTGTATTTCTCATGCCACCTGAAGTCCATTCCAAAGCTTGTATATTAAAAATGGAATCTAACCGAAGACTATCAACACAAACAACAATAAAACTGCCGGGACTAATGACAGTATCCGGAAAAGTAAACACTACTGCATCCGGTATTTTATAATTATTCATATTAACCGGTGTATTTCCAGTATTTTGAAATTCAATATATTCTAAATAATCTGTTCCGCTTTCAGGCGGGTTATACATGATTTCAGTGATCACGATTTGCGCATCCAGCGCAAGCAATGAAATTATAAAGCAAAATAATGTTAGGATTTTTTTCATAAGTCATAAATTTATCAAAGATAACAAGAGTCCTAATAAATAGGAAAAGGAATTAAAAATCGCAAAGCTTAAAACAAAAAAGCCATATCCGGAGATATGGCTTTTGATATAAAATTTGAAATTTCTATTAAAAGAAATATCTGGCACCAAGTCTCAACTCCCAACGAGAGGAACCATTTAAGATGTCTAAACTGGCTTTACCACTTTCGGATCCACCTCTATAAGTAAAAGTAGGTTTCGTGACTAAATTATTATTGTTTGCATCTGCTACCAATTTTTCGAATGTCATCAATTGGTAATTGTTGAAGTCATTGCCCGGAACGGTATAACGTACGCCCCACTCCGAATTGATTAAATTGGCTAAATTGAATATATCTGCAGAGATCTGAAGGGTGTGCTTTTTTCCATTCACAAAGAGTGAGAAGTCTTGTTTGATAGCCAAATCCAGATAACTTGTGAATGGCATCCAATTGCTATTTTTCCCTGCATAACTTCCTCTGTTGGCTTTCAAATAAGGATCAGATTCTATAAATGCATCTAATTTGGTCCATTGCTCAGCGGCTGTAGTAACTTTACCGGATACTGTATAATCAACCAAATTGATTTCAGATGCATCCTTAGGGATGTAGATAAGATCTCTGTTTCTACCTGTACTTCCAACTTCATTATTCACATTTTGACCATTTGTTCCACCAATTACGTAAGAATATGGCGAACCTGTTTTTCCTTCATAAAATAAACTGATCGTGGTGGCCACATTTTTGCTTTTAAACCAATTAAATTTATAAGATAAACTTGTAATCATTCTGTGTCCGGTCGCATAATCAGATCTTCCATATGTAGGGGTATTCCTTCCATCGATGCTGATTTGTCCTCTCCATTGAGATGAATTTTGAGATGAAGTTGCATCCATCAATGAATTTGCATCTCCATAAGTGTATGCTATTAAGGTCTGTAATCCAAAATTGAAATTCTTGGCAAGTGATGCTGTCACTGTATAAGCATCGCCTTCATCTGTATTACTGGCAACATAAACAGCACTGTAAGTAGATTCAATGGATTTGCGTGTATAATTGAGTCTATTATCTGCTGAACTTGTCCAACGGAATGCAGCATTTTCGTCGTTATTTATTTGGGTATACACTACATTGTTCATGATTTTTGTATAAACACCTTCAAGTGAGAAATTGATTCCATGCGGAAGTTTAAAATCTAAACCAAGATTACCTTTTAATACCTGAGGATATTTAAAGTCTTTAACAAACAAATCATATTGTCCAGAAGGTATTTTAAAATTAGGATTAACGTATTGATTATTGACGTCTGATATAAATTTAGCACCCCCAGTAATATCAGATTGCGTAACGCGTCCTAATGTCAAGCCGTTGTTGGTATAAATTGCACCGGGCCATACAAATGGAATTCGACTGGTAAACAATCCAATGCCACCTCTCACAATCGTTTTTCTATTATTATTGACATCGTAGATAAATCCGACACGAGGTGAAAACATAAGTTGTCCATCTGGTACTTTGCCACTTTCTACTTCATTGGCCAAATCATGTTGTAGTTTTAGTTTTGGAAGTGCAGTATTATTAAAAAATGTATCAACCGCTGGATCTGTGGTCATAATGGGCATATCTACCCTTAAACCAGCTGTAACTCTTAATTTTTTGTTGACTTCCCATTCATCCTGCACGTATAATCCAAGTTGCATAGCTTTGAAAACGCCAGCAGCCTGCGACCCGTCACCGGTAAGACTGTCAACCAAAGAATAACTCCTTACATAAGATCTTGCAGGAAGATCATTTAAAAAACCACTCAGGGAATCATAGGTATAGGTTCCGTAATTCTGTCCAATAAAAATATTGTACATATCAAAGAACTCATTGTGTGTTCCAATAGTAATCGTATGTGCTCCATTGTAAATTTTAAAATTATCAGTAATAGAGAAGATATCCTGATTGAGCTGATTGGCTGTTGAAAACTCTTCAGAACCTATACGAATGCTCGTATTTCCTCCATTATTAATGATAAGATAAGGGAAATCATTACCAATTGGATCTCTGTCATCTCTAACAGTTGTATACCCTAAAATTAAATTATTAGAATATTTATTCTTGATTCTTGTATTCAATTCAAGTGCCGAACTATTTGTAACAGATGGGAACAAGATTCCCGTATTCTCAAAATTAATACGGGTTGTGGATCCTGGAGTGCGATCCAATTGCTCACCCTTTGTATAATTATGGCGTAAAGTCAATCTGTTATTTTCGTTAATATTGTAATCAATTTTTCCAAATAATTTTAATCCATCCAATTTATCTGATGTATTTCCAAATCCACCTGGATCATAGCCATATTTGGTAATCAAGGTTTGTCTTAAACTTTCCAAATCAGCTTGTGTTGAAAGGCCTAAATATGTTTCAACATCAAAAGGAGCCGGAGTTTCATCTTTTTGAACCTCTACGTTTGCAAAAAAGAATAATTTGTCTTTTTGAATGGGACCCCCTAATGAAAATCCATAAGTTTTCTCAGCGTATGGATTTAATTTAACTCTCGACAAACCATAACGATCTGCATAAGTTTTGTTTGATTTTCCAGTCAGACCTTCATTCTGAATAAAATAGTAGGCACTACCTGACAAGGTATTGGTCCCTGACTTAGTGACTGCATTAATTCCTCCTCCGGCAAATCCTCCGTAAGAAACATCATAAGGAGAAAGAACCACTTGTAGTTGGTCTATGATATCAATAGAAAAAGGACTTATTCCTGTAGATCCTCCATTTGTTCCGGAAGTTGCCAAACCGTAAACATCATTATTTACCGCTCCATCAATGTATATTGCATTATAGCGATTGTTCATACCTGCAAATGTAATCCCATCCGAATATCCAGAAGCTTGGGGAGTAAGCTTAAGAAAATCGTCAATGTCCCTGTTAATGGTAGGTATATTGGCAATATTTTCTGCAGATATTTGAGTACCTGTACCCGTAATTTCACCTAGTGTACCAACTTTTGCAACAATATCGACCGTACTTAATTCAGTGCTTGTTTCTTCCAAAGAAAAGTTTAACTTTTTGTTCTCGCCCAATTCAAAGAACACATTATCTAATTGCCGTGAAGAATAACCAACATAAGTCACTTTAATGGTATAGGGACCACCTACTCTCATATTTGGGATATTGTAGCGTCCGTCTTCACGCGTATTAACAGCATATGCTGTCCCTGATGAATTGTGAATCGCAAATACAGAAGCAGCAATGAGTGGCTCTCCTTTGGAATCGCTGATTAAACCGGATAATTGAGATGTTGTAACACCTTGAGAAAATAATTGATTGATGCCACTGTAGCAAATCAATAAGATCATACAAGCTGTAGAAATGCAAGTTGTTAATTTTAGTTTCATAATTGAGTTTTTAGATAAGAGATGAATACGAAACAAAGTTAACAGAAGTATAAACTGCCAATATTAAATTTGTATAAATTAATTTTAATTTTATAAAGAGCTATATTACAGGTCATTATATCCTACTTTGGCTTAATAAATTTCCGCCATCATGCATCTTGTGCTTCCGCCGCCCACTTTTTCAATGGTAGGAATGGAAATAGGAAGCAATTTAGTCCTTGACTTTAAAGCCTCTATTTGAGTGTTATTGAGGCTTTGAAAAGCACTCTCTGACATTACTAAAATACGTTCATGGTCCTTATTGATCAACTCAAGCATATTGCCTGCAAATTGCTCCATCTGTTGATAATTAATTTCAATAAGTGTTTTATGTGTTTCCTCAAAACTCTTTCGCAAAATTTCTCTGTGCTCAACTTGAACAGCTTCCAAACAACAAATCACAAAATCCTGTCCCATAGCCATTAAAACATTTGTATGATATATTGGAGCACCGGATCTATCCTTCGCTATGAAATGCACAATTTTATAATGACTTAGCATAGCAAATGTATCCAATGCTCGAATATCAGTTCGGGGACTTAGACAAGCATAAGCAATTTTATGAACTCGGTCTAAAACCATAGACCCTGTTCCCTCCAGAAATTGATGATCCTTTTCTAAAATTTCTAAACTATATCGCTTCGAAAAATGAAATTCCTTTTCCAGTATGGATAAAATATCTTCTCTTCTTTCTTGCCTTCTAATGGGTGCATACATGGGGTAAGTGTAAATGACCCCGGCTTCATGCGTAGAGAACCAATTATTAGGAAATACGGCATCTGGTAGTTTAATATGATCAAGGTCTTGAATTACGATCACCTGAATACCATTAACCTGTAATTGATTGACCATCCTGTCAAATTCGGCTATGGCCAATGTATTAGTGTTTATGGAATCTCCATCCTGTTGCTGAAAACTGTTGCTTGCGGCGGTCTGTTGATTAAATCCAAAGTTTGCAGGCCTAACCATGAGAATTTTATTTGTAAGTTGTTTGGACATTCCGAATATTAAGAGGGTTAATAAATTATTCTTTATCTGCAAGCGCCAGTAATCTAATCCTGTAAGCTTCTGTTTCGCCAAGGTACTTTCTGATTCACCAGTGCATAAAATAAAGTAAGGGTGTTAAAACTATGGCAATAAAAACTTTATAAATGTAATTAACGGTTCCAATTGCAAGAACTGTTTTCAAAGGCCAATTTGCACCAATATAAAAGGCTATCCATAAAACGATATAACTATCAAAAAATTGAGAGATTAATGTTGAACCTGTCGCCCGTAGCCAAATTTTTTTTTCGCCTGTTAGCAATTTAATTTTCCTAAAAATAAAGGCATCCAAGAGCTGTGCTATAAAAAATGCAATCAAGGATGCAAAAATAATTTTTAAACCTTGTCCAAAAACAAGACTATAAGCGGTATTATAATTTCCAACTTGTTCAGAAAGTTGCATTTTTTCGGATTCAGTTGTTGCAAAATCGAGATGAGATTGAACCCAAAAATCTGCCGGAACCAAATTTATGGCAAAATAAATCAAAATAAAGGAATAACTTATCATGCCTATGGCCAAATAAGAAAGACGAATTACACCTTTTTTACCAAAATATTCATTTATAATATCAGTTAGAATAAAAACGATTGGCCATATAAGAACACCAGCAGTAAGTTGAAAACTAAGATTTTCTTGACCAAAAAAGGAAAATGAAAAGGGGTCTATCCCAAGCGTTTTTTCAAGACTGAATATTTTAACCCCTATAAATTCCGCAACCAAGGCGTTTGTGATAAAAACCGCAGCAAGTACAATAAATAAACGATTCGACTTATTTTTGGCCGATTTTTCCATCACAAATAAACAAATGCCGTAATAATAAGTTTATTGTGCTGAATACAATACATGGCCAAATTTGGAATTGATTTAAAAACAGGTAATCTTTCGACCGTAAAAGAAATTATTGTTGGAATAGACCTAGGGACCACAAATAGTCTCATTGCCTATATGGATGGCGATAAGCCTGCAATCATTCCTATTGGTTTTGATGGTAAAGGAATACTACCTTCTGCAATTCACCTGAACGAAAAAGGTGTAATTGAAGTTGGTCATTTTGCACGAGTGAAAAGAA
Source organism: Saprospiraceae bacterium (assembly GCA_016719615.1). Classification (NCBI taxonomy): domain Bacteria; kingdom Pseudomonadati; phylum Bacteroidota; class Saprospiria; order Saprospirales; family Saprospiraceae; species Saprospiraceae bacterium. The sequence continues at coordinate 1,637,156 of JADJYQ010000001.1, forward strand.
TGGCAAACCCACTAACAACAGTGTACTCCATTAAAAGATTGTTAGGTAGAACTATGGAAGACCTACAATCAAATAATATACAACTTCCCTACCCTGTTTTTGGGCACACTGAATCCGGCTATATCAATATACTGCTGAAGGACAAAGTATATTCCCCTGTTGAGTTATCATCATACATATTAAAGGAAGTGAAAGCAGAGGCTGAGTTTATATTGAAACAAAATTTACAAAAAGCAGTCATTACTGTACCTGCATATTTTTCAGATGCTCAAAGGCAAGCCACGCGGTCGGCAGGCGAAATGGCTGGTTTTGAAGTGCTTCGCATCGTAAATGAGCCTACAGCAGCCAGCATGGCTTATGGAATTGGATTAAACAGGGATCTTACGCAAAATATCATGGTCTATGATTTTGGTGGTGGAACCTTTGATGTATCTATATTGAGAATTGAAGATGGAATTTTTGAAGTTCTGTCTACAAATGGTGATAATTTACTTGGCGGAGATGATATTGATGAAGCCATTTTGAAATTTTGGGTGAACAAACATGAAATTTCTCCAGGACATCCCAAAATTGAAGAAATGCGTACCATAGCTGAAGAAGCTAAAAAGCATTTAAGCAACAATGATGTTTTTGAAATTAACTTATCTGAAATCAAACTTAAATTAAATGCGGAAGAGCTCACACGTTTATCTCTACCTTTCATAGAGCGTAGTTTAAACTGTTGTAAAAAAGCATTACAAGACAGTCATCTTCAATTGGAAGATATTGATGAAATAGTCCTGGTAGGAGGTTCAACTCGATTGAAAGACATCAAAATAGCGCTGACGGAAACATTTCACAGGCCTGTCAATGATACTATAGACCCGGATCAAGTTGTAGCATTAGGAGCTGCCATTCAAGCTGATATACTTTCTGGAAACCGAAAAGATTTCTTGCTGCTTGATGTAACTCCGCTGAGTATGGGCATTGAAACTATGGGGGGATTAATGGATAGTATCATTCCTAGAAATTCAAAAATTCCATTAAAACTCGCAAAACAATACACAACTTACAAAGACGGCCAAAAGAATATCAAAATAGCCGTTTATCAAGGTGAAAGAGAATTTGTGAAGGATAATATCAAACTCGGCGAATTTATTTTGACAAATATTGACCCTATGCCTGCCGGTTTGCCTCGTATTGAGCTTATATTTTCATTGGATGTCGATGGTATTTTATCAGTCACAGCTAAAGAAATGAGAAGCCAAAAAGAGCAAAGTATTGAAATAAAATCATCCTTTAAACTTGACCAGGAAGAAATAGCAAAAAGGCTTATGGAATCGGTTAAAATGGCGCAAATGGACATGGACCAAAAAGCCAATATTGACGCAAGTAATGAAGCCAACTATATTTTATTAAATGCCCGAAAATTTCTAAAAAACAACGAATTATATCTTTCAGAAGCTGAAAATTTAATTCTGCAATCGAATATTTTATTACTTGAAAATGCATTATCTAGTAATTCTGCCAGTCTGATCCACACATCCATAGAACAATTTAATTTGGCTACCACTGAAATTGCGCAGAAAATCATGGACATACAAATCCACAATTCGCTAACCGGAAATTCTATAGATCAATTACCTTAGCCGAATGAAAAAGACAAAACTTGATTCCTTAAGTGATCTTGCTATTGTTTTTTCTACTGGAACTCAAAAGGAGCAGCCAAATCAAGATTTTGAAACTCCGGTATCTTCAAACAAAAAATTGCAAGTTGTTCGCGTTCAATTGAATACTCGCCTTAAAGCTGGCAAATCTGCAACCATCGTTTATGGTTTAAGTGAAAATGAAGCTATTCTACAACAAATATGTAAACAGATTAAACAAAAATGTGGTGTTGGTGGAAGCGTAAAAGATGGAGAAATTATTATTCAGGGAGACCAGGTGCAGAAAGTTATTCTAATGCTCAAAGATCTTGGATATAGCAATACTAAGAAAAGTGGTGCTTAGAAATAATTTTATATGGATTCTTATGGCAACAATATCACTCGTATATTGTATCCAGGCTTGTAAGCAAAGTAACTTCCAAAATAAAACACAGAAAACTGCTAATTCTAATTCGCCAGAGAAAAAATTAAACAGCAGTTATTACGCTTTTCAATACAAATCATGGTTTGAAAATAAAAGTGACAATTATTCCTTCAGAAGGGATTTTATGAATGCGTTTTTACATTCGAAAAACTCAAGTTTTGGTGATTTTGCTGATCAGGAAAAACCCGATTGGATTTCTATAGGACCAAACGAAATTGCCGGAAGAAGTTTGTGTCTCGCAATTCACCCCACAGATACTCAAAAAATCTGGATGGGTTCAGCTGGCTCCGGTTTATGGTATAGCCAAACTGGAGGTGTGGGAACTCATGCATGGAAAAATATTTTAACCGGTTTTCCTGTTCAAGCCGTTTCATCGATCGCATTAGACCCGCATCAGTCTTCTAACTTGTATATAGGAACCGGAGAAAACTATTCTCTTGAAATGCCAGGTGGAGGAACTCATAACCGAACTTTCAGGGGGAGCAGAGGAATAGGCCTATTAAAATCCACTGATAACGGAAAATCATGGGATCTTTTGCTGGATTATACTGATAGGCCAGATTTGTGTATTTGGAAAATTTTAATTCCTCAAAGCCAAAATAAAATTATTTACCTCGCCGGTAATATGGGTATTTTAAAAACTGAAAATTCAGGTGAGACCTGGAGCTCCATATTTGATACATGCCTGGTTATGGACATGCTCATTCAAGCCGACAATCATAATATATTGTATGCCGGCGTTGGAGGTATACAAGGTAATAAATTCGGCCTTTATAAATCTCTAGATGGTGGGATACATTGGCGAAAAATTGAATCCCCTGCAGGAGATTCATTGGATGGCAGAATTATGTTGAGTGCGTCCAAAGGAAATCCTCAAAAAGTTCTCGCAGCTTATGCTTCTGCATTTGAGTCTAAGGGAATTATGAGAAGTGACGATGGTTTTGAGCGAACAAAATATTATACTCCTATAAAAGACATTTGTGCACATCAAGGGTGGTATGCGAAATGCCTCCACATTAAAGAAGATGATCCTCAAAAACTTTTGATGGGAGGAGTCGATTTATACTATGACTCCAGCGGAACAGGAAATAAATTGACGAATCTCATTTATCAAAAAATAAAAATTCATGCTGACTTTCATGATGTAGTTGCCAATCCCAAAGATCCCAATAAAGTTTATTTTGCAACAGATGGAGGGCTTTACAGGAGCAACGATTTTGGAAAGACTGCATTTGCCTGTAATCATGGATATTTAAGTGCTCAATTCTATAAAGGATCAACTAATTCAAACAAGGAAGCAATTTTGGGAGGCCTTCAAGATAATAAGAGTGTTTATTATGAAAATAAGCAATGGAAAAATATCCATTTCGGAGACGGCACATACAATGCTTTTCATCCATGGAATAATGAAATGTTTTTTGTTTCCAGCCAATTTCAAAATTTGTACATCACTGAAAATAATGGACTAGATTGGAAAGAGTTAATTCCGCCTAATAATAATGCAGCTTTTATTGCTCCTTTTGAATTAAATCCCTTAAATCCTGATCAAATATTTTCCGGAGGCCAACTACTTTATATCTCTAAGAATGCTGGGAAAAACTGGAGCACGATCTCTTTAGAAAATAAGGATGAAAAAATAATTTGTTTACTTGCATCAAAACATATATCTGGAAAGCTTATTGTAGCCAGCTACCATCCCGAATTAAAAGTCTCTAAAATTTACATCAGTTTAGATGAAGGAAAAACCTTGGTTAAAACTTCAACGATATTTAAAGGTGAATTAATACGGGATATAACAGAGCATTCCACAAACCCCAATATTTGTTACTTAGCATTATCTTCATTCGGAACAAAAGGCGTCGTAACTTCAAATGATGGTGGCTATCACTGGGAAGCACTTCCCAATTATAATCTTCCAAATGTTCCTTGTCATGTGATATTACCAGATCCCTTACATCCGGAAACATTATATGCCGGTACAGAATTGGGTCTTTATGTGAGTTTTGATCAAGGCATGTACTGGGAATCTTATAACAGGCACGATTTTGATATGGTTCCCATTTACGATATCCAGTATGACTTCATTCAGAACAAGTTGATTCTATTTACTCATGGCTATGGAGCATTTTTATGCGAGCGCGTTGAAAAGAGTATTCCAACAAAATCGCAAGAAGAACTGGCGGTATCAGAATTTTCTGTCTATTTAAACAAAAGATTAGTTAGCACAATTAAACTGCCTTCAACTAAGGAATTCAGCGCATTTACCATCTCGGGTAAAGAAGTGCAATGTTTGCTGCAATTAAATAAGTTAATTATTCAAAGCGATCTCCCTGGTATTTATATTTTGAAAAGCAAACAAAAGAAAGCCTGGTTTGCAAAAGTATGTCTTTACTAAAAGACTATTTTGATTACTTCAAAATAGTCGTCAATCATTTCCACTTAATAATCCGTTCCCCTATTGCATTTTAAGAACCTGGGTTTATTATAAAAGTCGCATTTTATTTCAATATTCTCATAGTTCTCTTTTTGAAATATGGCATATATTTCATTCGCAAAAAATTCATTTAATTCCAAGTAAATGCATGCATACTCGAACAAATGTTGTTTACCAAATTCCGCAATCATTTTATAAAATATCAATGGATCTTCTCCTTTGGCAAAGAGAGCCGTCCAAGGTTCAAATTGCAAGACTTTTTGATCCATTTTCTCCAACTCAGTACTACTGATATAAGGTGGATTGCTTACAATAATATCATACTTTTTTCAGGCCATTCATTTACATTTAAAAAATCAGATATTCGGTATTCCACATCTAATTGTAAGCGTTTTGCGTTTTCTACAGAACAATCCACAGCAGTTTTAGACACATCAATACCGGATAATTCCCAATCATTTTTTTTGCTTTTCAAGTACAAACTGATACAACCTGAGCCAGATCCAATGTCGAGAACTTTCAGGGAATTAAACTCTTTGTTTTCAAGATAAATTTTGTGAGCCAACTCCTCAGTTTCAGATCTGGGAATAAGAACATCTCTATTGATTTTCAAATTTAGATTTATAAAAGGAGCTATTCCTGAAATGTATTGAATAGGCTCTCCTGATTGGAGTCTAAATACCCAATCAAGTATCCATTTTTCATTCCTCAAGTCCTTCAAATGAATTACTTGTTGTTTCTGTGTTTCCTTCCAATGCGCTATGAAATAATTTGCTAAATTATTGATTTCGTGCGTATTATAACTGGTTTTTAACTCGAGTTCCAAAAACTGGCACAGTTCTTGTTTTAACATTTACGTATTATAAATTTATTTAATATGTATACCACTCAACTCAAGACTGCAAAGGCTCTTTCTCAAACAAAAGTAATCGGTTTTGTATGCACTTTGTTATTTATTGCTCAAAGTGTAAGCCTCTCTTCTCAATCGAATGATCCTTTTGGAATCCGACTTATGGAGCAACTTGAAAAGCCTCAGAGCAGAAGTTTATTTCAAGGCACAAAAAATATTAAACAAGACGTATCAAATAGCTCCCTTCAAAAAATAGGTGTAAATAAAAAGGTAATTCAAAAAATATTAAATCAATTTAATCCATTATTGAATATTGAAATTCCCGTTCAAACGGAACAATCCTTGTCCTATAATTACGTAGAGTATAACTTTTATACTGAAGAATTTGAAGTAAATTTAATTGACCAAAACCAGATTCAGAAAACTGAAGTAGATCCCGGAATTCATTTAAAAGGAATACCTGCAGATGGTTCTAAAGGGTTCTCCAGTTTAAGTTTGTTTTCAAATTCAATATATGGTACATTTTTGCATGATAATGGAATTCATTATAGTGTGACACCTACACAATCCCAGAATTTAGATGTGATTGAATGTGTTTTCGCAGACGAACGCACTTCCAATTGGTCAGCACATTCCACCGGTTGTCATACTGATGATATTCGCGATTTTATGGGATCAGAAATCAATTTAGATATTCGTTCAACAGATCAGTGCAAAAGAGTTGAAATTTCTGTTCATGTTGATTACGATCTCTATTTGAAATTTAACAAAAATCCACAAGAAGTCAGTAATTATGTTACCGGACTTTTCAACAATGTGCACACATTATATAAAAATGAAGGCATCAGCATTGCATTGGCACAAATTAATATAAACACAAGTGAAGATTATTTTTCTCATATCAGCGCAAGTAGCGATCTTGAAAATTTTCGCAAAAAATACCCAAATTCAAACAAAACAATTAAGCTTCTCTTAAGTGGATATTCTAAAGGTAACAAGGCTGCACTTGGAGGTATAGCATATATTAATACCATTTGCAACAGCAGTTATTCTTACGCTTATGGAAATGTAGTTGGTAGCTATACTCAAAGCCCTGCTTACAGTTGGGATGTGTTTGTAGTAGCACATGAACTAGGACATGTTTTCGGTTCCAGGCATACACATGCCTGCGCCTGGGGACCTAACAAAAATCAAGCAATTGATAATTGTGCTAAATTAGAAGGCACTTGTGGTCTGCCAGGAATTCCCAAGAAAGGAACGATGATGAGCTATTGCTACCTCAGTAATATGCCGGGCATAGATTTTTTAACAGGCTTTGGTCCAGAACCGGGCGCGCTCATACGTAGCACTATACAAAATGCATCTTGCTTAAAATCAAGTGCCCCTGAAGGAAAATATTTAGATACTGCAAATACTGTAATTACCGCAAATACAGAATGTTCAGATGGTTTATATACGCATTATTATTTTGACAATAATAGCATCGATGTCAAAGATGATATATTAATCGTAAGTATTCGCAAAGATTCCAATGATTTAGGATCCATAAGAGATTCCAGTTTATTTATACAATTGACCACCACCTCCGCATACGGAACTCATAAAGCTGCAATTATTAATGCCGACTATGTGGGTACATCCCGCACATTTCAAGTGGTTAATAAATATTGGACCTTAAAAACTAGCTCGAAACTAAAAAAACCAATTAGTGTACAATATATCTTGTCTCCAAAGGATGTTTCAGATATGATGGGTTCTGTATCGGATTTAAATATACAAGATCTCTTATGCTTTCAAATTTTAGCTCCAGCTTCGATTGATCCTCGAACCAACCATCATTTAGCTAAAAATGGAAACTTTAAGTCATATGGCACATCAAATATGTCAGGTGCGGAAAAATTAATCTATTTGAAGCAAGGCAATGGAAGTTATATTGCAGAGCTCATAACGACCAGTTTTGAAAATACTGGGTTTGGATTTTTTCAAACAAACACGACTCCATTTTTATCTTTTGGTGAACTAAAAGCAAGTTCAGAGGCCACAACAACTAATGTTGAATTCCAAACAAATTCAGAAAATAATTGCAAACGATTTGTTCTGGAGAAATCAGTAAATGGTCTTCCTTACGATTCGGTACAGCAAATTCTATCAAAGGGTTCCAGTCAGCAAAAAGCAACATATGTTTTGAAAATCAACTCTGGAAGCTTAATTTCTGATTGGCTCCGCGTAAAGGCAATTTCTACTTCAGGTCAAATGCTGTATTCTGCTCCGTTCCAGACGAGTCAAATCACTCCAGTTACCGAAGAGCCATTAAACGTTTATCCAAATCCTGTAAGCCAGGAAACTAACTTTTGAGTATTACCATAAAGCAGCTATTACTGAGAAAATCTATGTGAGCATTTTGGACCTAAACGGAAAAGTATTGAGAGGATATTCATACTATGCTAAGCCTGGAAAAAATTCGTACAACATTTATACCAGTGGCCTCAAGAACGGCTTACATTACTTGCGCATAACTAGTTCTACAGAAAGTCTTAAAGTTAGTTTTACGGTAAGTCAATAATTTCTAATGCAATCGAAAACTAAAATAATCAGTTACCAGATTTATGATCATACGGATGGATTGACGGTTGAACAGAATAGTGTGCTAAAGTCAGCTTTTCTAGCAAGTAATACCGCATATGCTCCTTATTCAAATTATCAAGTGGGCGCAGCAATATTGCTTGGGGATGGCAATATTCTTTGTTCGAGTAATCAAGAAAATGCATCCTACCCTTGCGGAATTTGTGCAGAAAGAAACGTTTTATTTTATTATGGCTCGAATTATAAACAGCATAAAATTTTAAAACTAGCCATAAGTACTAAAATATTAAATCCGCATTTAGATTTACCTCCGGCACCTTGTGGACTATGTCGACAAGTTATGGTTGAATACGAGCGAAACAATAAAAATAATATTGAAATCTTGTTAGGTCAGCCTGGTAAAACTCTTACCATATTTCAAAGTTGTAATGATTTATTGCCTTTTGGATTTAGTCCTGAATTTTTACAAAAAGATTAAGCTTTTAATTTACTGATATCCTCTTAACTGCGGCATCATAATCACTTTGAGTATCAATTCCGAAAGATTGAAGATCCATTTGAGCTGTGATAATCTGGTAACCTTGTTCCAACCATCTCAGTTGTTCTAATTTTTCAATAGATTCAAGATTGGAAACAGGTGTTTTCGTGATTTTTAATAAAGTTTCTCTTTCAAAAATATACAGTCCTATATGCCGAAAGATTTCATGATTTGTAATATCCGGTGGAAGATCTCGATGAAATGGTATGGAGGCTCTGCTAAAGTACAAAGCGGAACCGAAAATATTTCTGACGACCTTCACAACATTGGGATTCATAAAATCAGCGGTGGTGTTTATCCGACTTATTAAAGTCCCAATAGAAGCCTTAGAGGCCACCATTATTTCCATCAAATAATCAACAGCCATGGGCTCCATAAAAGGCTCATCGCCCTGTAAATTTACCACATAACTGAATTCATGGAGTTGGGCAGCAATTTCTGCAATCCGATCTGTTCCACTTTGATGCTGAGGATCACTCATATATACATTCCCACCCCACGACTGCACATGCTTAAAAATTTCCGGATGGTCAGTAACAACTGCCACCGTATCTAATGTTTTACAAAGAAGAGCTCTGTCATATACGGACTTTAATATAGACTTATCACCTAATGGCAAAAGCAGCTTACCCGGCAACCGGGTAGAATCAAATCTTGCAGGGATCAAAGCTATCGTTTTGGGCATATTTTCATTCATATAATAAATATTTATAATATATTTGTAACTAAATATCAGAGTATACCATGAAATTCAATCTAAGTAGCAATTCCTGTAAAAGCATAATAGCCACGACTTTTTTATTACTTTTTACGAGCAGCAATTACGCGCAAGTTATTGAGATCCAACGGATTTCATCAAATGAATCGGATCTCTATTTCATGCACAAAATACGTAAATCTGAAACCCTGTTTAGCATCGCAAGAACTTATGGCGTCAACTTGCCGGAGCTTACAAATTACAATTCTGATATCGCGACCAAGCTTATAACGGAGTCGCATGAGATTCGCATACCCATAGAAGCACATTCGATTTTGGAAGATTCAATTCCAGGAGCTTCGCCAGTATATTATAAAATAAAGCCAAAGGATAATCTATTTTCATTATCACATAGGGTCTTTAAGAAATCAGAAAATTTGCTGGCAAAACTCAATTCAGGCAACACATCAAATATGCATCCTGGTAATTTTCTAAAAATTGGCTATTTTAAATTTAATGTACCAGCTGAATCGGTTTTAGCTAAAGAAGTGCATCCTCAGGAAAATTCAGAGCGCATTGAGGAATCTCCAATTCATTTAATCCCTAATGCTGCATATAGCCGTGGGATTGCCTATGTTGAACGCAACAGGCTAGGTGAAGGTCGCTATTTTGCATTGCATGCAACGGCTCCTATCGAATCTAGTATTGCTATTACCAATCCTGTAAACATGCGTACGATTTATGCAAAAGTCATAGGTAGATTACCCCCAATTTATGAAGCTGGTACTCAAGTCGTCGTATCTTCAAGTGTAGCCCGGTATTTAGGCATACCCGACAATCGCTTTTACGCGGTGATAACATATCAACAAAGGAAATAGGGCCTTTTTATGATTTTCTCAATGCCTAAAAGATAAGTTAAGTATCCTTTTGAATTTGATGCAGTCTCGAATAATAACGTTCTTTGTTCCCGATGTAAATTCTTTCAATAAAACCCGCCGTTTAATTTACAAAACAAATCTTTATGAACTACTTTGATAATGTCTTAGAAACCGTCGGTAATACACCTCTCATTCAATTACATAAATCTGTTCATGGAATCACAGCTACCGTTTTAGCTAAAGTGGAAACTTTTAATCCCGGCCACTCTATAAAAGATCGCATGGCCATTAAAATGATCAATGATGCAGAACAATCCGGTAAACTTAAACCCGGAGGGACTATTATTGAGTGTACGAGTGGAAATACAGGTATGGGTCTTGCATTAGCAGCTTGTGTGCGGTCCTATAAATGCATTTTTACAACATCCGACAAGCAATCAAAAGAAAAATAGATATGCTCAAAGCGATGGGCGCTGAAGTCATCGTTTGCCCAACAAATGTAACTCCTGAAGATCCAAGATCTTATTATTCAGTAGCACGAAAACTCAGTGAAGAAATACCCAATTCATTTTGGTGTAATCAATATGATAATTTATCAAATGCCCAAGCGCATTATGAAACAACAGGTCCTGAAATTTGGAATCAAACAGATGGCAAAATAACACATCTAGTAGTTGGGGTAGGTACCGGTGGCACCATTTCAGGTGTTGCAAAATATTTAAAAGAACAAAATCCCGGCATCAAAATTTGGGGCATTGACACCTATGGTTCGGTATTTAAAAAATATAAAGAGACAGGAATCTTTGATGAAAAAGAAATATATCCTTATATCACAGAAGGTATAGGAGAAGATATCTTACCAAAAAATGTAAATTTTGATTTGATTGATCTCTTTGAAAAGGTATCTGACAAAGATGGCGCTTTGGCTGCAAGAAGACTTGCACGAGATGAAGGCCTGTTATTAGGATATTCAGCAGGTTCTGCTTTGGCCGGTCTGCATCAATTAAAATCCAAACTGAAAGCTGATGATGTTGTTGTTTTAATTTTTCACGATCATGGGAGCAGATATATTGGAAAAATTTATAATGACGATTGGATGATCGAACGTGGTTTTCTCACAAAGGATAAAACTATAGCAGAGTTACTGAGATCGAAAGTTGATAAAACCTTTTATTCCATCTCACCCAATGAGACCATCAGAAGCGTTTTGGGTCTGATGAAAAAACATGATATCTCGCAGCTTCCCGTTATTGAGGATGACCAAATAATTGGTACTGTTTCTGAAAATATGGTCTTAAGTTTCATTCTGGAAAATCCTTTAAACCATCCTGATAAGCCTGCCTCCATCATTATGTCTGAACCGATGCCTTTCTTAAAGAGAGAAACAACAATGAGTACTTTGAATAAATATTTTACTGAAAAGTGTCCCGGTGTCATCACAAAAGATGAAAACAATCAATATAATGTCATCACAAAATATGATATTATCCGTGCTATTTAAATTCTTTTCGTGAACAAATATTTATGCGTATAAATTTTTAAATCTTCGTTCCAAATTCCTTCAGGGTGCAATGAATCTTTGCGGACACTACCAGAAGCGTGTAGTATTAAGCCTAAGCCGCATAGAATACCGACATGATTTACTTGATGTTCAAATTTGCCATCAAAAAAAACAAGATCGCCTATTTTCATTTGATCAAATAGAATAGTTTCACCCATTTGAGCCTGATCTTTTGCATCCCTTGCTATTTGTTTGCCTAAAAATCTAACATAAATCTGAACCAAGCCGCTACAATCAATCCCATAAGTTGTCTTACCGCCCCATAAATAGGGAGCACCCAAATAATTTGTTTCGAGAATTGTAAGACAATCTTTAATGTTTAATATAGCTGTGGTCTCCCCTTCTACCAATTGAAATGATGAATTCCCCAAACAACTTGCAAATGGAACATTTAACAATTGATGATCATTAGCAACTTTTGCAAAATAGCTCGAAATAATAATAACATTGGGGGCATGCTTTGCTAATTCAAAATATTCTACTTTATGCTCAATCCAGCCCTCGTATTGATCCAGAACCGTTCGCACATAAACCCAATTTTCATTTTCTTCAAGTATCCAAAATTCCTCACCGAATAAAATCTGATGGATCATTTCAGATCGATGATTGGCTGCCTTTCGAACTGCCAGGGCAGCGACAATCAGGACATATTTATTGGTATTAAAGTTCATTGCGAATAGTTTGATTTATCTTTGCAATTTGACTGCAATCCCTTATGTTTCACAAAATAATCTTAAGTAATTTCATCCTATTGATGAGTGGGCTTTTTATCAGCGCCCAAGATATTAGTTTTTCGCAATTTAATGCGGTCAACTTATATTATAATCCCGCATTTACAGGGTCATTTCCAGGCAATTACAGGGTTAGTTCAATGTACCGGAATCAATGGATTGGACTAAAGGACCGGCCGCTTACACAAATGGCTATCGCCGGAGATATCAAATTTAGTTTTGGATTTGACAATCCACTAAAAGACTTTATAGGTGCCGGAGTTTATTTTAATACAGATAGATCTCAGGTTTTTGACTGGAACACAAACGAAATGGCTATTCAATTAGCATATCACAAGCTCTTAAGTAAAAACAAAAGAAGTTTTGTATCTGGCGGTTTCGGATTTGGCGTCAAACAACGGTCTGTAAATTATGATAATCTCTATTTTGAAGACCAATTTGACGGTTTGGATAAATACAACGGAAACACCAGAGAATTGCTGCCCCACAACATTCATGCATCGCCAACTTTGAATTTTGGATTTCAATATCATTCATATTTAACTCGAAAAACGCATCTCCAAATTGGACTTGCTGTGCATAAATTGTTTACAAAAGAATATTCTTTTTATAATGACTTCGAAAATCCTGATTACATAGGTTCCAGAGAAAATCAAGCTTTTCCGCAATATTATATTTATTTCGAACCTGATTTATCGCTACAATAACTTTCAAGAAATTTATCCAAAATTACTGGTTAATTTGCAAGGACCACATGGTATTATTATAACGGGTTTTTCATATCGTCAGGCATTCCAAAAGTCAAATCAAAATGCATTACATACCGGGATCAGCACAAGAGCTGTCAAAAGTCAGTCTTCTCTTTCCTTTGCTGATCTTGGATTTCAACTTGGGTTTGAATTTCAAAATTTTATGATAGGCTTGCATTACGACTTTGGATTACGGGATGCAACGAGTTATAAAGCACCCTCCCACTCTTTCGAAATCAGTTTAAGACTTATGGGAGAATACGACAATCAATTCAATTTTGCACCCAGATTTTGATATCCATTGTTGAGTTATCAATGAAATGATAATTCAATTTAAAAATTAATATACTGAACGATTTCTAAACCAAATGCATCAAGACTAATTGTTTTTTTAGGATGATTGGAAAGTACTGTCATTTTCCCTACCTGCAAATCCTTTAAAATTTGTGCACCTATCCCAATTTCTCTTTGTTGTTGTTCTACAAGCATTCCATCGGAACCAACATGAGAATGCTCATTTAGTCTTAGCATTGGATCACAGGATCTGTTTTGATTGGTAATTAACAGAAAAACAGCACATGGAAATTCCTTTAAAGTCTTAAAAGCTCGCTTTATTAAACTTGTCTCATCATTGATGAAAAGATCAAAAAATTCGACGATTGGGTCTGCATGTTGAACCCGAACATGACACATTTATGAGGATGCAATTCTCCGCGTACAAATGCAAAATGTAAATCATTTGTATTTGTCTGCCGATATTGAATGAGCGAATAAGTTTGATTTTCAATAGTAAACTTAAGGTTCTTTTCAGCTTTGATTAATCGTTCACTTTGCAATCTGTATTCGATCAGATCATGAATGGATATAATTTTAAGATCGAATTGTTGAGCTTTCTCAAACAATTGCGGTAATCGCGCCATAGAACCATCATCGTTGAGTATTTCTATAAGTGCTCCGGCAGGAGACATACCGGCAAGTTTCGCCAAATCTATGACCGCTTCTGTATGCCCTGCACGTTGCAATACACCACCTGCTTTTGCACGCAATGGAAATATATGACCGGGTCTTGCAAAGTGATCCTTTGTAAAGTATTATTTGCTAGAGCTTTAATGGTTAAACATCGGTCAAATGTTGAAATACCAGTCGTGCAACCATTTCCAATAAGATCAACAGACACTGTAAACGCGGTTTCATGTAAGGATGTGTTATTTCGAACCATCAGGGGGAGATTCAGCACATCAGCTCTGGATTCTTCCAGTGGTGTGCATAATAAGCCGCGTCCCTGTAAAGCCATAAAATTGACGGTCTCGGGGCTGATCGTTTCCGCAGCGCAAATGAAATCTCCTTCGTTTTCGCGGTCTTCATTGTCTACTACAATTAATATTTTACCATCACGAAAATCCTTAATTGCTTCTTCTATTGTGTTAAAATTTGCCATCTTCTTGAGTTCTTTTTGGTGGTTGCCAGGTACTTTGGTGGATTCCCCGTAAATATCTATAGAATCCAAATAATACTGCAATGTTCATCCATACAAAATAGCTCCAGGACCTCAACCAAGATATTTTGATACTCCATTTATCAAGTAAATGATCTAGTAAAGGGAGCAGTGCCCACACACCTATGAAAAGCATAACAATGATACTATAAATAGGTTTTCCCAGGAAACCAAGTAAAGCAGAAAATAAAATGAATAAAAGTAAATGGAACGGAAACAACCAGCGCAAAACTTTATGAGAAATAAAGACGAATGCAAGTTTGATTGGCATTAGATTAATTTTTGGAATAAATGCTTGCAAGTTTTGAAAATTCCCAGCTGCAATTCTTCTTTTTCTATTAAATTCTTCTTTCAGACTATCAGGTATGTTTTCAAAACAAATCGCCTTATGATTTGTAATACTTAATCCTTTATTCATCATGGCTTGCATTGAAATATAAAAATCATCGACCAATAAGCCATTTGGTAGTTCACAACTATAATTGGAACGCAATGCATAACAGCCGCCAAAAGCTCCCATCGAAAGTCCCCAAAGTTCACCTTCTTTGCGCTTAATCTCACTTTCTATATTCATGTACAGTTTCTCCGTCTTTGCAATTCCGTACTGATGGCCTGCCCTTTGTATTATTCTCGAATCAACAATGGCTACACCTAAATCGTTAAAAGGTGATACCAACTGAGTAATCGTATCGGGGCTCAGGATAATATTTGCGTCGGTATAAACAATAATATGATCCGGGCTTGAAGGATTTTGATCCAGTACCCATTTTGTCATTTTATTGATGACACTTGTTTTTCCAGATCGCAGTTGAAAACAATTTGCAAAAACCTGATCATATTTATCTGCCAGGTCTTTTATGATAAGATTCGAATCATCAGTCGATCCATCGGATCCAATAAATATTTTTAGTTTATCGGATGGATATTCAGAGCGCAATATGGAGTCTATTTTAGCTTTAATGACATCTTGTTCATTATAAACAGCAATAATGCAACTGACAAAAGGTAAAAAATCTTCATTAGACTGATTACGTTTAAAATGTCTTGTAAACTTGAATAAAAGTATTACAATCAGCGGGTAAATCAAGAAAGGGTAAATAATAAGAAATACCAGGATAAAAACTAAGAATTCGAATAGAAAGGTCATACTTATAATGCTCACGCTTTATGATGCGCAGCCAGTACTTTTTTATAAGCATTGTGAAGTTTGATCCCCAACTTTTGATTATCAAAATGCGCCTGGACAAATTTATGTGCCTTCTCTCCTATTTTTTGTAATTGGTCAGGATTTTGATAACAAAATCTGATACTTTCTATCATATCTTCCACATTATTTGCAATGATAACTTCTTGCATATGTTTTGCCGGAATACCTTCTAAACCAATAGATGTGGTAATAACAACTCGTCCCAGTGCCATTGCCTCAAGTATTTTGACTCGGATACCTGAACCCGCAAAAATGGGAACAATCATAATGGGGTGTTTTCGCATAAATTCCTTGGCATCAAGGACATCTCCGTAATACTTGACAGGAGCTTCCTTGTAGGCTACCAAATCGTCAGGAGCATTTCTTCCTGCAAAATGAAAGCTTAGTTCCGGAAAATTCTTCAGGAGATCAGGCCAGGCACGTTTTAAAAACCACCTTACAGCTTCTGCATTTGGCAACCAATCCAAAGATCCAATGAATGAAAGCGAAATAGGCTCTTTGAAAACTTCATAATCAGGTGCATAGGAACTTATATTGAGCCCTACCGGACTTGCTGTGCAACCATTTTTATATCCTAAGGACCGAAATTGAACCAAATCTCTATCTGTTATGGCAACCAGATAATCATAATCATTGAGGATGTTTAATTCGTAATTTTTTAATTTCTTACTAAGATAATTGAGATACATTTTTTTAGGTAAAAAGCTTACCTGGTCGGCTATACGCAACCAAATTTCGTGTTCAATATTGTGAGCCCGAAGAACGATGAGTGCTTTAGAAAATTTCTTGATATCAGGTATGAAAGGTGCTAAATATAATGTTTCTAATTGTATGATATCATAAGAATTATGATTCAACAGGTCAGTCAATTCTTTCCTAAAATCATCAGATACAAATCTGCTGATATTATAGGATTCTTTGCTGAATAAATTTTTCAGGGCATCTTGCCACCGAATCCGGTTATCTACTTCAACACAACGAATTTCTTTATAATAACTTAATTCTTCCGGGTATTTCCCCTTCAAGTCTACGTAATGTTTACTCGTGTTCATGGCCATCAAACTTACTTCACAACCAGCTTCATGAAGCGATTTGCTCATTTGCAAGATCGCAATAGATTCACCATCCTTGGGAGGAAATGGAAATTTTTTACAAACTTGCAAGACTTTCATGATGAGTATATAGGCTTTGTTCTTAAAAGCTCACAAAATTAATGCAGGACTTTTAGTTTATTAAATACAATATTTACTTAACTCATGAATGAAGTCTTTTAGTATGTATATCAATACTTACCTTTACAATATATTATAATCTATTTCAGTGTACCCAAATCTTATATGTATATAATTGATTGTCAAAATATAACGAAGTATTATCAAAATTTACACGTATTGAGGGTGTGCAATTAAAAGTCAAGGAGGGCGATCTGGTCAGTATATTAGGAGCTTCCGGGGCTGGAAAAAGTACCTTATTAAATATTATAGGCACCCTCGATAAAGCTGATTCGGGAACTTTAAGTTTGTTTGGGCAAAATACTGCAGATATGAACGCAAAACAACTTGCGGCTTTGCGAAACAAAGAAATTGGCTTTATTTTTCAGTTTCATCATTTGCTCCCGGAGTTTACAGCTTTAGAAAATGTATCACTTCCGGCATATATCGCTTCCAGAAAACTTTCAGACATTCATGAAGATGCAACAAATTTGCTGGATAAGCTTGGATTAAAAGAAAGATTGCACCATAAACCTGGTGAACTTTCGGGTGGCGAACAACAAAGAGTTGCATTGGCAAGAGCCATTATCAATAAACCTAAAATTTTATTGGCTGACGAACCTACCGGTAATTTGGACCATGAAAATGCTTCGCAAGTCTTAGATCTTATCCTATCCTTAAAAAATGAATATGGAATGACCACTTTAATCGTAACACACGATAAAGATGTTGCTGCGCTGGCCGATTATAATATTATGATGAAGGATGGCCTTATTTCTGAACACTGTTAAATAGAAAATCATGCGTTTTTATTTGCTCATCTTAAGTTTATATCTAACATCTTGTAGTGAAAATAAATTACCAATTATTGGATACCGCGAAATTGTTGATGGGAAAACAGTTTATGCTAAAATTCCGGAATTCTCATATTTGAATCAGTTTGGACAAACCATAAGTGCAAATGACTTGAAAGGAAAAATTCATATTGCTAATTTCTTCTTTACTTCGTGTCCTACAATTTGCCCTAAAACTATGCGGAGCATGGTTCGCATAGCAAAACATTTTGGCTCTGACGAGTCTCTACAATACATTTGCTATAGTATAGATTTTAGAAAAGATAGTATACCCCGTCTCAAGGAATACTATCAAAAACTTCAGATTGATCTTCCTAATTTTCACCTATTGCACATGCCAGATCAGCTTGAATTAAAACGAGTTCCACAAAAGTATTTAAGTATAGCCATGGAAGATTCTACGGCTGCCGGTGGATTTGATCATAGTGGCTGGCTCTTGTTGGTTGATCAAGAATTGCATATCCGTTCTTATTGCCTGGGTACTGATGATAAAGAAGTAGATCGGTTTATAAAAGATATCAGCTCATTACTGAATGAATAAATTTGGCTATCTCCTTTGGTTTTTAGCATGTCATTTCTTTGGAATGTCCTGTAAATTATCTACTGAAACTTATAAACAAGGAAAGGATTTATACATTTACCACTGTGCATCGTGTCATGGTAATTCGATGGAAGGTTTAGGCAAAATATATCCTAATTTGATTCATATTGATTCCTTTAAATTCTCCCCAAATGAATTCGTTTGCCTTATTTCTAATGGATCTAATTCAAAAGTTGATTCCGGAAGTTTTCAAAAAGATTTGATTAGCATTCAGATGCCAGGTATCCCTAAACTATCTGCCATTGAAATAAATAATATCCTAAATTATATAAATGCATTGCATTGGAAACGAAGTCCATTTCAACTGGATAACACTACAAAACAATTGCTTGTTTGTAGAAATATTTCTAAAAATGAAAGGCAACCACAATAGAAGGTAGAAAACGCAATTGGTTGACCCTCCTGTTTTCAATCACATTAAAATAGAAAATATTTTCACGATCGTATGCATTTGTAACCGCTGCTGTTACATCAAAATAACTCGTTTTAGATAAATTGATCTGTCGTTTAATAGATAGATCTAATCTATGATAATAAGGTAATCTTCCAGAATTAATTTTGTCGGAATAAATAACACCTATCGGAGCGTTTTCAATTCCAAAAAATGTCTCAAGTCCTTTTGGCAATTTATTGTCCTCAAAAAAGCCCTGGATCTTTGTAAATGCAAATCCACTTCCTAAATTCCAACGCAGACCTGTTTGCCATAATTTATTTCTTCCAAATTTATAATCAAGGACCACGTTCATATTATGCCTGCGGTCAAATAAGGCAGGAAATTCCTGAACACCATCATTCCTATTTACAAAACCCAAACTATAACCCAGCCATAAACTCCAGTTTACCCAACTGGATTTTAACAAGATATCAATACCATACGCCTCGCCTTGTTCCTTGGTATAATTGGATTCTGCTACCGTACGTTTGTTCCTGTTCAAGGTGTATAACGTAGAAAAATCTTTATAATACGTTTCCACATTTAAATCCATAAAATCGGTGAGATCGTATTCAAAGCCAAAAACTGTATGAGTTGCTTTAATTAAATCAGGACTGGTAACAAAACCAACAAACAGATTTACGATATCGCGTTCACTAACAGAACTCATAAGACTTTGGGTGTACAATCCCCCAGCTGCTTTCAGGCGAAAATCATTTGTAATATTATATTTAATACCAAGCCTGGGTTCAAAAGCTGACTTTTTTAGAGATGCGTAATATTGCAACCTGAAACTCGGATCAAGTACCAACTTATTGAAGACTTTGCGATATTTTAGATATCCGGCTAATTCTGTATTGTTTTCTTCAATATCTATTGGAATCTGACGGAAGTTGGTAAAACTAAAATCAGTAGTATTGGCATTAAATTCAACGCCATATCTTACTTCTGAATTTTTGCCAAAATAAGTAAAATCAAAATTGGCTTGCAAGCCTTTTAATTCGCTGGTTCTAGGTTCTTCATTGACTTCTTTTAATTCAATGAGATATCTTGAATATGCTATGTTTCCTGAGACGATCAAAGTGGAGTTATTAGGTATCAATTTAAAATTCGTGCCAAATCCTATGTTCTTCCAGTTTAAATCTGCAAGTTCCTTAAACGCGACTTTGTCATTAAAGCTAAAACCAAAGACGTTTAAACTACTTCCATTGCTGCTGATGGTACTAAGTTTACCATAGAGGTCATCAAATTCAAAAGGAAGATTCTCAGCACCTTCATCTAAAGCATACTTATATAATGATCGTGAGGTTTCATGGATAAATGACTTTTTGCCCGTCAGTAAATATGACGTACTCCCGTTTCCGCCTTCTTTGAATTTGGCGATGGGTCCTTCCAGTAACAATTTTGCCATAAACGGACTCCCGGAGACGATACCTGCAGTCCTGGTTTTATTGCCTTCGCGCGTTTTAATGTCAACAATTGCTGATATCCTACCGCCATATTCTGCCGGGAATCCTCCGGTTAACACTTCAACCGATCTTATCGCTTCGGTTTCAAACACGCTAAACAAACCAATGCTGTGAAATGGATTAAAAATGGTCATCCCGTCTAAAAGTATCCTGTTTTGTACTGGTGAACCACCACGGATGTAAATTTGTCCACCTTGATCTCCTGTGCTTACCACTCCCGGAATAATCTGAAGATACTGAGCTATGTCAGCTTCGCCTCCAGTAGAAGGCAAGGCCTTTATTTCTTTTGGAGTGACGGTCAGGCTTGATATTTTAACTTCTGTGCGCGCTTGTTGCTTCTTTCCCGAAACACTGACCTCCCCAAGTAAAGTTGCTGATTCAGAAAGCTGGATTTGTTTATTTAAGATTTGCGTGCCTCTAATATTAATCACAGTCCTGAAAGTATCATAACCCAGGTAGGTTACAATTAAGTTATACTCACCCGTTGGAATTCCTGAAATATTGAAAAAACCTACCTGATCGGAGACATCTCCCAAATTAGTGCCGTCAAGATAAATAGTGGCAAAACTTAAGGGTTCTCCATTCACTTTATTATAGATATTTCCCCGGAGGGAAGCTTTTTGAGCGAAAACAGTCGATCCGCTACATAAAACACAGAAAAAAAGCAATAATCTTAACATTTTCTACGAGGCTAAACAGAGCAAAAGTAAAGTATATCAAGTATAATTTGATATTTCATACGCGATTATAAACGAATTAGATGAATGAATGTTAACTAATCTGTGAGAAGCGAATCGGCAAAATCAAAGCAAGGGGTCAAGTTTTATTTTGAAAATTTGAGTAAGGCCCATCAAAATGGCTTCCAACAATTGTTCGCACTTTTTAACGATATTTTTCTAGCAACTTCGGGTGACCTTCAAAGCACCTTTCAGTGGTTTCAGGAAATTGATAAAAAATTTGGTCTGTTTAAACAAAACTATCGATTGGGCGACTTTATTGAGGACCTTCATAAGAAGGGACTTATCCTCAGAGACCCCAAGGACCCAAATATTCTGCTCCCAAGTTCAAAATTTGAAATAAGTCTTCGGGCCTCTGCTTTTCATAGCCTTTTTGGGAAACTAGCCAGAGGCAAATCTGGAAAACATGTCAGTAAAAAATCAGGGAAAGGCGATGAAAGTAATAATGAATTAAAGCCTTTTGAGTTTGGTGATTCTTTCGCACAAGTCCAAGCAACTGAATCTATTAAAAATGCATTTATAAGGAATAGGTCATTAGATCTGATTTTAAATGAATCTGATCTCGCGGTCAACGAGACCCATAAAAATGTTTCTTGTTGTACGGTCCTCATGATCGATATTTCACACTCCATGGTGCTCTATGGAGAAGATCGCATTACACCAGCTAAAAAAGTTGCATTGGCACTTACACAGTTGATTAAACTCCATTATCCGAATGATCAACTGCATATCGTTGTATTTGGTGATGATGCCTGGTCAATATCTGTATCTGAAATCCCTTACCTCGAAGTAGGACCTTATCACACTAATACAGTAGAAGGATTAAATCTGGCAATAAGCTTGCTCAATAAGTCAAGATGTCCAAATAAAAACATCATGATGATTACCGATGGAAAACCAAGTTGCATCAAACGGGGCAAAGAATATTATAAAAATCCTTATGGATTAGACCCTTACATCATTCAACGAACGCTTTCGATGGCTCGAAAATGCCGCAAATTGCACATTGATATCACCACGTTTATGTTGACCTCCGATCCGTATTTAGTAGACTTTGTGGAGCGTTTTTCAAAAGAAGCCAATGGAAAAGCAATGTACACGCAACTTGATAATTTGGGAAATCAAATATTAGTACATTATCAAAATAATCGCAAAAAAACATCGGACAGATGAAAATGACTACACTAGGAGCATTAAAAAAATCTTCATATACGATTTTGCCAATACGTGAAGAAATAAAGAAAAATCTTAAATTGAAATTAAGCCAGGGTCAAAACTTATTTGAAGGGATCTATGGTTATGAAACAACGGTCATACCGGATATAGAACGTGCCTTATTAAGTGGTCATAATATACTATTCCTTGGATTGCGCGGCCAGGCAAAAACGCGTTTGGCAAGATTGATGATGGAATTATTGGACGAATACACTCCAATCATTGAAGGAAGTGAAATTAATGATCATCCCTACTTTCCCATCAGCAAATACGCTAAAGAATTATTATTAAAAATGGGCGATAAAACACCGATTCAATGGATTCATCGAACAGAACGATATGTAGAAAAACTTGCAACGCCAGATGTGTCTATTGCTGACTTAATTGGGGATCTCGATCCAATCAAAGCACTGCATCAAAAAACGGGATTTGATAACGAATATTCCATACATTATGGTCTGATACCAAGATCCAACCGTTCCATTTTTGCAATCAATGAATTGCCTGATTTGCAGGCTCGCATTCAAGTTTCGCTGCTGAATATACTAGAAGAGAATGATATTCAAATTAGAGGCTTCAAACTAAAGTTGCCATTGGACATCTTTTTTGTTTTTACTGCAAACCCAGAAGATTATACACAGAGAGGTAATATTATTACACCTTTAAAAGATAGAATTGAAAGTCAAATATTGACCCACTATCCTGAAGACATTAATGTAGCCCTGAGAATTACAAACAGCGAAGCCAAATTGAGCGAACAACAAAGGACACAAATTAAAATTCCAATTTTATTACAGCACATCGTCGAACAAATCGCCTTTTCTGCCCGAGAAAGTGAGTTGGTTGATGAAAAAAGCGGCGTGTCTGCAAGAATGAGTATAGCAGCAAGAGAATTATTATACAGCGCCGTTGAAAGGCGAATGTTGATCAATAAAGAGAAAACAGCCCTTGCCAGATTGTCAGATCTCTTGTCGATTGTGCCTGCCTTAACTGGTAAAATGGAATTGGTTTTTGAAGGCGAACAATTGGGAGCTTATGATGTAGCCCTCACCCTGATAAATGACGCCATCCAAAAACAAATCGCTCAGCATTTTCCGAAAGTCAATGATTTGAAGAAAAAAATAAACCCGAAATTTCTAGATACCTATCATTGGTTTGCAAAAGGAAATGAAATTATTATTGATTCAGATGCATCATCGGCTCAATACAAAGCCACTTTGCTTAAAGTACCCGGCACAGAAGATTTAACCCATACTTTCGATAAATCTGAAAAATTATTCGGTATCGAATGTCTGCTCCATCATGTTGCATCTGCAAATGCCATTCAGAAAGATTGGCTTGATAATCGAATTATTTTTAAAGACCAATTGGCAAGTATGCTAAATGATCTGAACATAGAATCAAATTAGTTAAGTATTACTTTAAACACACAAACCATTTTCTGGCAAAGCCAAATGGCACTTTGGCGACTTTTTTGATTAAGATAACGGGTGAAAAGCCACACTGGTCGGTTAACGCTTGCATTCCTTTTGAGATTAGCTATCTTTGCCCAACAATCAATAAAATTATAAACACGTGGTAATTGCAATATTTTTAGGAGTCAGTTATGTATTGCTCAGTTTAAGTCTTAGAAACATATTTTTAAAAGCCGGCGAAGACCCACAAAAAGCTTTAATTCCAGGAATTAATTTTGGAATATGGTGTAAAATCATAGGTCACAATCCGAGGCATGCATGGTGGTTACTGTTCCCAATAGTCAATATTTTCATTTTTGCAGCCATGTGTATAGATCTTGTGAAATCATTTGGAAAAATGAGTTTTGGAGATTCCGTTTTGGCTGTAGTTTATCCACCACTGGCATTTGGGCTGATTGGTAAGGATGATAAAATAAAGTATGTAGAGCCCGCATATTTAAAAGAAAAAGAATTTCTTCAACAAATGCATTTGGCGCATAAGAAAAAAGACTATGCGCAAATCACTAAACTGAAAGCAAGTAATAAATACGTAAGAGGCACTTTAAGAGAATGGGCGGAGTCCATCATTTTTGCAGTGTTTGCTGCTACATTTATACGAATGTTTCTTATTGAAGCCTATGTCATACCAACTCCTTCAATGGAAGGCACTTTAAAAGTTGGTGATTTTTTATTTGTTAGCAAAGCGCACTACGGCATCAGGACACCTATGACGATTATGATGTTGCCTTTATTGCATAATCGAATACCAAAACTGGAAATGGAATCTTATATTACAAAACCAAGTTTATCATATCATCGTTTACCTGCCATCACTACAGTGAAACGCAATGATCCTTTTGTCTTTAATTGGCCCGTTGGCGACAGTGTATATGTAACCCCTACCCGATCTTGGACCCATTTTCAAACGCTGACACAAGCAGATGCTGCCCGAGAATGCAAAGGACTCGATTTAATTGTCCGGCCTTTAGATAAAAAGATCATTATATTAAAAGATGTGTTGGAGTTGGAGGCGACACACTGCAAATAAAAGATCGCATTTTGTATGTCAATGGTGTAGAAGCACTACATCCAGCTCATTTGCAATTTCTCTATCAGGTAAGTTCTACTCAAACTAGCATTAATAGGAAAAAACTGGATTCATGGGGTATTAATGTTTTTGATGAATATTCAAAAGCAGGATATTACTTTTTAGATGAGGCTCAAGTTGCTAAAGTAAAATCTCTTGGCCAGGACGTCACCATTACTCCTTTTAATAATCAGGATACAAAAGTGTTTCCCCACGATCCCGAATTTTTTCCAAATTGGTCATTCGATAATTATGGACCCATATGGATCCCTGCAAAAGGAACTACCATCACGATATCTCGTGCCAATATCGCTTTGTATTCAAGAATTATTTCTGTTTATGAACAGAATACATTAGAATTGAAAGAGAATCGGATTTATATAAACGGTCAGGAAACTACCACCTATACTTTTCAACAAGATTATTACTGGGCCATGGGAGATAACAGACATAATTCAGAAGACTCCCGTGCATGGGGCTTTGTGCCTTTTGATCATGTTGTAGGCAAACCTCTATTTATTTGGTTCAGCTTAAAAAATGGAAGTTTTAGCAATGGTATTAACTGGGATCGAATATTTACTTCTACCAACAAAATGGATTGATCAAGTTTCGGCATTTCTTTTTATTTCGATTTTTGTAACTTACTTCATGGTTCTAAAAAACGGTATAGTTGTGCCTTTATTTAAGAATTTTCAGATCATGATTTGAGCTACAATATATCCCGATCCCACTTGATCGAATTGTAGTCCTATAATAGAATAAAACTCTTTAGGAAACATGCTGGATCCAGTTAAAACTAACAATTGTTTTTTTTTTGCAGAATCATTTGTCCCAACAAACATTTTTGTGAATAAATAACAGAACAGGCCCAAAGTTCGTTCATTACTCATGCTGATGGAACAAGGTTTAATTTTGCCGGAATTGCTTCCGATGGGCAATTCCAGAATCGTTTCTTTGGTACCCTCCTTGAGCTGGTATATACAAGATTTAATTGATCATGAAGGTTTAATTGGAGTTACAAAATTCTGCACGCCTCAAGCTCACAAAAGTTTACCCAAACACATGATAGGTGGTACAAAAACGCCAGATTTAAAAAAAATCATAGATCTCAAACCGGATCTTATCCTAGCTAATAAAGAAGAAAATAACAAAAAAGATGTAGAACACTTAGCACTACACGCTCCGGTTTATGTGTCATCAGTAAGTGATTTAAATGAAATGTACCAAATGATGCTAGAAATCGGTATCATGGTAAACCTTCCCAGAGCACAATTTTGGATTCAACGGATAAAAGAACTTGAACTAGACTTGAAGTCTATTGTCCGGACTTCTGATAAAATTCAGATTTGTTATCTTATCTGGCGCAAACCATATATGACCGTCGGTGGTGACACTTTTATACATCATATACTTGAAATGGCTGGCTTTGAAAATGTATTTAAGAACAGGACCAGATATCCGGAAATAAGTCTTACAGAAATTCAAAACGCAGGTACCCAAATAACATTTTTGTCATCTGAACCTTATCCATTCAAACCAAGCAATATAGCTGAATTTGCACCCTTAAGAGCCGAACTTGTTGATGGTAAAATGTTTTCGTGGTATGGAAGTTATATGGAAAAAAGTTTTTCGTACCTTAAGGCCTTAAATTTTTAAAATAGTTAAACACTATGAGTATTCAAGCCCTTAGATCCCAATTGCTCTTGTTCATCTTGATGTTTGTAAGTTTGATCGCAGTGAGTCAAAAAATATTCACTGTTCAATTAAAAGCTGGTTTCGATTCACAAGTGCAGTCCTTATTAGAAAGTCAGGATTCGCCGGTTGATTCCTACGAATTTTTGAATCCGGAAAAGTTCCTTTTAAATTTGAGTTTTAAAACGGTCTACTCGGATAAAGCTATTTTGAATTGGTTAAACAAACAATTCTTTATTGAAAACTTTCAAAAAGTTAGCACACTTCAACAGAGGGCTTGTGTTCCCAACGACAGCGCATATTTTGCGCAATACAATATGGGTCTCATGCGATTTGATGAAGTTTGGTGTTTTAAAAATTCAGGAATAAATCCCTTGGGGGACACCTTGGTTGTCGGAGTTATTGATTTCGGATTTGATTTTACCTTGGCTGACCTTCATCCCAATATATTTAGAAATAATCTCGAAATTCCCGATAACGGAATTGATGATGATCAAAATGGGTATAAAGATGATTACTATGGTTTAAACGCTCGCATTATGCCAGAAAGTGATAATCATTTTAAGGAATCACATGGTACACAAGTCATCTCTGTTGTTGGAGCTCAAGGAAATAATAAACAGGCCATAACCGGTACTAATCAAAACATTAAAATGCTATTATGCTCTGCAGTTACTTCGGATCAACTGCTTAAATGTTATTACTATTTTATTAAAATGAAAAGGGATTATATTAATTCCGGAGGTAAAAAAGGTGCATATATTGTTAGTAGTAATTTATCAGCCGGATTTGACAGGCAATTTCCTGATGATTTACCACTCGTTTGCCAGGTGTATGACAGTTTGGGAAAAGTAGGAATTTTAAATGTGGTTGCTACGATTAATGACAACGACGATATTGCAGTTGTTGGTGATATCCCTGGTTTATGCCCATCAGACCATTTAATCACAGTGACCAACACAAATAGGTTTGACCAAAAGGTGTTTGAAGCCGGATATAATTCAGTACATGTCGACCTAGGTGCCTGTGGCGAAGAGATCCTTATGTTAAATTTGGACGGAAAGTTATCCGAGGAGTCCGGTTGTTCCTTTTCAAGCCCGCACGTGGCCGGCGCAGTTTCTGTGTTGTATCAATTCTGTCCTAAAATCAATATTTTAAATAAAACTCAAGCAGAGTTCGCATCATTACTCATGAAATCATTTATTCTTTCCAATGGTGATGATTTAGTTAGTTTAAAAGGAATTACAAGTACGGGCAAGAGATTAAATGTGCTAAAATCTCTTGAAAAACTCAACAGTTATTGTACCAATGATAGCATACTAACACCTGAAATCGGCCTAAATCCAAGCCTGGGCAGTGGCGTATTTACCCTTAATTTTAATCCTGTAAAATTTGGAGATTACCATGTTCTCATCTTCAATTCTTTAGGCCAGGAATTGTATCGAAAAAGAATCAAATTCAATCCGGATACCCCTTTAAAATTTGATTTAGAGTTAACTCATTGGTCTACAGGCATATATCATATGTTAATAGAAGGTGAAGGTCTTAAATTTGCAGAGAGTTTCTTGAAACTTTAGCATTAAATATTGAACAAACTTTTATAATTTTGCGCTCTATTTTGAATAGGGCTCCGTAGCTCAATTGAATAGAGCACCTGACTACGGATCAGGAGGTTTAAGGTTTGAATCCTTACGGAGTCACCATTGATTAACAAGATTTAAGATAAACGTATGTCTAAAGTATGTGATTTAACAGGTGTAAGACCCCAATATGGGAATAACGTCTCACACTCTAACCGAAAAACGCGAAGAAGATTTAATCCTAATCTTCAGAAAAAGTCGTTTTATGTTCCTGAAACGGGAGAATGGATTCAATTAAAAATTACAGCCAAGGCGCTTAGAACCGTAGATAAACTTGGCTTATATGCTTATATTAAAAAATTAGCGAAAAAAGCTTAAAACCAGAAATATGGCTAAGAAGTCAAAAGGCAACAGACAGCAAATCATACTTGAGTGTACCGAACACAAAAACAGTGGTTTACCGGGCACCTCCAGATATGTCAGTGAGAAAAACAAAAAAAATACTCCTGATCGGATTGAATTAAAAAAATACAATCCTATATTGAAAAAGTATACCGTTCACAAAGAAATTAAGTAATTATGGCTAAAGTATCGAAAAACGCCCGTGTTGCTCAGAGAGCAGCGAATGCAGGTTCCGGAAGGGATCACGTTAAGGTAATCAAATCTATCAAAGACCCGGTTACCGGTAAATACACTTATAAAGAAATGATCGTTCACAAAGACAAAGTGAAAGAGTTCTTCGAACAATCAAAATAAGATATCCACAAAATTTATTTCAATAAGAGAAGCTTTCAATTAAGGGGGCTTCTTTTTTTATTTATAGCATCGGCAAATGGGATTTTTTGATAGATTTTTCAATAAAGACAGAGAACAGGAACTCCAAAAGGGACTTCATAAAACAAAAGAAGGCTTATTAAGTAAATTGGCTAAGACGCTGGTTGGTAAGAGCAAAATTGATGAAAACTTCCTGGATGAATTGGAATCAATACTCATAGGTTCAGATGTTGGTTTGGAAACGACGGTCAAGATTATTAAGCGACTTGAAGCACGGGTCGAAAAAGACAAGTATTTTCAATACGATGAAGTTGTTGAATTGTTGAAGGAAGAAATTTCGAATCTATTGACCGAAAATACGACCGAAGATCTCGAGGATTATTATACAGGAAGCACAAACCCGCATGTTATTCTAGTAGTTGGGGTAAATGGTGTAGGAAAAACAACATCCATCGGAAAACTAGCCTATCAACTTAGGAAACTCAATAAAACGGTATTAATTGCTGCTGGAGATACTTTTCGGGCTGCAGCTGAAGATCAATTAAAAATCTGGTCTGAAAGAGTTGGCTGTCATTTTTTTAGCAAAGGCATGGGAGCAGACCCTTCGGCAGTTGCATTTGAAGCTTGTCAATATGCAGTCCAACACAAAATTGATATTGCCATTATCGATACAGCCGGAAGGTTACATACCAAAATAAATTTGATGGCAGAGCTTTCAAAAATGAACAGGAGTATTTCAAAATCTATACCCGGTGCTCCTCATGAAGTATTATTGGTTTTAGATGCGACCACCGGACAAAATGCAATTGAGCAATGTAAACAATTCAGCAAGAGTGCCGAACTCACGGGTTTGATTCTTACTAAACTCGATGGTACTGCAAAAGGTGGAGTGGCTTTGGGAATATCAGATCAATTCCATATACCCATTAAATACATTGGAGTTGGTGAAGGCATAGAACAGATGCAAGTCTTCAATAAAAGAGCGTTTGTTGAATCTCTTTTCTCAAAAACGCAAGTTCTTCAGGGCTAAAAAAGAACTCATCAAGTGTTAAAGTTCCTCTTTTTATAGGTTTTCCCTTTATTATTGTATTCAAGAATCAAATCAAATGAAAAATCCACTTTCACGGAAATGGTATTTACTTTCCAGCATCGTAATAGGCGTATTTCTTTTATCAAATTCCGGTAATCCGCCGGATGGCAATACCGGAGCCCCTTTTGATGGCATTTGCTCAAATTGTCATGGTGGCGGAAGTTTTCAGGGCAATGTTACAATTGATGGCATTCCAAGCATGATTGATCCTAATACGACGTATCCGGTTACCGTAACGATTGATGTGACCAGTGGCTCTCCATCAAGAGCTGGTTTTCAGCTTGTTGCAGTGAATCAATCCAATCAGAATGTGGGCAATCTAAGCAGCGTAAACGGTGAAACAGGAACTTCTTTCTCAGGGGGAAGAGAGTATATTGACCAAAGAGGCGCTAAGACTATATCCGGCAATACCGTCAGCTGGGATATTGAATGGAGATCTCCTAATGGACCAAATGGTACAACTGTAAATTTTTATTTTGCAGGAAACATGGTAAATAATAATAACTCATCTAGTGGAGATGCTGTCATTAATTCTGTTTTCTCGGGAACAATTGTTGGAGGTGGGGATCCTTTGATCGCTTCTATAAGCTCTAAAACAAATGTGAGTTGTTTTGGAGAAGCTGATGGCACAGCAACAGCCAATGCCACAGGTGGTAATCCTCCATATACCTATGAATGGTCTAATGGTAGCACCGACAATCCCGTAACAGGACTTTCAGCAGGCAACTATATCGTTACTGTGACCGACAATGCCTCCAGCACAGCAACTGCAAGCACCAACATTACCCAACCTACCCTACTAACAAGTATTGCACAGGTCACCAAACATGTGACTTGCCCCGGAGGTAGAGATGGCAGTGTTATGGTCAACGCATTCGGTGGTACCCCACCCTATACTTTTGTCTACTCCTCTGGTTCTTCGAATAATTTAAGTGCCGGCATGTATGGATACACTGTTTCCGATTCTAAAAATTGCCAAAGCAGTGGCAACTTTGAGATTCTGCAACCTGAAAATTATACCATTGAAGAATTACAGTTTAAAAATCCCTTTTGCCCGAACGATTCTTCGGGCGCCATACAAGTGTTAGTTTCTGGTGCAACTCCACCTTATAAATACAAATGGAGCTCCGGCGAAACAACAGCAAATATTTTAAATAAACCTGTGGGAAGTTATACCATAACTATAACTGATTCCAAAAATTGTGGCACTTTCAAATCATATTTGCTCAGCAGTACAGATACTATTGCACCCATGCTTGTCGGAAAAAACGGAACGGTCTATTTGAATCAAGCAGGAATTGCAGTTATTCAAGCGAAAGATTATATAAATATTTTAATCGATAATTGCGATTCTTTGCCAAGCTTAGAAATTAATTTAGACAGTTTGAATTGCTTGAATGTGGGAACAAGAGATTATTATTTAACTGCAGAGGATAAATTTGGAAATAAATCTTATGACACTATTCAAATAACGATCAACGATACGATTAAACCTGTAATCAATCATTGGGCTGATACTTCATTCAGTTATTGTAATATTATGGTACCCGCATTTAATGCAAATGATGCTTGCGGAATCCTTAAATTTGAACAGACTGGAGGACCTAAAGCTGGTGAAATATTTCCAATAGGCCTCAGTGTCCTGACGTATCGTGCCGAAGATGCTAACAATAATTTTACGACAGCTGAAGTAAAAGTAAATATCAGCAATCCCATCCAACTAAGTCTTGATACAAGTTATTTCGAAAAATGTTATGGTGACCATGCATCATTTACGCTTTCCATTAAAAATACCAACCATTCGCGCTTACTTTTTATTGAACAAGCCGATACGTTACAAATTTTATCAGATACTATTTTGACTGTTGTCACAGACAGACCAGATTCCCTTAAGATATTGATATTGGATACAACAAATTGCCAACTTAAACTTGATACAGGCCTCGTTTATCCGGATAGTTTGTTTGCCATCGATTCTGTTATTATAACAGATCGAATAGAAATTCAGGCCGGCAGTATAACGATGTATCCAAACAACTATGATTCGATTGAAATTATTGATGTACAAGGCAATATTGTAAACAAATCAGGTAAAGATTTAGATGCCGGTGTTTATTATGTAAAAGTCTACTTCGAAGGATGCATATATATCTATGGACCTTATGCGATTAAACTGATCATTGCAGATGATAAATCTTATATAAATCCTGTGGTTATAAAACCAAATCCATTCACTTCAGTGATCAGCATTAGCGGATTCATCAATGGTGAGAAACATGATATTGAACTTTACAATTTTCAGGGAAATAAGATCCTGAATTATCAAAGTCAGGATATTGGTGCAAGATTGGACTTCAGTGAAATTGCATCGGGACCATATTATTTACTCATCAAAACCGGTAACTCGGTGCAAAGTTTTAAGATATTTAAACTGTGATAAGATTCAGAAACTGAATTTTATTCATCTAACTTAAGGACATCAAGAAATGCTTTTTGTGGAACATCGATTGTTCCAATTTGCCGCATTTTCTTCTTACCTTCTTTTTGTTTTTCAAGCAATTTCCGTTTACGGGATATATCGCCGCCATAACATTTAGCGGTAACATCTTTACGCATGGCGCTGATGGTTTCTCGTGCAATAATTTTTCCTCCAATAGCGGCCTGGATGGCGATCACAAACTGGTGCTTAGGCAAAATTTCTTTTAGCTTGGAACACATTCTTCGACCCACAGATTCTGCTTTGCTGCGGTGCACCAATGCTGTCAGCGCATCCACATTATCCCCGTTGAGTTTAATATCCAATTTCACGAGATCCGATTTCCGGTAATTCAAGGGATGGTAATCAAATGAGGCATAACCTCGGGTAGAAGATTTTAGACGATCGTAAAAAATCAAAAACAATTTCAGCAAGTGGCATTTCAAACATCAATTCTACGCGATCCGTAGTGAGGTAATGTTGTTTCGTTAAAATACCCCTTTTATCCATACATAGTTTTATAATAGCGCCAATATAATCGGGCTTTGTAATGATCTGCGCTGAAATATAAGGTTCTTCTACATACTCTAGAAAATTGGGTTCAGGTAAATCATTTGGTGTATTAATAATGAGAAATTCACCTCTCGTCGTTTGCGCATGATAAGAAACGTTTGGAACCGTGGTGATTACCTCCTGATTGAATTCTCTTGAAAGTCTTTCCTGAATAATTTCCAAATGCAGCATTCCCAAAAAACCACAGCGAAAACCAAATCCTAAAGCAAGTGAAGTTTCCGGTTCATAAATTAATGACGAATCATTGAGCTGTAATTTTTCCAGGCTATCCCGCAAATCCTCGAAATATTCATTCTCAACCGGATAAATACCTGCAAAGACCATAGGTTTTACTTCCTCGAATCCTTTGATTGCTTCAGAACAAGGGTTGGAAACTTTAGTTATGGTATCGCCAACTTTTACATCTTTAGCATCTTTAATACCAGTAATGATATATCCTACATCGCCGCATCCCAAATTTGGCTTGGGCAAAAGGGTCATCTTGAGAACACCAATTTCTTCTGCATCATAATCTTTTCCCGCATTATAAAACCTGATTTTATCTCCTTTTTGAATCACTCCATTCAAGATCCTGAAATAAATAATGATGCCCCGAAATGTGTTATAAACGGAGTCAAATATTAATGCTTGTAGGGGCCCATCAGGATTTCCTTTTGGAGGTGGAATTCGATCCACTATGGCTTTGAGTAATTCTTCGATCCCTTGTCCCGTTTTACCGCTGGCCAAAACGATATCTGATTTGTCGCAACCAATCAAGTCAATAATTTGGTCACTCACTTGATCTATCATGGCACTTTCCATATCAATCTTATTCAGAATTGGTATGATCTCCAAATTATGTTCAATGGCCATATACAAATTTGATATGGTTTGAGCCTGGATGCCCTGGGTAGCATCGACGAGCAGCAGTGCGCCTTCACAAGCTGCGATAGACCTCGAGACCTCATAAGAAAAGTCTACGTGTCCGGGAGTATCTATTAAGTTTAAAGTATATTTCTTACCATCAGTATGATCATACTGTAGTTGAATTGCATGTGCTTTGATCGTAATCCCTCTTTCCCGCTCAAGATCCATATCGTCAAGCGCCTGGTTTTGCATATCCCTTGAAGAAATGGTTTTAGTAAACTCCAATAGGCGATCAGAAAGGGTGCTCTTTCCATGATCGATATGGGCAATAACACAAAAATTTCGGATGTGGTCCATAATTTAAAAACTGCGCGAAATTACCTGATTATTTGCTGGCTTGCTCGAGAATTCAGGAAAAAATCTTTAATTTATATCCCCAATTTTAACTAAAACGCTTTGATTAGCAAGTATTAACGCTTTGTTTGCGTTTTCTATATGAACTAAAGCAGCATATTACCGAAGTATTCGTTACATTTAAAGTAGAATTTATGAGAAGTTACCTGTTTTTAATAGTCGTGATCTTACTAAATGCTTGTTCAAAGCCCGAGGAAAATTATATAAAGATTCCTTCTGAGTTTTATGCAATCATACAGGAGGAAGTCTTGCCAGGTGGAACCCGACAATTATTTTTAGAATTAAGCTCTATTACTTCTCAATATTGTCAATCAGATTCATTGGTTTACCACTCCACTGTAAATGCCAATGAAATACAAATTGAAGTATTGGATTCCTATAAAGCGAATGATTGTTTCCAAAAGCAGTTTCCGCTTAAGAGTCGCATTGCGCTCCCCACTTTTACTGATACTTTAAATATCCTCATTGAACTCGGAAATGCAAGTCTCATCAAAGCACAGATTTATTCTGCACCCAAAGAGTACTTAATGACTATTTCAGAAGGCCAGGGACTTCAACTCAAATATCCTCAAACTTATAAAATACCAAATAATCTCGTTTGGGGATTCGTATATCCTATCGGATCCGATCCGACGAATGAAATCATGTTGCAAAATTTCATCAAAGACCTTGAATTTGATTGTTATACCAATTGGTTACCCAAAGGGTATTATTCATATTTCGACATCAAGGACAACAATACTGTTGTTCTAACATATAATCCAGGCTTTGTCGGTAGTTATCGAAATTTTTATTACACTCATAAATGGTCTGATCTTGAAATGCAAAATTTCTTTCAAAATCTATCGACCAAATACAGCAACTTGATAGGCTACAATGTCATTTCCGGCAATGGATTTCATTTTAGCTCACACTAAAAATAGTCTTTTTCATAAATTGCAATTTTACTTCCTCATCATAATTCGGCAGGCAAGTATATTTGACCTTATTTTAATCCAAGGCAAATGAAGGCTCCACTTATCAATCTCATTAGCGACACCATTACCCAGCCCAGCATAGAAATGTTAAAATTTATGATGGCTGCTAAAACAGGCGATGATGTATTTAGGGAAGACCCGAGTGTTAATAAATTAGAAGAAATACTTTCTGCAACTTTTGGCATGGAAGCTGGACTGTTTTGTCCTTCAGGAACCATGGCTAATCAAATAGCCATCAAAGCTCATACGAAACCTTTAGATGAAATGATTTGTGAAGTCAACAGCCATGTTTATCAATTTGAAGTAGGCGGTTATGCTTTTCACAGTGGAATTGCAGTGACTCCAATAATATCAAAAAATGGTAAATTAGATGTGGAACTCATTCAATCCAATATTCGTCCAAATTTTGATTGGTTTCCAAATACACAATTAGTGGTATTAGAAAACACCGGAAACAGAGCTGGAGGAAATTATTATACACTTGAAGAAATCAAAAACATATCCCTTTTCTGCAAAGAACAGAACTTAAAACTCCATATGGATGGGGCTAGAATTTTTAATGCTATTATTGAAAGTAATTATACAACGGCTGAACTAGGCGCTTACTTTGATTCCATATCGATTTGTTTGTCGAAAGGCCTTGGGGCACCTGTAGGGTCTGTATTGATTGGATCCGCAACATTTATTTCAATTGCACGTAAAATTCGGAAAGTGATGGGTGGTGGTATGCGACAATCAGGGCTTTTAGCAGCTGCCGGAATCTATGCCTTAGAAAACAATGCAAAACGGCTCAAGGAAGACCATATCAGAGCCAAGCAGATTGAAGCATGTTTACAAAAATGCGATTACGTTGCATCCATAAAACCAGTATATACAAACATTATCATTTTTGAACTCAAATCGGAATTACCCGCCCAAAAATTTCTTCAACAGTTAAAAGATCAAAATATTTTAGCGCATGCGTTTGGGCTTCATATGGTTCGATTTGTAACGCATCTAGATTTCACAGAAGAAATGTTAGACAGATTACTCCCAGTACTTAGAAATATTGAGGTATAATATTTTCACACCGCAATTGATAAAATTCTTACCTGGCAATATTTAGCAATCTGGTGTCTATAAGATTAACGAATACTGCAAATCTTATTAATTCAACTCAGGCTTCTGTTCAAAATTTTCATCACATTGCTAAAACCAAAATAACTTTGAAAGCTTCACTTAATTTAAAATCACAAACACATTAATAATTCCTTAGCATATAAAGCATATATCTTTCAACCATTATATTCAATATTTCTGCAAATCCAGAAATCTTGCTAATCTTGTCAATTCTGTCCTATTTACGCCGGTTTAATTCATCCCTGATGTGTGCAGCTTTTTCATAGTTTTCTTCCTCCAAAACCTTTTTGAGTAAGGACTCAAGATCTTGGGTACTATAGCTGTTAAAAGATTTCATGGGCTCTTCTTTTTTAACAGGCTTTTTAACCGTTTCTTCTTCTGTTTCATCAAGTACTACGCCGGCTGCATCCATGATAAATTCATAAGTAAATATTGGACACTCAAATCGGACAGCTAATGCTAATGCATCAGAAGTTCTGGAATCTATTTTTAAAATCTCACCATCCTTTTCGCAGATGAGTTCAGAGTAAAATATACCATCGACTAAATTGCTAATGATAATTTCTTTGATTTCAATACCAAAAGAAGACAGAGCATTTTTAAAAAGATCATGAGTCAAAGGTCTGTTTGGAGTCATCCTTTCCAGGACTACCGCAATCGCTTGTGCTTCATATCCACCAATAACAATTGGTAGTCGTCGGTTTCCCTCTAATTCTCCTAAAACAATCGCATAATTCTGTGATTGCGTCACACTATGTGACAAAGCTATAATTTCGAGTTCCAGTAATTTATTGTCCTGATTGGGCATTCTTCTATTTTATTTACATTTTCTCAAAGCTTCTATCAATTTTGGTACTACTTCAAACAAGTCTCCACATATACCATAATCAGCAGCTTTAAAAAAAGGCGCATCTGCATCCTTATTAATAACAATTATTTTTTTTGAATTATTGACCCCAGCCAAATGTTGAATAGCTCCTGAGATACCAACAGCGATATAAACATTAGGTCGAATGGCCGTTCCTGTTTGTCCGACGTGTTCATGGTGTGGTCGCCAACCAGCATCGGCAACAGGACGTGAACAAGCAGTTCCAGCATTGAGCAATTCTGCAAGCTCTTCGATCATACTAAAGTTAGCGGCTTCTTTAAGTCCTCTACCTCCTGAAACCACAACATCTGCCTCAGTCAATGGCGTTTTACCTTTAGCAAGATTTAACTCTTTATGGATTATAGGTGATGGCTCCAAATTATAATTTAAATCTTCAACCAAATTTACATTCATAGCTTGCGACTCCAATACACCGAAAGCATGAGGCAATAACGAAATTATACAAGGAAATGTTTCTGCCTGGTACCAGGCAAATGCTTTTCCTGAAAATACACTCTTTTTAAATTGAAGTTTACCATCTATAAAATGATATCCGATAACATTACTGATTAAACCTGCATTCAGTTTTACGGAAAGTTTTCCACCCATCGCTTTCCCCAATGAATTATTGCTACATATAAGGTATTCAGGTTGCAACTTTTGACAAACCAAATCTATGAGCTTTGAATAATTTTCTGCGTCCATTTCATGAACTGCATTAAAACTATAAATATGATCTAATTTAAATTGTTGGAGCGCCGTTTTATCCAGAATTGAAGGAACAAGAGCTGTTACTTTTTTTCCGCTAGATTGGGCAATTGAAATTCCAAAACTTAAGGCTTCGGCTGAATTTTTAGATAAACTTCCAGACTTCGACTCACAAATTACTAATATCATTTTTGGATTAGATTATTTTTAATTCATTTTTGAAAATGGCAACTAATTCATCCGTATTCAAAGGATCGATCATTCGAACTCCTTTTTTGCCCTCGGGAATTTCGTATTTTATGAGATTGATTTTAGACTGAACATCCACGCCTGAAATTACTTCAAGTGGTTTCTTTTTGGCATCAATAATGCCTTTCATGTTTGGGATTTTTGCTCTGCCATACCTTTTGCCGATGAAACGATAATGGGCAATTGCACTTCAAGAGTCTGTGTGCCACCTTCAATATCGCATTTACAAATGGCTGTGCGATCTGATAATTCCATATGACTGCAAAGGGAAATAAATGGTTTTTGTAGCAATTCAGAAAGCAAAGAGCCGACTTCCGCGTTATTGTAATCGATCGTTTCTTTACCAGTAAAAATAAGATCATAA
This sequence comes from Saprospiraceae bacterium, assembly GCA_016719615.1. Lineage (NCBI taxonomy): Bacteria > Pseudomonadati > Bacteroidota > Saprospiria > Saprospirales > Saprospiraceae > Saprospiraceae bacterium. The sequence continues at coordinate 1,675,740 of JADJYQ010000001.1, forward strand.
TTTCGATCTTTGGCAAATGCAGCAATCTGGCTTGCAACCGAAAAAGCATGATCAGGCTCAAGATCTATCCTATATGCAGCATCTGCACCAATAGCCAATGCTTTTCTGATTAAAATATCTGAACTAGCCAATCCAACATGGACCACATCTACTTGACCACCGAACAGATCTCTGAGTTCAATGGCTCTAACAAGTCCATACCATTCATCGTAAGGATTTAGTATAAACTGAACACCTTCTTCTACAAACTGTTTTCCATCTGCATGAAATGCAATTTTCGAAGTTGTATCCGCTGTTTTGCTTATGCAAACTAAAAAATTCACTTTCTTTCTATTTGACGCAAAGATATATATTTACGGTTAATAGCTTAGGAATGAACACCACGAACCGTCTGCAACAATTATTAAAAATGCTCGAAGATGATCCTTTAAATTCATTTCTCAGATTTGCAATCGCTAAGGAGTTTGAAAATCTTCAGGAATATGAAAAAGCAAAAGAATTTTACTTAAAAATATTAGACACAGACCCAGAATACACAGGCGTCTATTTCCATCTGGGAAAAATATATGAACAGTGCGAAGATTGGAATAAAGCAAAAGAAATCTATCAAAAAGGTATTATTAAAGCACAGTTAACCAACGATTTACATTCAGTTTCAGAACTCAAAGCCGTGCTTTTAAATCTGGAAATTGAACAATCATAATACATAAAACCCGCTGTATACTTTACGGCTAGGTCCACTTAACCAAATGTCTGTTGCCAATTCACCGGAAAGTAGCATTTTAACTTCTAAAAATCCACCTTTGGCTTTAATTTTTAAAGTTTGTTGGCCTTGAGCATTATTTTTACGATTGGCAAAATAAGCAGCAGCGGTGACGCCCGTACCACAAGCTAAAGTTTCAGCCTCCACTCCCCTTTCATAAGTTGCGATGGTAATAAAATCATCTTCAACTTTTAGAAAGTTTACATTAATTCCATCAGGATCAAATTTTCTTCGAATTTTTTGGCCTTCCGTGTTTATATCAGATTCAAAAGGATTATCTATTTCCACCATTAGATGCGGTGAACCACTTTCAATGATAGTCCCCAATTCATGATTTACAAGGTTTGGGATATCCTTCATTTGAACAGAAACTACCCCATTGTGTAATATGCCAAGATGAGGACCATCCATAGCCATAAAACTTAATTCCTTTTTATTTTGTTTGTTTGCCATATAAAGCACTGAGGCTCTGCTGCCATTTCCGCAAAAACTGGAACGGTTGCCGTCTGCATTATAATAAAGCATTTCAAAATCAAATGATGTATGGGGTTTTAGGATTAATAAACCATCAGCACCCACACCAAAATGTGGCTGGCAAATGTTATAAATAAGCGCATGATCATTGATATCAAACCACTCACTCTCAAAGAAATCGAACAGGACAAAATCATTTCCTGTCGCCTCATATTTTTCAAAGGGAATCATTCGTTCCATAAGGCAAGATTAACGAAACTTGTGCTGAAGGCACAGTTTTTGATATAGAATATTACATTATATAAACTTTATATACGTATGTCGCTTAAATTTAATTTATTAACCATCCTGGCTGCTGTCTCTTTGAGTCTGGTTAGCGTTGGCGTTTACATCAACTATAAGTATCCGTCAGGTATCGAGCAAAATGCATATTTCACGCAAAGACAGTCCCTTACAGAGAATTTGCATGCTGATTTAACCTCAGGGCCAAACCAGGCATCCCCGTTTTTGGTGCAGTCACCTCCCAATTTTGTGGCTGCAGCTGCTATGGCAACTCCCGCTGTGGTTTACATTGAATCCTCTGTGGAACAGGATGATCCTTTATTTTTTATGTCGAAAAGAGGCCAAGCCACAGGATCGGGAGTCATTATTAGCCCTGATGGATATATCGTAACTAATAATCATGTTGTGGAAAATGCTCAAACCATTAGAGTCCTATTAAATAACAACCGGGAATATGTTGCTGAACTGATTGGTACGGATCCTACTACTGACATAGCATTACTAAAGCTCGAAGATGCAAATTTGCCATATCTGGAGTTTGGCAATTCTGATTCAAGCATGGTTGGAGAATGGGTCCTTGCAGTAGGCAATCCTTTGAGATTACAATCAACGGTAACTGCGGGAATCATTTCTGCAAAAGCCAGGAACATCAATATATTAAACAATCAGCAATACCGGATTGAATCTTTTATACAAACTGATGCAGCTGTGAATCCTGGGAATAGCGGCGGGGCATTAGTCAATACTTCTGGAAAGCTTATCGGAATTAACACGGCCATTTTGAGTCAGACAGGCAGATACGAAGGATATTCTTTCTCTATCCCGTCTAAACTCGTTCAAAAAGTGGTTTGGGATCTTAAGGACTTTGGCACGGTGCAACGCGGATTGCTGGGAGTTGTCATTGAAGAAGTAAACAGTGAGCGGGCAAAATTATATGGTTTAGATGCCGTTGAAGGCGTTTTTATAAGTAATACTACAAAAAATGGCGCTGCAGATGTTGCAGGACTAAAACCTGAAGACATCATTATTTCAATCAATAACAGAACCATAAAAACAGTCCCTGAACTACAGGAGATCATCGGCCGAATGAGACCTGGAACCAAAATCAAAATTGATTATTGGAGATCCTCCAAGCGTATATCCACAGAAGCCATCTTGAAAAATCAAGCGAATACCATTGGAATGGTGAGTACCCGAAGAGATCGCGAACTTTTGGAATTGGGAATGGAAGTAAGAGATCTCACAGCTGAAGAGAAAACCCAATTTAAAACAAGCGGAGTAAAAGTGTTGAGTATTTATGAAAACAGCATCATTGAAAATACTAACATGGCACCCAATTATATCATTACATCATTAAATGGCAATCCCATTCGAAATACGGATGATTTGGTGGAAAATATTAAAAACGCTGATCGAAATGTACTGCTCAATGGATTTTATGAAAAATATCAGGGAAAATATCCCTACCGATTTAATAAATATTAAACAACATCAAATTTGTCAAGCGCATTTCTATGGAGCATATACAAAGTAATCAAAACGAAGATCAGTTTAAATTAGCTTTAACAAAACTGGAGCGAATCCTCGACAAAATCGGGGAAGGTGGCGGAATTAAAAAATTAGAGGCTCAAAGAAATGATGGAAAGCTAACAGCCAGAGAGCGCATAGCATATTTATTAGATGCAAACAGCCCCAGATTTGAAATCGGTGCTTTAGCAGCTTATGAAATGTATTCAGAATACGGAGGCTGTCCTGCCGCTGGAGTTATTGTCACATTAGGTTATATTAAAGGTAAATTGTGTATCATCGTTGCTAATGATGCTACCGTAAAAGCCGGAGCATGGTTTCCTATCACCGGCAAAAAAAACCTCAGAGCTCAGGAGATTGCAATGGAGAATCACATTCCAATTATTTATTTGGTCGACAGTGCAGGCGTGTTTTTGCCTTTACAAGATGAAATTTTTCCAGACAAAGAAAATTTTGGAAGAATATTTCGAAACAATGCAATACTATCTTCGAAAGGTATACCTCAGATTGCTGCAATTATGGGTAGTTGTGTCGCAGGTGGAGCTTACCTACCAATTATGTCAGATGAGGCATTAATCGTCGAAAAAACCGGATCCATTTTTTTAGCAGGGCCTTATCTTGTAAAAGCTGCAATTGGCGAAGAGGCAGATCAGGAAACTTTAGGAGGCGCAAGAACACATTGTGAAATTTCTGGAGTCACTGATTATAAAATGAAAGATGATAAAGAATGCCTCGATACTATAAAATCGCTGGTAGATAAAATCAACTTACAGAAACTAACAAATTTTGATTTGCGTGATGCAAGGAATCCGGCTCGATCTGCAGAAGATATTTTGAAAATATATCCTGCTGATGGATTAAAGCCTTACAATATGGGTGACATTCTTGATTGTCTTGTCGACGCTGAGTCAATTGTATATTATAAAAAAGAATATGGCAAAACTGTATTGTGTGCCTACGCTCGTATTGGAGGATATGCCATTGGAATAGTTGCTAATGACCGAAGAATCGTAAAATCGGCTAAAGGTGAAATGCAAATGGGTGGTGTAATTTATTCAGATTCCGCTGATAAAGCAAGCCGTTTCATTATGAACTGCAATCAAAAAAAAATACCACTCCTTTTTTTGCATGATGTCACAGGTTTTATGGTAGGTACCCGCTCGGAACATGGCGGCATTATAAAAGATGGCGCCAAAATGGTGAATGCTGTGGCAAATTCAACGGTCCCTAAATTTTCCATTATCATTGGAAACTCTTATGGTGCAGGAAATTATGCGATGTGTGGAAAAGCGTATGACCCTCGTTTTATCCTAGCCTGGCCAAGTGCTAAGATCGCAGTAATGGGAGGTTCTCAAGCTGCAAAAGTTCTCACTCAAATACAAATAAGTTCAATGAAAGCAAAAGGAGAGCAACTCACAGAAGATGATGAGAAAAAATTGTTTGATGAAATTAACGATAGATATACAAAGCAAACTAGTCCGTATTATGCTGCTGCACGCCTCTGGGTGGATGCAATGATAGATCCCCTGCATTCCCGGGATTGGATCATAATGGGGATTGAAGCTGCCGCTTATGGAAAACTAAAAAAATTCAACCCTGGTATTATACAGACTTAATTCCTGTTTATCTTAGCTTTAGCATACACCTTATAAATTCTGAACATGCTCCGGCTTTTAAAACTATTTGTAACAATCACTATCCTTACTTTTGACTTTAATGAATGCAATTCTTTAAATGCTCAAAGTATGCATTATAACTTCAATTCAAAACCGCGCATAGATTCCGGATTTACCTTTTCTATAATTCAAAATAAATATACGAACCAACAATTCCTGTTCAGACCTGGCAATTCCATATTTTGCACTTTTGAAAAAAAGTTAAATCCAAAAAGTACAAAGTACTTTTCATTTCGGTTAGGATCTCATGAATATACAAATGATGTTGAGTATGGCGACTATTTACGCCCACGGTGATGAGTATTCATTCTGAATTTGTTCGTGATACTTTTTTAAAATTTGAATTTAAACCTGGATCTTGTCGTCCTATCACACAACTCTTTTTGGATCGTGGAATCCATAATTTTTTTGTTGCCTGTAATGATGTTAAATTACTTCCTTACAGACGAATCCATCACGAAAATGATCCTGGTGCCGTTCTCACTGAACATTGTGGAACCTGCAGCTCAAAACATGCTTTATTAAAAACAGTTGCAGCTGAAAATCAACATGATGAAGTAAGACTTATGCTTGGCATATATAGAATGAATGAAATAAACACCCCTGAAGTAAAAGAAATTCTGAAGAAGTACCAATTAAATTATTTACCGGAAGCTCATAATTATTTAAAAATTCATGGCGAAATATTTGATTTTACTAAACCAAATTTTGATATCCGGAAATTCTCAGGTGATATCATTTTTGAACATGAAATATTGCCTGAGAATATTGTTAATTTCAAAACAAATCTGCATAAAAATTATCTAAATCATTGGATTCAAGAGTCGAAATTAGAAAACATTGAACTCGAAGACTTATGGATGATCCGTGAATTATGTATTCAGCAACTCATCCATTCAGATATTGCAAAATATTAAATCATTTCAACTAAAATTGCTATATATTAACAGGAATATAAATTTGGGTTCACGACCCCAATTTATTTTCTCATCATTGAATAATGATTATTGGTATTTATCTTAAAAAAGCGAAAATTAGCTATTTAAATCAAAGCCTAAAAAAATATCCTTAACACCAGGATAATGTTGGAGTTGAAAGGCCTCTGCATATTCAAAATTGCAAGGTCGACCGTAAACTTTAGCTTTAGATTTAATGAATTCAAAGAAATCATGACCTGAAATTGGGGTATCAGGTTCAGGAGTATTTTCTTTAAAAAATTGCGAATCGAAACATTTTATCAACTCAATTTTAGCATTCATATATTGGCTGATATCTACAACAAAATCAGGCTCAAGTTGAAAATCCTGAACGTAATGTGCAAGCATTTTGGGCCTCCATCTTTGCTGCGAATTCTCGTTTTCATCAAGCGTAATGATTTTAGCTAGTCCTGCATAAAATACTGCATCAGAAGTTAATTTAGCTGCGCGACCATGATCCGGGTGACGATCCGTGAGTGCATTTGCCAGAATTAATTTGGGCATGCTAGCACGGATGATTTGAATGATTGCTAATATTTCATCTTCCGTATCTTTAAAAAATCCATCTCTTAAATTCAACTGAGTTCTGAAGGAAATGTTCATTTTTTGGGACGCTTCGATGGCTTCCATTGTTCTCCGCGTTGCATCGCCACGCGTTCCCAATTCGCCCAATGTTAAATCCAGTACACCAACAGAATACCCAAGGTCCATATGTTTGAGTAAAGTACCCGAACAAGATAACTCAACATCATCCGGATGAACACCTATAGCTAAAATATCAACCGGTTTGATTTTTAAATAACAAGTGTTTGCTTTTATCATTTTTATGCATATTATTTAGCCCATCGCATCAAGGCAGAACCCCATGTAAAACCACTACCAAAAGCAGCCATACAAATCAAATCGCCTTTATTGAGTTTACCTGCCTCATAGGCTTCAGCCATTGCAATAGGTATGGAAGCAGCTGTTGTATTGCCATATTTTTGAATATTATTCCACACTTTTTCATCCGGCAAACTTAGTTTTCTTTGAATAAATTGGCTGATCCTCAAATTAGCCTGGTGCGGAATAAGCATTTGAATATCTGAGGTTTGCAATCCTGCTTTTTGGAGACCTTCCAGAATTACCTCAGGAAATTTTTGCACTGCAGTTTTAAAAACTACTTGTCCGTTCATCGTTGGAAATACCCATTGTTCATCCCACATTTTCTGGGTAAAAAATACGCCCCCGTATTCTTTTTTCTCATAACCAAAATCAGTTTCAGGCGAATGGTGGCCGCCATGACTTCCGGGGTTAATAAACGCTAATTCTTCTGCATAAGATCCATCTGCATGCAACACAGTATTGATCAATGAATGATTCTCATCTTCTGTTGGCTGTAGGATGACAGCTCCTGCACCATCTCCAAAAATGACTGATACATTTCTTCCTCTGGTTGTAAAATCGAGACCCATAGAATGCATTTCTGCGCCTACTAAGAGGATGTTTTTATATTGACCGGATTTGATAAATTGATCAGCTATAGATAAACCATATATAAAACCACTGCATTGATTTCTGATATCTAATGCTCCAGCTTCGCAATTTGTAATTTTAAGTTCTCTTTGCATGAGAACTGAACATCCGGGAAAATAATAGTCAGGACTTAAAGTCGCAAAAATGATAAAATCTACATCCGCACCAGTGATCCCAGCATCAGACATCGCTTTTTCGGCAGCTCTTGCGCCCATCGTTGTTGTGGTTTCAACATGAGGTACTCCATATCGTCGTTCCTGAATACCAGTCCTTTCCTGAATCCAGGCATCGGTTGTGTCCATAATTCCTTCAAGCTCTTTATTTGTCACAACTCTTTCTGGTACATAATATCCGATACCGGCAATTTTTGCTTTCATTTATTTTTACATTTCAAGGTAAAGATAACTTTAAAGCAAAATTTTACTCGATTTAAAAACACATCTTAGCTAATATTGGCTTAACACATTGAAGTTTGGACCAATTTCATAAGCAATTAAATATTACGTGCTATGCAGAATTATACGCAGAAAAGTGTAACATTTTCTGTAGCCATTGAAAATATTAAAAATACTTTTTAGAATTTTTAAGTAATTATATTATCCTTATAGTCGTGAAACCATTAAGTTTTTCGCTCTTTCTTTTTTGCTGCTGGAAATAATATATTATTTAAAATGAGTCTGTAGCCAGGAGAATTAGGATGCAAATTTAAATCAGTTGGAGGATCCCCGACAAGGTGTTGATAATCTTCAGGATCGTGACCTGAATAGAATGTCCATGTGCCATATCCGTTTTTGCCATGAATGTAACGTACCTCATCAGCTGCTTTATTTTCTCCAAGCAACAGGACATCAGATTTGATGAGGTCTTTTTTGAATGCAGTAGTTTGACCCATAAATCCCTTTACAGTGCGGGTATGATTTTGGGTTAACATAGTGGGTATTGGATCCCATTTTGCTGAGAAATCAAACAAAGTAAAATAATCATTTTCAGGTTGAACTTGCCTTTGATAAGTGTTGTCAATGGAAGAAAACTCATATTCCATCGGGTTTTCAATCAAAGTAAAATTGCGGAAAGCGAATGTAGGTTCAAATTTTAATTTGGACGAAGCATGGGGATCCGCAGCATCGCCATCGAAAACGACCGCACAAATATCTAATCCGGCTGCTGCTAAGCTTATATCATAGGTATCTGTTGCTGAACACATCGCAAACATAAATCCCCCACCAATTACATATTCCCTGATTTTTTGAACTACCGCTAGTTTGCATTCGCTAACTTTCTCAAAACCTAATTCCTTACTAAGTCTTTCAGCACGTTTCTGATTTTCTATATACCAAGGCTGAGTATGTTGCCCCCTATAAAATTTGCCATATTGCCCTGTAAAATCTTCGTGATGCAGGTGCAACCAGTCATATTTTGGTAATATTCCACCGATAATTTCCCTATCATAAATTTTCTCAAAAGGTATTTCAGCATAAGTTAAAGCCAAAGTGACTGCATCATCCCAGGGTTGTATGCGCTCACCTTTTTCGTTGAACTCCGGAGTATAAACAGCTATTTTAGGTGCTTGCTCCAATTTAATAACTTCCTCATTTTTTTCAGGGTCTGCAATATCCGATTTGATTTGGATAAATTCTGAGGCTGAAATGACCTGATAACTTACTCCCCTCGTTTTACATTCTTTTTCAAATTCTGCAGTATTTGGAATTACAAAACTCCCACCTCTATAATTTAAAAGCCAAAATGCCTCCACACCCTGATCAATGACCCAATAGGTAATCCCATAAGCTTTCAGATGATTTGATTGCTTCAGATCCATAGGCATTAGAATAAACGATGCAAATGAAAGCGTTGATAGCATCAAAAGACATAATAGCAACATTAGTTTTGGTCTCCATATCAAGTTTCCAAAATTAATATTTCGAAATATTTCAATCAAAGTCAAGAAAGGAAATAAGGGATTTAAATGAAATTCAGCAGTACCAGGCTGCAAAATTTGATTTAAGGCTTTGGAATTTAAAGAATTTGGATACATATCTTGCTGAAAGATAATTATTTAAAGTTAATATTTGGTTATTTGTCTCAATAAAAAATCAATTTGTGGATATTTGCTGTGATTTAAACGCAAAATGGGGCAAATTAGTTTTCAATATTCAGCCTGGTATCTTTTGGTATTTTTTATGATATCTATTGGAATAGCCATCATGGTTTATTCCAAAAATAAGGCTTTTTCAGATCGCACTACTGGACAGAAGTTACTTTTAGCAGCTTTAAGGACCTTTGGCATTTTCTTATTATTTATTCTTCTTTTAAACCCCATTTTAAAGAAACTAACAGAGTATTCATCTAAACCCATATTAGTAATTGCCCAGGATGGTAGTCGATCCATTCCCTATCATTCCAAAGCAGAGCTAAGCCAATATCTGGCAGAAAGAGACAAACTCATTCAAGAGCTCGAAGATGAGTTTCTCATCCAAACTTTAGACATGAGTGACAAAGTTTACACAATTGCCAGAGACAGTTTTGACGGCAATTCTACAGATATAAACTCTTTATTAGAATATTGTACCGACCATTTGGATCTTCGAAATGTAAAGGCCATGGTCCTTGCAAGTGATGGCATTTATAATCAAGGTAAGAATCCACTTTACAATTCTATCTTAAAACAATTGCCCGTTTATACAATCATGTTAGGTGATACTACCCTATCCAAAGATTTTGCAATTTCTAATATCTTTTATAATGAACTCATCCATGCAGGCGATGAATTTATTACACAAGTTGATTTAAAAGCATTTAATTGTGCAAATGCTACCGTTCAACTACAGTTAAAAGAATTCAAAAATAACAGTTGGCAATTATTAAATTCGCAAAATATACAAATACAAGACAATAGTTATTTCAAAACACTCGATTTTAAATTAGCTACAATTGCTCCAGGTGTATACCGGTATAAAGTAGAAACCAATACACTTCCTGATGAAACCAATAAAATAAACAACGTCCGAGAATTTTATGTTCAGGTTTTGGAATCCAAAACAAAAGTGTTGATCTTAGCAAACAGCCCACATCCAGATATTGCGGCGCTGAAAAGTGCACTTCTGACAAATAAGAATTACATCGTAGAGACGAACTACTCCATTGACCAAAGATTAAAGTTGGATGATGTTAAAGCAATCATTCTACATCAACTGCCTAGTTTGCAACATTCGTCAAATAAATTAATGGCCTTACTTCAAAATAAAAATATTCCAATTTTATATGTGCTGGGGGAAGCCACACATCTGAATGAATTTAATAAAATGCAAGATCATATCAGCATTCAAGCCCAGACGAAAAGTATGAATGAAGTGGTTCCAATATTAAATAGAGATTTTTACAGCTTTTCACTTTCGATAAACCTTCAGTCAAACTTAGAAAAGTTTGCACCCATAAATGCGGCCTTTGGAAATTATGAATTCAGCGCTGCTGTAAATGTTCTCTGTTATCAAAAAATCGGCAAAGTGGATACGAAATATCCTCTATGGGCAATCTCAGACAAAAGCGGCTTCAGACAAGCATTTATTTTTGGTGATGGCATTTGGAAATGGAGGTTAAATGAATTTCATACCACCCAAACCAGTTTAATGGTTGATGAACTCATTTCTAAGACAATTCAATTTGTAAGCACAAAAGCTGATGACCGAAGATTGAGGGTTAAACCTGCAAAGACATTATTTGGCTCTGGTGAAAACATCAGTTTTAAAGCTGAATTTTATAATGATAATTTGGCAAGAATAAATGATGCAGATCTTCAGCTGAGCTTATCGGACTTCAATGGCAATTTATACCCCTTTGTTTTTTCAAAGGAATTAGATTTTTACACCCTCAATTGTGGTTCGTTCGAACCCGGCGAGTATAAGTATACAGCAAAATTATCCTGGAATCAAAAGGAATTTAAACAAGAAGGACGCATAGCAATATCAAACTATGATTTGGAAACCTCAACCACAACAGCTGACCATTCCCTTCTCAAAAACATAGCCTCAAAGTCAGGTGCAAAATCTTACTATCCAACAGAGATTTCTGCTTTACAAAACGAACTTCAAACATCGAATTTGCACAAACCCACGCTTTACTATAATTTAGAGAGCAAACCCATCATAGATTCCAAATGGATATTTCTGTTGGCCTTTATCTTACTCGCAACGGAGTGGTTTTTACGAAGATACTGGGGAAGTTATTAAATAACTAAACACGGAGACTGAATAAATGATCGCTGGTGTATAAAAGGTAGTCCTTCAAATATACGCAGGCAGGATTTTTTGCTCTTAATTTTATTCCTATAATTTATTAACACCCTATGTTGCAATTTGTACTTGCAAGGCCTTTTGTTTATATATTTTTACAACTCTTACTGGCTTATCTGTTAAGTAAATATTTGATACCTAGTGAATGTTTCATTTATCAATTATTTGCAGCCTCTCTTATACTTCTATTTATTGCGCAATTTGAGTATTTCAAAAAAGTACGAGCTCTTTTAATGGTGAGTAGTTTGTTTTGTATTTTCTGCTTCCGAATCTTTGAATACCATCATGACATCAGAAAATTAGCTTCAATGATTCCAGATCAGTTATCGGGAATTTATGATGTTGTCATAAAAAACAATACTCAATATTTGAACCGCAATTTATATACTGGAATTATAAGTTATCAAAGAGTTCCAGTAAAATTGCAAATCACTGATGGGAATAAACAACTTCCACCAGAAGTTCTTTTCGGTGATACTGTAAAAATGCAACTCAATTTAATAAAAATACAAGAAACTCCAAGCCGCTACATAAAGCCATTCGACCGATACTTAATGCAAAATCAAATTTACTTAAAAGCAAACACAATTGATAGTACTTTTTCAGTTCGCCAAATGAGCAAATGGTCAACTATTCGAAGCGCTCAAGTTATTTCTTATTATTTTAAAACCCAATTTGAACAACACACACAATTTCCCCTGACTGCACAGCTCTTAACGGGATTGCTACTAGGTGACAAATCTTCCATGGAAAAGAGCATAAAAGAAGCTTTTAGAATAGGTGGAATATCACATATACTAGCTGTTTCTGGAATGCATCTGGGAATTTTTTATTTCATACTCGTTTACTTCTTTAAGCAACTTCGCAAGATTGGAATACCGATTTCCTACAGATTTGAAATACTCACTGTTTTGTTGATTATTTGGATATACACATTGATCACTGGCCTTGGCGTTGCAGTTTGCAGATCTGCGTTAATGTTAAGCTTATTCCAAATTTCAAGGCTATTTAAGCGGAATACGCAACCCATCAACATACTGTTTGCCGGAGCAAGTATATTAGTTTTCATCCACCCAGGAAACCTAGAAGATATTGGGTTTCAGTTATCCTGCTTTGCATTATTGGGCATTTTTTGGCTCTCCAAATTTACGCAACGGATCCTATTACCTTCAACGCGCCTCGGCCAATTTATGTGGTCGACTATTTCTGTATCGCTGGGAGTTCAGCTCATCATTACCCCAATATGTTTATATCATTTTCATACTTTTCCTTTATATTTTTTATTGACAAATTTGATATGGGCTCCTATTACTCCTGTGCTCATGTTAAGCGGGATTCTCATTTGTTGTATAAATCCGATCAGTCATCATCTCACATACCATCTCATGTACTTAACGGAATTCATTGTGCGTGTGGGACTGAAAGCACTTCAGATCATCAACGATTTCCCTTATGCAAGTTTAGAACATAACTGGTTTGAAGCCACAGATTGCATTTTATACTTTGCGGTTTTATTCGTTTTTTACAAGTACTTAAGCACTCATCAACTAAAATACGGCATGCTTATGTTCTTCATTCAAGCGCTAGGATCCATTCAATATCTGACAAGAGAAGTAAGCACATTTAAAAGTTCAGAACTGATTATCATCCCAAATAAGTTTAAAGCAGAATTTCTATTATTGGAATCAGGGAAATGTTATAAGAGCAAATTAAAAAATCCATCATTAGATCTTTATTTAAAACGAAAATATATAAATGAATTCCGGATCATAAAATCAGAACTTGTTTTGCAATATTTAAAAAGCAAATATGCAGTTGCCATCCAAGATAGTAGCTATCAAAAACTGATCAGCACTCATCAAAATTCTTTTGGGCAAATCGAATTATTTCCATTAGATGAATCCTCCAAGTAAACATAAATTTTACCTCAGTAAAACTGAAATGTCGGGAATTCAGGCCTTGATTCTTTGCTGTACATTATATGTAGCAACGCCTATAATGACAAGAATGTATATCAATAAATATCGCACTGAGCAATATCCAGATTCCATAAATTTTGGAATTACTGAATCCGACTCATCTATAAAATGGAAGCCCCAAATAGATCATCAGCAACTGAATAAATACAAAACGGAACGGGTCGACTATGTGCGTTTCCGCTTCAATCCAAATCAATTAACTTCAGAGAATGCTACCAAGCTCGGAATACCTAAAAAAGCATACACCAATCTTCAGAAATATTTGAATAAAGGAGGCATTATTAAAACTTCAGAACAGTTTAAGAATATTTATGGCATGGATTCAATGGTTTATGAGCGATTGAAATCTATGATTCATATACAACCACCAAAAGAAAAAGTTTTATCCAAGCATCCCAAAATTAAACAACAGCTGACATATGATCTTAACGCAATCAATGTAAAGGAATTGATTTATAAACTAAATCTTGAATATAAACTTGCGTACAGAATCATCAACTATAGAACTGCATTAGGCGGGTATTATGAATTAAAACAAATCCAGGAAGTATTTGGTATGCATGACAGCATTTATGCGCGGATTGAATCCCGATTGTATTTGCAAATACCTCATCAAAGAATATCCATCCAAACTGCGCCTCTAGATACACTTGCAAAACACCCATATCTTAAATATAAAAATGCAAAACTCATCTTTAAATATCGGGAACAACATGGAGTTATAAAAGATATAAAAGATCTGCAACACATCATCAAAGATAGTCTGCAACTTCATAAATTAAGCCGGTATTTTTACTGCCAGGGACCCTAATCAGGCTGTCAAAAATTTTAAGGCCGAGCGAACAAGTTCCGCTGATCCAATAATAACCGGGGATCTTTGATGAAGTTTCTCGATGTCTAAATCTAAAATATTTTCACCTCGTTCATTTACACAAATTCCTCCAGCTTGTTCAATGACATAACCCATAGGATTACATTCATAGAGCATTCGCAATTTCCCATCAATGTTTTTGGAAGTTGAAGGATAAAGGAATATTCCACCAAGACAAAGTGTTCTATGCACATCTGCTACCATGGAGCCAATATAACGCAACATCATTTCCTGATGGGCACAATGACTTACATAATTCTGCATACCTTGAGAGAATTGCCTATAGTAACCCTGATTGATGGAATAAATTTTTCCATTATTCGGAATTTTCATATCTCTGTGACTCAAACAGAATTCACCGATTCCACGATCATAAGTAAATCCATTGACACCGTAACCTGTAGAATAAACTAACATCGTGGATGTACCATACAAAATATATCCAGCTGCAACAAGATTGCGGCCCCTTTGTAGAAAATCACTTAGTTCTAAAGCTTGACCTGCTTCAGATATCCGCTTATAAATACCGAATATAGTGCCTACACTAATGTTTACATCAATATTTGAGGATCCATCTAAAGGATCCACCATTACTACATATTTATGTTTGCGATTGATAACATTGTCGAATGAAATGTAATCTTCTAGTTCCTCAGAGGCTACTCCTGCGCAAACCCCGCTATTTCTTAAATACTCAATCATGAGATCATTTGAAAAAATATCAAGTTTCTGAACAGTATCACCGGAGGTATTAACATTTCCATCTACCCCTAAAATATCCATTAAGCCGGCTTTATTGACAATTCTGTTAATTATTTTACCTGCAATCCCAATATGCCGCAAAAGGTCGCTGAATTCCCCACCCGCATCTTTTATAGTTCCTTGATTTTCAATTACAAATTCATCAAGGGTTATCCTTCTGTTCATCCGCCAAATTTCTGATAAAGTTAAGAATTATGGTGAAATGAATTGAATTACCTTTACAACTTTGAATCACAAGTATTGAAACAGCTTTTAACATTAAATAAATATTTTAAGAAGTACAAGAGCAAACTTTTTTTAGGTATTCTGTTTGTGGTTTTATCAAATATTTTTAGGGTTCTTCAGCCACAAGCGATTCGCGAAGCTCTCAATGAGATTTTAGCATTTGTTGAACTAGCTCCAGAGGCACGTAATGCAAATTTGCTGATTCAATCGCTTATGAAATTTGGGTTCTACATTTTGCTTTTTGCAGTGTTGATGGGGCTTTTTATGTTTATGATGCGACAAACAATCATCGTAATGTCAAGACTCATAGAATATGATCTTAGAAGTGAAATATTTAAACATTATTTGACTTTGGATGCCACATTTTTTAAGCAGCATAAAACCGGCGACCTCATGTCCCGAATTGTGGAAGATGTCAATAAAGTCAGAATGTATTTAGGCCCTGCACTTTTATATGGAATCAACCTGATAAGCCTCGTACTCATTGTTATCATTACGATGTTTAATGTAAACGCCAAACTATCTTTATTTACATTGCTGCCTTTGCCGATACTTTCGTATATCATTTATAAGGTCAGTGATAAAATTCACCGTAAAAGTGAAGTGATTCAAGAACAACTCGCTGCACTTACCACCAAAAGCCAGGAATCGTTTAGCGGGATCCGGATTGTTAAATCATATGCTACAGAACAATCCTGGAATCAGGATTTTGGAAATGCAGCTTTAAAGTATAAATCAGATTATCTGTCACTTACTAAAATTGATGCATTGTTTTTTCCGAGTATGTTACTGCTCATTGGCTTATCTACCCTTATAACCATTTATGTAGGTGGATTGAATGTGTACAATGGAAGTGTAACCGCAGGAAACATTGCTGAGTTTGTGATATATGTTACCATGCTAACATGGCCTGTATCAGCGATTGGTTGGTGTGCGTCTATCATTCAACAGGCTGAGGCCTCACAAAAAAGAATCAATCAGTTTTTGGCAACTACTTCAAAACTCAGCAACATTGGCGAAAAGTATGAACCGAATGAAGTACCTGAGTTTGAATTTCAAAATGTTTGCTTTACCTATCCCGATTCAGGGATCAAAGCTTTAAAAAATATTAATTTGGTGATCCGGCCCGGGCAAAAAGTAGGCTTGGTAGGTCGCACGGCTTCCGGGAAAACAACGATAGCAGAATTGTTACTTCGAATTTATGATGCAGATCAAGGCCAATTAAATGTTGGTGAAAAACCATTAAACTCTATTCAAGCTCATTTTGTAAGATCTTTGGTGTCATATGTCCCGCAAGATCTTTTCCTGTTTTCGGATACTGTACATGAGAACATTAAATTTGGTAGTCCTGGAACATCTCAAGCAAGCATACAACAGGCAGCCACAACTGCGCTGGTACATGACGATATTGAGGGCTTCGCATCAGGTTACCAGGCTATACTCGGTGAGAGAGGAGTCAATACATCTGGTGGCCAAAAACAACGAATTGGCCTTGCCAGAGCTCTTCTGAAGGATTCAAAACTGGTTATTATGGATGATTGCCTTTCGGCAGTTGATTCTGAAACAGAGCTCCGGTTTCTCAACAATCTTGAATCAAGTCTCAATGGCCGGTCCCTGTTGTTCATCACTCAAAGGATCAAACAAACCCGATTCTTAGATTATATATATGTGCTGGATCATGGTGTCCTGGTTCAAGAAGGAAGTTTTGATAAACTCGTATCGGAATCTGGACTTTTCAATACTCTATATACCATTGAAAATCAGAATAAATATCAGCAATAATCCAAAAATGAGTATTTTTACCATAGAATAAAAATCTTAACTGTGGAAGGGGACAAACATATTGACAATATTTTTTCCAAAAAACTTAAGGCCGGAAAACGTAGAACTTACTTCTTTGACATTCGCAGAACAAAGTCTAACGATTATTTTATTTCCATTACTGAAAGCACCAAGAAATTCGACAGTGATGGTTATGATCGGCATAAAATTTTTGTTTACAAAGAAGATTTTAATAGGTTTGTTGAAAACCTTCAAGAAGTGGTTGATCAAATCAAAACTAAATACATGCCTGATTACGATTATGATGCATTTGCCAAAAGAGAAGAAGAGTGGCAAAACAGTAAAAACGCCGGTGCTGCTGATGATCATAGCGAACCCAACTGGTAGTTCCAAAGGAATTTAATATGAAAATGAATTTACAAATTTCAGAATTACACAAATAATTACCAAAGGCCTAATATCAATATCCTATACTACGCCTACCCTCTAATCTGCACATCGATTATTTTAGCTTTAATGTACCCAGCGAATGGTCTCTGATCCAGCTTTAAAAAAGTAAAGTCCTTTTGTCTTCAATTTATCCAAATCAAAATCAGGCTGATCAAAAATCCAAATACAGCGGCCCATCATATCTATAACGTTTACAATTCTTCTCTTTGGATTTTTTAATTTGTTTCCGACAATGCTCAAAATTTCTCCGCCTTCAAAGTTGAGTTTTCGAATATCACTATATAACTCACTTCCATCATCAAATTTGAAAATTAAACGATAAAAATAAGTTGCAGTATTTTCCAGATAATCGCTATAAGTTGAAATCGTCTCAACATCAGTTTTCTTTAATTCAAAGATTTTTTGCCAATTATGTTCTTCCCTTTTTCTTTCGATTTTCATCTGTGTGTAATCTCCGAATGATTTCCAATTCAATATTACTTTGTTTCCATCCAAAACAAGATTAAAATCTTCAATTTCAAGATCCAGTTCTACTTGAGCATTTATAACACAGTTTTGGTTTTCGAGATAATCTTCAATAATTGCTATGCTTGGGGCGTTCCAGGGCCGATGAGCAATAGAATTCATAATATTTATTTCTCCATCAAAATGGGACGAATTGGCACAATGTCCAATCCACTCGTGAGATGATAAATCTTCATTTGAAGCTTGATCCTGAACATAGCCAACCATGGCTCCTCCTGGCAAACACAAGGTGCCTAAAAAGGCAATCCCTTGATTTGTATATTGACCAGAATAAAATACATAAGTATCGCGCATTCCAGGATAGCCTTGGCTGTCGATCCAATCAAAAAAATTTAAAAAAGTTTCGACAATAGTCGAACCGTAAGAAAATGGTGTAGCTCCATCAAAGAAAACATATTCCGGTTCAATAACTATATCCCAATTTGGAGCAGCTAAATTAAAGTCATTTTGTACTGCGTTAACGAGAACATTGAGGTAATTTACAATACTATCATTATGCGAATAATCGCCTGTTCTCCTGCGTTCGTAACTTGTGTCAATATAGAATCTGATATCCATATTTTCTGAACCGGATCTGGAATACAGCAAAGTTTTGGAATTTTTAATTTTATCAGTCACATAAGACTTCAATTTTTCTTCATGCATAGCGTATTCACAATATGCAGATGGAGAAGAAGAATTAAAGGAAACTTGATGCGTTAGATGCTGGCTCATTCCGCAGTAATTCATAAAAGTAAAGCCCAGCCAAAGTATATAATTTTTAAACTGTTCTTTCATTGCTTTGGTAAAATTGAATTACAAAAGATACACGCTCAGCAAAACCGTAGTCCAGAATCAATACGAATGTACAAAAAATTTAATTCTCATTCCACAAATTACATGACTTTAGGATATAGGCCATTTTGGATCATTTGCAAAAAAGCAGTTTCGACTATGGGTTTATCTTCCTGGTAAGTAACTCCATACCATTTAGAACCTGAATTTACGACACTAATTATTTTTTGCTCTTCCTGCATAAGTCGCTGAATTACATCTGGGATATAAAATTCGGAGCTTTGCTCATTGCCTTTAGCAATCAGGAATTCCTTAAAATAAACTTCAGCCCAACAAAAGAAATCAGACCTAAGCGCCCACATATTCATGGATACCATACTAGTTTCCGATAATTCGATTTTCATACCATTTTCCAGGTATGCAATTTTAGGATAAGGCTCTATGTTTTTACATTCTTTAATAGCCAAAAGATGTCCTTGTTCATCCACTTTACATACCCCTCTATTGACAGTCCCATGCTCAGATAAGGTATCTAAAATAGGATATGCTACCAGAGAATACTGTTTATCATCAAGCAACTCTTTATATAGCATATTCATGGCTTCACGTCCATAATAATCATCTGCATTTATAACACCAAAAGGTCCGTTGATAACATCTCTGGCTACCCAAACAGCATGAGCAGTTCCCCAGGGCTTATCGCGGTTATTAATTTTCACATGCACAGGAGGAATATCATCCGTTTCCTGAAAAACAAAATCAAGTTGCATCTTATCTTCCCATTTTTGCTTCATTTGCGCTATGAAAGCATCCGCAAAAGATTTTCTTATGACAAACACGACCTGCTCGAAACCTGCCAACTTCGCATCATAAATTGAAAAGTCCATAATAGTCTGTCCACCGGGTCCAAAAACATCCATTTGCTTTAGGCCGCCATACCGACTGCCCATACCCGCTGCTAATATTAATAAACAAGGTTTCTTTTGTAACATGCAATTCCGAATTAATTGCAATATTAATAAAAAATGGAATCAAGCTAAAGGTCTTGAGCAGAAGTACTGGTTCAGGCCTCAGCTTTACCTTATTTGCATTATGCAAAGTGAATATTTAGTAAAGTGTTAGAACATCAAATAATCGCCAAATCAAAATATGGAAATCAGGTATTCAAATGCAGGTAGCAGAGCTGAATACCAAAAGAATAGAACTTGGAATATATTCTAATAAACGAAGCAGACGTTTTAAAAATCCGGTTGGAAGCTATCACCGTTATAATGTATACATAAAAAAACCCGAGGTTTTTAATTTTTAAAACCTCGGGTTTATAGATTTCAATTACTTCTGAAAAATTCAGGAGTAAATTCTCATTAAAGTTTTACCAGCAGTTTCGTATTTTGGGCATGGTCTGATGCCAGGCGAATAAAATAATTACCCGGTTTTAAATCCTCGATAAGCAATTCCATTTGATGCTGACCGCTTTGCATTCTTCCTGAATACAATAATTTAACTTCAGAACCCAAAGGATCGAACACGCTGATTCGGATAAATTCGTTTGCAGATTCAAAAGATAAATTTACTTTCCGATCAGCCGGATTAGGATAAGTATTAAACACAAAATTAAAGTCCTTATTCTGCTCATCTGTAGCTACAGGCGAGCATCCTTCAATGATGGGAAGTTTTTGAAATTCAGCAAATAAAATTTCACTGACAATAGATGGAGCTAACTCAAACCAATCAATTAAAATTGAGGCATAAACAGAACGGAAATCATATTGCATAGCTACGCCTTCATCATTTCCTACATTATTGGTAATGACCGGATTTGTACCAAGAATTCCCGGATTCACACAGTTCCCGAATAGGAAAAGCGGAGCTGCTGAACCATGGTCAGTACCTGTAGAATCGTTTGCTTTAATTCTCCTTCCAAATTCAGAGAAGGTCATTCCAACAACTCTTTTTCATTGCCAGATTTTTCAATTTCCGATTGAAATCCGGCAATTGCGTCTGAAACTCTTTGCAACAAAGTTGCATGTGCACCGATCTCATGATCATCAGGATCACATTGCGCAGAATGGGTATCAAAACCGCCTATACTCACAACGTATACTTTCGTCTTCATGCCACCTTTAATCAATTGTGCCACGATATTCAGTTGATCCAACAACGGATTACCTGTAGTGGCTATAGAACCTCCAGCAGCGTCAAAAGCGTCTTTAATAACATCTGTATAATCATTGGTCTGCTTAAAAGTATCCATTAAATACTTTAATTCATTCCCATAATTGGTAGACGGAATATTTGTAGCGAACTCCGGCTCTTCCAGAATCGCCATTGTTGCAGGATCATTAATGGCGAGGCTAAAATTGGCAACAGGTCCTTGACAAGTTTGTGAGACTAAGGAACCAATTGTGATAGCAAGCGGATCTGGAAAATCACTATTTGGATAACCTCCCGGAAATGATGCATGATCATTATAAAAATATCTACCTAACCAACCCCTTGGTTCCATCTTTTCTGCACTGGAACCTGAGGTCCATATATCAGTAGATCTGAAATGTGATCTGTTTTGATTAGGATAACCAACAGATTGAATAAGGCGAAGTTTACCGGCATCAAAAACTGTTTTTAAGGATCCCATGGATGGATGCAATGCAAGATCATCTCGAAGTTTGAGACCCAATGTTTCTTTAATTAGAATTTTGTTTCTCGCAATGTCAAGATTTGGATATTGATCTAATGGAAGCACCATGTTGAGACCATCATTTCCTCCTGTCATTTGGATCAGAACTAAGATGCGATCGTTGTCCGGATTTACAAAATCCAAAAAGGAATTGCGTGCAACGGCTCCTACAGGAATTCCATTGATAAGCATGGGTATGGTTGCAGCTGAACTGAGCTGAATAAAAGACCTTCTTTTCATAGTACTATTTATTTTAACTTAAATAATATTCAGGCATTGATAATAGGGAAACGAATAACGGTTTTAGCCTGTTTTCAACGGCCGTTCTCGTTGCTTGTGAAGGATTTGCTTTATAAGCATTCCAATCTGAAGTCCATTGTGCTTCACTTCTTTGTCCAAGCAGCTTAGCTTTTAAAAATGCTTTTTGATTGGCTTCAATAGCTTTTGGCAGCAAATGGTTGACTACATCGTCTATAAGGGCTGTAGCATTTCCGGGATTCGCAAATTTCTCAACATAACCAATAAGGTCGAGTCCAAACAAGATCCCTTGAATGTTGCGAATTCTCTTCGCTTTGTTGGCCAGGACCGTTGTGAAGGCATTTCTTATGGGAAGTGTCACAGAATTAACCCAAATCTCATGATAGTTGGGTTCCTGGTAGTAAGGTGTCCAACCTGCTACACTTGGGGGATTGAAATAAACTTGTTCCATCCCCGCAGTACTTCTGTATAAATCCAGAAATACATTGTATTTGCCAGGAATGTCTGTTGGTACATTCAATCCCATCGTTTTAATTGTATTGAATACAAACTCATAAGGCATCCGTATTAAACAACCAAGTGCTTCATCTGTATAAAAATGATCACTGGCCAATAATGTTCTAACTACCGGAGCGATCTCAAAATCATTGGCAATTAATAGATCTGCCAAACCTTCGATGATTTGATTTTGAATGTCCTGACTCACTTTATAGTAAACAAAATAGCGGTATAATTTTTTGCAAATAAATGTAGCTGCTTCCCTTTTTGTAAATAGGATGTCCACTACATTTTCATATTCCTTTGCATTAGCGTTCGCTATTGTTATTCCGCCAAAACGATGAGACAATTGCTTAACGCTCGTGTCATGTTGAGTTGGAATAAATTCCACATAAGGATAAAACGATTCATCCATCCTATCCGTTCTGATGACCCAACCAGTGAGGGCTTTGGCTAAAGCAAGTACATCTTGTTCTGTAAAAGTAGTATAATCTCCAGGACCTGCCAGATCACCTTTGCCTAACGTAAAAAGCTCCATCAGCTCTCTTGCATAATTTTCATTTGGAGCGCGTTTAAGGTTCTGAGCGCCGTTTAAGTAAATGAGCATCGCCTTATCAACCGTAATTTTTTTAGTCAATTCTTTAAAATTACCCAAAGCATTTTCACGCAAGAGTGTGATATAATCATAACTATATCTGGGATCAAAAATCTCAGATACGACAAAGTGGTTGTGCCAAAACAAAGTCATTTTTTCGGTAACAGAAACTCCCTCGTTAAAAATTAATTGCAACAACCAGGAATAAAGTGAATTTTCCTTAAAATTTGCAAGTGCCTGGACTTCAGGATGTAATTTTTTGTCGACCCACGAGTCTCCCAGTTTTAAATCAGGATCATCCGGTGAATCGCCATAAAGTACAGGTGGCATAGGTTTCGCTTGTGGCGTAAATAGAAGATCCAGTGTTTTTTCAAGCCCATCCTGGACGGCTTTTTCAATTTGTGCGTGGCTGGGCCCAAACATGGCCCTTCTCAATAAGTGGGCGGCCGCGGCATAATTCCACGTTCCTGAAAACGGATTTAATCCGCCTCCCACAGGTAGTGCTTCTTCCTGGAGCCTCATGCCCGATAAAGCAGCAGATTCTACTCCAAAAAATTTCTTTAATGTGGCTCTTCTGTCCATTTTAATAGTCTTATAGTGTAAGAAATAAAAACATAATATGATGTAGACTCATTCTACATTTAAAAGTTTAATAAAAACTAAAGATATGGTTAAAATATTAATCTGAAAGTTAAAATTCTCTTGAATATCAAAGGTTTGGCGGACATCATTTTATGTAGCTTTGCCGCCTGAATCGTATGGAAAAAACAGATATTGTCATCATAGGTGCAGGACCTTGTGGATTATTCACGGTTTTCGAAGCAGGCTTGCTCAAGCTCAAATGTCATTTAATTGACTATTTGCCATCTCCAGGTGGTCAATTAGCTGAAATTTATCCTAAAAAACCTATTTATGATATTCCGGGCCATCCGGTTATTCTTGCAAAGGATTTAATAGCTAATTTGATGGAGCAAATCTCTGTTTTTAATCCAAAATTTACACTCGGTGAACGCGTGGATCATTTGCTTAAAAGGGAAGATGGTATTTTTGAAATAAAAACTTCTCTTGGCTCAGAGATTGAGGCCCCTGTGATCATCATTGCAGCAGGTTTGGGTTGTTTTGAACCCCGTAAACCCGAAATCGAAAACATCAGCGAATACGAAAATAAAGGAGTTCATTATATTATCAAAGACCCTGAATTATTCAGAAACAAGAATGTAGTAATTGCTGGAGGTGGTGATAGTGCATTAGATTGGTGCATTTTTTTAGCAGAGATCACTGAAAAGCTCACCCTCATTCATCGCAGAAGTGAATTTAGAGCTGCTCCTGAATCAATCTCAAAATTAAGTGAGTTGGTAAATCAGAACAAAGTGCATTTACATCTTAATGCAGAAGTAACAAAATTGCATGGGAATGTAGCTCTGCAATCCTTAACTATCAAAAATGAGCAAGAGGAATGGGATGTTATCTGTGATCAGTTTTTACCATTGTTCGGCCTCAGTCCCAAGTTAGGACCTATTGCCGAATGGGGTTTAAATGTAGATAAGAATGCAATACTCGTAAATTCAATTGACTATAGTACCAATGTGCCAGGAATATTTGCAGTGGGTGATATCAATTCTTATGAAGGAAAACTAAAATTGATCCTATGCGGATTCCATGAAGCAACCCTTGCCGTTCAATCAGCATATAAAATTATTCACAAGGGTCAAAAGCCAAGTTTTAAATATACAACGGTCACCGGAATCAACAAATTCTAAACCTGCCCGTTATTAATTTAACTGCTCAATGGATTATATCAGGATAAAAGTTATAGATAAAACTAAGGAAATTCACGAACTTGAATTGCCCAATGATCCCGCTTACTCACTGATGGAGTTATTCAGAGCATGCGAACTTCCAGTATTAGGAACCTGTGGTGGAATGGCTCTTTGTGCATCCTGTCATATTTTCGTTCATTCTGCAAATTCCCTACCCGACATTAAACCTGAAGAGGCACAATTATTAGATAGCCTGCCCAACAGTGCTGAAAATTCAAGATTATCTTGCCAATTACCGGTTTCAGAATTGTTAGATGGCCTTATTTGTGAACTGGCTGCAGATTAATTTCTCAGTTCTATTTATTTTGAGACATCCATCATTTTCAATACTTCAAGTAGAATTTTATCTTTTAGTTTAGGTAAAGAAATTGATTTATCTGCATGTTTAAAATTAAAATCAATGCTCAAGGAAACTGTATCCTTTGTGAGTTTTGAAAGATGAATCTGAATTTCATTAATAAGCATCTCTGGAACCAGATCCCGGCTAGCCTTTTGAATGATAAGATCTAATTGTTGCCTTTTGTTGACGACCGAAACCGGCAAATCCAACTCCATATTCAAACAAAAATTTTCTTTACTGCTATAGTTGATAATATCACTAAAATATGCTGATGAATTTGGTATATTAATTAATTGATTATTATTGGATAAAACAATTTTATGAATATTGAGATCATGGACTCGCCCCTCTTTATCATTTATTTTAACATAATCACCTATTGCGATATCCCTTGAAAAGCTGAAATTGATGCCACAGATAACATCCATGACCAATTCTTTTGAAATAATAGCAAGCGCTGCAGCGACAATACTCAAAGCAGTTAAAAGCTCTTTTGGATGCAATCCAAACATGCCAATCATCAGAAAAAATGATGCCATGACGGTAAGTAAATAATAAATATTTCGCAGACCAATAATGACATTATCAGAATATTTATGGCCTAGTTTTTTCCGCTTTCTATAGATGTATTGTGTTAACCTAATGACCACATTTAAAGAAAGCCAAAAAATGCCAAAATTCAGTAAGGATCTAAAAAAAGCGGATTGATCAATCCAGGTTTCAAGCATTTCACTACCAAGGCCTTCTTTAAGAGCAATTATGACCAGAAGGACAATAATTTTAAATAAAAATTTAAATGCGATCATGCTTTATAATTAGCTCTGCAAAATAAACATTCCCTTAGTTTTTTGGTGGAATTAATTGAAATGTGGATCGTCTGTTAGCCTGATGTTGCTCCTCTGTGCAATCTGTACACTTACAATTTATGGCCTGATTCGTAGCTCCAAAACCTTTTCCTGCTATTCGTTCCTTCTGTATTCCCTTCATTATTAACCAATCTGCTGCAGACTTTGCTCGTTTTTCAGAAAGATTCAGATTATAATCATTCATTCCTATGCAATCGGTATGCGATCCAATCAGCACTACAATTTTTGGATTTTTTTGCATGATATCCATTAAATTTTGCAATGCAGGAATGGCATCTTCCCGAATTTCCCATTTGTCAAAATCATAATACAATTCTTTTAATAAAAATTCTCTGTTGTAAACGACCGGAATTAATTCATAATCCATATTTAAAATAAGGATGCTATCCCGATCTAAGTCAGGTTTAGCGGGAGAACTAAATGAAATATCTCTGTTTAAATAACCGGGTTTGCCAACTACGAATTCATACGTTTGTTCCGCTAGTAATTTTAGAGTTAATACTTTATTGGATGTCGTAGAGAAACTAGATTTACTCTTTTTGTCCACCAAATTAATGCTATCCAATATTTTTTCAACAGAACCAGTATAACTTCCAGGTTCCAAAAACCTGATCTTTGCGATGATATCAAATTTGTATGGTTCTTTCTTAGGCAATTCCTGATTTAATATTTTTTCTTTCGTAATAACTTGATAAATTTTATCCAAGCCAGAGCCGGTTCTATTGGATGAGAAATAAGCCTTTTGTAATTCATTTTCTTCAAGATTCGCGTTTTGGTCAATGTAATAGTGAAAATCGTCAGACTCTGAATTGATTGGATTTTTTAAATTGATGGGTGGCGACCAAGTGTTCTGTGAAGAAAAATGTGTTTTATACAGATCTAAACCGCCCATTCCAACTAAACCTGAACTACTAAAATAAAGCGTGTCCCCATTCCAGACAGGAAATACTTCGTCAAATTCTGTATTGATAGACTCACCAAAATTGATTGGATCAGACCATTCATCGCCATTTTTTAAAACATAATATAAGTCGAATTTACCAAGACCATCTTGATGATCCGAGCTAAAGACAAAAATGGAATCAGAGGCATGCATTGCCGGATGCATCTGATTGGATGCCTCCTCAAACATAATAAGTTCTTCCGGAGTTGACCATGTATCCTTGGTTCTAATTGATTCATATATTTTACAAAATTGTTTGCCTTGAATAATTTTGTCACATCGCGTAAAATATAATTTATCTGAAACTGGGGAATAAGAAAAGGCTCCTTCATTGAAAGCCGAATTAAAAATAGAACCCACGACATTGGAATTCTGCGATTTTACCATGAGGTCTGAAAATGGTCTTCCTGTCCACTCAAATTTATTTTGGCTTTTATTTTGGGTATTCCACTTTTCTGAAACATACATCCATTCATCCGGCAAAAAGCGCTGATAGCCATATGAACTTCCTTCACCATTGACTTCAGGTAACTCAACAATACTATACAGATAATTAGATGGGGACTGTTCCCATTGTTGCATAAGTTTACAAATGCTTATTTCTTTGCGTACTTCCAGCGGACTTTTAATTTCATCGCCATATAATTGGAAGGCATTTGCAGCTGCTTCATACTCCCCATTATTTTTAAGCGCTATGGCGTATTCACGCAAAGCGTCCGGACCAAAATTTAAATCATAAGCTGTGCGAAACCAGTGCAAGGATTGCTGGTAATCGCCGGTAAATTTCGAACATAAACCCAATTTATAAGCCTTTTCGGCTCTAACAGATTCTGTGGAAGTTTCCGTAAATTCCAGTTTAAACATCGATGCTGCCTTAGCATACTGTTTGACCTCAAAGGCCTGATCGCCTGTCCGGATTTTATACTGATAATTACACCCGCAAAAGACAATTATGAATATCGCAAATATATATTTGAAAAGCATATCAAAGCATTCCGTTCATATCAAACAAGATTAACGTTTAATCGTTCGCTAAGTGTATGGAAAGAACTAATCTCTAATTCCGACTTTCAAAAATAAACAAAAAACCCCTTGATAAGCAAGGGGTTTTAATTATTTGTTGTTTAAACTTTTAAAAGTTGTTTGCTCGTCTTTGCCTTGATCTTTTTAGCTGCATACTTTAGATTTGTCTTTAAGTCGACAATAATAGGAGTGGCCACAAAAATTGATGAGTAAGTACCTACAATGATCCCTACCACCAATGCAAAACAAAAACCTTTTGTACTGGCTCCTCCGAACAAGAAAAGTATAATGATTGTCAAGAGCGTCGCCAATGAGGTATTTACCGTTCTTGATAATGTCAATGAAACTGCTTCATTGATCAATTCCCTATCTGATTTTTGAGATTCAAAACCCAAATGTTCTTTGATCCTATCAAATACAATTACTGTATCGTTGATGGAGTATCCAATGACTGTTAGCAAGGCGGCGATAAGTGCCTGATCCACTTCCATGGAGAAATTTAACACTCCGTGTAAAAGCGAAAAAGCGCCAAGCGTAATAATGGCATCATGCGCTAAAGCAATGACCGCTCCGGCACTGTATTGCCATTTATAAAATCGGAATAGGATATAAACGAAAATAACGAGAAGGGCAATAATAATCGATTTAATCGCAGAACTTTTGATATCATCTGCAATGATGGGCCCTACCTGACTAAACGAGGCAATGTGAGTCCCGGAAAACTCATTATTTATAAAATCCTCGTATTTTAAATTGCCACCACTCATTTCATTAATTCCTTCAAATAATTTTTGATTGACTCTTTCAGCTGCATCCGGGGCATTATCATTAATCAAATAAGAAGTTGTGATATTGAATGTGTTACGGGTATCTACACTTTTTACGATCGGATTTCCTCCAAAGGATTTTGTTAAAGCCTGCCGTATGTTTTCTGCATCCACATCTTTTTCAAAAGTGACATTATACGAATACCCCCCTTTAAATTCAACGCCAAGTTCGAAACCTCTGGTAAAAAAAGATACCAGGCTAATAATCACCATTGCGGCAGATAATATGTAGGCATATTTACGATTGCCCACCCAATCATAGTTTACGTTCTTAAAGGCACGTGCTGTCAAATTGCTGGCAAAAGAAATAGAGTTACCTTTTACGCCAACCCACCAGTCGAGAATCAATCTTGAAACCAGGACTGCAGTAAACAAAGAGAAAATAATACCTATGATCAAAACGATACCAAATCCCTTAATAGGACCTAAACCGTATATGAATAAGACTATGGAAGTTAAAATTGTCGTTACGTTAGAGTCAATAATGGCAGAATAAGAGTGTGCAAATCCTTCTTTAATGGCATCCATAAGCACGCGTCCCGCTGCAAGTTCTTCCTTGATACGTTCATAAATAACGACGTTGGCATCAACGGCCATACCCATCGTCAATACGAGACCTGCGATACCAGGCAGGGTAAGTACAGTTCCAAAAGAAGCGAGTGTCGCCAGAATAAACAATACGTTGAGCAATAAAGTTAGAATCGCAACAAAACCACTTGAAGTGTAATAAATAACCATAAAAGCCATGACCAGTAAAAATCCACCGATAATGGACCATAATGATTTGCTGATGTTTTCTTTACCTAAGGAAGGACCCACCAAAGACTCCTGAACAATTCTGGTCTTTGCCGGAAGTTTACCAACTTGCAAAATATTTGCAAGATCTTTAGCTTCATCGATTGTAAAATTACCGGATATCTGAGAATTACCGCCTAAAATAGGCTCGCGAACACTTGGACATGAAACTACTTCATCATCAAGCACTATGGCAATCTCACGTTTATTGTCATTTCCTGCACGGGTAGTCATTTCGCCCCAAATTTTGGAGCCTTTATTATCCATGGCCAGGGAAACCACTACCTCTCCAGTCAAATTGTCTGGATTTGCGGAAGCTCTGGCTATTCTCTCACCATCTAGAGGCGCCGTAGAAACTCCCGGTTTTTTCTTGATGGCATATACATTGTAATTATTGGAAGGCTTGGTTTCGCCTTGGAGCTTATAAGGTTTTGCCTCAATTCTAAATTCTAGATCTGATGGAAATACAGCCTTTACTTCCGGTCTGTTGACCAATTCAATAAATCGCGATCTATTTGATTTTTCAACAGAACCAATAATAGCCGTATAACCGGCAGCAGGGCTAGTTGGCGAGAATACAGCCAAAAGCGGTCCTTTTTCTGTAAGCGGATCTGACTTAATAGTATCGGTACCAATTTTAACTGAGTCTATCGGATTTCCTAATGAGTCACGGGTATAATCATAGCGGTCAACTAAAGTATAGTCAGCTTGAGTTGAAGTCGTATCTCCTTTGTCAATAGCCGCCAATTTTTTATCAGCATTCACGATGCCATCAAAAACGCCGGGATCAGAATTTCGGTAGACATCCCAGAATTCTAATTTGGCGCTGGCTTGAAGATATTTACGAGCTCTTTCGGGATTATCGATTCCCGGAAGTTCGACTACGATCATATCTCTGGTTTTATCAAGAGATACGTTAGGTTGGGTCACACCCAACTTATCGATCCTGTCTTTTAACCTTTTAAAGGTAAGATCTACCGTCTCATTAGCCACCTCGCGCAAAATCCTTGCAACATCTAAATCTGATGTCTCAAAGTTTACTCGATCTTTTAAGGATGCACCTCTCGAAAAAACGGAAGCCAAACTTTTACCGTTTGATTCTTTTTTAAATTCTTCGACAAAAAGACTGATGAAATCTTGTTGGCTGTTGCGCATGCGATCATTGGCATTGGCAATAGCTTTCCGAAAAGCAGGATCTGATGAGTTTCCAGCTAATGAAATGATGAGATCTGATAAATCAATTTGAAGAATGGTACTCATTCCGCCCTTGAGATCCAAACCCAAAGCCAATTGTTGCTTTTTAAGATCGTGGTAGGTAAATTCCTTAATCAAAGGAATGCTAAATATTTTTTCGCTGGAAATAGAGTCGAGATACTTTACCCGGGCCACTTTTTGAGCAGCTTGCCGGGAAGTTTCATCTTCTATTCCTCCGGTTACATTTAGCGAGTATTCTGCTGCCTGTCTTTCAACCTTATTCGTTGGTAAATAATAAACAAACTGCAACAAACAAACAAGAACGATTGCAATGAGCAGCCACTTGACGATTCCTTTTTCAAACATATACTGTATTACTTTACTTTTTTCAAAAACTCCGCAAATATAGTGCTTCCAGCGAAGAAATGGAGGATATTCTAAAATAAAAGGAGCCTAGGTAATATGATTAAAATTTTATAAATAACTGATTTATAATTATTTATATGTTTTTAAAAAGTATAACGCAATTTAAGACTCATATTTCTTGGGGCCTCTAAAAGACCAGGCCGGGTAGTATAAATTTCATTCAGTAGATTATTAACATTTAATTGAATATTCCATTGCTGTAAATGGTAGCCAATTCTCAGGTCGTGGACCCTGTATCCATGATCATGGACTTTTCTAAAATCTTCTATCCCTTTTATGAATAAGGTCACCTGAAACAACCAATCAATGGCTTGCACATGTGAAACATATTGAAATGAATATCCTGCATAAAACTTCCTGTAATCTAAATTTATATCAAACCGGAATAAGTTCTTAGAACGATATTTGAGAATGTTTACATCGGCACTTGAGTTGGCTGCGTTTTGCTGACCAATGGGTGCAAATTCCCTTTCATTGATAGCCAAATTTTTACCTTCCAAATCAAACTCCCGATATTTTGGATTGATATAAGTATATCCTGCCTGAATCGTAAGTGATCCATTTTGAATAGGACGAGAAACATACAATTCCGCTTCGTAACCTTTGATTTGAGTATTCCCAATATTTTTGGATTGAAACTGAAGTTGATTGTTCAAAACAAATTCCATCATATCAAAATAACTAGACTGGAAATAAGAAAAGTCAATCATTCCTTTAAAACCCAAAATCGCTAAACCCTGACGGATTCCAAACTCAGCATTCCAGCCATGCTCAGACTGTAATTTGGGATTAGGCACGATTTGTAATCCACCGGCAAATGTTGAAATGTATTTTTCAGCCAAAGAAGGAAATCTAAATCCTTCACCTATCGAAACTCTTAAAAAGCTAGCTCTTAGCAACTGATAATTCATCCCTGCGCGCAGTATAAACCGATCATCTTTTGTTTGCTGTGCAATATCACTTCCTGACAATTTACCGGGACCCTCAGAGGTATAGCGTTCATACCGGATGCCCGCATTCATAAGCAAACGAGACCAAAAACGTTTTCCAATTGCAGATAAGCTGCTTGATTGTGTAATGTAAATGCGGTATCACTATATAGTTTGGCTTTCGTCCAGGTTCCATTTAAAACCAGTCCCGCTTGAATATCCAGCAATATAGAGTTGATGCGTTTATGCATTTGATATTCCCCATATGCATGGTTGCTCTTATTTTCCTGATTCTGGTCAGCTCCATTAAAAATATTGTAATACCTGCTTATCAATTTATGATGAAAGCCTTTTCGGTCATGATAACTTAAAGCCGGGTCGATGGTAAATCGCAATTTATCGCTTTTGGTTGCCGCTCCTTCTGCCCCTTCGTACAAGCCATTATCCAGCCAATAAAAAAAATCACTGCTGGAACCGCCATTTGCATTTATGCCAAGCGAAAAAAGCAAACTATCACTCATTCGATACCGCGCAATTCCGTTGAAGCGAACATTATCAGAATTATTTTTTTTATTAAATCCAATTTTCCGATCGTAACTGGCATTCACCGAATAATCCCATTGGTTTATTTTTTTGCGATGTACTATAGAAAAATAATTTTCATAAGGCAAACTTATCTGACCTTCTTTGCCCCACCATTCTTTGCCATTTCCAGGTTTTAAATAAACCGTTGGAACAATAGAAATGGCAGTATAAGGATCGCTCCCCGGAAGTACACTCCGAAAATGGACCACTCCATTCATAGCCGAACTCCCATAGAGCGTTGAAGATGCACCCTTTATAACTTCAATTTGGCCGATGCTTTCCATGGGTAAATCATTCCAATAGGGATTTGCAGCGTCGTGTTGCATCATCGGCATATCATCCATCATCAACAAGACCCTGCTACCCGCTCCATAACTATATCCGGAACCTCCACGAATATTCGCCTGCCCATCTATGATTTGAACTCCTGGAATTCGATCCAGCACTTTTTCACCACTGATTGAGTTGAGGCGGTCAGGCATCTCTTTTGTGATTACATTCATAGACACCGTAGATTCTGCAATAGGTCTCTCAAATTTAGAGGCGCTCACCACAGTAGTTGACAATAATAAAAAACTTTCCTCCAAAAGCACAGGTTCTGCAGTCAGCATCTCTATTGGAATTTCTTTGGTCTCATAACCCACCAATTTAAAACGAAGCACATGTGCAGTACTATCGAGTGACAATTTAAATTCACCTCTTTCATTGGTAAAACAATATTTTTTGCCTGATGTAACCATCACGTCAGAAATGGGCTCTTTGGTTTTGTTATCCAAAACAAGTCCTTGTAAACTTTGTGCTAGTTCCTGAGCCGGCAAATATGCTTTCAAAAATAAAATTATCAGGATTATAAAGTTCTTATTCATCTAGTCTGTATATTGGGCCAATAAATACAGCAATATTATGAATCAATTTGCGATTTCTTTTATTTTATCCATCTTCAGTTTAGGTGCATATTCCCAGATCTGTCTTCCTGATAGTACATTGAAAGATTCATCTGCAGGCGTATTTCCAAGACCTATATCTCCTACAAATCCAAATGGAGGTATCACTAAAAAAGCATGTATTAACAAACCCTATGAATTTGTATTCACGGTAGTAGTGCCTGACACTGTCCAAATTCCCATTTTGCCGGCTCCCCTACCCCTTGAAAAAGTATCCATTGATACGCAAAATGCAATTTCAAATTTGCCGGTTGGCATTTCGTACAGTTGCAATCCACCTAACTGTATTTTTAAAAAGAATGAAATCGGATGTCTTATCCTCCATGGCACTCCTAGTCCTGTAAATACACCTGGTGATTTTAAACCAATCATTAAGTTAAAACTCACTGTTAATGTTGGCGTTCCGTTCGATTATACCACTGAATATCCAGGTACCGCTTTTCCAGGTGAGTATATTTTATCGTTATTGTCCGAAGTTGATTGTGCATCCAGCTCTAATAATTTGATAGAAAAAACGGATACCTGGTATCCAAATCCGGTTTTAGGAAACACCATTAAGACCCAATCAAAAGCCGAATACATTTTGCTTTTCAACAGTCAAATGCAACTGTTGAAATCTGAAAACATTCTTAGCGGGAATACACTTGATTTGAGCTCCTGTGAAAATCCTGGTTTATATCTAATCTATTGGATGGAAAATAATAAGCGTTACTTTCAAAAAATTATTCGCTATTAGAATCGCAAACTTATTTTACGAAGAAGTAATTATTGGGCTAAAGTCAATTCCAGAAGCGCATTTTTGAGGTAATTCAATTTATTCTTCCTCTTCAAAATCGTCATAAAAGATAGGATCGATCATAGGCAACCCGATCCATACTGTTTCTTCTTTACTTACTGACATCATTCTTAAGATACCTCCACTCGAACGTGCAATTTGCTCGGCATAGGCTAAAAAAGAAGTGTATAGTTGACTCGAAGTCCGCATGGGAAGTTTTCGCAGAATTGGATTTAATTGACTAAGTTTATTACTTATAACAGAACATCTTTCTTCCGCTGAAACTGGAAGTTCAGCCATCCCTTTTTCAAACAATTCAGCATATTGAAGATCAACATCTTTGTAATAAGACTTTAAATCAAAATGGTTATGGTAACTTCTGATTTTTACAATTTTCTCAGCCCAGGTTTTCTCTTTTAAATCAATTTCATTATCCGCACCTGCTATTAAAATAGCAATTAGTGGAATAGCTTCGACAAGCAATTGGTAGTCTGCTGCTGAGATTTCTTTAAATTGTGTATTCATAAATCAGGTCTAAAGGAATGAATTATTGACAAATTTACTATCTTTTAAATACCAAACAAATATATCAGTAGAATCCTATTCTAAATAGCTGGCAGCGGCTTTATATTTGCGGCAATGAAAGGACAGCCTTTGTTATTTGAAATAAATACAATGACTCCGTTAATGGAGCAATATTATGCCATGAAGGCAAAGCATCCAGATGCGATATTGCTTTATAGAGTGGGAGATTTTTATGAAACCTTTGGCGAAGATGCCATTACTACTTCTAAAATTTTAGGCATTGTGTTGACCAAACGCAATAATGGTGGTTCAGACATTGAATTGGCAGGTTTCCCACACCATTCCCTTGATGTTTATTTACCGAGACTTGTAAGGGCCGGCTTTCGGGTCGCATTGTGCGAGCAACTTGAAAAGCCCGTTAAAGGAAAAAAAATTGTGAAACGCGGTATCACAGATGTCATCACACCCGGAGTTACTACTGATGATAAATTATTAGATGTCCGGAAAAATAATTTTTTAGCTGCCATTCATTTTTCAATTGAGAAAATTGGAATCGCTTTGGCAGATATATCAACAGGCGAATTTTATCTTTCAGAAGGAGATATTCCTTATATCAAAAAATTACTTGAAAGTTTTAATCCATCTGAGATCATTATTTCCAGACAGCGAATCACAGAATTTGAAAAAATATTTGGAGATCAGTTTTATTCTTATGGTTTAGAAGAATGGATTTTTCAAAGTGATTTTGGCAAAACAAAACTCCTTGACCATTTTAAAGTCAACAGTCTTAAGGGATTTGGCATCGAAGAATACAATATAGGTCAAATAGCGGCTGGTGTCATATTGCATTATTTAGACACCACCGAAACTAAAAATCCATCACATTTATCAAGTATCAGCAGATTATCGAATGATGATTTCGTATGGATGGATCGATTCACCATTCG
Source organism: Saprospiraceae bacterium (assembly GCA_016719615.1). Taxonomy (NCBI): domain Bacteria; kingdom Pseudomonadati; phylum Bacteroidota; class Saprospiria; order Saprospirales; family Saprospiraceae; species Saprospiraceae bacterium. The sequence continues at coordinate 1,711,578 of JADJYQ010000001.1, forward strand.
AAATCTAGAATTGATAGAGCCAATTCATCCCGAAGGCAAAACCTTATTATCTATCATAGATCGCACACAAACCCCGATGGGATCGAGATTACTTCGAAAGTGGATCGTACTTCCCCTCATGGATGTAGCTAAAATTCAATCCAGGCTCGACATGGTTGAAAGTGTTATCAATGATCAAAAATTAACTGATGAGTTGGAATCATTACTACATCAATTCGGTGATTTGGAAAGATTGGTTTCAAAAATTCCATTGCGAAGGATTTCACCCAGAGAAATTAATCATATTAAAAAGTGCCTCAAATTATTAAAGCCACTCAAGTCACTTTTAGAAAATCAAACCAATCATAATCTAAAAACAATTGGAAACCAAATTCAAAATTGCGATGATCTTTGTCAGCTAATAGACTTGCAATTGGCAGATGATGCTCCAAATCAAACCAATAAAGGTGGTATCTTTAAATCAGGTTGTTCGTCAGAATTAGATGAATTAAAATTCGTACTCACCCATTCAAAAGATCTTTTGGTTGAAATCCAAATGAAAGAAGCCGTAGCAACCGGGATCAACAATTTAAAAGTCGGATACAACTCTGTTTTTGGTTATTATCTAGAAGTTACCAATAAATTTAAAAATCAAGGACTCATTCCCGACCATTGGATACGCAAACAAACAATGTCTACGGGAGAACGTTATGTAACAGAAGAACTTAAAAATCTGGAAGTTAAAATTTTGGGAGCTGAAGAAAGAATTATTCAAATTGAAGAAGATCTGTTTGAAAAACTCATTGATTTAATTCAAGAATACCTTTTACCATTGCAGCAAAACGCAAAAAATATTGCCACCATAGACGTTGTTCATTCATTCGCGAAAACTGCAATGACGCTTTCTTTTTCAAAGCCATTATTAGATGATGGCAAAATTATAGATATCCGAAATGGAAGGCATCCTGTGATCGAAAACCAATTACCTGATGGGGAGCATTACATTCCCAATGATATATACCTCGATTCCGATTCACAACAAATCCTGATGATTACTGGGCCAAATATGTCAGGAAAATCAGCCATACTTAGACAAACTGCGTTGATCTGTCTAATGGCTCAAATTGGATCATATGTTCCTGCCAAAGAAGCAAGGCTAGGTGTTATTGATCGAATTTTTACCCGAGTTGGTGCCAGTGATAACATTTCCTCCGGCGAATCAACATTTATGGTTGAAATGAACGAAACATCTTCTATTCTCAATAACCTTTCTGATCGTTCATTGATTTTATTGGATGAGATTGGCAGGGGCACAAGCACTTATGACGGCATCTCCATCGCATGGTCTATCGCTGAGTATTTACATAATATTCCTGACAAACGAGCCAAAACGCTTTTCGCGACGCATTACCATGAATTAAATGAACTTGCAGAATATTTGCCAAGGATTCATAATTATCACGTAGCCACAAAAGAATTAAATAACAGTGTCATTTTTTTGCGAAAACTAGTCAAAGGAGGCAGCGAACATTCCTTTGGAATCCACGTTGCTCAAATGGCTGGTATGCCTAAAGAAGTTGTAAACAGAGCTTTTATAATATTAAAGGGGCTTGAAGAGCATAGATCTAAAGGCAACAGTGGAACTAATATAGAAAAAGAAAATTCCATTCAATTTCCAACGGAACAAGAAATAGTCAATCAAAATTTTATCGATCAAATCAAAGCAATAGATCTTAATACCTTGTCTCCTATTGAATGTATGATGAAAATTGCTGAAATTCAAAAGCAAATGCGATCCGTTTGAATGCCATTGAATTCTTAATGTAGTGTATATTTTTCACAAATAAATTTGACAACCCGGATTAGATTAGGCAAATGGTCTAATCGTAAATTATTAAAATCTCTATTTCACAAAACTACACGGAAAGACTCATTCAGAAATTAATTTACCATTACATTCTTGAAGAACTTCTGATGTCATTATTGCTATATCACCAATATTTTAACGCAGCATTTATTCCGTCTTTCCTCAGCAGATTTTTTACATTTAGTTTCCATCATTCCATTTTGCGCAACATCATTAAATGAAATATTACACCCAATTGGAATTCTAAAAATCAGGAGCTAGAATTCATCTGATTTTACTGAATACAATAAATTTCCTATCAGGCAAATTTATTTTTACACTGATTGTTAACCTATCCAGCAAAAATATGAACCCTCCCCTTATTTAATGCACATCCAACGCAAAGTGTGCTGTTTATTACCACTTTGCAAATTAATAAAATAGATTCCTGGATCAAAAGCTTCCGTTTTGAAATCAAGTTTAATAGATTTTCCAGAAATGACTTCTTGGTTTAAAATTTTTCCGTATACATTGAGAATACTCCAGTTCAATACTGTAGATTCAGCTAATTCTATAAAAAGAGTTGCTGTTGAACCAGGATTGGGTGCAATGAATACACTGTTTAACCATGATGGAGTTTCTACACTCACCAATTCTTTAACTTCATAAGGGCCGAATGCCTTTATACAATCATTGGCATCAGTTACTTCACAATTATAAATACCCGCAGCTAAGCCGCTGGCAGGATTATCAATACTACCATTGCTCCATTTATAAGCATAAGGAGGCACTCCACCGAATATTTCAAGCAGGATGCTGCCAGTTTTTTGTCCAAAAGTGGTATTGGTTATATTTACATTTTGGCTTATAATTTCAAGTGCTTGCTTGATGGTAAATGATTTATTCAGCTTGGTACCCTGTTGATCTGATATTTGAACATCATAATCTCCTGCTTCGAGATTCAAAAGATTCTGACTGGTGTCAGAAGTATTCCATAAAAAGTGATAGGGCGGCACACCACCTTGGATGTTTAGTTTTATATGCCCATCATCGCCTCCAAAACAACTTACATTTCGTTGTTCATAATTCAATAAATTCAAAGAAACCGAAATGCCTACAAGAATTTTCCTACAGTAGACTTGAGGTCCACAATCATTTTCTGAACTTAAACATACTTCGTATTCGCCATCTGAAGCAAAGCTATGTTCCGGATTTTGCAGACTACTTTGTCCACCATCTCCAAAATTCCAAGTCCATTTTGTAGGTAATCCAGTCGTAAGATCTTGAAATTTAACAGTTCGATTGTCTATATTTTGTTCAAAATTTGTTTGTAATGGTGTTTGCTCTTGAACTTGAACTTCTGCAGTATTCGTACAATGATTTTGAGCATTAAATACTTCTAATTTATAGTCTCCCTTTTTATCCACCAGCGGAAACAAAGAGTTTGCTCCACTAACGATATTCCCATTTAAAGTGGACCAACTGTAAGTCATATTCGGACCCGTTGATGAAGATCCTGCATCAATTGTTATTTCAGAAACAGTGCAGCTCAAATCTCTTTCAGGGTTTGCTATTGCATCTGGTTTTAGTTGATCCTTTACAATACCAATCGTATCTCGGGTAATACACTGATTGACCGTGTCCTTGACATGTAGAATATAATTTCCAGCGTCACTGACTTTCAAAAGATTAGATTTTTCATAAAATATGGAATCTCCAACTTTCTTCCAATAAAAAACAACCTGAGTATCCAGACTCTTGCCTATAATATTTGATTCCAAATATTTACAGTTGATTGCTGTATCTCCTGTATAATTTAAATTGGGAAATTCGCGGACATCGATGATTTCAACTGAATCGATAGCACTACATTTGTTTTGAACATTACTTACTTTAATATAGTATCGACCTGGCAGGTCGGCTTCTCCTATTTTTTCATCAATTCCCTTTGTTATTCTACCTGCAATGGTTGACCATTCATAAATAATTTCAGGGCCTTCATCTGAAATAGAACCATCTAACAACACAAAACCATTTTTGCATTCAAGATCTTTATTAGACCCTGCGTTTGCAATTGGTCTGATGGTGACATCAACAAATACGCTAGAAACTTCATCGCACAATTTAGAATCCGTCACCGTAACCTGATAGTCTTTTCCACCGCTCAAATCTTCAAAAAACGGACTGCCTTGCTGGCCAAAACCAATATCGTATGAATAAGGCGGGACGCCACCCGTGGCTTTTGCTAAAACGCTTCCATTCATTTCACTACAGGTTTCCAGTTTAGCGCTGGTGGTGAGTTTTAATAATGTTGGTTGTGTAAGGGTATAGTTTTTCGTAGTAGTACAATTATTTTGATCAGTTACTGTTACCGTATATGCACCGGCTATTAGGTTCGAAAGATCCTTAGTGCTCTGGGTATTTGACCAGTTATAAGTATATGGCGAAGTTCCATAATCCGTTTCGATTTCAATAGCTCCGGTTGATTCACCGAAACAATTGACGTGAGTTAGATTAGAATTTGTAACAGCAACTCTTTTAGAAGGACCGTTGACAGTCCAAGGACCAAATTCTTTAAAATAACCGTTGAGGTCGGTTACCGTCACTCCGTAAGTACCTCCCGGCAAGTTTATCAGATCTTTAGTTGTTGCACCATTGCTCCATTTGTATGTCAAAACACTGTGGCCACCTGTTGTAGCTAAAGTAACTTTTCCATTGTCACCACAAAGTGAATGTGTCACGGAAGCCGTAGCATTTAGTTTAAAACTCTTGGTAATCCAATTCACATATTCCTGGTAGGTTCTTGATTTAATCTTCCAGCTTCTCTTATCCGGAGCGATCACATAAAGCGTTGGATAAAAAGCAATCTGGTAATCACTCATTACGGATGGACCGTTAGTAGATGACAAATCAGCGATGGGATATGGCGTTCCGGCAACCCAATTGCCTTGGGTAGAATTATTACATCCAGAAGGACCGTAAAGACAGTTTGTATTGGTACTCCAATCGCCCTCAAGCATGATTACTGTAGTTTGAGCACTCAAATTATTATACACCTGCTCCATCACACCGCTACTCTTGAATGTCCAGCAAGGTCCACACCAGGTAGCCATAAAATCCAAACAAGCTGCTTTATCAGTGCCCATCATTGAATAGAGGCTATAGGTATTTCCATTGAGATCTTGAACTGAAAAATCCGGAGCAATGGCACCTTCACCTAATTGGGCATTGGATTGAGTTACCAATAAAAAACTCAGTAAACTGAAAAAGAATCTTTTCATGCTTTTTAATTTTTAGTAAAAATAATGAAAAACAATTGAGATTCTCAGAAAATTTCTGACCTTATCTTCTGATATTCCGCATTTGCTGCATCATATTGCCCACACCTTGCCCTTTAGACATCATAAACATCATTTTTCGCATTTCCTCAAATTGCTTAATAAATGCATTTACTTCATGCAAATTCCTTCCACAACCCTTAGCTATACGGGTTTTGCGGGAAATATTCAATAATTCCGGATTGCCGCGTTCCTGGGGTGTCATAGATTGTATGATGGCTTCCACTTTACCAAAAGCATTATCATCAATTTGAACATCCTTGGTTAGTTTTCCCATCCCGGGGATCATACCCAGTAATTGGTTTACATCGCCCATTTTTTTGATTTGCTGAACTTGTCCTAGAAAATCATTAAAATCAAACTTGTTTTGTTTGATCTTTTTCTCAATTTTTTTGGCTTCAACTTCGTCAAATTGTTCTTGAGCTTTTTCGACAAGACTTACGATATCCCCCATTCCTAAAATCCGCTGTGCCATCCTGTCGGGGTAAAACACATCAAGTGCATCTAATTTTTCACCTGTTGACACAAATTTAATGGGCTTTCCGACCGTGTATTTCACAGACAATGCTGCTCCACCGCGGGTGTCTCCATCTAATTTGGTGAGAACAACTCCGTCAAACTGAATTCTGCTATGAAAGGCTAATGCCGTATTTACAGCATCTTGACCTGTCATGGAATCTACCACAAACAAAGTTTCGGAAGGTTGCAAAGCAATTTTTAATCGCTCAATCTCGTCCATCATTTCTTCATCGACAGAAGTCCGGCCGGCGGTATCTACAATGACGATATCAAACTGTTGCTCTTTAGCATACTGAACTGCTTGCTGAGCTATTGCCACAGGGTCTTTAATTTCAATATTTTTGAAGACTTCAGTTTCAATGCTTTCTCCGAGTACCGTCAACTGATCAATGGCAGCCGGCCTGTAAACGTCGCAAGCAGTGAGGAGCACTTTTTTATTCTTCTTTGATTTCAGGAAAAGAGCCAATTTTCCGGAAAAAGTGGTTTTACCCGATCCTTGAAGGCCTGCTATAAGAATCACTGAAGGTTTTCCACTCAGATTTAAGCCTTCGGCTTGACTTCCCATGAGTTCGATCAATTCATCCATGACGATCTTTACCATGAGCTCGCCGGGTTTTACAGCCTTTAAGATGTTCTCAGTCCCAAGTGCCTTTTCCTTGACTTTATCGGTAAATTCTTTAGCGATTTTATAATTAACATCGGCCTCGACCAAGGCTCTGCGAATATCTTTAATGGATTCAGCAATATTTAGGTCTGTTAGCCTGGCATTGCCTCGTAATGCTTTAAATGCCTGATCTAAACGTTCATTCAAACTTTCAAACATGATCAATATTTTGCGCAAATATAGGAAGGAGCACCCTGATATGCACTTCTTGAAAAGACAATGGTTCTAATTGATGGCTAGCAATTTGCCACCATCAAGTTTAAATCTCAGGGTTTCGAAGGGTAAGTTCGGAAGTTCCAAATAACTTGTTGAAATTAGTGCAATTTTTTCTTTAATCACTAAATTGTAAAGGATTGCGATGAGTTTGTTGCGAAAATTCTCCTCTAAGTACTCGAGCAATTGATCAATTAAAATCAATTTGGGTTTTGTGATAATACTTCTAAGGATCGCAACGGTTAGTATTTCTGTATGTGACAAATTTCTAATTTCAGATTTAATTTTCGCCAACAAGCCTACTTCGTCAAGCATCTCTTGAATGATACTTTCATCAGGTTTTTCCTTAATTTTATCTGCTGCCTGCAGCGCCATCATTAAATTTACACGTATGGTCTTGTCCATTAACAAATCCGGAGTTTGTTGAGCAAGACCAATTTTTCGACGCAATAGTCTGGCATCATCTCTGTTTACTGGAAATAAAGTGTAACCCAATATTTGCAATTGCCCAGACCCTTGATCGTGATTTCCTATAATGGCATTCAATAAGGTCGATTTTCCAGAATTTGGAGGACCAATAATTTCACTCCATTGCCCTTCAAAGATTTTAAAAGTTCCCTCATCGAGTATGCATTTCTCTCCATGAAACAAACACAATCTTGAAGCATCGATAATCGGATAAGTCATCATTGAAAGTATTAAGGCTCAAAATTAGACTGACAAGCTAAGTTTTTGTTGAAATGTCAATATATTTTAAACAAAAGAGCTTACAGAATTTTTATGCAGATCTTTAGCTAAATTTGTCCAATGAAAAGAGTTTACATCCTTTCCTTTATTTTAATAGCAGCCGCAATAGGCATTCTCATCACCGCTTCTAAAGATTTTTCAACCTATTCCGGTTTTGAAGATGCATCAGCTAGCGGAGATTTAGTTAAAATTGTAGGGCAATTGGCCAAAGAGCAGGAGATCTATTACAAACCTGAAGAGGATGCTAATTATTTTAGTTTTTATTTAACAGATAAAACCGGTTTGACGAAAAAAGTTATTTTAAGAGCTCCTAAACCTCAGGATTTTGAATTATCAGAACAAATTGTATTAACAGGCAAAATGACAACCGAACATTTCGAAGCAAAAAATATGCTTTTAAAATGCCCCTCCAAATACAAAGACGAAGAAATCTTTATTAAGTCTACAGCCGAATTATGAATTCCGTTCAATACCTCAATGAACATATCTGGATTCATTATGTAGGACATTTTTTAATACTCCTTGCATTTTTTAGTGCAATGTTTGCAATCGTTTCAGGTTATCTGCAACGCGCTCAACCAAGCCCTCAATGGCTGCTCGCAATAAAGCTCGCATATATCATTCATTTTAGCTCCATTTTATCTGCTATTGGCTTGATCTTGTATATGATGCAAAGCCATTACTACGAATTTGAATACGTTTGGGCACATGTGTCAGATGAATTGCCGATGCGATACATTCTTTCGGCATTTTGGGAAGGACAGGAAGGGAGTTTTTTGTTATGGATGTTCTGGAATGGGATTTTGGGAATTTATTTTTGTCGCCAACAAAACAAACTTAGAACAAGCGTTTTGCTCATCATTCTTGGGGTTAATGCAATACTGACCTCTATGTTGTTAGGGGTTCATTTTGGTGAAATCAAGTTAGGAAGTAGTCCTTTCAATCTTCTCCGATATACCATGGACATTCCATTATTCGCAAATGCTGATTATGTAAGTCTCATAAAAGGCAATGGTTTAAATCCATTGCTTCAGAATTATTGGATGATCATACACCCACCTACTTTATTTCTGGGATTCGCATCAACCATTATCCCTTTTGCATATGCCTGTTCTGCACTTATCCATAAAGATCAACAACAGTGGTTAAAAGAAGCTTTGCCCTGGAGTCTGTTTTCTGGATTTGTACTCGGCACCGGCATTCTCATGGGCGGAGCATGGGCATATGAAGCCTTAAGCTTTGGAGGATACTGGGCTTGGGATCCCGTAGAAAATATGTCACTGGCGCCTTGGTTGATCCTGGTAGCAGGAATTCATGCCAACCTCATCGCAAACGCCACAACTTATTCCTTAAAGCCTACATTTATATTATATTTTTTGAGTTTTATTTTTGTTTGTTATTCTTCGTTTCTTACAAGGAGCGGAATCTTAGGTGATAGTTCTGCACATGCCTTTACACAAATGGGACTGGAATGGCAATTGGTGGCTCTATGCGTTTTCTCTACCATTTTTCCATTTTACACTTATTGGAAACAAATTAAATATTTTCCTTCTCCTCAAAAAGAAGAAGATATACATTCCCGTGAATTTTGGATGTTTATTGGGAGTTTAACACTATTGTTTAGCGCATTGCTCATTTCATTTACCACCTCGATACCCGTTTACAATAAAATCCTGGACTTAGCAGGATCTATATCTGGCAACAACTTCACGCATTTGCATAGAAGTATTCCTCTGGATCCCATTTCACATCATAATCAATTTCAGATTTGGATAGCCATTTTTATTTCTCTCCTGTCAGGTACAGCCGTGTATTTAAAATACTTACAACCGGAAGGGCCTTCAAAAAAAACCATATTAACACTTGTTAGTTTGTTTTTACTTTCTTTAGTAAGCTCCACTGTCGTGTATAAAATTTCTTTTGTTCAATTACATTGGAGCCATTTTTTATTTCTTTTTTCTGCTTGGTTTGCGCTATTCACTTCCGCGTATTTTTTTCTATTTGTATTAAAGGCAAATCTCAAATTAGCTGCTTCCGTTTTGTCACATTGTGGCTTTGGCATACTCGTACTTGGAATATTATTTACCGGCGTTAATAAACAAATTCTATCAACCAATAAATTTGCACAGGAAGGCCTCCTTGAAAATCCAGATATGGATGAACTCTCCAAGCACATAACATTGATTCGCAATGAATCCATGTTTATGAATGGTTATTGGGTTGAATACAGTCAGGATACTTTTATACAAAAGATACGTAAATACACTTTACAGTTTTGGAAGGAAGATACAAGTGGAAATCGAACAGAGACTTTTACTTTATATCCCGAAATACAATACGACAATAAACTTACAAAGGTCGCAGCATCAAACCCCAGCATTAAAAGATCAGTTCATCAGGATATATTCTCCTTAATAGCTCAAATACCGCAATCTCAGGTAGATGCAGAATCTGCAAAACAAGCAGAAGATAGTCTCGTCTATAAAATGCATTTTATAAAACCCGGCGATTCCATTGAAACCAACGAGCATTTGTATGTGTTAAAGAACATTCATACACAATTTACACCCATAGAATTTGAAGTCAAACCAAATGACCAGCAGTTTCAGATGGAATTAGAGGTTATTAGAAAAGAAGATCGCAAAATGCACACCAGCAAACCTGCCATTCTTTTCAGGAATAATCTCATCTATAAATTTCCAGCAAAAATGGAATCTTTTGGGCTTCGTCTCAACATTCCCGATACTTTGTACAGCAGTATCGTGCCACCTTACCAAGACCTCGAAAAAAAATTAATTCAAATTCGAAAAGAAGAAATCCTACAAATCTCCGACAAGATTCAGTTGAAACTCCTTGAGATTGGCAAAAATGTACCTCAAGAAATCATCAAAGAAACCAATGCTGACATTGCAGTATCAGCCATATTAGAAATAAGTTCCGCTCAAGAAAAATCACTTGTGGAATGTTATTTCGTAATTCGGGGCCATCAGATTATTTCTTTGCCTGTAAGCACGCTTTCGCCCGGTATCAGTATCCGCTTTGTCAAAATCAACCCTCAGACCGAGGAAATGACATTTGAGTATGGACTCCATCCGGATCTGCACCATTTAGCCTTGCCATTTGAAATTGCCGAAAATGCGCCACGTACTGATTTTATTGTAATTCAGCTGATTCGTTTTCCGTGGATTAATTTAGTTTGGTTAGGAAGTATATTTATGGTTGCAGGCTTATTGTTAGCTTCTTATCATCGGCGTAAAGTTTTAAGCGATGTCCTCTAAAATTGTCTTAATGGGATCGGGCAATGTGGCCAGCCATTTAGGGCAAATACTTTATCATAACGGACATCAAATTCTGCAGGTTTATTCGAGAAATCTCACAAACGCAGTCCATCTGGCGAAACAAATGCAAGCGGATGCCATTGATCAACTTAAGGAATTAAATACTGAGGCTGATTTTTATCTGATATGCATAAAAGATGATGCCATTCAAAGCATTAGCGCTGAATGTTCAAATTATTTGCCTCCGCATTCGCACATAGCACACACCAGTGGTGTCAATAGTCGGGATCTGATTGATCCTTATTTTATTCATCGGGGCCTCTTTTACCCACTACAAAGTTTTAGTTTAAACAGCCAACCAGATTGGACTGAAATACCCATTTTTACCGAAGGATCTGAAGCATCCTTAGCCGCATTTCATGAGCTTGCGGCTACGATAAGCCATAAAGTTTATCATATGAATGACGCGATCCGCACTCATTTGCATTTGGCATCCGTTTTTGCAAATAATTTTACCAATTTTAATTTGATCATTGCCAAACAAATTCTTGAAAGTTGTAATGTTCCACTTGAAGTTCTGAATCCTTTAATGACCGAGACAATACTCAAAGCATTCAAACTCGATCCCATCCACACACAAACAGGTCCGGCTAAACGCATGGATACAACTACATTAGAAAAACACATTCGTTTGTTAGTAAGCGAATTTCCTGAATACCGCACTCTTTATAAAAAATATTCTCTACTCATCATGCAAACCTTTAAACATGAGAATCCTCGGCCAAATTCCACACCCACAACTGCTGATTAGCGTATTTAAATCAAATAACAAGTTTCTTTTGAAATTTGAAATTGGACCTTTTGAACAGACTTATAAATTTATCGAATCTTCAAGCATTTATTCATATGAAACAATAGCTGTCTTGGTAACAGAACAGTTACTTCAAAATGTATTTAAACTTTTCGATGAAATGAATATGGCTTATAACAAAGCTTTAGGTTCTTAATCTTAAAAAAAATGCCCCTCATAAAGGAGCATTTGTGGAGCTGGCGGGAGTCGAACCCGCGTCCAGAGAAAGAAAAAACAAGTTTTCTACATGCTTAGTTTCTTATTTATTTGTCAGGTTTGAGTGAGCTTAAGAAACGAGCTAATCAAACCTTATTCCCAACTTCTCGTCTTTTGGCCGGGACCTCCAAAATAACCAGCCTGAAAGTTTGATGCGCCATTGTAATTCTGTCAGGCTAAAAATTACGGGCACAGATGCAAATTAATTCTCTGAATTAAGCTGCAACAGCAAAAGAAGTATTGCCATTTAAAAACCGATAACCATTTTTAACGTAGTGAATCATCATGCTACGGCATGCTTGCCGGCTCCTTACATTTCCTGTCGATTCCATACAACCCCAATGTGATTTATAGGTATTCAACAATATTGGTCTTTACGACCTGTTAGAAAGCAACAAACTATTATTTCCTGCATTCAGGTTTGACAGTAAACAACGCCTTGTGGGAAATCGTTCCCGAATTTTAAAAATAGTTTTTTAAATTTTGAAAGAGCCGTTCCTCAATAGACATTCCCGTTTGTATTTGCTTAAATTCCTGGCCAGTAATTTTCTCAAACAATTCGATATACCGTTCTGAGGTATGCCATACAAATCCGTCAGACATTTCAGGCATTAACTGATCTTCTAAACCCTGGAAACCATTTGAGATCAGCCATTCTCTGACAAATTCCTTCGAAAGCTGCTTCTGAGGCTTTCCTTCGTTTAAAAGCTGTAAATAAGCTTCGTTTTCAAAATATCTGGAACTATCGGGTGTATGAATTTCATCCATTAGACATAGCTTACCATTTCTAAGCCCAAACTCGTATTTGGTGTCAACCAGTATTAATCCCCGCTGAGCTGCCAATTGTGTTCCTGCATCAAATAGCTTCAAAGCTACATCTGTCATTTGATCCAAGATGAGGTCAGAAACAATTCTTGATTTTCGAATCTCACTTAATGAAATGTCAAGATCGTGACCTGCAGCTGCTTTCGTTGTTGGTGTGATCAGCGGTTTTTGAAAAGCCTGATTTTGGACCATTCCTTCTTCCAATTTTTCTCCACATAATATCCTCTGGCCACTTTGATAAACTCGCCATGCGTGCCCGGTCAGATATCCTCTGACGACCATTTCAATTTTTATCGGATCGCACTTCCAGCCAACAGAAACATTAGGATCAGGGGTTTCAATAAGCCAGGTATCTATGATACTTTTTAATTCGTTTAAAAAATAAGCTGCAATTTGATTTAAAACCTGACCCTTAAAAGGAATTGGCCTTGGTAAAATATGATCAAATGCTGAAATTCGATCAGTTGTAATGACGATAAGTTGATCGCCAATGTCATAAACATCTCGGACTTTGCCCGTGTATTTATGGGTCTGATTTTTAAAATTGAAATGAGTGTATTGGAGACAATAATTTTCTGGTGTAAGATGCATGTTTTTAAATCGGGTCAATATTAATACTGAAATTTAGATATTCCGAAGTGTATTCCGATCTAAAATGACTTCTTTTAATTCCTTGATCCACTCGTATTCTTGTGGCATTAATTTTTTAAATGCCTCTTTTACTACTACGTAAGCAGAATTTTCAACATCCGGAATTTTGGACGCGATGGCTTCTGTTACAAAATTGATGTCGTTTTTTAATAAATTTCGCACTTTCGGTAAATCATGCCAATCTGCCTCAATCGCAATCGCTTGCGTTCCCAATTCAGCATTAGACTCGAGCTTAATGAAATGATTGGATTCCGTAGAATCTCCGCCAATGATCTCCGTTGTCTGTGCATTGTATAACGCCCAATATCCTTCAATGTCAGAAGGTTTTGTCAGCAACACCTCAAGGCCTTTCTCGTGAATCCTGTAAACAATAAGTCGTATCTGATTTCTAACAGTCATAAAGCTAAGGTAAGGATTTTATCGCAATTTATAAAACCATGAAAGTAAACACAGTGCCCGCAAGTTTAGTTTAAAAGACACCAGGTTGGATCCCAAATTTCAGAAAATATCTACGTAGTCTCCGCAACGCAAGTTCTTTTATTTGTCGTAAACGTTCGACTGAAATTTCCATTTCTGACGCAAGTTCATCAAAAGTCGAAGTAGAGCCACCATCCAAACCATATAATCTGGTGATGACTTCCCGTTCTCTTGGCGCAAGGTGTTTGAGACCTGCATTTAGGTCATCTTTGATCGAATCTTTTAACAATGCCAAATCAGGAGCTACGCTGTTTTCGTCTCCCAGTAAACTTAGCATGCTGTATTCACCGTCGTCACCTCCAACAGGTGCATCCAATGAAACATGTTTGTTGTTGGACTGGATTAATAAGTAAACGTCTTCCGGCTTTAGACCAAAAGTTTCAGAAATTTCCTCGGGCGTAGGTTCTCTTTCATATTCTTGCAAAAAACTTTGGTAGAGATCGACGATATGTTTTTGTGAATGAAATTTATTATATGGAAGACGAATCATTCGGGAATTTTCTATAATAGCAGATAAAATGGTTTGCCGAATCCACCAAACAGCAAAGGTGATGAATTTGAAACCCCGGGTTTCGTCAAATCTTCGTGCAGCTTTTAACAATCCAACGTTTCCTTCGTTGATCAGGTCATTTAATGGTAAGCCATTATTGACATATTGCTTGGCTACAGAAACTACAAAACGCAAATTGGCCCGTACCAACTCATCAAGCGCGTGATGATCCCCAGTTTTGATTCTTTTAGCAAGTTCAACTTCTTTTTCCGGGCTAATTGTTTCAATCTTGGCAATTTCTCCAAGATATTTTTCCAGGGCTTGGCTTTCCCTGTTTGTAATTTTTTGAGTAATCTTAAGTTGACGCATTCTTATTGCTACTGCCCTATTTAATGACAATACTGCCAAAAAAGTTTCAGTTTAGCAAATAAAACTGCAAAAAAGCAGAAAATATAGAATTTATGCTCTTTCAGCCGGGTCATCCTTTTTAGGCATGATGGCTTTTCTTGAAAGTCTCAGTTTTCCGGTTTTAGGATCCACCCCAATCAATTTAATTTTAACAGCATCTCCTACTTTGAAAACATCATCAACATTATCGATACGCGAATGCGACATTTCACTTACGTGAAGTAAACCAGATTTATTCTTAAAATCCACAAATACTCCAAATGGGAATATTGAAACAACCTTACCATCATATACATCACCTACCTGAGGCACAAATGTAATGGCTTCAATCATTTTGACTGCTTCATCTAAACCATCTTTATTAGGACCAAAGATGTTGATGATTCCTTTATCGCCTACTTCTTCAATATTGATTTTCGTTCCAGTCTTGGCTTGCATTTCCTGAATTATTTTACCACCGGGACCAATCACACCTCCAATAAAGCTCTTTTCTATGATGATTTCTACAATGCGTGGTGCATGCGGTTTTAAGTCTGGATTTGCGACTTCAATAGTTTCTGCCATTTTATCCAGAATATGTAATCTTCCTTCTTTTGCTTGAAGCAAGGCCTGTTCGAGCAATTCAAAAGAAAGTCCGTCAATTTTCATATCCATTTGAGTCCCGCAAATTCCCTTACGCGTGCCTGTTACTTCAAAGTCCATGCCACCTAAAGCATCTTCATCTCCTAAAATATCTGAGAGGATCAATGTTTTACCAGAATCAGAAATTAAACCCATTGCAATACCGGCTACAGCTGTTTTTACTGGAACACCAGCATCCATTAAAGCCAATGAAGCAGCACAAACGGTTGCCATTGAGGAAGAACCATTGGATTCCAAAATATCCGAAACAATTCTAACGGTATATGGAAACCCAGATGGCATTACTTTGCGAATTGATCGACCAGCCAAGTTTGCATGCCCAACTTCTCTCCTGCCGGGACCTCTTTGAGGTTTAGCTTCTCCTACTGAAAATCCGGGAAAATTATAATGAAGTATAAATTTTTCATTGTAAAACTCAATGGCGGTATCTATTAATAACTCATCATCTTTTGTTCCTAAAGTTACAGATGTCAAAGATTGAGTTTCCCCTCTATTGAAAATTGCGGATCCATGTGCGGAAGGCAAATATTCTACTTCCGTCCAAATAGGCCTCACTTCTTTATGTCCTCTTCCATCCAATCTGTTGGAAGTATTGAGCATATATTGGCGGATGAGTTTTTTCTTATGTTTGTCAAAATAAGTTTTAATCTTTTGTTTATTCTCTTTGTAATAATCTTCTCCTTTCTCAAGTTTTACAAAATCCATTAAACTATCGAGAACCTGATCAAAACCATCTTTTCTTTCCATTTTTGGAAGTGCTGAAGAGGCTATTTCATTAATTCTGGAAGTTGTTTGAGCTTCCACCATTGATTGCAATTCAGTATCTATTTCAACGACCGGCAATTCCCTTTTTATTGTTATTGCCTTACCTAATTTAGCGGCCAACTCAAGCTGAGCTTTACATTGCACTTTGATGGCTTCGTGGCCAACTTTGATCGCCTGAATCAAGTCCGCTTCGTCGCATTCATTGCCTTCTCCCTCAACCATCATGAGATTCTGCTCAGTCGCTGCAACAATAATATCTAATTCTGCTTCTTTTAAAGCGGTTCGGTTTGGGTTTACGACAAACGCTCCGTTAATTTTGGCAACTCTAACTTCAGAAATAGGTCCTTGCCAATTAATATTTGAGCAACATAAAGCAGTTGAAGCAGCCAGGCCGGCTAAAGCATCCGGCATCGTTTCCAAATCACCGGAAATAAAATTGATGATAATCTGTGTTTCACAGAAATAATTGTCATCAAATAGTGGACGAATCGCTCTATCGACCAATCTACAAACCAAAACTTCGTAATCTGACAATCTCGCTTCTCTTCTGAAAAAATTACCGGGAATGCGACCTGTAGCTGCAAAGCGTTCCTGATAGTCCACAGAAAGGGGAAAAAATTCTTGTCCTTCACGGGCTTCTTTGTTGGAAACCACACTGGCAAACAACATGGTGTTTCCAAGCTTTACGACAGCAGAACCATGTGCCTGGGTTCCTAATTTACCTGTTTCAAGAATAACTTCACGGCCATCCGGCAAGTTAAAGGAAGTAGAAAATGGAGTTTGTAAACCCATAATTATTAATCTTAATATTTTTATTAATATAAACACAGAAGCTTAGCAGACATATCTGCGTCAGCAATTCGAGAAAAGAAATTGGGCGGAAAATTATTTTCTCAATCCTAACTGTTCCAAAACTGCTTTATAACGAGAAAGATCTTTGCTATGTAGATAGTTCAAAAGCTGCTTGCGTTTTCCAACCAAATGGAGCAATGATCTGCGGCAAGAATGATCCTTTTTATTGGATTGCAAATGATCTGACAATACTTTGATACGCGTGGTGAATAAGGCAATCTGAGACTCGGTTTTTCCTGAATTGGATTCCGAACCACCAAATTGTTTAAAAATTTCTTCTTTTTTGTCTTTTGTTAATAAAACGCTCATAATTTAAAATATAATTGTTACCAAATGAAATCTCGAAGATTTTTTATTAGCGCCGCAAAGATAAAAAGATATTATAATTATAAACGATTGATTTTTAAGCAAAAACAAAGGAATTTCAAGCCTTAATATATTTGTAATATATTAATATATATAGTGTTGTTTAGTAGGTACTTAAGATTTATTATTTAATATTCGCATTTTTAGCCTCATTCCACAAACGGTCCATTTCTTCAAGACTGAGCTGACTTAAATGTTCAGTTGAATGCGCTTCCATATATTCAAATCGTTGTTTAAATTTTTGGTTTACTTTTTCCAATGCGAAATCCGGATCTATCCCAATAAAACGGGCATAATTTACCAATGAAAATAAAACATCACCAAACTCCGATTCAATTTCAGTCCTATCGCCTCCATTTGTAGCTTCCTTAAACTCTTCAATTTCTTCCTGCACTTTGTCCCAAACCTGAGTTTTGTCTGTCCATTCAAAACCTACTTGCCGGGCTTTGTCCTGAATCCTATATGCCTTGACCAAGGAAGGCAAAGAATTTGGAACTCCATCCAGAAGTCCTTTTTTCCCTTCTTTAACTTTCATTTTTTCCCAATTGCGTTTGACTGCTTCTTCATCCTTCAATTCAAGATCGCCATAAATATGAGGATGCCTGGAAATTAATTTATCGCAAAGATTTTCGATAATCTCAGAGATGCCGAAATTCTGAGTTTCCCTCATGATGCGCGCATAAAAGACAATGTGTAAAAGTAAATCGCCTAATTCTTCACGGATCCCGGCTGGATTGTTCTTCAATATTTCTTCAGTGAGTTCGTAGGTTTCTTCCAGGGTTAATGGACGAAGACTTTGTAGGGTTTGTTTGCGATCCCAGGGGCATTTTTCCCTCAAATCATCCATGATGCTTAACAAGCGTAGAAATGCGATGGCTTCCTTTTGCATTTATTCTTTAATTTTAGGAAGGATATGGCCCATTTTATCGCGTTTGGTTTTTAAGTATTTATCATTGAATGGATTGCTCGGAAAACTAAGAGGAATTCTTTCCAGAATTGAAATCCCACCCAATTCAAGTGCAGCTATTTTGTCCGGATTATTGGTAAGTAATCTGACTTTCGAAATACCAAAGAATTTAAGGATCTTCAAGGCTGCTTCATAATTGCGCTCGTCGGGTTTAAATCCGAGTTCTGTATTCGCCTGAACGGTGTCCATGCCAGATTCTTGTATTTTATAAGCTTCAATTTTTGAATGCAATCCGATACCTCTACCCTCTTGTCTCAGATAAATGAGCAAACCTCCGGATTTACCAATATATTCTAATGCCACCTTGAGTTGTTGTCCGCAATCACATCGTTGCGATCCAAAAACATCACCTGTCAAACATTCTGAGTGAATGCGCAACAAAACCACAGAGTCCGGGACAATCACTCCATGCACCAATGCAATATCAGGCAATACAGGTATCTCTTCACCCGGAAAGCTAAAGATTTGAAAATCACCTGAATTTGTTGGTAAAAAAGCAGATACCGTTGAGTCCATCAACATGATAAATTATTAACCTGAACTCAAAACAACGATTCTTGGGCTAATGTTGAGTTGAGTTTTGGTTAAAAGGCATCTTCAGATTCTTCTAAAAGAAGAACCTTTATTCTGCCAGAACATTATGGCTGCACTAAAACTTAGTACAACCGTGACCACACAAAGGATAATCATGGATTGGTTTGGTTTTCGTAAAGCTTGATTTCGACCACAATATCTGAAATACCCAGATAATCTTTGTATTAATAAAAAAGAAATTAATATTTTTTTTTTAGATATGTGTTAGTGTATTGTAGAAAGTAAGTTGTAAATCAAGCGAAGCTCATATATATTAAAATTAGTTGGCCATTTCTTCCAATTCAATCTCATGGCTATACTTTCTAAAGTCCACTGCAGTTACAGATGAAATACCTGGTTCTTCCATATACACACCGTATAAAACGTCCACATCTGCCATGGTAAGTTTGTTATGAGTGATCAATATAAACTGAGAATCCCTTGAAAACTTACGAATGATGGTATTGAATTTTTCAATATTAATATCATCCAAAGGCGCATCAACTTCATCAAAAATGCAGAAAGGTGCAGGTTTCAATAAGTATAGCGAAAACAGGAGCGCTATCGCAGTAAGCGTTTTTTCACCTCCTGATAACTGAGATATAGATTTAGGTCTCTTTCCTTTAGGTTTGGCGACAATATCTATATCACATTCCAATGGATCTAATTCGTCTTCGAGCACAAGGTCGCAGTCATCATCATCTGTAAATAAACTTCTGAACACGGCCTGAAAATGGACCCTTACCTGATTAAAGGCTTGCATAAATCCTGCCGTAGCTGTTGTTTCGATCTCCTGAATGGTCTCCAATAAACTGTCTTGTGCCTTTAAAATATCTTGCTTTTGTTCCTGAATTTTATCCATTCTGGATTTCATCTCCTCATAAGCTTCAAGCGCCAAAGGATTGACTTCTCCATAATTTTCAATACGAGTTTTGTAATAATTGGCTTTTTCCTGTAGCTGTTCTAAGTCAGCTTCCTCGCCACTTTCTTCAGGTTTGTATTGATCTAATTCCGTATGAAATTCAATTCTTGCTTTCTCAATTGCTGATTGCAATTTAAACCTCCATTCGGCTTTTTGGTCTCGAATGGCATTTACTTTGGATTGTAATTCATGAAGGTTTTTCTGATGCAATCGCACTTGCGATTCCATTTCAGTAATGAGATTTCGCGTTTCATAGTAGCTTCTCTCCAGATCTGATAAGTCACTATCCATCGTTTTGCGAAAAGCAAGTTTCTCAACTAAAATTTGTTTCGCAGATTCATTCTCAACAATAAGTTGCGTTATAGAATTTTTTAATTCATCAACTTTCTGCTGTTCGTTGCGAATAAAATTTTCTGCTTCTAAATGCTGATCTGATTTGGCTTTTGAATCTTTGAGAATATTGTTGTAGCGATTTTCCCACTTTAACAATTCAATCTTGGTCTGATTAAATAAATTTGAAACTTCAGACAGCTCTTGTGAAATTCTGTTGAACTCGTCATCTGAACTCGATAGGCTGCCGGATAATAAACTCAATTGGTCCCTGGCAACTGCTATGTCTTGTTGGCCAGTTTGAAGTCTGCTCGCAAATTCTATCAACTTCACTTCATTAGCCTGGATCCTTGTCTTTAGTTCATTTTCAAGATCTAATAAATGCTGTTTGCGGGTTTGAGTATGCGTTAACTGCTGAAGGAGTTCTGTTTGCCTGGTTCTTAATATCTCTAACTGGGCCGATTGATCCTGTAATTCAAATGCCCTAAGTTTATCCTTGAGTTCTGATAATTTCCGGCTCAATTCTATGGATTCTTCATCGAGTTTGTTGATTTCAATTTCAAGCTTTTCAAGATTCTTTTTTCGTCCCAACTTTTTCCCTTCAAACAAACCTACAGAACCGCCACTGAGCATTTTATGCGCTTTGAGAATGGATCCGGTAAGGCTGATCACTGATATTTCATCGGGGAATCTATTGATATCTTCCAGATGCTGCTCCTGTTCAAGTACATAAACATTTTGCAATAACTCATTGAACAATGGAGCATATTTATCGGAAACTTCAATAAACGACAAGGCTGGTGTGCAGCCAACAATCGGTTTTGGAGTAGACTGGGAATTTCTGAATTTATCGAGAATAAAAAAATTAGCTTTCCCCTTTGAATGATTAAATAATAAACGAATTGCCTTTATGGCATCATCTTCCGTATGTACTACGTAAAAATTGAGGTAATTTTCAAGATATAACTCTATAGCTGCACGATATTTTTCATCAGTGTAGATAAGATCCGAAAGGATGGGTATGTCTTTTCTCCAATTTTGGTTTAAGAATTTGATGGACTCTGGAAACCCCTCCATTTTATCAATCATACTTTTGAGCAGCTCATACTCATTTGTGCGAGCATCTTTCAAACGATTTACAGAAGAATATTTATCTGAAATACTTTCGATTTGATGCTGAACATCTTTATAAGCACTTACTCTATTTGTTTCTTCAGACTGAAGCGTATTAATTTCAACATCGAGACTTGACAATCTTCCGGCAAGTTCTTCTCCTTGCACATTTACCAATTTCAATTCATCAACCCTTGACTGAATTTCGTCAGCACAGCGAAAATTATCTGATTTTAGATTTTCAATTTGGTTTTCAAAAATCGCCTGCGATTTTTCCAAATCAAAAATCCCGGTTTCCATTCTGTGTTTCTCTTGTTGAAATTGATCTACTCCCGATTTGATCTTATTAAATTCTTCCTGTTTGGATAAATAAGTTTCTTCAACCTGCTTTAAAGAAAGTTCTGCAGATAAGAAATCCAATTTACTGGTTTCGAGTTCCCGCATTAGTTTTTCGGAATCGGCTGTCAACTCACTCAACTTTAGCTTTGTTTGTCCGATGCTTTGTTCCAACATTTCGAGTTGATGTTGCTGCATCGTTTGCTTTTGTTCAGTGATTTGGATGGTACTTTCCAGCGAACGGATGACATCCAAAACCTCATTTACTTTTTTCTGAAATTCAGACAAATGCTTTTCCTGATCGAGATGAGACTTCTTGGAAGCTTCAATTTGAGCTTCCGTAAGATTTATTGAAGCATCTTCTTCGGTGATGCGTATCAATTCGCCCTGAATTGAAGATTCTATTTCTTCCAACTTTTCCTGGAGCGTTTTGGCGGTCAAGTATTGTACAAAGACCCCAAAGGATTTGTATTTTTCCTTAAGTTCATTGAATCGCTTGGTACGTTTTGCTTGCTTTTCGAGTTCCTGAAGGTTGTTGTTAATCTCAAACAGCAAATCCTCAATCCGCGCTAAATCTTCTTTGGTAGCTTTGAGCTTGTTTAAAGACTCCCTTTTCCTTGCTTTATATTTACTGATTCCGGCCGCTTGCTCAAACATTTTGCGTCGTGCACTCTCTTTATTAGAGAGCAGATCCTCCACCATGTTTAAAGCAATAATCGCATAAGAGTCGGAACCAACCCCTGTATCCAGAAATAGCCCGGTAATGTCCTTAAGTCTACAGGCTACTCCATTCAACCTATACTCACTATCGCCACTGCGATACAATAAGCGTGCAATTTCAATATTTTGGTACTCTGTTGGAAGCAGATTTTTAGTATTCTCAAAATTCAGCACCACTTGAGCCATTGGCGCTTCCTTTCGGCGTTTCGTACCATTAAAAATGACATCCGACATCTGCTCCAATCGGAGTTCACGACCTTTTTGTTCGCCTAATACCCAACGAATGGCATCCACAATATTGGATTTTCCGGAACCATTAGGGCCTACGATGCCAGTAATGGATTCATTAAAATGAATCACGGTTTCATCTGCAAAACTTTTAAAGCCTTTAATGGTCAGGTTCTTCAATCTCATAAGGCAAAATTAGGGTTTTCTTTAATATAAAATATCTCTATATATTCGGTTTTGGATTGTATATGATATTGACAATCAATTATATATAGATATTCATACTATTTTGTAAGCCCATTATCAGCCTATTATGAAGAAGAAAAAATGAGTGAATATTTTATTAAAGTTTCAGAAAGTTCCAATTGCCGGACACTAAAACTTTATAAGACAGGATTCCTTGCACTAACCAATATACAATTTCAGAAGACCAAGCCAGTGCCAACCCATTTACCGGGTCTTTTACCGCAAAAAATGCAAGCCCTAAATAAATTACACAGCCAATAAATTGAATTTGTAATCCTTTAAATGTTTCCCCGGCACCACTTACACCATTGAAATACATCGTTGTAACAGAATAAACGAGCAGGATACAAAGCATAATCCTGAAGTAAGGAATACTTTCTTCTATCAGTCCGGGTTGATGATAGCCTAATAATGGTGCTAAAAATACCGTTGGAAAAAGTAGAAAAGGAATAGAAATTACTGCTGTACTCACAAAAGCAACGAGTGAAGAATGCTCTACCAGTTTCAGCACCCTCTTATTTCGTCCTTTGCCGATCGTGCTGCTGACCAGTGTATTAATGGCAGTTGAATACCCCCAGCAGGGTATGGCAAGGACCAGATAGGTAATTCTCAATAGGTTGGAAACTGCCAATGAACGTTCGCCCATTTTCTCAATAAAGGAGAAAAATAAAAACCAGGCAAGAATACCCAATAGCGATTGCAATAATATGGTGAAAGAAATCCCATTGATCGTTTTAATCCATGAAAACTCAATGTGAGGAATTTTAAAAAGTTTAAATACTTTAAGCTCTTTATCGAATAACATGTAAACAATAAAAATTACAAATGCTATGATCTCTGAAATTCCACTTGCCAGGCCTGCGCCTGCTATACCCATTTCAGGCATTCCTAATTTTCCAAAAACCAGCCCATAGCCTAAAACGATGTTTACAACACACATAATTATGGTGTCAATGAGAATAAATTTTGGCCGTCTGATCCCTATATAAAGTGAGATCAATGCCAAACCTACGTATGCAAATACAAGTCCGATAATCCTGTGGTCTAGGAACAACAGCGATTTTTCCAAGATGATCTCCGATTGAACAAAGACAGACAGTATAGGTCTGGAAGCAAATTTGAGAATCAGAAATACGATGATACCTAGAATAAATTCATAGAACAGAATCGCATAAAAGTATTTTGTAACAAATTCATAGTTGCGTTCTCCGAATTTTCTGGCGATAAGAATTTGGCCACCTTTACTAAAACCAAAAGCTATAGCAGCTACTATGAGATAAAATACAGAAATAAAGCCGGCTGCAGCAAAATCACTGACATCGTAATAGTATAAAAACAAACTATCTGTAAGTGCAATGATATTTTGAGCCGCACTCCCAATCATCATTGGCAATGAAAGCTTGATGACATTCCTTACGTTGTACCAAAATTCGTGCAATGCGGCTTATTTAATGCCAAACATACATAATAAGTTTCTGAAAAGCTTAAGAAAGCAGAAAAAGATAAACAGATTAAACTTCTGATTCTGATGGAGCTCTACGCAGTGTAATATGTGTGATTTCGGGCCAAATGCCAACCCTTCCGCGATAGCCAAGAACACCAAATCCTCTGTTGATGTATAAATACCGGTCTTGTTCTTTATGCAAATCTGACCATTTCGAATATCGATACTGTATTGGGCTCCATTTAAAACCCGGAAGCTCAATTCCCATTTGCATTCCATGTGTATGTCCGCTCAAGGTGAGGTGAACGAATTTTGGATGATTTTTAACAACAAACTCCCAATGCGTTGGATCATGCGATAATAAGACTTTAAAATCTTCTGCGGACACTGTTTGCATGGCTTTATCCAAATCCCCTAGTTTTCCGAATCCGACACCCCAGTTTTCAACTCCCAAAACATGAATATGCTGACCATCCCTTTCGATCTTTATTGATTCATCTCTGAGCAGTTGAAAGCCCATATTCGCATGGTGCGCCACTAACTGGTCAAAATTTTCTCGCTTTGCATTCACATCAGTCCAATTGTGATAATGCCCATAATCATGATTGCCCAACACAGAGAACTTTCCAAATTTAGCTTTTAAGGTAGAAAATTGGGCAAGCCAAGGATCGAATTCAGATGCAAATGTATTGACCAGATCACCTGTAAATACAAGGATATCGCTATTCAGCTCATGGACCATATCCAGGGCTTTCTGAACTTCATCAGCATCATCAAGCCCGCCTGCATGAATATCTGATAATTGCGTAATCGTCAAACCATCAAAAGCCTGCGGAAGGTCTTTATAGAAAATTTCTTTTCTGTGAATTTTAAATTGATATCGACCTTTAAACAGTCCATAGGTCAGCGATAAAAAGGGCAAACTGGATAAAACAAGAGCCGTTTGGCCCACAAATTTTCTCCTGGAGGGTAGAAATGTGTCAGATTCTTCTGAATTTGAAAAGAATTTGTTACTCACTCCACTTAAAAACCTGAAAATATCCTCACCAAACAAACTCAAAATAAAAACGAGCTTGGATATTCCAATGATCATCCAAATATTCGCCAAAACAACAAACCACGTTGAACCTGAACTAGGTCGCCTGAAATCAACAGGGTTCAATAGATATAACAAAGGCAAACTGAGACTAATGACCCAATAAATGAGTATGATACCTATTCGTATAGAAGGTGTCAAACCTAACAATAAAGGCCTCAAGCCCATAAAAGCATACAAATCCAATCCAAGAAATACTAAAATTACGACTACAAATCCCACTTTGTATTATTTATTGTGCGGTGGATACTAGATCAAAATAATGAAAAGGAACATGTACCTTAACGCCCGGGAATTTCAAATAGTTCAGCGATAACTGTTAAATCATGGTCAATAAACCTATTCAACACACTAGAGTCAGATTTAAGGATTGCGACCCTTTTGGGCATTTATACAATACCCGATTTATCGAGTATATGCTCGAAGCCAGAGAAGATTTACTACTCAAGCATTATCAGTTTGATCTTATGGAATATTCACAAAATACCCAACAAGTTTGGGTCATTACGAAACATGAAATTGCTTACTTGAGGGAAGCAAGGAGGAATGAAATCATTAGCTTGGATTCAAGTTTATTGTCTTTCGATGACAAAAAGTTAAAAGTGGAATATCAAATTTGGAATGAGTCTAAAGACCAATTAAAATGCTTGTTATGGACTGATTTTTTGCATCTTGAGCTTCCCAGCAAAAGAACAATTGCTCATCCTTCAGGTATCATGGAGTTGCTAGAAAATATGTGTGAACCTATCCAACAAATGACTTTAACAGAGAGAATTCAGGCTTTAATTAAATCTGGTAGCTGAAGAAAAAAGCATACTTAAGGTCCCTCCATGATTAATTTCTATTTTTGCGCAAATAATGCAAATGGAATACCGACATTCGGAATTGGAAAACAGGTGGAAAGAAGCGTGGCAAGCTTCCGGACTTTACAACAGTTCGATAGATCCAGCCAAGCCTAAATATTATATTCTTGATATGTTTCCTTATCCTTCAGGCGCTGGCTTGCATGTGGGGCATCCACTTGGATACATAGCCTCAGACATCGTTGCGAGGAAAAAGAGGATGGATGGTTATCAGGTACTCCATCCTATGGGATTTGACGCATTCGGATTGCCTGCAGAGCAATATGCAATCCAAACCGGCGTGCATCCTGCCGTTTCTACTGCAAACAACATTGAACGATACCGCGAACAGTTGGTCAACATCGGGCTTTCTTTTGACTGGGCGCGTGAAGTCATCACTTGTGATCCAAAATACTATAAATGGACCCAATGGATATTTTTGCAACTGTTTGACCACTATTATGATTCGGAATTACAAAAAGCAAAACCAATTGCAGATCTGGTCCAACATTTCCAAAATTTTGGCTCAGCTCATCTTAAAACAGTCCATTCAGAAATTCAAGATTTTACAGCAGAGGAATGGCAAAATATGGATTTGGCTTCCCAAGATCAGGTTTTAATGAACTTCAGACTTGCATATCGGAAGACCGCATATGTGAATTGGTGCGAAGCTTTGGGTACGGTACTTGCTAATGACGAAATTAAGGACGGCGTTTCTGAAAGAGGCGGGCACCCGGTGGAGAAAAAGCCAATGTTGCAATGGGCTTTAAGAATCAGTGCTTATGCTGAACGATTGCTCCAAGATTTGGAAAAACTGGAATGGTCTGAAGCATTAAAAAATATGCAAAAAAATTGGATTGGAAAATCAAAAGGTTGTTCGATCCACTTTAAAATTGTGCAGCATGATTTAAGTATTGAAGTTTTTTCAACGCGTCCGGATACCATTTTTGGTTCGAGTTTTATAGGACTAGCACCGGAACATCCTTTGGCGGAAGTATTGACGCTTGATACATATCGCGATGATATGTTACTTTATTTAAAGTCCTCAGCCTCTAAATCTGAACGCGAGCGATCTTCTGAAAGTAAATCAGTAACTGGTATATTCACTGGCAGTTTTGTTGAACATCCGTTTACTCGGCAAAAGCTACCCATTTATATTACCGATTATGTACTCATCGATTATGGCACAGGTGCTATAATGGGTGTACCGGCGCATGATAAAAGGGATATGTTATTTGCACAGAAATTTGAATTGCCCATCCTGCAAGTTGTAGACAATTCTGCCAACCCTAATGCAGACCTTGAAGAAAAATCAGGAAAACTTATTCAATCAGATTTTTTAAATGGCATGGAAGTATATCAAGCAATTGATGAGGTTATCAATCGTATTGAAGCTTTAAAATTAGGTAGCGGAAAGACTTTATATAAAATGAGAGATGCCAACTTCAGCAGACAAAGGTATTGGGGTGAGCCTATTCCCATTTGTTTCGATAAATCTGGCCGGAGTATGCCGATGAAATCATCTGATCTTCCATTGTTACTTCCGCAACTCGATGCTATTGAACCCGGCAGCGGAGGCAAATCTCCCCTGTCAAAAGCCGAACATTGGGTGAATCTGGGTGAGCTCGAACGGGAAACTGATACGATGCCTGGGTATGCTGGTTCTTCCTGGTATTTCCTAAGGTACATGGATCCCAATAATGAGCAAGAATTCGCTTCCAAAGAAGCTCTTGAATATTGGAGAGATGTTGATTTTTATATTGGAGGAACTGAACATGCAGTTGGACATTTAATGTATTCAAGGTTCTGGCATAAATTTCTATATGACATTGGAAAAGTACCGACATTAGAACCTTTTAAGAAGCTCGTCAACCAGGGAATGATTCAAGGGATCATTGAATCCATTTACCTGATTAAAAATAAAAACGCAGATCATCAATCCTGTTTTGTGTCTGCAGCAATTGCTGATCAATATCCTCCAGAAGAATTAGCCAAAATTCCTGTACATATTGATTTTGTGAATCAACACAATACAACCCAGGCACATTTAAGTAAAAATGGAATCATTCAATTTATAAAATGGAAACCGGAGTTTGCAAATGCCATTTTTATAACGGAAACTGAAAAAGGAAATGTAACAGATTTAAGTGAAGCCATTCAATTAAAAACTGTTTCTGAAACGGGAAAAATGTCAAAGCGTTATCACAATGTTGTCAATCCTGATGATGTGATTAAAGATTACGGAGCTGACTGTTTCCGCATGTATGAAATGTTTTTAGGGCCTATAGAACAATCAAAACCCTGGGACACCAAAGGCATCGATGGGGTTTATAAATTTATTAAAAAATTTTATGCATTGTTCTTTAATACAGAAGGACTTTTTACTTTATCTGATGAGCCGGCATCAAAAGAATCCATGGCGGCATTGCATCACTGTATAAAAAAAGTAAATTCTGATATCGAACAATTAAGTCTGAATACATGTATCAGTGCCTTTATGATATGTGTCAATGAACTCAGAAAACTGAACTGTACCAGCAGAGAAATATTGTTACCCCTCACACAGATTTTAGCTCCCTTTGCTCCATTCATCACAGAGGAAATCTGGGCCCTCGCCAAATGTAAAGGCAGCATCCATCAAAGTATTTTTCCGAAGCATGATGAACAATTTCTTCAAAAAGATACCGTAAATTATCCTGTGAGTGTAAATGGAAAAAAAAGATTAGAATGGGAAATCTCCAAAACATTTACAACAGATGAAATAAAAGCCATGGTTGTCGAATTACCTGAAATTAAGAAATGGCTTGAAACCGGAAGCATCAAAAACATAATTCTGGTTCCCGGAAGAATGATCAATATTGTTATTTAAATAGCTACAATTAAAGGGAAGTTTCTAAGCTCATTAAGCAAACTAAGCAAATTGAGCAGCTACTTTTAAGCTTCCTTTAATTTCAGATTGATAATTATAGAATCCCTCGCCAGATTTTACGCCTAATTTGCCTGCGGTGACCATATTTACCAACAAAGGACAAGGTGCATACTTCGGATTTCCAAAACCATCATGCAAAACTCTAAGAATCGCCAGACAAACATCTAAGCCAATAAAATCAGCCAACTGTAATGGTCCCATAGGGTGAGCCATTCCCAATTTCATAACAGCATCTATTTCTTCAACACCGGCAACATCTTCATATAAAGTGTAAAAAGCTTCGTTTAACATCGTCATAAGGATGCGATTAGAAACAAAACCCGGATAATCATTTACTTCTACCGGAATTTTTTGAAGTGATTTCGTAACTTCCACAATAGTGGCCAGCGTCTCTGAAGAAGTATTATAAGCTTTGATAATTTCAACCAATTTCATAATTGGAACGGGATTCATAAAATGCATGCCGATGACTCTTGAGGGGTCTTTTACAACAGAAGCAATTTTAGTAATCGAAATAGAAGAAGTATTAGAAGCCAAAATTGCCTGCGGCGGTGCTGCTTCAGCAATCTCAGAAAATATTTTCAATTTAAGATCAACGTTTTCAGTTGCAGCTTCAATAACCAAATCGGCTTTTCCGACCGCATTGCGAATATCGGTTTCAGTACGCAAACGGCTTAATATGGCATCTTTTTGATCAGGTTTCAAAATTTCTTTTTGAATCATTCTATCCAGGTTCTTTGCAATAGTTGCCATAGCTTTTTGCAAAGCAGGATCAGAAATATCAGCAAGCACTACTTCATAACCAAATTGAGCAAAAACATGAGCAATTCCGTTTCCCATAGTACCGGCACCTATTACCGTGATGTTTTTCATTTTTTATCATTTTAGCGCGCAAAGGTAAATCCCATTAGGTAATTACCAATAAGAATATAATCTTAAAAAATCCATATATTGCCACTAAAACGTGATACTGTTAGCAGATTCTGGTTCAACGAAAACGGATTGGGCATATTTTTCAGAAAATTCAGCGCAATTTTTGAATACATCCGGAATAAATCCAGTCACTCAAAATCAGACCTCAATTGAAGAAAGCCTCCGGGATTTAGTCAAACAGCTCGAGATTCAACCGAAACAAATATTTCATTATGGGGCCGGATGCAGAGATTTAAGCGCTAAAGCCTTATTATTTGAAGTTTATAAAAAGTATTTTAAGAATACCGATATTATCATTGAATCTGATATCTTAGCATCAGCTCGAGCAGTATGTGAAGGTCAAAATGGTTTAGTCTGTATTTTGGGTACCGGATCAAATGCTGCTTACTCTGATGGACATAAAATCTTAAAACAATACCCTTCTCTTGGATATATTTTGGGCGATGAAGGAAGTAGCAGTCACCTCGCCAAGAAACTTATTCATGCATTTTATATGAATCAATTAAGCAATCGCAATATGGAAATCATAGCCCAATATTTACCTCAGCTCAATGAAACGTTCATATTCAATTTTTACCGGGAAGCGAATCAGGTACAAAAACTTTCAACAATTACAGCTTTTTTAATCCAACATAAACATATTGAAGAATTCCAAAATTTAATCAGAGAAGCGTTTCTGGAATTTATAGAAAAACGAATTTTACCATTCCAAATCAGTGCTCATGATAAAATTCATACAGTTGGAAGTATAGCTTACTATTTATCCGATATTTTTAAAGCAAGCCTTGAAAAACATCAATTAAATATTGGAAATTGCGTTCAAAAACCAATAACAGGATTAGTTAATTACCACAAAACATATGAAATCCATTAAAAGAATTGGGGTCTTTACTTCTGGGGGTGACGCTCCCGGAATGAATGCAGCTATTAGATCCATAACCAGAAGTGCAAGTTTTTATGATCTGCATGTCTACGGGATTTTAAGGGGTTATGAAGGAATGATTGATGGTGAGTTTCTAAGACTTGAGCCTTCCGATGTGGCCAACATCATTCATCGCGGAGGTACCATTCTCAAAACTGCCAGAAGTAAGCGTTTTTTGACTAATGAAGGCCGAGAAGCTGCTTATAAAAATTTATTGGCCAATGATTTGGATGCATTAATAGCCATTGGAGGAAATGGAACTTTTGCGGGAGCGGAAGTTTTTTTCAAGGAGTTCGGCATTCCCATTATTGGTCTGCCTGGCACTATAGATAACGATCTTTATGGAACAGATTACACCATTGGATTCGATACCGCGATCAATACTGCTATCTCCGCTGTCGATAAAATCAGAGACACGGCTGATGCACACAATAGATTGTTTCTTATTGAAGTCATGGGAAGGCATTCCGGATTTATAGCATTATATACCGCAATTGCTTCAGGTGCATCGGCAATGGTTATTCCGGAAACCAATCCGACCATCGATTTTTTAGTAGCAGATCTTGAAAAATCCCTTCGGAGAAAAAAATTATTCGGCCTGGTAATTGTAGCCGAAGGCAATAAAATAGGTACAACGCATTCAATTGCAGAGCAGTTGGCTAATCGGATTAAAGACTACGATATTAAAATTACAATTATAGGACATATACAAAGAGGTGGGGCGCCCAGTGCTTTTGATCGAATTTTAGCGAGTCGACTGGGACATGCTGCAGTAGAAGCACTTATGAAAGGGAAACACGGTTGTATGGCCGGATTAATGAACGATAAAATTACGCTTACCCCATTTGATCAATCGATCTTAAAAGCAAATACGCCTGACAGAGAATTGTTTAAATTGGCGGAAATTCTGGGTTTATAATCATACACTTAGTGTTAGCAGCCAATTAGTAATCATGTCTTTTCCATATGGGGTCAAAAATGATTCAGGATGGAACTGAAATCCTTCAATATTTCGAGTTCTATGCCTTAAACCCATAATTACTTTTTGAGATGACATACAACTCACTCTCAGGACATCAGGAATACTTGCCGGATCCACTGCCCAACTATGATAAAGTCCCACTTCAAACGATTGCGGCAAATTTTGAAAAAGCTCAGAAACGCCTGCAAATACTTGAACTTCATGAACCTGCCCATGTTGAACGAAGTCTTGTCGATAAAGTTTAGCTCCAAAATAACTGGCTATGGCTTGCATCCCCAAACATATTCCAAGAATAGGAACATTGCTTCCTTCGTTTAATAATTCAAACATTTTTGGAAATTCGGAAGGTACTCCCGGACCAGGTGAAAAAACAATTCCATGAAAGTCATTGATATGACTTGGGGTTTTTGAACTGCCTTTGCTTATTTCAACCTTAGCACCAGCGCTTTCAAACAATTGGAGCAAATTGAAAGTAAAAGAATCATCATTGTCTATGATTAAAATTTTTGGAGACTTCATTTGCTTAAAAGCAGCTAACTTTCCACAAAATTATGAAATTTAATAAAGGCTGTGTCTTTCTTTAATGAATATCAAAAAGTAGTGGAACAAATGAACCATTACTACCAATGCCAAATTCCCTGTTTGTTTGTAATAAACTTTAAGAAGACTCATGGACTCTGCATTCGCCATGATGAACTAAATCCGAATGAAATAGATTTTTCAATATATGAAAATTCCGTTTCTCAGAAAACAGACTATCAAGCCCATTTACAGGCCTTTCCAAAACCATATGTATCCTATTTAGATCAATTTAATAAACTACAAACAAATATTCAACAAGGTGAAACTTATTTATGCAATCTGACACAAGCCACACCTATTCATTTGAACTTAAGTTTGAAGGAAATTTTTACAGCAAGCAAAGCGGTTTACAAATTGTGGATAAAAGATCAATTTGTCGTATTTTCTCCGGAACCTTTTGTTATTATAGAAAATGACTGCATCTCTACTTTTCCAATGAAAGGTACAGCAGATGGCACGCAACCGGATTCCTTTGAAAATCTAAAGAAGGATCTTAAAGAAAATGCCGAACATAATACCATTGTGGATTTATTGAGAAATGATTTAAGCATAGTCGCTCAAAATGTAGAAATAAAACGCTTAAAGTATATAGAGAATATCAAAACACATAAAGGGGAATTGTGGCAAATGAGTACAGAAATCAGCGGCAAGATCCGACCTGAATTCCGAAACAATTTGGGCCATCTCTTCGATTCCATATTACCTGCAGGTTCTATTTGTGGTGCTCCAAAATTAAAAACATTGGAGATCATAGATAAAATTGAAGATTACTCGCGTGATTTTTATACAGGCGTATTTGGGTATTATGATGGCAAAAAAGTGAATAGCGCTGTGATGATCCGTTTTATAGAAAAATCAGGGCCCGGGTTAGTATATAAAAGTGGAGGTGGTATCACAGCTCTATCAAATCCATTGTCTGAATATCAGGAATTTTTAAATAAAATTTATGTACCCGTTTTTTGAAAGCATTGCTATAATTGGTGGAATTCCCAGAAATATAGAATTGCATCAGGAAAGAATGGAGCGCACATATCAATTCCACTATCAGACTTCTTGTCCATTTTATTTACAAACCATACTTGAAAATGAAATCATTATTAATCCGGCTTCCGATAAATATAAATGGAAATTTTTATATTCAAAAAATCAATACACTAGTATTTTAAATCCTTATATAAGTAAACTCTTCAAGCAATTTCATCTTCTCCATTCAGCCATAAATTATCCATTCAAATACTCAGATCGATCAGCTCTTTTAAAATTAAAAAGTCATTTAATGGCAATTGATGAAATTATCATCATTAAGGATTCATTTGTTACAGATACAAGTTTCTCCAATCTAATTTTTTTCGATGGCCAAAATTGGATAACACCAAGTTCTCCATTACTTTTGGGAACGATGCGTCACAAACTCCTTCAAAGCCGATCCATCTTAACTGCAAATATCCATTTAGAAGATTTAAAATCATTTTCAACTTTCCAATGTATAAATGCCTTAAATGATATGTCTGAAAGTCCAGTATACTCAATGTCAATAATAAATACCAAATACTCGAATTCTCATGGTTGATTCTTTAAAATACTACGAGCTCAAAAATATTGCAGAAAAGCATCAAGCGAAGTTATTGGTCGTAACTAAAAATCAAATTGACGAAGATATTTTAAAGCTTTATGAATTGGGCCAACGTGCTTTTGCAGAAAATAAAGTTCAGCATCTAATAAAGAGACACGAAAATTTACCCAAAGATATTGAATGGCATATGATTGGTCATCTGCAAAAAAATAAAATAAAATTCCTGACTGAATGGGTGCATTGTATTCAATCTGTCGACTCCTTTTCTCTCGCTAAAGAAATAAACCTTCAAGCATCCCAATTGAACCGAGTCATTCCAATATTTCTTGAAATGAAAATAGCCACCGAACTTACTAAATACGGGTTTGATAAGACTTCCTTGCTATCAAGTCTTAAAAACGATGCGTGGGAGCAATTTTCCAATCTCCAGATTTGTGGATTAATGGGAATGGCAAGTTTTACTACAGACACACATCTAATTCAAAAAGAATTTAGTGAGCTCAGACTCATCTTTGAACAAATTAAACCATACATACAGAACCATACACTTTTTACACAAATATCGATGGGTATGTCAGGCGACTACGCAATTGCCCTGGAAGAAGGATCTACTATGATTAGAATCGGATCACTTCTCTTTCGTTAACGGCTGACTGGAAAGCGTATAACAGCTCTTTGCCCGGTCTTCAAAGTGCAACTTAAATTATAAATACCGGGATTAAGTACAATGGGTAGTTCTAAATCCCCTACGCTATCCACATCCTTACTAATATAAAATTTACCCATTAAATCCGTCAAAGAAATGTTTTTGATATTTTCGACATCCTGAATGAGCAATTCATGAGTGGATTCCCGGTAAATAACATTTAGATACACCTTGTCAACATCATCGTTATAAGTTGGCGAACATATTTCTTCGGAAAGCAGTTTAATTTCTGTAGCCTGGGCAGCAAAATCTGAAACTTGAATCTCTAAATCTTTTGAAGTCAAAGCAAAATCAGTAATCCTAATGGTATCCTTAGCCACACTTGAGCTCAAATTTGAAGCGCATTGATGATTTAAAGAACTTTGATTTTCAACAATCAAAATTCCATCCATATGATTGGATTTGATAGCAGACCAAATTTTATCATTCGCTCTATCATAACATGCTGTTGAACTTGTCGTTAAGTCCAAATTCTGAATCCCTTTTTCAAAATAGCTAATTGCTTCAACAATAGCGTTTGAAGAATTTACTCTGGCCATAGTATACCCATTATAAATATTACCTAAAGGTGCTTGTCCGCCAAAGAAAAAGAAATTACCATCAATCATCGAAAATTCAACGCGAATGGGAAGCGTATAATTTCTCCAGGTTCTTAAAGCATAATTTACATCAAACATTGTCACCAATAATTGCCCGGGTTCAGAACCTCCTAATATTGCCTGTGAAAACAAATGAATATTAGATCCTCTGTTTTTAATGTAAGTCCAGCCATATCTGTTACTAAACGTTTGGTTGACTGCCATTAACTCCACTTTTTTCAAAACACCAGGGTCTCCGTTACTTTTGATTTCCGCAAGCATCATCCTTTCAAAATTATCTCCAGTGCTTTTGATCGTCCCACCAATTGCAAAATTTCCATTGGGGTCGACCGTTAGGTGTGTAGCAGATTCTGAATGAATGGGTGCAACAAAATTGTAAGATTTAGCCCAAGAAATTGAAGTGCCATCATAATTAATAAGAACCATCTTTTGATGAAGACTGGACAAGTATTCAATTTCTGTAGATGCCAGTAAATAAAATTGGTCTCTCTCTACAATTACATCTTTCAATTCTAAAATTCTATTGGGCTCGTTTGGCAGACTAAATATTTTAAAGGAAATCAGTTGTTGCAGTCGATGATTATAATTGGCACTAAAAATATAACGATCATTAGCAGATTTCTGATACATCCCAAACAATACAAGTTCATAATCTCCATCTCCGAAAATTTTAACCAGTTCAAGATTTCCTTCAGCTTGGGAAAAGTAAATGCTGTTTTTAATTTCCAAAGGATTTGAAAAACTTGTCACTAAAACACCTGCCTTCGAAGTGAATGTATCCACAAGATTAAAACCTAAATATTTAGTTGAAGGAGTTGCGCCCAAATTCCCGATAGAATACATAGAGACCACTTTACCAGGTACCAGTACTTTATTCTCAGTTGATATCTTTACGTATGATTGGGAATGTATTAACTGAAATGAAATTAATATTACTAGAGTAAAAAATGTTTTCATAATTATATTTTTATCCATTTTACCACATCAATTCTCCCAGCTTGCTTAACAAGAATGATATAATGTCCATTTGTCATAAATTCTGTGTCTAGCTGAATGTGATTTCCATTAAATTCAGTAATATTAAAAATTATATGGCCATCCATTCTCAATAATTGCAGATCCGTAACTTGCTCAACTTCCCAACTTAGATCCAAATAACTATTGCCGGGATTTGGGCTAATACGAACAAAATCTGATAATAGATTTTTAGTACCTGTTTCTGTTTTAATCTTTAAGGTAGTTTCATAAAATGAAATTCCGCCTCGCGAATTTCCGGTAACCATTTCGAGTATTCCATCACCATCAAGATCAGCAACACTAAGGGTTAATCTTTCACCTTCTTTCAATTGCCCATAATGCGGATTGATATAAACGTATGGTAAATTCGGATCTGTAGAAATATTGCCAATAAGTTTTGCTTCGCCATAAATGTTTCCACTTAACATTTTTGTCGCCCCATTTTCATCCGTATAAAATTCAGGGCAGGTGTATGATTTTGAAGAAATAGCATTGACTATAATTCTTCCCAAACAATTTGTATTTGGACTTTTGTAATAGTCAGAATCAAAAAATGCATTAGTAGCAGTCCCAAGATTTTGAAAGTAATAAAAGCTGCCACAAGCCATCCCATTTAAATCATTAGTATTAAGCCTCGAACCACTCACAATATCCATTAAACCATCCTTATTTATATCGATAATGCTTGGAGAGCTATAGGTCCTTACACTTAAATCCATATATGGATATACAGGTTTTTTAAAATCAAATGGTTTTCCCTTTCCAGCAATATTTTCACAATAAAAAAACTGACCCTGATTCTCTCCAACGAGCATATCTAAATCGCCATCGGAATCCAAATCTCCAAATGTGGGAGAAAAAGAAAGGTGTGCATCAGCGCTTAAAGCAAATTCTTTAAAATTCAAATAATTACTATCGACCAATTGATACGCCGGTGAATTGACTTGCCCAACATTTTCAAACAACATCAAGCGTGCATCGCGCAAATTTGTTCCTCTTATGAAATAACCTTCAGAACCTACTAATAAATCCATTTTCCCATCTTGATTGTAATCTACAAAACAAGGATCGCTCGAAGCACCCAAGTCTATCATATCATTTTGAAGAAAAGATTTAGTCTGCAATTTGAACTCAGGATTGATTTTAGTTCCTGTATTTCTGTAATACCAAAGATTGTGAGAATTATCTGAAATAGACCTTTGGTTTGGCGTTACCAAAATATCCAAAAGTCCGTCTTTATCAATATCAGCCTTAAATGCACAAATAAAAATAGCTAAGTTGACAGAATCGGATCCTCCCGGCCAGTTTTTTAGTTGACTAGTAAAATAGGCCTGTTTTGACGTTCCTCCATTGTAAAGTGCTATTAGTCCGTTATTGGTTAAATCTCCAATGAGCAGATCTTGCAGTTGATCGCCATTGAGATCCATACTCATTAATGTAGATCCAGCATGTCGAGTTGCCAAAATTGGATTTTGGAAAGAAGCACAAGAATCAGAACTTCTGCTTAAAGTGATTTCAGAAGTAAATCCGCTTTCTATAAAGCGGCCATAACATCTGTCTGATAAAACAAAAGCCAAAGTATCTTGGGAATATGCCCGTTCTTTAACAACATTGATAAAAATAGTTGCCCTGTTATTACCAGGCTCAAACAATATGATATCCAGATCACCATCACCATCAGGATCCTCAATTGCGGGAATATCTGTAAAATCTGTAGGAATTTGTGTGTCTCCTGTTCCCGTTGAAAAATAGATGACTTTAAAGAACTTTCCCATGTCAAATTTGGAAAATTCCAATCCTAAAGCTCCTTTTTTGGCAATATGCAATTCGATTCCAGGAATGCCTGCAGTATTAAAGGAACTTGCGAAGATATCCATCAGTCCATCCTGATTAAAATCTCTTAATAGCACCCAATCTTTGACTTTGGGAAAAATGTTCTTGTGAATTTGGCTGAACAAATATTGTTTTGTGCTTGTATCGTATCTATATGGCAATAATACATCACCAGCGCGATCAAATATAAGTAAATCAAGCACTTGATCTCCATCGAAGTCCATTTCTCCAATCTGCGGATTATCCATTCCGCCCATGGCTGCATTATTTAAAACTTTAAGATCAAGCCCTAAAATAGGGATTTCTTTAAAATTTAAGATCTGTGAATGGATAGCATTTATAAACAAGAAAAAGATCAGGGTAATTCGCATAAACTGCATTTTCATAATATAGCAACGAACAAAACTAAAAAACGATTCCTACATTGTTTAAATTATTATGACTTAGAACACTTACGATTCGTTAAAAAAGGTATAAATTTCGCTTTGAGGCCACTCTTTTAAAACTGAATCTTAAACTGAATCGTTTAAAGACCATGAATTCATTAACAAAATACATCGTTATCTGTCTTTGTTTCATGACAGGCACCTTGACAAGCCAAAAGGACCAGACTGCAATTGAGATTATAAACCGAATAGAGCTACAAAACCTCCTCAATTTAAAAGACGACACCTTGCGTTTGTTTAATTTTTGGGCTACCTGGTGCAAACCCTGTGTAAAAGAATTGCCTTACTTTGAAGAATTGAATAGTCAATGGACACAAGCTAAGTCGAAAATTTATTTGATCAGTTTGGATTTTAACGAAGGTCCCAATAAACGACTTCAAAAATTTATAGAAAAAAATAAAATTAATTCAAGGGTTTTGTTGTTTGATGGTGGCGATCCAAACCTTTGGATCAATGAAGTTGCAGAAGAATGGACAGGTACCATCCCGGCTAGTTTAATAGTGTTTAATGGTCAAAAATGTTTTTTAGAAACTTCTTTTGAAAACGCTGCAGAAATCGAAAAATTTGTAACAAATTGTAATAAATCAAATTAATATGAAAAATTTCATTCAATGTATTTTATTCTTTGGCTTCAGCATCAGCGCATCTGCACAAGCCTATAATTTTGGTGATCAGGTCGAAGATTTTAAGTTAAAAAATGTGGATGAAAAATGGGTTTCTTTATCAGATTTTAAAGACGCTAAAGGTTATGTCATCGTTTTCACCTGCAATCATTGTCCGTATGCAAAAATGTATGAGGAACGGATCATTCAACTCGCCAAAAGTGCAGCAAAAATGGATTTCAAACTGATCGCTATCAATCCAAATGATGCAGATATAGTTCCCGAAGATAGCTATGAAAACATGGTTAAACTTGCTAAAAACAAAAAGTACCCATTCCCATATCTGATCGATGATAAACAAACCGTATTTCCCAAATTCGGCGCTAGTCGCACTCCACAGGTTTATTTGCTTGATGCTATGAAAAAACTGAAGTACAGTGGTGCAATTGATGATTCCCCTAAAGATGCTTCACTTGTACAGACTAAATATTTGGAAAATGCTATGAAATCTGTTCAGACCGGGAAAGATCCTGATCCACAGCTTACTAAAGCAATTGGATGCTCTATCAAAAAGAAATCATAAGCAAAGAATGAGTGGTAAGGCAGCAGAAATATAAGATTCATTGTTAATACAAATCTAAAAGGCAGAGCTGTTTCAAAATATGTAAATCATTAAATATCTTTGCCTTATAAATTAAATTAAGGTGTCAATAGCAAACTTAGAGACTGCCAAAAAACTTGGACTATCGGGGGAAGAGTATTTAAAAATCAACGAAATTCTGGGTAGGACACCAAATTTTACTGAATTGAGTATATACTCAGTGATGTGGTCTGAACATTGTTCGTACAAAAACTCTATAACCTATCTCAAGAAATTGCCAAGAAAAGGCTCCAGACTTTTGGTTGAAGCCGGAGAGGAAAATGCTGGGCTTGTCGATATTGGAGATGGTTTGGCTTGCGCTTTTAAAATAGAATCCCATAACCACCCTTCTGCTATTGAACCCTATCAGGGCGCTGCTACTGGTGTCGGAGGAATCCATCGCGACATTTTTACCATGGGCGCCAGACCTATTGCAGCTTTAAATTCTTTGCGGTTTGGAGAAATACAACATAATCATACACAACGACTTATAAAGGGTGTAGTAAAAGGTATTGGGAATTATGGCAATGCTTTCGGAGTACCTACGGTAGGCGGTGAAGTATATTTTAATGCCTGTTACAATCAAAATATCCTCGTAAATGCCATGAGCGTAGGCATTGTAGAAATTGGCAAGACCGTTTCAGCGGTTGCCGATGGACCCGGCAATCCTGTTTTTATTGTCGGTTCTGCGACCGGAAAAGACGGAATCCATGGTGCGACATTTGCAAGTGCAGATTTAACAGAAGATTCGGCAGACGATTTACCTGCGGTTCAAGTAGGCGATCCCTTTCAAGAAAAATTACTGTTAGAGGCTAGTTTAGAAGCTATTGCCACCGGACAAATTGTTGGCATGCAGGATATGGGTGCAGCCGGTATTACCTGCTCAACCTCAGAAATGTCTGCTAAATCCGGAACCGGCATGAAGATTTACTTAGATAAAGTGCCAACACGTCAAAAAAACATGCAAGCTTTTGAAATCCTTCTTTCAGAGTCACAGGAAAGAATGTTGGTCGTTTGCAAAAGCGGCGGGGAAGCACAACTTCTTGAAGTATTTCAAAAATGGGACTTGGAATGCATCCAAATAGGACAAGTTACAGATACTGGTCGTTTGCATTATTATTACAATAATGAATTGGTAGCAGATGTCCCTGCAGAATCATTAGTATTAGGTGGTGGTGCACCTATTTATGAAAGAGCATTCAGTGAACCTACTTATTTTGAAAAAATAAAAAGCTTTGATTCTGAAAGTATTCATATTCCCGGCGACCTTGTAAAAGTATCCAAGGAAATTATCAAACATCCGGATATTGCTAGCAAGAAATGGATTTTCGAGCAATACGATAAAATGGTTCGTACGGGAACCATGACATCCGTGGATGCTTCAGATGCTGCGGTTGTCAGGATTAAAAATACGAACAAAGCATTGGCATTAACCGTGGATTGTAATTCAAATTATGTCTATTTAGATCCTGAAATTGGGGCCATGATTGCTGTTGCTGAATGCGCTCGCAACATTAGTTGTTCAGGTGGAATACCCGTTGCCATTACCAATTGTTTGAATTTTGGCAATCCCTATAATCCTGAAGTCTATTGGCAATTTGTACATGCATTGCGAGGAATGGGAAAAGCATGTGAAAAATTCAGCACCCCTGTTACTGGTGGCAATGTAAGCTTTTATAATCAATCAGTTACCAAAGAAGGAAACATACCCGTTTATCCAACACCTGTTATTGGAATGCTCGGAATTATGGACGATTCCTCTTTTAAAACAAGTATCGGATTTAAAGCAACAGGTGATCTGATTTACTTAGTTGGTGATGTAAATGAATCGATCACTTATTCCAGCTATTTAAATTTAATACATGGTATACAACATGCACCCGCCCCCTATTTTGACCTGGATGCTGAATTTAAATTAAATGAAACCATTCAGAAATTGATCCGTAATAAATGGGTCCAAAATGCACATGATATTTCGGAAGGTGGATTGTTTGTGGCTCTGGCTGAAGCTGGATTTGGCTCAGGGAATTTGGGATTTGATATTCAACTCCCACTTCACTCCAGAACAGATATGTACTTGTTTGGTGAAAACCAGGGAAGGATTATCGTGAGCATCTTACCAGAATTAAAAGATTCATTTGAGGATTTTCTAAAAACAAACAATCAAAACTTTCAATTTCTGGGTACTGTAATTCAAAATGAATATCGCATTGACGGTAATTTATTTGGGACTATAAATGAATATTTTTCTTTGTATTCAACGGCCCTGGAACAATATTTAAATTAACATCAAATTATAGATTTATGAAATTAAATATATTTTATTTTTTACTAACAATCGTTGGTTTTAGTTCTTGTAACTCAGGAAACAAAATCAGTGGAGCCTTTGAAAATGGACCGGATATAGCTGTACATTTAGAGCGTATAGGTTTAGACAATTCTGCCATTGCAATTGATAAATCTGAAATGAAAGGTGGAAAATTCAATTTTACACTCAAAGAATCTTTGAACCCAGGATTGTACCGAATTAAAATGGGTCAACAAAATTTAATCTTTGTTTTGGAAGGAACTGAAAAATCAGTAACATTCAGTGGAGATTTTAAAGAATTAGCATCCGGAAAAGTTGAAGTTCAAGGTTCTGCAGCATCTGAGGAAGTTTTTGCAAACATTAAAAAACTTGCTGAGCAGCAACCAAGTGCTGACCTCGTTAAAGAAACCACAAAATCAATGAGCAGTCCTCTGGCAGCCGGTCTAATTGCAGTGCAGTTTTTGGGTTTTCGCCCAGAATTTTTAGCAATCCATCAAGAGGTTATCAAAAGGATGAAAGAAAAATTCCCTACAACTGAATTTACGAAGACATATGAAACATTTATGGTTCAATTGGAAGAAATGTCAGCTGCTCAGGAAGCTTCAGAATCAATTAAAGTGGGAATGGATGCTCCAGATATTTCTTTACCAAGTCCTGCTGGCAAAACCTATTCGCTATCTTCATTGAAAGGTAAAGTTGTCTTGCTTGATTTTTGGGCAAGTTGGTGTGGCCCTTGTAGAAGAGCCAATCCACATGTCGTTGAAATGTACCATAAATACAAAAATAAAGGATTTACGGTTTTTAGCGTTTCCCTTGATGGCGTCGACAGCCGTACTAAAACGCAACTTGGAAATGATACCCAATTACAAGAATTTGTAA
The DNA here is from genome assembly GCA_016719615.1 of Saprospiraceae bacterium. Taxonomy (NCBI): domain Bacteria; kingdom Pseudomonadati; phylum Bacteroidota; class Saprospiria; order Saprospirales; family Saprospiraceae; species Saprospiraceae bacterium. The sequence goes on from JADJYQ010000001.1 coordinate 1,754,472, forward strand.
GTCGCTCCAAAGAAGCCTGGTTGGCCGCCATCGAAAAAGACAAACTAACTTGGGACACACATGTGAGTGACCTTAAAAAATGGGATAGCAACCCTGCTAAGGTATATGGAGTTCAGGCAATTCCCAAAACTTTTTTGATTGGAAAGGATGGTAAAATTACTGCAGTAAATCCAAGAGATAATTTAGAAGAAGAAATTCAAAAGGCTTTATAAGTTCAAATTAATTCATTTTAATTACTGAATTTCCAGGCAAGTAATATTGCAGTTGCAACTGCAGCATTCAAAGATTCCGTTTTTGAATTACTCGCCTTAGGAATAGTTATCTTTTTATAAGCATCCTGAAGTACAAAGTTTCTCAATCCATTGGATTCGTTTCCAATGCATAATATTTTGACTTCACTTTTATTGATGTGGAAATAAGATTCGCCCTCTGGAGTTGCAGCATATATTGAATTCTCTGATGCCAGAACATGAAATTCTTCCCAATCTATGCTATTGATCTCTACCCTTAGAATACTTGCCATACTGGATTGAATCACTTTACTATTAAATGGATCAACACAATCTCTGCTGCAGTAAATCTTTTTAATTCCAAACCAATCAGCAGTCCTGATGATAGTACCTAAGTTTCCGGGGTCTTTGATTTGATCAAGATATAATGTAAAAGAAGGTAATTCATTAGTAGGTCTGGATGGAAATTCCGGGTATTTAAAAATTCCTAACAGCCCATTGTTTGTTTTGAGAGAACTTAAACTTTGCAAAATTTGCTCATCAACAAATACCAACCTTTCGACGTTTTGTGGTTTTGTTATAAAGTCATTTGCAAGAGAATTGCCGACCAGCAATATGCGGCAAGTAGACCCGGGTTCTTGCAACAATTCCAAGACCAACTTTTTACCTTCTGCAACAAATTCGCATGACAACGCTCTTATCGTCTTGTCCTGTAATGATTTTATCCAATTTTTATCTGATTTTGTTAGCATCTTTGTACATCCTATGGCATTGCACAAATTTAGCATATTAATCCTGCTATCCGTCAGCATATTTTCATGCAACACTACTCGATATTTGAGTCCTGAACAAGCATTATTAAAACAAAACAAAATCAAAATTTCAGGCATAAGCTCAGAAGAAGCAAATTTCAGATTAAAAGAACAGATTCTTCCTCTTCAAAAACAAAAGCCCAATAAAAACTTTCTGTTAGTTTTTCCACGTGAATGGTTTTACTTTAAAGCGAAAGCCCGTGAGAATAAAGATTCGTGGATTACGAAAACACTTGAAAAATATGCCGAAGCTCCTAGTTTATTAGATAGTTTGGCTTGCGAATCCACAAGAAAGAATTTTATAAATTACATGTACAATCTTGGCTATTTTAAAGCAGACGCAAATTTTGTTATTAAAATTAAAAATAAAAAGGCCAAGGTAACTTATACGCTAAACACAGGCCCAAGGTATTATATTAATGAGCTTACGTATACAGCAGATGATAGTACAATCCAGAATATCGTTCGTCATGATGCAGAGAATTCATTACTATCAGCAGGTACGCCATTAGATTATAATATGTTTCAACAGGAAAAAGCAAGGTTGAGTGAGTTACTTTACAATCAGGGCTACATTGAATTTAGCCCAATCTACATTGAACCTTTGCTGGCTGATACCATCCATCTAAAAGCAAATCTAAATTTGCATATCAGAAATCCGGGACTTAATTCACCACATACCAAATATAGCATATACTCGGTCAGGGTCAATACCAATTATCAACCTTCGGCAAGGAGAGATTCTATGTCTTATGAAATTTATGATTCTTTAAATTTTGTAAGCTTACAAACACCGGCATATATTCTACCTAGTATATTAGCAGAAAAAATAAAAATTAGGCCTGATCAAATTGCGCGAAAAGATCTTATTGATGAAACATATACGAATTTATATAAACTAGGAACTTATAGGTTCATAAATATCGAAGGCAAAATCGACACACAACTTAATAATCAGATCCAATATAATATATTGTTAAGTCCAAATAAAAAATGGGTATTTGATTTTGGTGCAGACCTTAATTATACATCCATTAGACAGGCGAGGAAAACCCTGTTTGGAATTTCAGGATTTGTACATTTAAAAAATAGAAATCTATTCAGACGGGCGGCTAGTTTATCAACTAAATTAGAAGTTGGTACAGAATTGGACTTGTTACAACTTAGTGATTTCAATTCTTTGAATATTCATTACAGCAATGAATTATCCTTAGCTTCATTTTACGATTTCACCAGGAGTTGGACTCTTTTCAAGTTCTTAACAAAACCTGTATCAAAGGTTAGCGGAGAACCTGATTCCAGAACAAATATTAAAATTGGAGTTGATTATGAGAATCTGGTATCGCTATACAAATACACCGCTTTTAATACCGGTATTGAATATGATTGGCAAATTAAAAAGAGAAAAAGATTTACACTTAAAACTTTTGGGTTCTCACTCTATCTTCCCAAAACAACTTCCTCATTTGATACCCTATTGTCGAATAATAAATTTCTAAAAGAAAGTTTTACAAACAGCAGATTATTTAGTTCCTTATTTTTAGATAATCTTACTTTTTATTATCAAAGTCAACTTAAATCGAATAGACAGCATTCATTGATAACATCTTTTAATATTTCAGGTCTTGAAGTCAGTGCCTTAAATAGTATATATAATAAAGTTTTCAATAAAAACAGTACGTTTGCCATTGGTGAATTTGAGTTCTCAAAATTTATAAAAACCGATTTCGACTACAGATTCTATACGAACTTCTCCGATAAAAGCAAATTGGCAATGCGCTTCGCTACAGGTATTATTGTACCTTTCGGAAACAGTTCAAGTGTACCTTATATAAAGCAATTCTTTGTGGGTGGCCCGCAAAGTCTTAGAGCTTGGAATCTAAGAGAAATTGGCCCTGGGTCGTTAAATCTGGCTGATTCTGTTCAAAGCGAAAACCCAACCTATTTTTCCGCAGGAGACTTCAAATTGGAAACCAGTATTGAATATCGATTTGACATGTTTTGGCGCTTTAAAGGTGCTTTATTTTTGGATGCTGGAAATATTTGGTATTTGCCAAAAGCGAGTGGAGATAATGATAAAAGTGGTTTCCTTACTTCAAATTTTCTTAAAGAAATTGCAATAGGAACAGGTATTGGAATCAGATTAGATCTTACCTATTTTTTATTCCGTGTAGATTGTGGATTCCAAATCAAAAATGCATATCCTGATCAAAATGGTAACTACTGGATTTATAATAGTACAAGAACTGTAAGCTTAGGTAATTTATTTGAGAATTCAACCATACATCTGGCTTTAGATTATCCATTCTAATTTGAAACTATCATAAAGTTTTACAAATAATGCATTTGTTTAGATCATGCCCCCGCGCAGGACAATATTCACGTCCGTAAAAAATAATTTTGAGATGAATGGAATTCCATTTCTCGATGGAAAATAATTTTTTTAAATCGCTTTCAGTTTTTTTTACATTTGAACCATCGGATAATTTCCACCTGGCAGCTAACCGGTGAATATGAGTATCAACTGGAAAGGCCGGTACCCCAAATGCCTGACTAATGACAACAGATGCAGTTTTATGCCCCACTCCCGGCAATGCTTCTAAATCTTCCATGGTATTTGGCACCAGACCATTGTAATCCCTCATTATAATTTTAGACAACTCACTAATCGCTGTCGATTTTCTTTCAGACAATCCACAAGGCCTGATGACATCTTTGATTATCGATCTGTCTAGCAAAGCCATTTCAGCAGCAGTGCCAGCAATTTTAAATAACTTCGGGCTTATTTGATTTACCCGTTCATCCGTGCATTGTGCCGACAATACTACCGCAACCAACAAAGTAAATGGATCTGAATGCAATAATGGCACAGAAACTTCCGGATACAATCTATCTAAGGTTTCTAAAACAATTGCTGCTCTTTTTTTTCTAGTCATTCTTGAAGCAAAAATTCTATAGTATCGATATGATCCTGGTAGTCAGAAAGTCCGGGTCTTTGTGAAGTACCAAAGGCAATCGTTTGTATTCCATCGTATTTCCGAGAAGCACACATACATTGAATTTGGTCTTTGTGTGTGTGCAATTGTTCTAGGACATCTTGAATATTTGAATACTCCTCAATATATAAAGTTGATATAGGAGGAGAAAATTCGCTTGAATGCTCCAAAAGCAAAACATAGGATTCCAGAAATGAAATTCTATTCAAGAGTTTTACAGCTTTCTGATATTCAAAATTCCGAATGTACGGAACTACGTTCTGTAAATATATAAATTCCTGATCCCATAAAGCAAGGACCTGCCTTATATCAAACCCAATAGGGATATACAATTTTGTCACATTTCTACACCCCAATCCAAAATAAGAAAAAACATCATTTCCTAATTGCAACCATTGTTCATCTGTTTCTTGTCCGCTACAAACTGCCACACTTGTTCTATGCCCTCTAATTAAAGATGGTTTCCCTTTTAAATAGGATTGAAAATAATTTTTAGTGAGAGATGACCCTGTAATAATATATTTATCGACCTCAGGTAATTTTGAAACTATATGTACTTTTAAAAGTCGATCATGATCATTACTCAATAACAGATCAAGACAATATTCAGGTAACACTTTATCTTTATCTGATAATTTTAAATAAACTTCATAATTACAAGCTAAGGCACAAAGCAGATCATGAAAAACCACAAATGGGATATTACCAGCTGCAATGATACCTACAGATTTTTGGTGATCATACTTCTCAAATGAATACTTATTTAACCAAATTTGAAGTAAGGTTTCATCTAAATAATTATCACATATTGCCTTTAAACTTCTTTCAATCTCTTGTTTTTCAAACCAGGGATTTTCTCTTTTCGCTTGTTCAAGGATTGCATCAAAATTACCAGCATTGCGCAATAATAATTCCTTCCAAGCAGAACAGATTGTTATAAATTTTCGAGTAAATTCGATCATTTCAATCAATCATTTAAATGTTCTTTGCGGCTTGTTGCATAATTTTTCCACTTTTCAATCAGCGCATGAAGATCTTCTGGCAATGATGCTTCAAAATATAATTTTTGATGAGTAACCGGGTGAATAAACCCAAGAGATCTGGCATGCAGAGCAAGTCTGGGCATAATTTCAAAACAATTATCCACAAACTGTTTGTATTTGTTGAAAATGGTACCTTTCAAAATTCGATCACCTCCGTATTTATCGTCTTGAAACAAAGGATGCCCAATATATTTCATGTGAACGCGTATTTGATGAGTTCTACCGGTTTCTAACTTACATCTTATCAAACTCGTATAATAATAAGATTCAATCGTTTCAAAATGAGTGACTGCATGTTTCCCTTCCAAACCTTCGGGAAAAATGCATTGCCGTTGCCGGTGTTTTGGATCCCGGCCGATATTCCCTTCGATTCTTCCGGATGGAGGATCCGGTTCACCCCAAACTAAAGCAATGTACTCCCTTTCGATCGTATGGTCAAAAAACTGCTTTGCCAAATGTGCATGTGCAAATTCTGTCTTTGCGACAACCAATAAACCTGAAGTTTCCTTATCAATGCGATGAACGAGACCATAGCGATGTCGCTCCAGCAATTCATCCCTGGTTTTATGATTGTTCAGATGGTAAGCAAGTGCATTGACTAAAGTGCCTGATTTTACCCCAGCTGCAGGATGCACTACCATGCCGGAAGCTTTGTTTACGATTAACAACGTATCATCCTCATAAACAATATTCAAAGAAATATCCTCGGGAATAATATCAGTTGAATCGTGAAAAACTGGCATTTTAAATTCAATTTGGTCACCACCCCCAATTTTATAGCTGGCCTTGATCAATTTTTGATTCACCTGGACGAGTCCTGCTAATATGGCAGCTTGAATCCGGCTCCTGGACACCTTGGGTATTCTATTTGCCAGAAATTGATCAATTCTTTGACTAGACTGCCCTAGATCAACTTGAATTTTAATGATTTCAATCAGATCTTCGCCAGACTCCAAAAAGTCCGTTAATTCTTCCATACTTTTGCTCAACTTGATTAATCTATAATTTATGGATGTAAAATTCAATCACATAGAGTCTCTCTGTGCTTCAGAGCCAAAGTTAAGCAATTCCACAGAAGCACATCAAAATCCGATTTTTGCGAGTTCGACTTTTAAATTTGAAAGTATTGAGGAAGGCATGGAAATCTTTCAGTCACAGCCTGGCAAACATGTTTATACCAGGTACGGAAATCCCGGTATTGAATCCGTAGCGCAAAAAATAGCAGATTTAGAATCCTTTGGGACGAATTATAATGCATATGGATTATTAACGAGTAGCGGAATGGCCGCGTTATATGTTGCTTTGACATCTATCACAGAATCGGGCAATCTTTTAATAACACAAGGAAATCTATATGGAGGCACAACTGAGTTACTTCATAAGATTATAACAAAGCACGGAATTCAAGTTTTAATATTGGACCTCGCAGATGAGTTTGCCTTAGAAACCGCATTAAAGACTAACGAAGGATTAAGTAAAACAATATTGGTTGAAACGCCGTCCAATCCTACTCTCCAATGTATTCATTTAAAATCTATATGCAAGCTTGCCAAAAAATACGATACTAAAATTGTAGTCGATAATACTTTTGCTACACCTATACTTCAACGACCCTTAAATTTTGGAGCAGATGTAGTTATTCATTCTACTACTAAATATATTCATGGTCATGGCCTTTCCACAGGCGGTGTGGTTGTTTGCGCTGAAGAAAAACTACACAAAAAAGCATGGGAAATCATGAAATTGGTAGGATGTAATTCCAATCCTTATGATGCCTGGCTTATCAATACGGGAATGAAAACACTTTCCTTGAGAATTAATCAACAAAGCAATAACGCACATTTTCTTGCTCAAAAACTACAAAACCATTCGAAAATAACAAAGGTCAATTATCCAGGACTCGAATCTCATGCAACGCATAACATTGCAAAGGAACAGATGCATTTATTCGGTGCAATGTTAAGTTTTAGTGTTGGAAGTACATTAGAAGATGCTAAATTATTTTGCAATCGCTTACATCATTGCAGCCTTGCACCATCTTTAGGAGAGACTGACACCATGGTGCTTCACCCAGCTTCAATGTCGCATTTGAAAGTACCATCAGAAATTAGAAAACAATATGGAATTACGGACAATCTCATCAGATTATCAGTGGGCCTTGAGCATCCGGAAGATATTTTAGCAGATATTGAACAGTCAATTGCTGTTATTTAATACTGCGATTACCTAATTCAATCACCTCTGCATTTCCCAAAAAATTTGGTTTTATTTCAATTCTAATCATGGTACGCACCTGGTGAAAACCCGAAATACCAACAGCTCCAGGGTTTATGTATAACAATTTAAATTTATCATCGAAGGCTATTTTTAAAATATGCGAATGGCCACAAACCAGTATATCAGGACGATGCAATAAAATTAAATCTCGGGCCTGACTCGTGTAGTTTCCCAGTTTACCAGCAATGTGTATCATGGCTATTTTTTTATCATAAATCTGAAAAACTTCGGTTTCAGGAACAGTTGCCCGTATGTGTCGGTCGTCAATGTTTCCATAAACCGCTCGCAATGGTTTAAAAGATTGTAATTGATTTAATATAGCTTCATTTCCAATGTCTCCGGCATGCCATATCTCTTCACATTCAGCAAAATATTTAAATACTTTATCATCCAGAAAACCATGCGTATCTGATAAAATGCCAATTTTCATGATTTTTTGATTCGTAAAACAATTTTTCCAAATTGTTCGCGATTGCTCATCCGATGAAATGCCAAATCAGCATTCGTTAAATCATAAACGGAATCAACAATTGGGACCATTTTTTTTTCATGAACCCAATTTAAAAATTCCTGAAAATCCAAAGGAGATCCCATAGTACTTCCAAGCAATGATATTTGTTTCCAAAATAGTTGTTGTGGAATCAAATCCTGAATTTTCCCTCCGGTCCCTCCATAAAAGCAGATTCTTCCACCAGGATTTACAAGTTTCATAAGTTTATTTACAGAATTTCCTGCATAAGCATCTACTATCAGATCAAATCCGTTGGGGTTAATAGACAAGAGTTTCTGATCCCAGTCTTCTTCTGTATAAAGCACCCCTTCTGCTGCACCTAAAGCTTTTGCTTTTTTAATCTTTATCTGATCTGATGATGTTACAAAAGTTTCAAGACCCAGTTCTGTAGCCAATTGCAATATGAATAGCGCCACTCCCCCGCCAATGCCCGTCACTAACAATCGTTCGCCAGGTTGCGGATTACATCTAACTTTTAAAGCCCTGTAAGCAGTGACTCCGGCAAGTCCTATAGATGCTGCTTCCGCATCATCTAAATGCGTGGGTGCCATATGCAGATTGGACTCCGGAACGCTCACCATTTCAGCAAAGCTGCCATCTTCTGGCAAACCTAAAATTTGAAATGTCTTTGCTTGTGCCTTTTGGTCAGTACCCCAATAGAATCCTGGATTTATAATTTTACGCGATTCATTTGCATATCCACTGGCATCCGAACCTGGTATAATAGGATACTTGAGTCCCGCGTATTGGCCCTTCATAATCCACACATCGCGGTGGTTTAGAGCGGAATGAGATACATTCAATTTTACAAATCCCTCTTTTTCTATAGGTTCCGGTAAATCAACCAACAATGGAGCGGATCCCAATTCTTTAAGTTGTATGGCTTTCATCGTATAAATATAAAAAAAAAGTGCCCTTACGAATAAGGACACTTCCCTTCATAAACCGATATAAAAATTTCTAATTGTTGAGTATCAATTTTTTAACTCCTGAAAAATGACCCGTTTCCATATGGTAATAATACATGCCGGGCCCTAAAAGGTCTTGTTTTGAGATCTGAATTTGATTTCTTCCTTTTTGAGCAACGATTTCAATTTTCTTAATCAAAGATCCTCCTAAAGTGTAAAAACTAAAAGATACATTTTGCAACTCCGGAACGGTGAATGAAATTACTGTCAAATCACTAAATGGATTAGGTTCATTCTGATGTAATTGAGTGGTTGCGATTGCCTTTTTAGTGTTTCTTTCGCGCAAATTGATGCTCATAAGCTCCAATTCATTTGTATAAGCTTCCGGAGATAATAAGTCGTTTCGCAATGTAATACCTTCTGAAACTTTAAGTTTCGCGTGAATTTTGAAATTAAGATAAAATAAAACACCTTCTTGATTCGAAACTCCTTGAGCCGAATTCCAACTAAAGTTTAGTACTCCAGGTATTGCTTTAGAAATGGCCACATGGTTATCTTGTAAGTCCAAATTTGCGGTTTGTACGCCGATGAATTCCATTTTATCTACAGGATACATGGCACTAAACTGAAATCCACTAAGCACTCCGTTCCAACTTCCGTAGACGGGTATTTTTCTTACACCGGGTTCTAAATTAACATCTGCATCCAATTCTAAGTAAAATTCTTCCGAACTTCTTTGTTCAATTCCATTTGAAAATTCAGTGGTTTTAGCACTTAAATTTACATCACCGGATTTGATAGCCATAAAGTTTGCTTCCTTATTCTCTCCTATTAAGTTCGAAAAATCGTAATGTGTTTTCCATGGTGCATTTAACCAAGGATTATCAATCTGATCAAAAACAGTCTCATGTGTCAAGAAATTCCAGGAAGGAACTCCTTCTTTAAATTTATCTGTGATTCCAAGAATTAATTTTCTAATCTCAGAAATATCAGCAGCTGTAACATTCTGTGAATTGTTAACATCCGCTGCTATATACTGATAAGCTGAGGTGAATTTCTGAATTCCTAATATGTGTTTTTGAATCAAAACAATATCTGCAGTTGAAATTCCATTATTGATGTCATCATCTTTCCGCGGTCTTACCGTATAATTTTCACCTTCTGGTAAATCAAGAAACATATAATTTCCAGACTTTTCTGAATTGATAGAACCAACGGTTAAACCATCTTTTAATAAATCCAAATGGGCATTTTGTAATACAGCCTGATTGCTGGTTGAAACAAGGCCGCTGATCAAACCACCATTTGTAAATCTGTTAGGACATGCATTTCCATTATCCTGCAATATTAATTTCGTTTTGCAGAAAGTCTGGTTATTCCAGAGGTCTGTGATATAAATGGTCACATCAATCGTATCTGCAATGCCATTATCTATATCTGCGCAAGTATATGTTCTGACAGAATCGGAGATTGAACTGCTAAACGAAAACTTTAAATCCTTCTTAGCAGTACAGTTATCCTCACTTTTATCGTCAAAGTATCTTGCAGAAACTTCAATTCTTCCATTATTAGGCATCACAACAGTTATCAACCCAGGTTTGCAGAATGGTGTAGGTGCCTTGCAATCATTAATTCTGATAATCTGGATACATTTTCCAGCATTACCACAAGAATCTGCAGCTGTCCACTCTATTCTGTGAACACCAACTGGGTAGGTGCCACTTGCATTATTTCCAGTTTGTGAACTGCCAAATGTTCCTGAACTATTTAGATCTACACGATAAGACCAAATAAGTTTATTATCATCCGTACAATCGTCTGTTGCAGAACCCACTAAATTGAGATTTGCATTGCAGCTAAAATCATTAGCACAAGTATCTCTTGCGGCACAAGTTGCAGAAGAAATTGTTGGAGCCATTGTATTTCTAACATAAATAATCTGCTCTCTATTAAAAACTCCAGGTGAATTCGGATTATTTACATCATACAGACACCAGGCAATAACGCGCCAATGTCTGATAATTTTAAGGCAAAATCCGCCAATATTGTAAAAACGTTCATCTGTATATCCTGCAATTGCATTTCCACAAGGTCTTACTGGAAAAATTGGTTTTCCTGCAAAATCAGGATGCGCATCAGAAGCTTTACAACCATTGACTGTAATATCATCTGGCCAGTTTATTTTATTAAAGGTAAGTGGATCATTATCTCTAACCGTAATAGATTGAGGGCAAGTACTGGATAATCCACCCAATGATGTTGCTTTCCAAATTCTACGTATTGTTCCGACACCACATTTAAAATTTAAAGTATCATCAACATATGTAACATTTGCATTTGCACATGTGTTGTTAGCAGTCGCTCTTCCCAATATATTGAGATTTGATAAGTCTGTACCACAATTTACAGTGATATTCGGAGGGCAACTGATCGCCGGTGGAATTTTCTCCTGTACGGTAACAGATACCATGCAATCATTATAGTTTCCGCTGGCATCCCAAACTCTAAAAACTACCATATGAGGATTCTGAGCTAAGTCTGCACAACAGAATGTAACTTTAGATCCAAAGTCTGTATTTCCTGGAACACCACACCAATCCTGCATTCTTCTCACAGCCATAGAATCCAACTCGCAATTGTCAATGGATCCATTATCTAATGATGTTGCAAAAATACTGGCAATACCTTGCTCATTTAAACTTACAACTGTATGTTCATCACAGATAGCCACAGGCTGTAAATTATCTTCAATAAGAACTTCTACCCGACATTTGGTAGAATTACCACAGGCATCTGTTACCACATATTGTACCCATGTGGTGTCTTTTGGCAACCCTGTAATAATTGCATTTCCATTTCTATAACTAATATTATCAGTCCTGTAATTTCCGGCTTCGGGCATTCCATCCGGACCTGCAAGTTTGTACTCAACGGTAAACGTTGTTGTGTTACAATCGATGATTAAATCCGGTGGTGGAATCGTAGCAGTTCCTGTGCAGGAATAATAGTCCATTGGAAATTTAATATAATTCTGACTGCAGGAAACAATAGGTGCTTTATGGTCAGTTACTTTAATAAACTGAACACGTTCTTCCAGTTGGCCTGTACACCAGTCAAAAACCCGCCATGTGCGCAATAACTTAAATGAATTACCACATACAGGTATCCGGATATCTCTATAAGTAACTGCTATATGGTCGCAATGTACATTTGTTGGGTAACCAGTTCCTTTCCATTTTACACTGCCATTTGAACGAAGTTCATCATAAGGTGATGGATTGCCATTATCTAAAGCATTCCAACCTGCCGGATAGGGACCAATTGCAGGTTCAATACTATCGCACTGCAAAGCGGGCAATTGGAAACCATCGTAATTTAAAGGCCAATTAATTAAGCCAATCGTGGCTTGAATAATGTATATAGAATCTTTGCAAGTAGTTTTATTACCCTTACAATCTACTGCAGTCCAGTTTCTTTCAACTTGCGCATAATACCTTGCATTACATCCATTCTTAATATAAACATCATAATAACACAATTCAACATCACAACACAAATCAAAATCTTCAACGATATAACATTGACTTTTGGTTGCATGCGCTGTTACATCAGCGCTTGGCGGCAATGGAAATCCAATGGAATCTGGAGAATAATCATCATCGCAGCCTACTAAATATGGACTTGGATTACACTCCAAAAGAGGAATATACTTGTCTTCTATAAATATCCGCCCCCAGCATGAAATACCTGAGCATATATGTCTGATATGCACTTTAAGTACTTGCCCAAGATTAGCATAGGTGACGACATTTCCTGCCATAGGAACATTGTTTGTATTGTAAACGGTAACCTGAAAGGCATCAGCAGGATATTGCTCTCCTTCAAGAATAACCCCCGGAGTAATAACAGCCCGACAATTTCCATCAAGACTTACATTTACAAGGTCATCACAGGCCATTGCAATATCTCCTTCAACAAATACTTGTTGAAAAATAGTTGTAATACCATCAGTAAGTCTAATCTGGAACGTACCCGGTACCAAACCCCACGAAATCGTAAAGGAATTGGTCGGCATAACGGGAACTGGATTAAAACTACCACCACCTAAAATGCTTACAGTCCACGGACCGTTTGCAAAAGTGTAAGCAACAGTAGCTCCAGGGCATACGCTCGTGTCTCCACTTACGTATTGTGCTTTAAGTTGCGAAGTCAATCCGAACGCGATAAAAAAGATACAAGCTTTAACAAGTACCAAATTTAACCTGCGGGTGAAAAGGAAGGTTTCCACAAGATTCGTAATCCTCTTCATAATTTTCATATTTTGATGTAAGAGATGTGACATAATTCTAAATTTATATATCAGCTTAATAAAAGTTTAATTTTGATTTTTAAGGTGGGCTTTCATCCGGGAACATAAATGTTCCCGGAATCAGCCTAATTACCCAAGAACCGTTTATTTTAAAATGACCATTTTCCTCATGGATTGATAGCCATTAACATCTAATCTATAATACAATACTCCATCACCTTTTAATTCATCAGAAGTCATAAGCAATGTATTCATACCTGGTTTTGCAGGGATGGTATACGCATTTAACAAATGTCCTGATAAATTGTAAACATGTATTTTAGCTATACTTGCAACCGGAACATTAAAATAAATCATGGTTTCATCCATAAAAGGATTTGGTACGTTCTGGAATAATGCATAACCATGTACATCTCCGGGTTCACTGCTGTTTCTAAACAACAATTCTATCTTTTTATCTTTTTCAGGATGGTAAGACTCAGCTACCATAACATTATGATTCATACGCAATGACCCCGCGTGAATATTTCCGTTTTGATTGGCTTTAAAAACCATTTCAAAAAGGACATCTGTTGCATTCAGATTTACAGTTTCATTTTCATTCCAACTCAATCTTATTTGACCATCATGGTATCTGTAATGATCTTTGGTCAATAAGATAGCACCTGGCAATATGTCTACTAATTCAAGTTCATTTGATGAAAGCTCTAAAGCGAATTGCATACCCATGACGGCAGATTTTTCAAAACTCTTAACCTTTACTTTCACCAATTCACCGGCCTTATAATTTTGCTCACTGATTTCCAAAAACATAACATCTCTTGATCGAACTGTTTGACTTGCAAAACCTGTGTTTGCTTCACCGGTTACATCTCCAGTTTTAATTCCAATAAAATTTAAACTTGATTGGTTTTGTGACATTTGGTCAATACTCAATTTTGTGGTATAGTTCATAAAATCATCCATACCAATTGGCGTATTTGCATCCACAAAATTCCAGGATGTGTTATCTTCAAATTGATTCTGCACTCCTAAAATTAACTTGCGCAACTCAGAGATATCACGCGCTGTAATGCTACCAGATTTGTTCACGTCAGCTGCAATTAATTTATAAGGTGTATCCATAAGTTCCAAACCAAGGATATGCCTTTGAATTTTGACGATATCCTTCGTGGTAATTCCGTTCATAGGATCCATGTCATAATTTGCAGTTATTTTATAATCCTGGTACATTTGGAGATCATTGAAAATATAATTTCCTGATGTACCTGTTATTGCTTGCTTTATAATGCCATTGTTGTCTGAAACAAATACAACGACTTCAGGTGATGGATTATCATTATAACCTTTAATAAATCCTGAAGCTGATCCTAATGTGATCATATCAGGACACACATTAGAATTGTCTTGTAAAATCAATTTTGTTTTACATACGTCCTGATTACCTGCATTATCTGTAATGTATACATTCACCTCAATAGTATCACTAATTCCATTGGCAATATCCGCGCATGTAAAGACACGCGAAGAATCAGCTATACTAGTGGTAAAAGAATATTTTAATTCATTCGATGGAGTACAATTGTCCTCTCCGTATTGAATAAAGTCTTTTGCCCAAACAGTTACCGTTCTATTGTTTTGCATAAGCACCGTTACAAGTCCATCTTTGCAATATGGTGTTGGTCTTTTACAATCTTTTATGGTGATAAGGTAAGTGCAGGTTTTCGAATTTCCACACAAGTCTTCTACCGTCCAGGTGATGCGATGAATCCCGGCCATGAAATTAAAACTAAATCGATTTCGATTACTGTTTAAATCAGAAACGCCATCATTGTTTAAGTCTAAATGATAGGTCCACCTTAAATCACTTTGAGATGTACATAAATCCGTAGCGCTAGCTTCAAGGATTACAGATACTCTACAAGCTTCTGTAATACAAAATTCTCTGTCCGAGCAAGAACTGGTAAATGTAGGAGCTTCAGTATTATTTATTTTGATGACCTGCGTGCGATACCAAATACCTGTTCCATTTTGAGGATTGTAAGTACACCAATCAATAACAGTCCATTTACGAAGAATTTTAAAACAAACCCCCTCTACATAATTAAAAACAAGATCCTCAGATGATGCGATCGGTTGATTGCAAGCATCTTTATTTAAATAAACGGGTTTGCCTGTTATCGAAGGATCTGCCTGATCAGTACAACCGTTTAAAGTTGTATCACGTGGCCACACAATATCTTCATATCGAAACGGAGTTGGATCAACAACAGTAATCATCTGCTGACAAGAATCTCTTAAACCACCATTATCGATTGCAATAAACTCTCTGACAAGAGTTCCAAGATTACAAGAGTTTAAATTATTATATACTCTGGTTTGAATGGTAACATTACAATTATCTGTTGAAGTAGAACTTCCAAATACATTTAAGTTGGATAAGTCAGTTCCACAGTTTACAGTAACATTACCAGGACATTTAACATCTGGTGGAAGTTTATCCTGAATAAATGCTTCGACCATACACTCACTTGAATTGCCGGCTTTATCGATAACTCTTAAAACCATCATCACACCCCTGGTTGGATGTACATCATTGCAACAGAATTCTTGAGTTGCTGCAAATGAAGTAGTACCACAAGGCCCTGGGTTCATTCTTCTGACCCGGAATGTTACACTATCGCAATTATCATGACTGTGATCGTCAAAAACAGATGCTGGCACTGTTGCCCTACCTGTAGATCCTAATGAAATGACAGTTTTCTGATGACAAACTGCTACAGGTGGCGTATTATCCACAACTTCAATATCAAATTGACAAACGCTGTAATTACCACAACCATCCGTTATTGTATAATAGATCCAGTTACAACCCAATGGCATATCACTCACCTGAAATCTTCCATCAGGTAATTGCGTCACATTGTGTGTCGTGCCTTGACCAGGAACCGGTTTGCAGTTTGTTGGATCAATAGCAGGCAAATGTGTAACAGAATAATCCCAACCGGAACAATTTTCAATCACATAAGGAACCTTATGATCAACAATGGTTTGAGGAGTTAAATCCTGTGGAACCGGCAAAATTAAAGTGCCATCACAATTCCAAGGATTTGTATTAACTGTATAATTGCTTGGACAAGTCACTAAAGGTGCTCTGTCGTCTACTACTTTTATTTGTTGAATATAATCTATTCTAAAGGATGGATTACACCAATCCAAAATCAACCATCTTCTCAACAATTTATAAGTTCCCTTACAAACTTGAATGGTATCATCTTGAAAATCATATTGAATATTACCGCAGTAAATACCATTAGGTTTTCCGGTACCTGTAATAGTTGTGTCAGGAAATCCGTTTGGCAATTTAGTCCAGCTACCATTACATAATAAGTATGGTCTGTTACCGGGTTGTCCGTCATAATGCGGGGGCAATGTTATATCTGCTAAAGTACCTCTTCTTAAATCTATGGTATCAAAGCAACAAGCTTGATAACCGCCTGGATCTGAAGCACACCATTTGCGATAAATGGTAGCACTTAATTCGGGATTGCTACACTCATATTTAACTAAACTATCCTGATAAGTGAGATACACGATACCACACGCATCAATACCTGTTACAACATAAGGGTAAACATTCTGATTGACATTCATCAATGGCACTGGAAATCCCAAAGCTGCCGGTGAAATATCAGCTGAACAACTAATGGTATCGCGGACCCTACAGTTGAGCTCTGGCGGTGATTTATCTTCCAAGACGATATATCCCCAGCAACTATTATCGCAAACAATGTTTCGAACATTGACACTAAGTTTTTTGTTGATATAACTTTGATCTAATGGCATAAAGACTTGCTTCTTGCCATCAAATATGGTCACTTCAAAGAATCCTAAATCTGAACATTCAGCAATCTCGCCTTCCAAAATCATATCTGCAAGAATTTCAGCTTCACAGATACTATTTACGGATACCTGCACTTGATTGTTACAGACTAATTGGCAATTAGCCCAACAGTTGGGAATGATTACAAAATTGGATGTTACCGTTTCTAAGTTCGCAATAGGTGCAGTATTTGAAACCGTAAAACTATTCTGCAACTGTGCAGGCGCATTGATAGCATTTGGATCGATTTCCACCCTGATCTGATAGATAACTGTATCATTTACATTTCCTGCAAAAAATCCTGTACCATCAGTTAGGTTAGGATCAGAGGATCCATCGAAAAGTGGATTAATGACTCCGGGATTAGATCCAATCGTTGTAGAAACAACAATTGGCAAACCTACAACTCTTACGAATGCAGTTCCTAAATTTCCAGGTGCGTTCAGTTGATCAATCACAGAAATTCCAAAATACATTCCTGCAAACATTCCGCAAGCGTTTGTATTCACAACCTGCAACCTGTATATGGCATCAAAGTTTCCTGTGATTCCACTAGCAGGGGCTGCTACCGCAAGCAATGTTTTTTCAACCTGCAAACAGGTTTGCGCTTTCAACTGCATTCCCGACATCAGAAAACTGATTCCCAATATCGCGATCGTCAATCTACTAATTCGTCTTGTTAGTTTCTCAACACTAATACCGAAACAAAATGTCGTGTTCATTTTGGATAATTTATTCATTGTAAATATGTTTCATTTAATACATGACAATTTCTGAGATCCTCAAACGGTTCTTTCGAGGGTCAAGCATTGAGTTATAGTTTATTAAATAAGAACAAAGAGGGGGTATACCTTAAAACGCTTAATGTTTGCTGGTATGCTTTATTCTATGAGAAGCATTTTCCGAACAGATTTGTAATCTCCCATTTCAAGTTGATAATACAACAACCCTGTCCGGCTTAAATCTTCGCGTTTAATTTCAACAGAATTTAATCCTGATTTATAGTGATTTACTATTTTTCTAATTAATTTTCCATTCACATCCATGATGGTTAATCGCACTTCACCATCAACCGGTATATTGAATTTAATCTTTGTAACGGCATTGAATGGATTCGGTTGGTTTTGATATAAATAGAATCCTTTTGTAGATCCATTTTCGTCTTTGAATCTGAATTCGATGTTCAATTCATCTAATTGTTCTGTATAAGCTTCTGCTAAAAAGTCAGATGCTAATACGAGATTTCCATTCAGTTTACTTCTCTTTAAAGCATCAAATACCAGGTAAAACAAAATTTGGTTTTCCTGTAACGGAATCACTTGATCCCAGCTCAACTTGATGCGTTGTGTTGCAAAATCGTGCATATAATTAGCATCGTCGATGGGAATAACTCCAGATTCAATACCATTAAATTGCAAAACCGAAGCTTCATAATTAAAAGCCAACTGCATTCCTGACAATACGCCTGTTTGTCCTGCAGTTACAGGGATTCGTACTTGTTGGCGGGCAACAAAATCCAAATCCTCTACGTCGAGAACAAATGATTTTTTGGTTCTTTGTTCTACATTCTGCAAGTTGCTGGTGCGGGCATTTCCCGAAACATCTCCCATTTTTATGGCGATGAAATTATTATCCATTTTATCATTGGATAATTTGTCTATCACAGACTTTTCATTAAAAGGCCATGGATTGTTACTGTCGTTGAATTTCTGAGTAGCGGAAACAAATTTCCAGGATTTATTATCAGGAAATTGATTCGTAATACCCAAAATCAATTTGCGGAGATCTGAAACATCCTTCGCCGTAATAGAGGCAGAATTATTAATATCTGCTGCGATTACTTTATAAGGAGAATTCAAATTCTGTAGTCCAAGAATATGTCTTTGTATAAAAACAATATCCTGAGTCGTTACACCATTCAAAGGATCATCATCTTTTTGAGCGGTGATTGTATAATTTTCATTTAATGGCAATCCCACAAATGCATATTGACCATCTACCTGAGTTATCTCATATTTAGGCATATTTGGCATATTTGCATTTAGGGTCACCATTGCATTTTCTAATTTGCTATTGGCCTCATTGAAAATTGCTCCAGCCAGGTTGCCAGTGTTTCCACCTCCCAAATTGTCAGGACATGCATTACCTAATCCATCCTGGATGATCACTTTGGTATCACAATAGTCAGCATTACCTGCTTCATCAAAAACAAAGATGCTAACATCAAATGTATCAACAACGCCTCCCTCGATTTGCGGGCACGTAAATGTGCGTGTCACATTATTTGGATTTGCAGAAAATGCAAAACGCAATTTATTATTAGGTGTACAATTGTCCCTACTACCATGATCGAAACTGTTTGCCCAAATCGTAACTTGCCCACTTGATGGCATGATCACTGTTATAAGGCCGGTTTGACAAACTGGCGTTGGAAGTTTACGATCGATGATCGTAAAACGACGTATACATGTTGCACTGTTGCCGCATTGATCTATAACAGTCCATTTGATGCGATGAGTTCCTACTGGATACGTTCCACTGGCATTGCTTCCAATGCTTGAAAATTCAACACTTCCGTCATTGTTAAGATCGATTTCATAATTATAGAGTAATTGAGCAGGCAAACAATCATCTGATGCTTCTGCAAATAGGGTAGCAAAACCATTACAATCAGAATTTGTACTTTCAAAAAATAAGTCTGAACAAGGTGTTATAAAGTGAGGATTGATGGAGTTTTTAATTTTAATGACCTGGGTGTAAGTCCATCTTCCTTTACCAGTACTACTATTATATAGACACCAATCTACGACAGTCCAGGTTCTTAAGATTTTGAAACAAACATTTTCCACAATGTTGAATACTTGATCTTCAGATGTTGCAATGATATTAGAACAAGTCAAATTAGATGGCCAGCTAGGCTTACCCGTAATATCAGGACTGATGTCAGCATGACAAGCATGCGTTTCAATATGGTCTGGCCATACAATTAAATTTTTGCCATCGAAAGGTGTGGAATCAACAACTGTAATTTTTTGCGTACACCTTTGTTTATTATTGATGCTAAAATCATCATAAAAAGCAAACTTTCTTTCTATCGTTCCAAGACCACATGAATTTAAATTGTTATCAACACTGCTATCCACATGCAAATTGCAATCTTCAATGACTAATCCATCATATCCCCAATGTCTAGGTTGGGCATAGCGAGTATAAGTAGGATCATACAAAACTATGGGTCTTCGATCAAACTCAGCTGTTCTGTAAGAACCAAACACAAATAAATTTGCTTTATCAAATTCGCATGAAATAGTAATATCAGGTAAACAAGTTACAACTGGTGGTTTTTTATCCTGCACGGTTACGCGCACCATACACTCGTTTGTATTACCTGCTTTATCAACAACTTGTAATACTACGGTTAATGGATTATTTGGAATATCGTTGCAGCAGAACTCCACAAAATCTCCATATAGGCTATCATCTTTAATTGGATCTGGACAATTACCCGGATTCATCCTGCGGACTTTAAAATATCCCATCTCACAATTATCGTGCGAGCCATCATCAAATGTGATTGCATAAACTTTTGCAGATCCTGCATCTGTAAGCGTTACTACAGTTTCCAGATCACACACTGCGATTGGTCTTGTTTTTTCTTCCACAAATACTTCAGTAGCACAAGTATCCGCGTTTCCGCAACCATCATTTCCAATAAATAAAACCCATGATAATCCTACAGGAAGATTAAATATTTGATATTGCGTATTATTTAATTTTAATACACCGGCGGTTGTTGCTTCTATAGCTGAAGGTGGCGTATTCAAATCAGCTCCGCGCTTTACTTTGACTACCCAACTTACTGTTGAACACTCCGTAAAAACCGTTGGAATATTTAAAATTGCTTCGCCCTCACAAGTGTTAGGTAATGTTGAAATAGTAATATTATCTCCACAAACAATCTGCGGACCATTTTGATCTTCAACTTTTATAACTTGAATACAAGTGGTTTGTCTTCCTGTACACCAGTCGGCAACAATCCATTCCCGGAGTATTTTAAAAGTACCCGGACAAACATTCAAACGAATATCTGTAAAAGTAAAATCAAGATTTCTGCAAGTTGCGAAACTTGGCAAACCTGTGCCTTGGTATTTTACACTACCATTCGAATTTAATGAATCATATGGTGATGGGTGCCCATTAGGCAAAGCGTTCCAGGCTATTGCACCAAAAATAGCTTGCTTTTGACGGTTTTCACAAAGTAATATTGGATTTTGAAATCCATCATAATTCAATGGACAAGTAATAGCACCTATATCTCCCACCCGGATTAAAATGGTGTCTGTGCAAGTAAATTCATTTCCATATGAATCAGTTGCTATCCAGTCTCTGAAAACAGTATCTATATATAAAATAGGCGGCGGACAATCAGCATGTACAATGCGATCTGAATATGTAATAATCGTAGGACCACAATTATCTACCAAACTGTTGGTAGACCGATATCTTTGAACTCCAATTCTCGTTGGGTTAGGAGCACCAGCAGGCATTGGAAAACCAATATCTTCAGGTTCATATTCTTCATCGCAATCAATGGTATAAGTCTCACATTCTAAACGAGGTTTTAACTTATCTTCTACTAACATATAGCCCCAGCATGTATTCCCGGAACAAACGTGAATAACTTCCACAATAAATTCTTTGCCGATGTGAGAAGCATTGAGATAAGGGCTGCTTTGGATAGGCAGATTGGTAATTTTGTCTTTTATGACTACGATATAATCGAGACTGTCATAAATACCTTCCAGTATTAGACTTGGATAAACGAATCCTGCGCAATTTTCATCCAATGAAAAATGTATTTTATCATTGCAATCCACCTGCGGAGCAAAACGACTGGACACATGTACATTAAATGTGTCAGCACAAGCTATATCTCTTCTAAATATCAGTTCGTAATTACCAGGCAGAGTGTAAAATATTTCGAAACCTGGAAATCCAGGTGTCAAATTATTTATAATTACACCTATTGCTGGACTTACCAGTAATTGGTAACTACTTGCACCAAAGTAAGGATTGATCAGTAAAGTGTCATGATCGCCTACACATGCAATACCAGGTACTCCTGTAAGTGGAGAAGGATTTCCACAGGGTTGTGCGGAAACTTCACTCCAGATGGGGAAGCATAACAGTATCGCTATCATCTTTAATCTTCCGATGCCTCGACTTAATACTGTTGTTAGTAATGGTTTGTTCATAATCTTATGTTTATAAAATTCGTTTTTGCCTATAGTCATACATCCCATGCCCATATGGCATGACCTATATCACTATTGTGAAATATTGGGTGGGTGCTATTATGAAAGGATCTGAGTAACTGAATGCTCAAATATTCCATTACCCATTAATTGCAAGTAACATTCCAAAAAAGAATCAAAAAAGATTAGGTTTAGAAGAGATTTTAATGTGAAAATATTATAAAAATATATCAATTGTTAATCATATGAATTACAAGATTTTACACTTAATCAAATAATTCTATGGGTAAAAATAATTTATATAATAAATGATATTCCCCAATTGACTTGAAGCCAACATAAAAAAAAAGGCACCAATCCTGCGATTAGTGCCTTTTCTAAAATATTGAATTTTTTATTATAAGATCTTATAAATCAACATTATATCACTTATTTAAGCATATATGTGCGATTTAATAGATCTATACTTACTCAGTTATGAGCATTCTTCTCGTTGCTGTATGACTTGTTGCATCCAGTTGGTAATATAAAACACCGCTTACATTAATATCGGATTTGTTCAATATAAACTTGTTTTCGCCTTTATTGGATTGGAGTTCATAAACTCTCAACACTTTTCCGGAAACGTCATAAATACTCAATTTGGCCATTCCAGCTTCAGGTAAAGTAAACTTGATCAGTGTTTCTTTAAGGAATGGATTCGGTGTATTTTGACTCAATTCAAAAACTGCGGTTCCTTCCAAACCTTTCTCAGTTCTAACTCCTAATTTAACGTCCTTGATATGGAGAGATCCGTCATATGCTTCTGCTTCGGTTATATCAGAATTTATGGCCAAAAGGCTGCTTGCTTTCGCAGTTGCTTGGGCTCTAAATACAAGAGTAAATAAGATTTCATCAGAAGTTACAGTCATTGGATTTTTACTATTCCAGCTAGTTGTAAGAATTCCATCCTGAATTCTATTCGTTCCGAAATTGGCTTCATCCAAAGCCAAAACTCCAGATTCCAAGCTTTCAAACTGAAGCACACTCCGATCAAATTTTAAAGTAAACTGGTAAGCTGAGATATTATTAAAGTTTGAAGCTCTGAATGCAACCCGATACAATTCACCTGCGACCGTATTTGCGTCATCAATGGTTAACTGCAATGCATTTGATCTAGTAGTGCTACCACTAAAATTTCTACCTCTTGCACTGTTATTAACATCCCCCATTTTGACAGCCAGGAAGTTCTCAATAACTTCCG
The DNA here is from genome assembly GCA_016719615.1 of Saprospiraceae bacterium. Classification (NCBI taxonomy): domain Bacteria; kingdom Pseudomonadati; phylum Bacteroidota; class Saprospiria; order Saprospirales; family Saprospiraceae; species Saprospiraceae bacterium. The sequence goes on from JADJYQ010000001.1 coordinate 1,777,939, forward strand.
TTGGTGTCTGAAGTGGAACTACAGACTGACGAGGAGCGTTGTAAGGTACTTTAGGATCAACAAACACATAAGAACTTGGCACAAACGTCCAGCTTTCACATTTTGAAAACACATTGCTTACTCCAAGAATCAACTTCCTAATCTCGGAAATATCAGATGCTGTTACGCTATTGCTAAGATTTACATCCGCTGCAATTATTTTGTATGGTGTGTTTAATTCTTCAATTCCTAAAATATGTCTTTGAATCTTAACGATGTCTGCTGTAGATACGCCATTTGAATGATCATCATTCCGGTTTGGTTTCACAACATACTCTTTTGACAATCCATAATCCAAATCTCCAAATAGATAACGTCCGTTTGTAGAAGTCGTCATGTGTTTTTTCATAATAGTTGACTCAAACAACTGAACTTCTGCATCCTGAGTTTCTTCACTGCTGAGGGTTCTAATCTCACCGGTGATTTTACCAAAAGAGCCTACATCCGGACAAACATTATGTGGATCCTGTATAACAACTGTAGTTTCACAACAGTCTCTGTTGCCTTCCTCGTCTTCAACACATATCGTCACAGGAATGATCAACTCATCGTTGACTCTGTTATTTACAAAATCATCACAACAAATCGTCATACTGTCACTGTTAAAATCATCAAAATAAATTCTGAGATCCTGAGCTGCAGTACAATTGTCAAAACTTCCGGCATCCAAATCCTTAGCCCAAATCGTAATGCAACCATTAACCGGCATGACCGTAGTAATAATGCCTACATGACAATAAGGGGTAGGTGCTTTGCAATCTTTGATTTCAAACAATTGGCAATTGGCGGCAATATTTCCACAACCATCTTCCACATACCAACATATTCTATGAATTCCGATTGGATAGGTACCACTTGCATCGAAAGGATTCAGCGCGTTATCTGCCAGCGGGTTATGAACTTTTGTAGGAGTTCTTCCTGCAGCATATTCTTTTTAGTCAATGGACCCACTGCATAATCAAATCCAGAATGTTGTCCTTTTCCATCATTGTTGATGTCTATCTTGTAATCATAGAATAACCAATCCAAAGGACTACAATTATCTGTTGCATCCACTGTAATGCTTATATGTCCATAACAAACATTTTCAGCAGTATTTTTGACAGCTGGCTCGCAATCGCCCATGGTAACTGTAATTTCAGGTTTATCAGTATCAGATACTTTAATGATCTGTAGATACTCCCATCTTCCATTGATTGGATCCAAGCTTGGGTCATATTGACACCAATCAATGACAACCCAGGTCCGCAATACTTTGAAACATGCCTGAGGTTCTATGGTAAATATTTCATCATAGTATTCGATGCTGATCAAAGCACACAAATCATCTGAATTGTTCTCAACGATTGGTCTGCCTAATAATGGATTATCCGGGCTCAAATCCGCTCCGCATCCAACTATAGTAGTTGCCTGCCCAGTGCAATTACCCGGCCAGGTAATATCATCATCAGGATCGCAATTATCTGTTCTATTGATATAAAATGGATCGCAGTCCACAACCCAAATAGTTTGAGTAGCCGTTACGCTAAGACCATTAGGTCCTCTGGCAACAACAGTTCTAGTCAATTGTCCCTGCCCGCACTCGCGGTTGTCATTAACGGATATGCTAAAGTTGGTTCCGCAGGCACCTAATACAGTTCCATCAAAACCCCAGGTCAGTTCATATTTGCGATCTGCATGTGCTGTGTCAAACAACACTCGATAATAATCGCAAGCACGGTTCCATGCAGGTGGATTTGAAGGTGGAGCACCAGGAACGAATCCTGGGTATCCGGTAATGTCATTGCGGACGCAATAGTTATAACATACGAGATCTTTTGTTACGACTTTTTTCCTTGCACTCAAATCATTGACCACTCTACCAAAAGTTGCATCATTAGGATCGTCGAGGTTCTCAACATCAAACCAGAACCAGCAGCTCACAACGATATTTGGTGGTGCAACTACTGTAGGGATACTTTTATCTTGAACTTCTACTTCAACCATACAATCGCTAAAGCGGTTGAATAAATTACCACCTGGGTTCATTCTGCTTGGTGCGATAGGTCCCACTCCTGGCTCGCGATCAAACACGCGAACAACAACCATTATTCTATTTCCTACATCACTGCAACAAAATTTCACATGGTCGTCAAAATAAATTTGGTTACCATCAAGTATTGCATTGTCATCACCATTAATACCAGAACAATTTATTCCATTATCCGCCTGATTCGCATTGCTACCATTGTTGGTACCTCTGAGGTGTTCCATTCTAATGGCTTTAAAGAAAATATGAGGGGCACAATTATCAAAACTTCCCTGATCTAAATCTTCTGCAAATACTTTTGCAAAATTTTCGGTGGGAGACTGATTTCCATTAATACTAACAACTGTTCGTTGATCACATACAGCAACCGGAGGCACGTTGTCTTGAACATTAACTGCAACGCGTTTTTTGGTAATATTTCCGCAACAATCTTCTGCAATAATATATGCATTCCATATGCCTACTTCCATATCAAGTATAAGGTAACCTGCGACATCATTTCCCAAGACGGTTCCTGTTTCTGATTCTACACTATAATGCAATTCATTACTGCAATTATCAAGTAACCATGGTGCTGGAACGTCCCATTTTCCGGTACATGTCCATACATCCATATTTACAATTACGGTATCTGGATAAAGAACATCTGGTCCTTCTTTGTCAGCTACTTTTATAATTTGGTTTACGCCTCCAATTTCACTTGTGCACCAATCTAAAACGGTCCACTGTCTTATAATTTTGAAACAGCCTATAGGGCCTGCATCACAACCTGGTGTTGCCAATTCAATGCGAATATCCTGGAAAGTGATACCCATATTTGAGCAATCACCACCAGAGGGAAATCCAGTTCCAGCCCATTGAATCACTTCGTCAGGTCCCCAACAAACAGGATTTGTCGGTCTCCAGCTGGGATGTGCTGGCCAATAAACAGGGAATGGACTAGGATGACCAATATAGAGTCCGGTATCAATACAATTCCATCCTAAAGTTTTAGGTAATCTTTCTCCGGCAAGATCTCCATTTGGGCTCGGTAAAAATCCACCAGTTGCAAACCAATATGCTGAATCTAATAGATATCCATCAACGCAATATGGGGATGATAAGTAATGCGCCGTATAATCTTTTGTAGTGTTTATTTTTCCGTCACAACTAAGTGAAGATTCTTCAAGGTCATCAAAATTCAAAGGAACGTCTACAGAAGCAATTGTTGCGAGAGCTACTGTAATAGTTTGTATGCAACTACTTCTATTGCCATAGCCATCTTCAGCAGTCCATGTTCTAACTATGATCTCTTCGTTGCCGGAAGCACAACTTCCTTGAGTTACATTATCCTTATAGGATAAGGCAAAGCCACCACAATTTTCTACTACAGATGGAGTCCCCATAAATTGCGGAGAGGTTTCGGAAGTTCCACAAGTGATGCAAGTATCTCTTGCACATGTAAGACGGGGTGCAATTTTATCTTCAACGGTAGCATGTCCCCAACAGGAATTGCCTGTGACAGGATCTCTTACTGTTATTTTTATTTCACGCCCGATATCCTGAATTCCTAATTGAACTCCGGGTACATTGGGCTGACGATCGATGATCACATTTGTGATCCAATCTCTAAGTTCCACAACGTAGTCATCGAAACATTTATAAGGACCACCGGCGAGTACTTCATCCGCTGACACGGTTGCAAAGCAATTTTCGTCTAAGCTGATTTGAATTTCATCTTGGCAAGCGAGATGTTGAACAGTATTTAAATATTCATTTACGCATACATCAAATGTACAAGTAGCAATATTTCCAGCGGCATCTGAGGCCTCATAACAGAGTGTAGTACAACCGATTGGAAAGAAACAACCTGGACCATATGGACGACCACATGTTTGGCGAACAGCGATCATATTATCAGAAGTAGCGTAGATAATATCTCCAACATAACCAATTGGACGACAAGCGCCTAAGTGGCCAATTGAAGCTGCTGTATTTGAAGAAATACCACCCGCGATAAGTCCAGTATTTATTTGCATGAGGCCATTACCAAATGGACGACCGGCATTACATGAACCGAAATTCGGTGAAATCATCTCAAATCGCGTACCTAATCCTCCGCCGATAAACAAACCTCTTGTTTCACCTGGTTGTAGAAATAAATTTGAGGTCCTGGATGATCCAACATTTATTACAAAAGTTCCATCACAATTAAATATAGTGTCTCTTGATGGGGTTCCGGCTCCTCCCATATATAAAGTATCTCTGGCAGGTGCAGTTACAGGCAAAGCCCGAATACCATCTGCTGCTGTTGTTCTTTTCATCAAAGTCCATAAAGCTTTTGGTGACACCCCATTACAGCCTTGAGATGCCGGATTATTGTTATATCCAGTCAATCCTAATTCCCAAGGTTGTCCGATCGCATTTTTAGCATACACTTCAAATATCGCTGCTGTACTTGTAACACCTGCACAACCAGCAGAGAAAGAACTTATAAACCCAATAATAGCAACTTGTTGAGGTGTATTATTCGTTACATTAAAAATAAAGCCTGAAGGATTAACCGCATCATATCCACAGAAAGTAAATCCGGCATTACAACCCACTGAAGTAGCCTCATTTACGAAATTATTTGTCGGACAATCATCCATCGCCATAAAAGGAGGTGCATCCCAAGTGGCTTCGCATTCACCGGGACCTAAATTGATAATTACAGCTTTAGGACAACCTACTATCACTGGAGGAACATTGTCACCTACGGTAAGTGATTGTTTAGCAGTAATTTCTTCACAGGTATATTTATTAATACTGAACCAATTAATCTCATGAGTGCCCTCTGGAAGACTTACTAGTCCACCGCATTCATTGGTTTGATCATTAATAGCACGAATATTAGACTGGGGAATTGTCAATTCAATATTGACCCAGTTTTCACCACAAAAAGGATGCTGAAATCTATTGGTCACTAAAGAGTTAGGTAAAGTTCTCCAATGAAGACCTCCCTGAAGCTGCGTATTGTAATCGCAAAATGACATCGTACATGTAGCTACTACTGTTTCACAGTCGGCACCACCTACTCGACAGATGATATTTCCATATTCATCAACGAGTACGATATCCTCAAAGGGACGGGAACTTAAGTCTCCGACGGCAGTCATTTTGATGGTTACATCTGCACAACCAGCTTCCGGCGCGTCGTTGAAGTTCACCTGCATGGAGTCCAGATGCCATTCTCCGGAACCTACTGGAAATTCAATAAATTTGAAATCCACATGCTGATTTACTTTAACAGGTGCCGCATTAGGGTCAGGCCAACAACCGCATTCAGGCGCTACTAACTCAGGACATGCCAGTTGTATGGCAGCCAAACAGGCACCAACACCAGCCCCCTGTGGAGGAAAAGCAGCAAATGCGCAAGAATTGCCTTGTGCGAAAGCCATGTTTAGGCTTGCAATTAATCCAATTAGAAAAAATAGTGTACGTTTCATGAAATGGGTTATTCGGTATTAAAAATTCGTCTTTAAATTATTTCGTGCCAAGCACAAACCCGAATTTTCATAACTGCAAAATGCAACGACTGCATTTCCAAATTTGTAGATACAAATCCGCAATTGAGCTTTAATATTACAATTAACATTATATACAAATCATTGTATACGAATTAATTGCACTCAAATTGAATCTATACTTTTGGAGGTTTGCTTCGTCCACCTTTCAGTCAAGAATCTTGAGTTCGTGTTATTACACGTCTTTTCAATGAGCAAAAATACACTTATTCTTCTAATTTCCAAACTTTCAATCAAAAATTATTGCTTGGCTAGCAGTGAATTTACATATTAAATTCTTTACACATGTTATATATAATATCATTTCAGGAATTCAGTTGACTCAGGCAACCTAATTCGCTTCAAAAACGTATCTTTATCTAACATTAGACTTAAATCAAGTTAAACTTTAAACCTCCTTGCCATGATCCAATTTTCCAAAAACTTCATGTTTTTCTGTTTTTTGCTCATTTTTCAAAGTATCCAGCTTTTTGGAGCCTGTGAAATCTTTGAATTGCAATTGACAAAATCGGATTGTAATGCTTCGAAAAAGTTCTTTGTTAAAATTAATTTTAGATACCAGGATGTAAGCAATTGCTTCACCGTTACCGGAAATGGCATAAATTATGGAAGTTTTGAGTATTCAAAATTACCTATTATCATTGACGGCCTAGACGGTAACTGTCTTACAGATTATGAATTTGTAGTAAAAGATTGTCACAACAATGATTGTCATGCGGCTTTCCATCTTGGCAAAGTTTGCTGTGAGGCCAATTGTGAAATTTCAGAACCAATGCTTGACAGAACAAGTTGTGATTCGAATCGTAAATTTTATGCCTTTCTCAATTTTAAATATAAAAACACATCGGCCTGTTTCAATGTGTTTGTAAATAATCATCTTTCAGGAACGTATAAATACGCTCAATTACCTGTAAAATTAGGCCCTTTCGAAGGGGATTGCCAAACGGCTCGGTTGTTTCAAATAGTTGACTGTGATAAAGAATTATGCAACACCAAAATAGAAATGGAAAAGGTCTGTTGCGAAACAATTTGTAAAATATCGAATCTAAAAATTGAAAGAAGTCCATGCGATTCCGATCAAAAATTCTATGCATTCCTAACATTTAATAGTCAAAATACATCAGATAGTTTTTACATTAAAGTCAATGGAACCAACATGGGTAAATTCAAATATGGAAGCCCAAGTTACAAATTCGGTCCACTAAAAGCAGACTGCCGAACCAAATATGGAATTCTCATCCAGGACCATATTAAACTAGATTGTAAAACAGATACATTATGGGGCCCTGTTTGTTGTGATACCATGGCAGAGCCGTGTAAACTATATGAATTAAATGTTGAAAGATCTCATTGCGACAGCAATGGACAGTTTTTTGTACATATCAATTTTCAACATCAATCAACTTCATCCTGTTTTAAAATCAGCGGTAACGGGCATCAATATGGTGAATTCAAGTACACTCAATTACCTATCAAACTCGGCCCTTTCAATGGCGATTGCAAAACTGAATACGAATTTGTCATCGCAGATTGTGAAAAACCCGATTGCAAACTCATTAAGGAATTAGGCAAAATATGTTGTGACTTAGGAACAGAACCCTGCAAATTGTACGAATTGCGTTACGATATTGTAAAATGCAAAGACCCACATTTTTTTACCTTATTTCTCAATTTTAATCATCAAAATACATCTGATTGTTTTAGGGTTAAAATCAACGGAAATCCTCATGGCACCTTTAGCTATAATCAATTGCCTGTAAGGATTGATTCGCTTTTGGCAGATTGCCGTACGGAATATAAAATTGTCATTCAGGATTGTAAAGAAACTCCTTGCGCACTTGAAAAAAGTATCGGAGCCGTTTGCTGCGATAACATGAATAAAGAATGTAAAATTCGCGATGTACAATTAGAACGTACTGAATGTGATGCAGACAATCAATTTTATGTATTTCTAAAAGTCAGCGCAGAAAATACCTCAGAATGTTTCAAAGTCAGAGGAAACGGGCAACTTTACGGTGAATTTAAATATGCGAATTCTCCAATAAAATTAGGACCATTCAAAGGCGATTGTCAAACGAACTATGAATTTGTCATTATTGATTGTCTCAAAGACGAATGCAAATTTGAAAAACTTCTTGGTAAAGTTTGTTGTGATCAGAATTGTGAAATCAACAATCTTAAAGTAGAAAGAACACCATGCAATTCTGATAATACCTTTTATGCAGTCCTCAATTTCAATTACACGGGGACCTCAGAATGCTTTAAAGTATTGGGCAATGGCAAAAATTATGGCCTCTTCAGATACAGCCAATTGCCTTTAAAAATAGGTCCATTACCTGCCGATTGTAACACCCCATATGAATTTGTAGTTTTCGATTGCCATGCAAATGAATGTAAAGCAGATGTGGAACTTGGAAAGGTTTGTTGCGATTCTATCGATCATGAATTATTCAATTACGAAATGGCGCGTACAGATTGCGATCCCGATTCTATGTTTAAATTGAATATTAAATTCCAATACAGACATGTCTCAGATTCATTTCACTTATACATTAACGGACATCCTGGTGGCACTTTTGCTTATGCAAAACTTCCAATTACGACAAGTCCTTTAAAAGCAGATTGTCACACCATTTACACGATTAAAATTGTAGATCAAAAAGATACTAGTATCAATTTAACAAGATACCTAGAAAGGCCTTGTTGCAAACCCAATATTGAGCCTTGTAAAATATTTGAAGTAAAAGCAAGTCCTTTAAATTGTACCGGACCAGGTCAATATTCTTTACAACTTGATTTTAAATACAGTGGTGTTACCAATAAATACTTTGAAGTATTTGATGGATCAGGCCCGATAGGCTTTTATCCATTTGCAAATTTGCCCATTACCATATTCGATTTTAAAAAATCAGGTAGAACTTTTGATTTTGTAAAAATCTGCGAAAATGACAATGCACGTTGTTGCTCCGTAATTGAATTCAGGTCAATTGAATGTTTGGAGCCTGGAACTTCTAAGTTTAACATTAAAAATGTACTTATTAATAACAGAAGCAAATCCATACTCTTGTTTTCTGATACTGAATTTCCAAAAGATCTAGAATTTGAGTTCTTCAATATGGAAGGAAAGAGTATAGAAATCAAGGTTAAATCTTTAGGTCTGTATGAGTTGGAATTTCCTTTGGATCAACTAAGTACGGATTTATATTTCATACGCATCAAAAGCAAAGAAGAAAGTAAAGTTTATAAATTCTTCCATTTGAATTAAAAGCACTTTTAAGGACTGGATTTATTGTTTTGAGCTAGGCTCAATGTCTACTGGAATGAATAAAATACACTCTGAATACAATAAAGAGGTATTTTAGGTCAATTCGCAATAATTTGAGACCTTTGCGTCCATGTTAAAACTAGCTAAAAGAGTCCAGGAAATGACGGAATCCGCAACTTTGCGGATGGCTCAACTTGCCCGTCAACTGGCCAGTGAAGGGCACGATGTAATTAATCTTAGCCTTGGAGAACCTGATTTTGATACTCCAGACTTTATCAAAGAAGCTGCTATAGAAAGCTTGAAGGCCGGTTATACCAAATACACTCCCGTTGCCGGAACTTTGGATTTGCGAAAAGCCATTAGCAACAAATTTTCAAGAGATAATTCAATAAAATACAGCCCTGAAGAAATTATCGTATCAAATGGTGCCAAACAATGTTTTGCCAACCTGTGCTTCGCTACTCTGGAACCTGGAGATGAAGTGGTCATTCTCTCTCCCTACTGGGTGAGTTATTATGAAATTATCAAACTAACCGGCGCAACCCCAATTTGTGTAGAAAGTGATGTCAGATCCAACTACAAACCGCTTCTTGACGACATCAAAAAGGTGATTAACTCAAAAACTAAACTATTTGTATTTTCATCACCTTGTAATCCTACAGGTGCTGTATTCAATGAAGAGGAATTGAGAGCATTTGCTTTAGTATTAAATGATTTTCCTAATGTGCTCACTGTATCGGATGAGATTTATGAATTCATTCAATTTGGTACCAAGCACTTCAGCATCGCCTCTTTAGATGGAATGAAAGAAAGAAGTGTCACTATTAACGGATTTTCAAAGGGATTTTCAATGACAGGTTGGAGATTGGGGTATATGGGTGGACCAAAATATATTATTGATGCTTGTGTAAAAATTCAGGGACAATTCACGTCCGGAGCTGCAAGTTTTAGTCAACAAGCCGCCATTCAAGCGCTTAATTCAGATATGAGTTCCGCAAAAATCATGTGTAAAGCTTACGAACTAAGGCGCAACCACTTGATTCAAGAACTTCAGAAAATACCAGAGTTTATCATCAATCAACCTGATGGAGCATTTTATGTATTACCTGAAGTTAGCAGCCTCCTTGGTAAAAAACACGAACTGGGCATCATTCGTGATACGGAAGATCTTGCAATATATTTACTTCAGAAGGCCAAAGTTGCCATTGTAAGTGGAATTGCTTTTGGAGCACCACTTTGCATCCGAATTTCCTATTCTTTATCAGAAATAAAAATCACAGAAGCAGTAAACAGAATGAGGGATGCAATAGATGACTTGTATTAGATCAATCTAAAATTTTGAATTTATAACCGTGCATCTCTACTATTCTAGCATACTTATTTTCAAAATAATCAATTTTATTTTGAGTATGATCTTTTGAGATCGGTTCTAAGTTGAAATGTGTTTGAAAATATTTTGGCTCTTCGATCAAAGGAAATGAAGCTTTTACAGAATTATATTTATTAATGGTAAATAAAATAAACTTCATAAGGTCATATCCTTCAAAAACGTCGTTTCTCGGCAATTCTCTATATTTTTCGAAGTACTTTAATTTAAATGATCTCAACGCCGGATGTTCAATATCCAATATATTACTGAGGCAAATTCGCACCGTTAATGAATTGATATAATCCAAAATTTCTGGTTTAAAATCAAGCCATCTGTAAGTCCCATAGATAATCACATCCCGATCCAATTTTTCTGCTGCCACTCGTCTTAAAAAATGGTAAATATAGTTTTCATCTTTTGATAAAGTCAATGGCAGTACAAACACTATTGGTCTGTCCTTTAAGAAATATTCTTCAAGCAACATTGGAGATTCAGAGAGTAAATCCTCTTCAGAAATAACAATTTCCTTATAATTTGTCCCTGATTCCCGTATAAAATGTTTAGTTCTGGAATCTTCCTTCGTTTTTGAAATAATATATACCTGATCATCTGCAAAATGCTTGCGGATATGCTCGCCCATAATTTGAAAATGTGTATTTAGGCCAGCTTTAATCTGCAAATAATAGGGATTTTCAGTTGCAATGCTTGAACTGCTGATCCAAGGACTGATCGCAAGTGATTTATTTTTCTTTGCCCACTCAACCGTATATTTCAGCGATTCGATTTCATACGGACCAATGATACAGTTTGGTTTGTCGAACTGTACTTGATGTAATACTTCCTCCACTTTTGTCTTACTATGTTCATCTACGACTTCGACATGTAATGGCAGTCCGCCTTGTTTCTCGTATTCCTGGATAGCCATTTGCATACCTGCATAAAATTGAATAAAACGCAGCGCTTCGTTATTGCTTGAGCTGTCTGTCGATTCAAAAGTAAAAGGAGCGAATAGCAACAACTTAAACTTCTTAATATCTTTTGTTTCGAAAGGTCTGGCCACTTCCTGAGCTTCAGGATTTATTGGTTTCTCAACTGGCTGTTCTTTAGGTAGAGGTACTTGAGGATCAAGTGGAGGTTTTGGATCAATAGGTTTCGATTCTTTACTAACAATTGTGTCCATTTTAACCGGAGGATTCGCATCTGGTTTTGGCGGTGCAGGTTTAATTTCCTTATTTGGATTTTTTACAATAACAGCTTTCTTAGTCGAGCTACATCCCCAACTAAACAATAGAATTAAAAATAAATATTTTAAATTGCTATTCCCATTCAATGGTGGCCGGTGGCTTTGAGCTGATATCATAGACGACTCTGTTGATCCCTTTTACTTGATTGATAATTTCATTTGATATTTTTGCCAAAACCTGATGCGGTATTTCACTCCATTCTGCAGTCATGCCATCGGTTGAATTAACAGCACGCAAAGCAATGACTTTTTCGTAGGTACGTTCATCGCCCATAACCCCTACGGTATGTACGGGTAATAATATTGCACCTGCCTGCCAGATTTTTTCATACAATCCTGCATCTCTTAGGTTTTTTATATAAATATAATCTGCTTTTTGAAGTAATCTTATATTTTCCTCTGTAATCTCACCTATGATCCTTATGGCTAGACCTGGTCCAGGAAAAGGGTGCCTACCAAGAATAATATTGGGTAATCCCAATGCTTCACCTACCTGGCGCACTTCATCTTTAAACAGGAGTTTCAAAGGTTCAATGATTTTTAAATGCAAAGTATCCGGCAATCCACCTACGTTATGATGCGATTTTATGGTAGAAGAAGGTCCAAAAACAGAAACACTTTCTATTCGATCTGGATAAATGGTACCTTGACACAGCCATTTTACGTCGGGATAATTGGATGCGGCATTTTGAAAAACATCTATAAATACTTTTCCAATAATTTTCCTTTTTGTCTCTGGATCTGAAATACCATGGAGCTCTTCATAAAACTGAGTCCGCGCATCAATCCCTTTTACCTCTAGTCCAAGCGTTTCATAGGTTTGCATGACTTGTTCAAATTCACCTAAACGCAACAAACCATTATCAATGAAAAAGCAATGTAATTGATCTCCAATAGCTTCTTTCATGAGCAAAGCTGCTACAGAGGAATCCACGCCTCCAGATAAAGCCAGTAATACCTGCTCTTTGCCAATTTGCTTTCGGATAGATTCAATTTGTTCCGCAATAAAAGAACCCGTCGTCCAATTAGGTTTTAGACGACATATTCTAAGTAAAAATTCTCCAGTACCTTTTTACCAAAACTGGTGTGCACTACCTCAGGATGAAATTGTACACCGTAAACCGGAAATTTTCCAATATCCATTTTAAAAGCTGCAACCGGTATACTGTCTGTTTTCGCTATTAGTTTTGATTGCTCTGGTAATATTGTAATGGTATCGCTATGTGACATCCAGATTTGAGTATTATTTGGAACTTCAAAAAATAATTCATCATGTTCCAAAATTTGCAACTGAGCCCGACCATATTCCCGCTTGGTGGAAGCACTCACCGCTCCTCCGAATTTGGCAGACAATAACTGCGCTCCATAACAAATTCCAAAAACGGGATACTTTTCCATCAATAACGCGAGATCAACATCAGGGTGTTTGGTTTCGCGAACAGAACAAGGTGATCCGGAGAGAATAACTGCTGCTATTTCATCATCGAAAGGAAAATCTGCATTGAAAGGAATGATTTCACAATACAGTTCAATCTCACGTATGCGCCTGGCAATTAATTGTGTAAATTGGGATCCAAAATCCAGTATTATTATTTTATCCATATTCGACTACAGAAAACAGTCCTTGATACCCTAACTTTAAATGCTGAGTCCCCTTCCCTCTTTAACTATTTTACCGTTGGACTCTAATTGTTTCAAAAGTTTGTCTAAAACCCCATTTACAAATTCTTTTGATTTATCCGTACTGTAAGTTTTCGACAATTCTACATATTCATTTAAAGTTACTTTGGGCGGAATAGTTTTAAAATGCACCATTTCCACGACTCCCATTTTTATCAGAATCATGTCGACCAAGGCTACGCGCTCTGAATCCCAATTTTCGAGAACAGGTGTTATCATTGCGCTTAGATCCTCATCCAATTTACAGGTATTATCTAACAAATACTTTCCAAAATTCAATACCGTATCATCGTCTGGAATGTATTCCTTATAAAATGGCTCATTATTAGGAAGGGCTTTTAAAGTCTTTTTGAGAGCACCTATTACCAGACTTTTATCATCGGTCCAACAAGCAAAGCGGTCGTCCATAATCTCATTAAACAATTCATTTCGCCTGCAAAACCTGTAGAGTTCAAGAAGAATTTCCACATGATCTCCATGGTCAGCTTCCTTATTAAGATATTCGAGATAACTTTTTTCTTTGCAAAAGTCTTTGTATATTTTTCGAAACAAATCATCATCCAAACCTTCTGAACAATGTTCTTCCTTAAACTTGTTTTGTATGAATTTATTTTTTTCAATACTCTGTATCAATGGGTTGGAATAAATTTTGTCTGTAAAGGTCTTATCATCATCAGACTTAATATGCTTTGATTGTCTGTGTTTAAAATCTTCACCTGCAAAATAACAAACACGCACAATGCAGTATAAATTTAATAAATAGAGGCGAAAAGAGTCATGAATGGTTTTGAGAAATGCCTGTACAGCCTGATCGTTTGTTAATTCGCGGTCTTGGGCCAGGCTATATAATTGTTGCATCACTTTGACGCGAACATTCCTCCTACTCAACATTGTAGTGTTCTGTCTTTAATTGAAGGGCAAAATTAATGGGATTATTGAAATTTTATTGAAATTTGAAGATTATACTAAATAAATTTATGAACAGACTTGAAGGACCTGTTAATCCTTTTATATAGACGACTAGCTCCCGTCATTGAATATTGTCATTCCAATTTGCAGAACAGAAACACGCAAGTCAAATCGATTGACAATGTCTAGTCTTCCAAAATTCAATCAAATATGTGTTCAAGGCTTGCCGGAGAACTTGCGCAACTCATCCACAATCTGCTTTTCAAAGCACCGTATGACTAGTAAATCTTATTTCCTGTCTCATTGAGATATTTCAATTTTAAATCTTTTGGCTCTGGCAGTTGATGATGGTGCCACTTATGTATGATTTTCCCAGACTTTAGCAATACAAGACCCGGATTTGACCTCATAATGGTTTTTAACAATAAATCATCGGCTTCAAAACAAGGAAAGTTAATGCCAGAAGCTTTCCGCAATTCCACTACACCCTCCTCAGTCAATCCACCAAAGATGCTTATAAAGCTTAATTGTTCACTTTCTACGGAATCTAATAAGGGCAATATCTTGGTTTGAACAATATTAAGGTATTCAGGATCCCAGGAATATTGGTTCTTTTTAATACTTTTTTCGATTATGGTGTCTATTTGCCCTTGTACAATCTTAATTGATTCTTCCTTTGTACCAGGATCAAAGCTGATGATCGTATCTATTTCGTAAATCGTATCCTGGATCATCATTTCCACGGAAATCACATTATTCTTAATTTTAGGACTGATGAGCGCTAAAATATAACGGTCATCATTCAAAATTTCCTGAGTCTTACTTTCTCCATCAAAAGACAAAATATCGAAGTCAGAAATTTTGGTACGAGGAATTGAAGGCTCTGATTTTATTTGGTCCAAGGATTCCCATACAGTTTTAAAATTTGGATTGTTCTTAAACGAATCTAAATAGTCTTTATAAGGAACTTCTAATTCAATCTTTGTTTCTCTGTTCCTGATGATATACGCTAATATTTTAACCTCTGCCTGAGCTTTTTGTTCCAACTCAAGTTGTGTTTTGATATCAGCACCAATTTTAAAAGGTCTGAAATCGATGACGGGTTCATTCCATATGTAATTAGAAAAACAAAATAAAAGCAATCCGATAGTACTCATGACCGTAACCGCCATTCTGAGTTTTTCCGTAAAAAGCTGATACAACTTACGCCATCTGAATAAAAACCAAATCGCAGGCAACATCAATATAAGATCTTTGATAAATGAAATTTTGGGTTCTAACTTAATAAAGTCGCCGAAACAACCACAATCAGTAACCCGCATTTGATTTTTATTATACTCCGTCCATTTTGAAAATTCGAAAAAGTTTGCATCAGACGGCACATATCCTGTTAAATAAGTAAATCCGGTAAGAACAGTAAAAAAAATCATGATGATGAAGAAAAGCCAGGCTGCTAATTTTCTCCTGTAACCTATGATGAGCATTATTCCTAAAACAATTTCAAGCACAATCATAAAAACTGAAAAACCCAGTGCCAGCTTTGACAACATTGGAAACAAAGGTGCCATAAACGACAAAAAGGAGCCCTTGCAAGTATCTTCAAAAGCAGTAAAATATTGCTCCATTTTAAAAGCTGTTCCCATAGGATCGACCGCTTTTACGAAGCCCGAAAAAATAAATAGAATTCCAGCAAAATTTTGAATGAAATTATCCAAAAAGGAATAATCTTCCCTTTTAAATCTATAAATGATAAAACTCAAAGCTGCGGCAGCTAAGGCGACGTACAAAAAAAGGCTTACGATTGTCATAAATTAAAATTTAAAAGACCAGGTTTTAGATTCTGACCAAATGATCAAAGCGAATACAGCATAGTTTATAATGTCCAGATAATTTGAAGAGACTCCTTCTGAAATCAAAGTTTTACCATCATTTTCTTCCATTCTCCGAATTCTTAAAATTTTAGATAAAATGAGGTCCGTAAAACTACTCATTCGCATTTGCCTCCAAATTTCTCCATAATCGTGATTTTTTTTAAGCATCAGTTCAAATGCCTGATCAAAATACTTATCGTATAAATCCGAAGTTTGTTCCAAACTTAAATCCTTGTCTGTGCTTCCCAAGTCTGTTTGGATCAATGCCATTATGGAATAATTGACAAGACCCACATATTCAACATCGGGTAATTCATCAATCTGCTGATCTTTTTGTTCTTCTATACTTCGAATCCGAAATGCCTTAATCAAAAGTTGGTCAGTAACCGAAGAAGGTCTGAGTACTCTCCAAGAAGTTCCATAATCTTGCGCCTTTTGAACGAAAATGCTTTTACAAATTTGCTGGATGCTCCTGTATTGGTCTATGGTCTTATTCAAGGCATTTGATTTAACTGAGCAAATTTATTGGCTGAAATGCAAAAATCTGGTAAATTGTTTCAAAATACGCCCAAATAAATGTTAATAGCTATATTACCGAAATGAACACCACATTATGCATCTTATGTACCCTCTTATTGGGTATTATATTTAGATGGGCTGCTTTATATAAATTACCCGCAATTCCGATCGTCATTGTGAATTATTTGACTTGTACAGTAATTGGCTATTATTATATTTCCTCAGAGTCCATTTCAAATTTCAAAGGTGTTCTGGTGCCGGCATCTGTAATATTAGGATTGTTATTTTTTATTGGATTTAGTCTTTTTGCCATTACTATTAAAAAAGCCGGATTGTCTCTGGCTGTTTTGTTTCAAAAATTATCTTTGATCTTAAGCGTACCTTTTGCAGTTTTTTGGGGAGATCAATTAACATTTGCGCAGTATCTGGGAATTGGTCTTGCATGTATTGCCATTTTCCTGATTCTAAAACCAAAGGGACAAAGCAAGGCCGGATCGTCTCAGGTCATATTCCTGTTGTTGGGATGTTTACTGGTTTCTGCAGCAATAGAATGTACTTTTATATTTTCTCAAAAAAAGACGCATTGGGACACACAAGCAGCTATCCAATTTACGACTTACATTTTTGCAATTGCCTTTGTGGTTGGTTTTATCTATATGCTCATTTGCAAAAGAGAATACTTAAAGTTGTTTCAATGGAAAATTATTAGCATTGGAATTCTCTTAGGTATTCCTAATTTCCATTCTATATATTTTATGCTCAAAGCTCTGAATTCGGAATTCATTCCTTCCATATTTTACACTCTATTAAACAGCAGTATCATTATTCTCTCCAGCATTGTGGCCTATTTCTGTTTTAGGGACCCACTTTCGAAAAACCAATGGCTAGGATTATGTATTGCTATCTTTTCCCTTGCTTTGATTACCTTGGCCAACTTATTCTAATATGGAATTTTATTATTCGATAAAACAGGAATGCCAATCTGCACTTGTAGAAAAAGGGAGTAAGTTCTTAGCATTTGCATATCCTGTTGAATCCATACCAGATGCTCAAGCAAAACTTTCTCATATTAAATCTTTACATCCCAAAGCAAGGCATTGGTGTTATGCTTATAAAATTGGCTTTCCAGAATTTGAGGCGAAATCTTCTGACGATGGGGAGCCTTCCGGCACCGCCGGCAAACCGATATTCAATCAAATAGAGCGCCTGGAACTTAACAATGTTCTGGTTGTTGTAGTCAGATACTTTGGAGGGATTCTATTAGGTAAAGGAGGTTTACTGCAGGCTTATAAAGAAAGTGCTAAATTATGTCTCGAGAATGCTGTGATCATCAAACATGAAAAAATGGTCGAGTTAAAAATTGAGTCCGATGTCCATAAAATTCAATTGTTGTTAAGTATCATTAAAAATTGTGGAGTTGCTGTAAAATCGTTTGAACTCCAAAATAAAAGTTTTTTAATTCTGGAAATATCAGTCAGTAGTAAGTTGGAATTTATGCGAACGGTTAAATCAAAAATGGAAAAAACAAATTTAAAGCAAGTGGAAAATCCGGAAGATTGGAAAGATTGCAAAATAACTTATAAAATCTTATGAAACTCGTTGCTTTAACAGGCGGCATAGGTAGTGGAAAAACAACAGTGGCCAAAATATTTGAGTTACTGGGCGTTCCTGTTTACAATGCAGATAAGAGCGCGCGCTATCAAATGGAACATCACCCTATTCTTAAATCATTATTAATTGAACATTTCGGTTCACAAGCCTATCATGTTGATGGTCGACTTAATTCTGAATATATATCAGGAATTGTTTTTAATGAACCCACACAATTGACATGGTTAAATCAGGCCGTTCATCCTTATGTTGCCATTCACATCCAGGAGTGGTTAATGCACGCAAAAGATTTATATGGCGTTCTTGAAACCGCTTTATTGAAAGAATCTATGAAACTCACCAACTTTTACAAAATCGTGCATATTTCCAGTCCTGAAAGCCTGCGCATCAAAAGAGTTGTAATTAGAGATGGACAATTACAAGAAGATATTCTCAAAAAACTCAGATTTCAACAAACGGAAGAAGAACTCTTGGAGTTGGCTGATTTCACGATTCTCAATGATGGATCACAAAGTCTGATTTTACAAATCCATAATATTCACAAAAGCATTTCTAACGAAATCTTGAAAAAGTGTTAATGTCCAAAGCGGTAAATAAAAGTTTCAAAGAAGGTATCTAACTTTGCTAAAATACTTTTACATGAATACAACACTGGCAAATGGGATCTCTAGTTTTTATTTGGATTTGGAAAACCGCTATGGAGCTCACAATTACCATCCTCTGCCAGTTGTATTAGAAAGAGGAGAAGGCGTAAATGTTTGGGATGTAAACGGCAAACAATACCTCGATTTTTTATCTGCCTATTCGGCCGTAAATCAGGGACATTGTCACCCAAAAATCATTGCAAGCCTTGTCAATCAGGCTCAAAAACTAACACTAACTTCAAGAGCCTTTTATAACGACCAATTAGGTCTGTATGAACAATTTATTTGTAAATATTTTGGCTACGATAAAATGCTTCCGATGAATACCGGAGTTGAAGGTGTTGAAACTGCAATTAAACTCTGCAGGAAATGGGCTTATACCCAAAAACAAATTCCCGAAAATGAGGCCAAAATTGTAGTATTTGACGGCAACTTTCATGGAAGGACCATGTTGGCTGTTTCATTGTCGACCGATCCCAGCAGTTATCATGGGTTTGGTCCGTTTTTGACAGGTTTTGTAAAACTTCCGTATAATGACATTGAAGCGCTTACGAAGGTTTTTGAAATGGAAAACCTTGCGGGGATTTTGATCGAGCCCATACAAGGTGAAGCCGGAGTCATTATACCAGATGACAACTATTTGAAGACGATCAGAGAATTATGTACTCAACATCGGGTACTTTTTATCGCTGATGAAGTTCAAACCGGACTTTGTCGCACAGGAATGCGACTAGCATGTGACCACATGTCCATAAGGCCAGATGTGCTTATACTAGGCAAAGCGCTGTCCGGAGGAACCATTCCAATATCTGCTGTTCTTGCAGACGACGAGGTGATGCTGAGTATACATCCCGGCGAACATGGATCAACCTTTGGAGGCAATCCTTTGGCTGCAAAAGTGGCCATTTCGGCACTGGAAGTTCTTGAAGAAGAAGGACTTGCAGAAAATGCAAGAATACAAGGACTGTATTTGCGTCAGCGCCTGCTTGAAATCAAAGAAAAATTTCCCCTGATAAAACAGGTCCGAGGCCGCGGTTTGCTCAATGCCATCGTAATAGATAGTGAAGAAACCAGCGATCTTGCCTGGCGTTTATGTTTACTAATGGCTGAGCAAGGTGTATTGGCAAAACCAACACATGGAAACATCATACGTTTGGCTCCGCCGTTATGTATTCGGAAGGATCAAATAGAAGACGCCTGTTTTGGAATCGAAAAAGCATTACAAACTTTGAACTTGAATTAAGAAAAAATCAAAGCTTTTAAATTAATTTTCTCTAATTTTAGCTAAAAGATTCAAAATAATACAGATATATATGCAATTTAACCTTAATTTTGTTTAAAATATTTACCATATGCGCCTTTTTTACCTCACATTAGCCTTACTTCTTTCCTTTATTAATTTTGGTTCATCCCAATACATGCAAATTAAATTTTGTGGAAAAACAACAAATGTAAGCCCATCCACAGATGGCTCCGGAAATGATCAAAGACATAAAGGCGCTCTAAGATTAGATTATATCCGCGTTGGCAGGGTTGGGCAATCTAAAACCAGCCCTTTTTACAATTTAGGAAATACCGGAGGTTTAAGTTTTAAAAATAGTACTTGGGTAGATGGCTGTACCAATAATACCAATCAAACTTATTGTTCCGGTTGTAGCAAATGTACTTTTGTTACAGATAACAGTAATAAAATACTTGGCGTTTTTGAAGGCAAAATGCAAGGAAACGTAAGAATGCGTTCCAATAACAACGATTTATTCATGGAAAGTACCGGCGATCAAAATCTGGTTTGTTTTGTAACCGACCCTTTTGATGTTACAGCACATAGCGGCAAAAGAATTGAAGTGAACATTGGATATGAGGGAACGAGATTAGATGGTTTTGAAACAAAGAATGTCAATTTTTTATATAAATATACCAATATGGACTGGAAGCAAATGCTCAATCAAAATAGCAATTTCTTAAGGATTATTGACACGACCCTTCTCGTATTGGATGCTGTTCCAGTAGCTCTTGAAAATCTCGATAAAACCATAGACATTCAATTACAACCCAACCCGGTTAATAACCAGCTTCAGGTTTTACTCCAAAGCAACGAAGCTTTTAATGCAACGGCACATATAACAAGTATTGATTCAAAAGAAATTCTAAACCAGCAATATTTGATCCAGCAAGGTTCTTCAAAGTTAATATTTGATTTGACGAATATTCCTGAAGGTGCATATCTATTTCAAATTGCTGATGAAAAAGGCAGAGTCAGTAGCAAGAAATTTGTAAAGAAGTAAGCTAGGATTCTTTCATACTTATCTGCTTACTTGTTACTGAATTTATCTTTATTCTGTTCAAAATATAACATACTTCCAGGATTTCGCATGGTATCCGGATTATATGCCTTCGTTAAGTCTGTATACATGAGGACTTTTTTAACAGGACCTTCCATTTTTTTACCGCTGATGGTATAAGGAATTTCCGGGACTACAAATATTTGATCGGGGACATGTCTGGGGCTACATCTTGTTCGTAAACACGATATAATTTTCTTTGATAATAGTTCTTGCCATTCACAACCCTCTCTCAATTGAATAAACAAAGGCATAAAATGATCTCCATCCACTTTTTCCAAATTAATAATAAGTGCGTCTTTGATTTCAACAATTTCGTTTAATGCATTATAAATTTCAGCCGTTCCCATACGAACGCCTTGTCTGTTTAGGGTTGCATCAGAACGTCCATGAATGATCAAGCCATCCTCTCTGGTAATTTCGATCCAATCACCATGCCTCCATATACCAGGATACATTTCGAAATAACTGGACAGGTATTTTTTAAAATCATGATCCTTCCAAAAACTAACTGGCATGCAAGGCATCGGTTTTGTGATTACCATTTCACCCACGGCTTCAGATAAAGCTTGCCCATCTTCATCCCATGCCTCCAGAGCTACGCCCAATGCCCTACATTGAATTTGTCCCTGATATACAGGTCTTTCAATACAACTTCCCACAAATGCGGTGCAAACATCTGAACCACCACTCATCGAACACAACCAAACACTTTTATGCACTGAATTATACACCCATTCGAAGGCTTCTGGAGGTAATGGAGAACCCGTCGATCCTATACTCGTTAAATGACTAAGATCAAATGAAACTCCGGGAAGTAATTGTTCTTTCATACAAGCCACCAGATATGGCGCACTTGTTCCAAAATGATTAATTTTTAGTTCTGCGCATTTTTTCCACAATACATTTAGATCGGGATATCCCGGACTACCGTCATACAATATTGCCGTTGCACCGGCAAGTAAAGATGCATGGACAAAATTCCACATCATCCATCCGGTAGTTGAATACCAAAAAAATCGATCTGCCTGTTTAATATTATTTTGTAAAACAGTATATTTATAATGCTCTAACAACATACCACCATGCCCATGCACAATAGCTTTGGGCAAACCGGTAGTGCCTGAAGAATATAAGACCCAAATAGGATGTGAAAAAGCAACGCGTTCAAAATAAATTTCACAATCGTTAGTTTGAACAATATCGTTATAACATTTATGTTTCTCTATATTGCTTTTTGGATATTCAATATTGCAACATTCAATCCAAATCACTTTTTGAATTGAAGGAATTTGCTCCAGCATTTCTGATACATGTTCTGTTTTATGATAAACTTTTCCTCCATAAGAATAAGCTGTTACCGCGATCAGAATAATGGGTTCAATTTGTTGAAACCTATCCAGAGCGCTTCTCACTCCAAAGTCAGGTGAACAACTGCTCCACACCAAACCACTTGCGATCGCTGCTAACATGCAAACCGAAGTTTCTACTATATTCGAACAATAAGCAACAACGCGATCCCCTTTTTTAATCCCGGCGTCAGAATAAAATGATTGAATAGCCGCCACTTTTTGCTCCAATTCATTCCAGGATGTTAGTTTAATTTCATCCATTTCCGTGTAGGAAATAAAGGCTGGTTGTTCTCCAGCTTTATTTTTGAAAATATGCTCCGCATAATTCAAATATATACCATCAAACCATTGCACAAAAGGCATTGCGTCATCTGAACATACTTTTAAGTATGCTCCACTATAACTTACCGAAAAATACTCGAGTAAACTTTCCCAAAAATTTTCATGATATGTTATCGACCAAATATATAGCTGGTGATAATCCTTCAAATCCAAGGCATATTTAACATTGATCCAATTTCTATATTTCAGCAGCTCAGATGCTTTAATCTGATCATCAGTAGCCTCCCAAATTTTTAATGCCGTTTTATCCATAATCGTCTAACGAATGTCAAAATTATAAACTTTGGATAAAACAAATTTAATTTATAGCACCTGAGCGATTAATGCCCGAGATTCATTTTAGACTATTGTTATCTTTACAAATAAAATCCATTTATGAAAGGTCTTTATTTTCAAGTTTTGTTCTCTTTTGTTTTTTTATGGTCTTCATGTAAAACCAAGACATCCATTGAATCTCCAGAGACAACTTCTGTTTCCATGCCCGACACTTTTGAAGTGGCAGCTGAAGAATTTGCTGACTTGCAAGTATTAAGGTATCAGATTCCAGGCTGGGAGCAATTGAACCTTAAAGAAAAACAACTATGTTATTATCTATACGAAGCGGTCTTGAGTGGGCGCGATATCATCTACGACCAAAAAAGCAAATATGGAATTGTCTTACGTAAAACTATAGAAAATATATATTCCAGCTTTAAAGGCGATAAAACAACTAATGAATGGAAAGAATTTGAAGTCTATTGTGGAAGATTTTGGTTTAGTAATGGCAACTATCACCACTATGGAAATGAAAAATTCGCGCCGGCGTGTTCATGGAATTATTTCAAATCTATTGCATTCGCATCTGACACAATGGGATATCCAAAAGAATTTGAAGAAAGTTTAGAAAATTTTCTAAAACGAATTCATCCATGGATCTATAATCTGAAATTGCATCCCAAATGCGTTGATTTGAGTCCCGGAATTGACAATATTTTAGCTTCATCAAACAATTTTTATGAAGGTGTAAGCCAAAAAGAAGTTGAAAATTTTTATCATCAAAAGCCTAATTCACCATCAGCTCCAAGCTGGGGACTCAATAGTAAACTTTGCAAAGAAAAAGGCAAAATTGTTGAAAAGCCATGGTATACAGAAGGCATGTATGGTCCTGCTATTAAACAAATGGTTTATTGGCTTGAAAAAGCAAGCTCTGTAGCTGAAAATGACAAACAAAAGCAAGCATTCGACTTGCTCATCAAATATTTTAGGTCGGGTAAACTGGAAGATTTTGATGCCTACAACATTGCCTGGGTAAATGATACGGAGTCAAAAATTGATCTGGTACTTGGGTTTATAGAAGTTTATCTAGATGCCATTGGCAAGAAAGGAAGTTTTGAAGGTATCCTGAGCATCAGAGACGAAGAAAGCACAAAACGAATTAAAGCGATTGCAGAACAAGCACAATGGTTTGAGGATAACAGTCCGATAGACCCCATGCATAAGAAAAAAGATGTTAAAGGAATTTCAGCAAAGGCCATAACGGTTGTAGCCCAAAGTGGAGATGCGGCGCCCGTAAGTTCCATTGGCATTAATCTCCCAAATGCCGATTGGATTCGAAAGGACCATGGAAGTAAGTCCGTTTCCCTGAGTAATATTACGAGAAGCTATAATGCTATGAACTCTAGAAAGGGCAGCTTGGATGAATTTGTTGCAAATGAAGAAATCAAACAACGCATCAAAAAATATGGCGCGCTGTCCAGCGATTTACATACGGATATGCATGAATGTATCGGCCATGCCAGCGGACAAATCAATCCAAATGTCGAAACAACCGATAAAACATTAAAGAATTATGCCAGCTGCCTCGAAGAAGCACGTGCAGATCTAGTAGCACTCTATTTTGTATTGGATCAAAAACTTATTGAAATTGGCGTAATGCCAGACTTGGAGGTTGGCAAAGCTGAATATGATCAATACATTTTAAATGGGCTAATGACCCAGCTTACGCGCATCAAACCAGGTGACCAAATTGAAGAGGCACATATGCGCAACAGGCAATTGGTTAGTAAATGGGCATATGAGAAGGGCAAGCCCCAAAACACGATTGAGTTTTTTAAAAATAACAATAAAACTTATGTCCGCATCAATGACTACAATCAATTAAGATTACTATTTGGCCAATTGCTCAAAGAAATTCAAAGAATTAAAAGTGAAGGTGACTTTGAATCGGGCAAAGACCTAGTGGAAAATTATGGAGTTAAATTTGACACAAGCATGCATCGGGAAATTTTAGACCGGTATAAGGAACTGAATCTCAAACCCTATAAAGGATTTATACAAGCAAAACTCATAGCAGTAAAAAAAGGAGATAGCATCATCGATGTCAAAGTTGAATATCCAAAGAGTTTTTATCAACAAATGTTGGAGTACGGTAAATATTACAGTTTTCTGTCTATTAAAAATTAAGTGTGTCATTTTTGAAATATTCATAAATACTTCATTTATAATATATTAAATGAGTTCCAATTGTTTAATAATTCTAAATTTTAGTCACAAAAATATTTGTTAGTATCTACTAACTTTATTGTTTTTATATTCACAAAGGGTTTATCTTTGTGTCTATATGGAAGCACATTATCTCAGTCCGATAGAAGAAAATTACCTCAAAGCCATTTATGAATTATCGCATTCCGATGCTCATTTGCATACGAGTACGAATGAACTGGCAAATTTCATAGGTTTAAAACCTGCTACTGTCACAGAATCTTTAAAAAGGTTAGCGGATAAAGGTCTCTTAGCTTATGAAAAGTATCAACCGGTTAGACTGACGATTATTGGAAAAAATATGGCCTTAAAGCTCATCCGAAAGCAAAGAATTTGGAACACCTATTTATTTGAAAAACTTGGCCTCCGACTAGATGAATTGGCTGAACACTCTGATCAATTGGAACATATCCATTCTGACAAATTGATTAATATCCTTGATGAAACGCTGGGAAAGCCATTGTTTGATCCATTTGGAGATCCTATTCCGGATGAAAAAGGACAAATGCGAGGCAGATGTTTCAAGGTTTTGGATCAGATCGAAGCAGGTGAATCCTGCAGAATTTCGGGTTTTAAAGATCGAAGCGAAGCTTTCATATTATATATTAAAAAACTTGGCCTACATATTGGGAATCACATCAAAATTTTGGAAAAAGAAATCTATGATGGAAGTCTTTTAGTCAAACAAAATGATCTTAAAGAAATAATGATCCCGGGCACTTTAGCTAAAAATATCATTACTGCTAGTTCAAAAAATTGTTGTGCATTTGAAAAACAATTGTCTGAACCGCCTTGTCTTGAGCACTTTAACATACTCACTCAAAAATTTAATTCAAACTAATCATATATGTTACGCCATCTCCTCTTCATACTTTTTTTCTTAAGTTCTTTTTTTAGCTATAGTCAATCGGCCTCGATCAAAGGTTTTATTTTTGGTGCGGATAGCCTCAGCCATCTAACATCTGTTCATATTTATCTGGAACATACGGAATACAATACCACTTCAAACCCTTCCGGTTATTATCATTTAAAGAATATCCCAGAAGGAACTTACAAAATGAAAATTAAACAATTGGGATACCAAACAATATCGCAAGACGTAAAAGTTGAAAAAAATGAAGATTTGAATTTAAATTTTGTTCTTACGGAATCTATTACTTCACTCCCTGAAATTATGGTGATCACCAGAGGATATGCCGGCATTAAAGATATCCCCGGATCCGTACAGTATCTTTCCAAAAAAGAGCTACAAAAATTTCACTATACGGATATCAATCGAAGTTTAAATTCTATTCCCGGAATTCATATACAAGAAGAAGATGGTTACGGACTGCGCCCTAATATCGGTTTGCGCGGAACTGGAGTTGAAAGAAGTTCCAAAATAACAATTATGGAAGATGGTGTTTTGATGGCACCTGCACCCTACTCTGAACCTGCAGCCTATTATTTTCCAACGACAGGCCGCATGCAAGCCATAGAAGTCATCAAAGGAAGCAGTCAGGTGAAGTACGGTCCCTTTACAACAGGTGGCGCCTTAAATTTGGTATCCACTCAAATACCCGATCAATTTGCGGGCGAACTAAGTTTGTCCGCCGGAAGCCACGGTAATAAAAACTTACATGCTCATGCCGGAAATTCACATGACCATTATTCGTATTTAATGGAAACTTTTCATTACAGTTCTGATGGATTCAAACAGCTTGATGGAGGTGGAAAAACCGGTTTTGATAAAAAAGATTATTTGATAAAGTTTGCATTACATACGCACCGCGATGCAGATCTTTATCAATCTCTGACGTTCAAATTGGGCCAAGCTACAGAAACCTCTAACGAAACTTATTTAGGATTAAGTAATGAAGACTTTGAATTAAATCCCTACCGCAGATATTATGCATCGAAAGAAGATCTCATGCAAACTGAACAACAACAATATTCTGCTACACATTTACTAAAACCTTCTGATCATTTCGAAATCAAAACAGTGGTCTATTTCAATAATTTTAAAAGAAACTGGTACAAACTGGATAAAGTAAAAAATGCAAGTGCTGCTAAAATAGGGATCGCAGAAATATTAGATGATCCGGAAAAATTCCAGCAAGAATATGCATTTCTTCGAAGCCCGGGCAACTTAGGTCATGCCCTTATTATTAAAGCAAATAACAGAAGTTATTTTGGAAAAGGTATACAAACTCAGGCAAGTTTTCAATTTCAAAGTTCTCACGTAGCACACAAACTGGATATTGGCATTCGATATCATCAGGACGAAGCCGAGCGTTTTCAATGGGAAGATGAATATATCTTAGAAAATGGTATTACAAAATTAAGTAAGTCCGGAACTCCCGGCTCAGAAAGCAACAGAGTTGCACAGACCGCAGCCCTGGCAGGATTTATAAGCTATAAAATTAATTACAAAAAATGGACTCTTACTCCCGGACTTCGTTATGAAAATATGCATCTAAAACAAGACGATTATGGCAAATCAGATCCAAATAGAACTGGACAGCAATTGATATTCAAAGAAAATAAAGTTTCCGTTTTTATCCCGGGTCTTGGTGCGAATTATTATGTAAACAAAAACCTGAATGTGTTTATGGGCATACATAAAGGATTTTCACCACCAGGAGTTCAAAATGAAACAGAAGCAGAGGAGAGCACGAATTATGAAATAGGTTTGCGATATAAAAACAAGCTAATAAACCTTGAATCAGTGGTATTCTTAAATGATTACAGCAATCTGTTAGGTTCAGATTTAGCTGCTTCAGGTGGCGGAGGAACCGGGGATTTATTCAATGCAGGTGAAGTAATCACAAAAGGAATTGAATTTTCGCTAGCTTATGATATCCGCTCAAATTTACCAAACAGCAATTTCTCAATACCCGTTTTGTTGACTTATACTTTAGCTCAATCTACTTTTGAAAGTTCATTCAAGAGCAGTTTTGAAGACTGGGGAATAGTTGAAAAGGGCGATGAATTTCCTTATTTAGCGAAGCATCAAATATTTCTGGAAATTGGATTGGTTTATGATAAATTTAGTGTTTCTGCAACCGGGAAATTCAACGACCGGATGCGCACCACTCCAGGTCAAGGAAATGCAGAAAAGTATGAATTCATTAAATCCCATCTGGTATTCGATGCCAGCCTTCACTATCAACTTCATAGAAATTTAAAATTGTTTTCAACCGCAACTAATTTTTCAAATGCAGTATATGTTGTTGCCAGCAGGCCTGCAGGTCTCAGGCCAGGATTATCAAGGACTTTAAACATAGGATTGAGTGCGCAATTTTAGAAGAACTTTCACAATTTAGATAAGCTTCTCTTACTTAGGTTTATGATTTCTATTCCAAGTACAATCGCTAACAGAACTAAAATGCCTCTTCACTTAGAACCTATCTTTGATTATTATGTTTTGTTTTTTAACAAATTTTATCCAAATTCTCTTATGGTCTCATGAAACAATTCATCAACAATATAAAAAACAAATACATTAATAAGTATCCGAAATTGGCTAAACTAGGTTTAGCAGCGTTCTTGTTTTTCCTTATTAAGGGTTTAGTGTGGGTTGCAGTATTTATTTGGGCGTATTTCAAAATTAAAAGCTAAACGAAAGAATCTCACAATTCAGATCTGGCTTTATTTAGAAGAGATCAGGCTTACATACTGTATTAATTTAACTTTCATTCTAAATAATCCATTTTCATAATTCACCTTTAGTAATTCTGATCTGTAGGCTTATTGACTTGAAAAAACCAGGGTTAAAGCGACAAAGTTCCAAATCTCCATATCTATTTCCGGTTTGTCAGCATGCCGACATGCATAGCATCGTCGGCATTCGAACCTTTATTCTTGAAATAAAAAAAATAGCCCTCGCTAATGCGAAGGCTACTTGTGATCTGTTTGGGATGCTGACGAAACCGGTGTAACCATTATCTCCGATTTTCTGCATTTCATTCCGGTTTGTCAGCATGCCGACATGCATAGCATCGTCGGCATTCGAACCATTATTCTTGAAATAAAAAAAATAGCCCTCGCTAATGCGAAGGCTAATTGTGATCTGTTTGGGATTCGAACCCAAGACCCACGGCTTAAAAGGCCGATGCTCTACCAGCTGAGCTAACAGATCAGGCCACGATTCTAAAATCGAGCTGCAAAGATAAGTCTACCGCCCTTTTTTCCAAAACATTTGATAATTTTATAATATTTAGGCCCAATTTGTATAGAAAGGCGATTTTTTCTGGAGGTTTTAAGTCCCACTAGTTCAGCGGTATCGCTATTTTGAGCCCTTCAATTCCTAAGACTGTATTTTCAAAATATTTTTTACATTCAGCTTCGATGGCCTCCAAATTCTCATATCTCGAAGAATAGTGGCCAGTGAGCAATTTTCCGGCTTTGGCGAGCGATGCAATTTCTGCAGCTTGTTTGGCCGTAGAATGCCCATGGTCAAAAGCTAATTCCTTCATATCGTCCAAATAAGTGGTTTCATGGTATAAAAGATCGACATTTTGAATAAAAGGAAGGATGCCTTTCGCAAAACGGGTGTCCGTGCAATAAGCATATGTCCTCCGCTTGGACATTGGGATCACCAAGTCCAGATTTAAAAATGTTCTTCCATCCTCTAAAATAATATCCTTGCCGGCTTCTAAGTCCTTATAATGTTTTAACGGAACATTAAACTCTCGGATCAAATCCATATTTAGTTTCCTTCGGCTGATTTTTTCCTGAAAAAGAAATCCCGAGCATGGCACCTTGTGGTCAAGAGGAATTGACTTTACACAAACACGATCATTTTCAAAAATGAGTGCGCCTTTAAAATCTGAAATAGTATGAACGCGCAGTTCAAACTGCAGTCCCATGGTGGTTCGTGTTAAAATAGAATGGAGCAGATCTTCGATGTCACCAGGGGCAAAAATATCAAGCGGCTCAGTGCGTCCCAGTAATTGATAAGTCGTAATGAGCCCAGGCAGTCCATATACATGGTCACCATGCAAATGGGAAATAAAAATCTGGTTAATTCGGGAAATGCGAACGCCGTATTTTTTAAGTTGAAATTGGGTTCCTTCTCCGCAATCAATCAAATAATATTGCTCGTGAATATTCAATAATTGGGCGGAAGGAAACCGATCGTAGGCAGGCAAAGCTCCATTACTTCCTAAAACAAGAAGTTCAAAAGGTCCTGTATTCATGCTTTATTCTTCCTCCGTCAAATCCCGTTCAAGATCTTCCATAAAAACATATTCTACAGCCTCTTCCATTGTTGGTATTATGGTAAGTATTCCATCCAACTTCGAAATTTCTATCAATTTTTGAACGCTGTCGCTGCGAATATTGGTCATGACAAAGCTGCCAAAATCTTTCCAAATTCGATTTGCAGTTAGAATTGAACTCAAACCGGATGAGTCAACGTAATCGACCTGGTCAAGGTCAAAAATCAGATTCCTGACACCTTCATTTCTCAAAAAAACAAACTCTGATTTGAGTTGGGGTGCGATCAGAGAATTTAAGTTAGGTTCTTCCAAGGTAAAAATAGCATACCTTTCTTGTTTATCTACCTGGTACTTCATGGACACTCGATTATTGTAAAGTCTTAGCTTTTATTAACTTACCTATAGAATTTTATTAATATATAATAGAAAATTCAATAGATTTATTACCTTTGAAACGCAAAAGTAATAAACTTTGCACCATACCCATCAAATAGAATGATATTTGATGGTCATTTGAACTTTGCTAGCTGTCATTTATTTACTAATGAAAGGATTGCATTTTAAGGTTTGACATTAAAATTATAGAAAGAGGATTCTGATGAATAAAAAATTCTCCCAAAAAGTAAAAAAAGTACTAGCCAATAGCCGGGAAGAATCCCTGCGCTTAGGTCATGACTATATTGGCACAGAGCACATTCTGTTGGGTTTGCTCCAGGAACAGGATACCCTGGCTGTAAATGTTTTAAAATCTCTCAAAGTTGATTTGAGCGATTTGAAATTTAAGCTCGAAGAATCAATACCGGTAAAAAAGGGAAACGAGGCAACCTTTCAGGTTGGCAATCTTCCGCTTAATAAACACGCTGAAAAGGTTTTGAAATTTACTTATTTGGAAGCGAAAGTAAATAAAGAAGAGGAAATTTATCCTGAGCATCTCATTCTAAGTCTGCTTAAGCATCACGATAATCTCGCTTCACAAATTTTGGAAGATTTCAACGTCGATTATGAAACCTTTCGCAATGAACTTGAATTCCTTGCCGAACAACAACACGATCCATCACTGTTTGAAGATCTGCCACAAAATGCAGCTAATGATCCGGATCCTTACGAAGACGAGCCTTCCCAAAGTAGTTATTTGCGAAAATCCGGATCCAAATCTCAAACTCCGGTTTTAGACAATTACGGAAGAGATGTTTCCAGATTAGCGGAAGAAGGAAAACTTGATCCAATAGTCGGGCGCGATCGTGAAATTGAAAGAGTTTCCCAAATTTTAAGTCGAAGAAAAAAGAATAATCCCATCCTAATTGGTGAGCCAGGTGTTGGTAAAACTGCAATTATTGAAGGTTTGGCATTGCGAATCGTGCAGAAAAAAGTATCGAGGACGCTTTTTAATAAAAGGATTGTAATGTTGGATCTGGCTGCACTTGTTGCCGGAACAAAATATCGCGGACAGTTTGAAGAACGCATTAAAGCGATCATGAGTGAGCTGGAAAAAACCAGAGATGTCATCCTCTTTATAGATGAAATCCACACCATTATTGGTGCAGGTGGAGCAACCGGTTCACTGGATGCATCTAATATATTTAAACCCGCCCTTGCAAGAGGTGAATTGCAGTGTATAGGAGCTTCAACACTAGATGAATACAGGCAACATATAGAAAAAGACGGTGCATTAGACAGAAGATTTCAAAAAGTAATGGTCGATCCTCCAACCGTTGAAGAAACGATTCAGATCCTTTTAAATATCAGGTCTAAATATGAGGAGTTTCACTCCGTAAATTATTCAGATGGAGCCCTGATCAGCTGTGTAAAGTTGAGCGATCGATATATTACAGATCGATTTTTGCCGGATAAAGCAATTGATGTCATTGATGAAGTGGGTGCAAGAGTACACTTAAAAAACATCCATGTTCCCAAACCAATTGAAGAACTCGAAAAACAAATAGACCAGATCAAAGAACAAAAAAACCTGGCCGTCAAAAGTCAGCAATATGAAAAAGCAGCAGATTTGCGAGATCTGGAATCTAAACTGCTCAAAAAACTCGAACTGGCCAAACAAGAATGGGAAGCTGAAGCCAAAACCAAGCGTTACCCTGTAACTGAAGACGATATAGCTGAAGTCGTGTCCATGATGACCGGCATTCCTGTAAATAAAGTTGCACTTTCGGAAAGTAAAAAATTGGTCAACATGGCCGATGAAATGAGCAAAATGATCATCGGGCAAGATGAAGCCATAGAAAAAGTATCTAAAGCCATCCAACGGAATCGGGTTGGATTAAAAGATCCTAAAAAACCGATAGGTACTTTTATTTTCCTGGGACCTACAGGTGTTGGAAAAACAGAATTGGCAAAAGGCCTTGCTCGATTTCTATTTGACTCCGATGATTCACTGATTCGACTCGATATGAGCGAATATATGGAAAAATTCACGGTATCCAGACTTATAGGTGCCCCTCCGGGTTATGTAGGTTACGAAGAAGGAGGTCAATTGACAGAAAAAGTTAGACGAAAACCATATTCAGTAGTATTATTAGATGAAATTGAAAAAGCTCATCCCGATGTATATAATATATTACTTCAGGTCTTAGATGAAGGAATGCTTACAGATGGACTTGGGCGTAAAGTAGATTTTAAAAACACGATTTTGATCATGACCTCCAATATTGGAGTCCGTCAGCTTAAAGATTTTGGACAAGGGGTTGGTTTTGCAACTAAAACCAGGATGGAGAATCAGGATGAAAATACCAAAACCGTCATCAAAAATGCTTTAAAGAAAACTTTTTCACCCGAATTTTTGAATAGGATTGACGATGTTTTGATTTTCAATACGCTTGAAAAACCAGAAATGCACAAAATCATTCAAATTGTGATTCACAAACTCATTTTTCGCATCGAGCAGTTGGGCTATTCATTCAGCCTGTCTGATGAAGCCATTGATTTTTTGGCAGAAAAAGGTTTTGATCCGCAATTTGGAGCCAGGCCTTTACATCGGGCCGTACAAAAGTACCTCGAAGATCCACTTGCAGAATATTTATTACAGCATAATCCTGAGCAGGGCACCAAATTAAAAGCCAATATGGATCCCGAAAAGGCTGAAATTATCATCCAACAACTTACTAAAACAGGCAGTGTAAAGAAATCTCAGTAAAATACCCACCAGCTTGTATTTTTGCACCGAATAAAACCATTTACATTTGAGTCTAAGAGGTCCTGTTACCAACAAAAAAGATGCCCTTAAAAGCCAATACCGCTTGAATAATGCTATACGCAGCCCTCAAGTCCGATTGGTTGGAGAAGATTTTGATCAATTAAGTGATATTGCGGGCCGACCCATTGAAGCCGGCGTGTACCCTATTGAACAAGCTCTCCGGTGGGCCGAAGATTTGGGCATTGATTTGGTAGAAATTACCAATAAAGCAGATATGCCTGTTTGTAAGATCATTGATTTCAATAAATTTCTCTATCTAAAGAGAAAAAAAGAAAAGGAAATCAAAGCAAAAACGGCAAAAACTGTTTTAAAAGAAATCCGATTCGGACCACATACCGATGATCACGATTTTGATTTCAAGTTAAAACATGCCATTAAATTTCTCGAAGAAGGCGCTAAAGTTAAAGCTTATGTCCAGTTTCGAGGCCGGGCAATCGTATTTAAAGAAAGAGGCGAACTCGTGTTACTCCGATTTATTAAGGAATTGGAACCATACGGAGTCACCGAAGAACTTCCAAAATTGGAAGGAAAAAGGATGCATGTCATCTTAACTCCCAAGAAAAAATCTAATTAATATATTTTGGGGGTTTATTGCCTATTTTTTGTATATTTGCACCCTTAAATTTTTTAGCATATGCCTAAGATGAAAACGCATTCCGGTGCAAAAAAAAGGTTAAAAGTGACTGGCAAAAATAAAGTCAAAAGCTTCAGAGCCAACACTTCGCACTTATTAGGGAATAAATCCAAAAAGGCAAAAGGTCGTCATGCTGGCTCCGTTGTGGTAGATCAAACAGAGCAGAGAAGAATGAAACGACTTTTAGGAATAGGATAATCTATATTAAACCAAGGTTAAGTGCCGGAGTGATATCCAGCCCCTTGAAAATCATAATTATATGCCACGTTCAGTCAACGCAGTCGCCTCCAGAAGAAGAAGGAAAAAAATCATGAAAGCAGCCAGAGGGTACTTTGGTGGGCGTTCAAAAGTATATACGGTAGCCAAGAATGCCGTAGAAAAAGCGATGAAGTATGCTTATAAGCATCGTCGCGAAAAGAAAAGAGCTTTCAGAAGATTATGGATCGCCCGTATCAATGCCGGTGTTCGTGCTTTAGGGCTCAATTATTCTGGTTTTATCAACAAATTAAAATCCAACAACATTAATCTTAATAGAAAAGTGTTGGCTGATTTGGCGATGAACCACCCTGCTGCTTTTTCAGCTTTGGTAGCTAAAGTCAAGTAGGCTTTTCTTCCTCATTTAATTGCTTACTATTTCCGTATGGCTTCTACAGGATCCATTCGGGAGGCGTTCAATGCCGGAATGATTCCTGAAATCAAGCCAATCAATATTGAAAGCGATAAACCTAGAAATATATTCTGGGAAGATATGTACATCGGAAATTCCAATAATTTTCCTACTATTGTCAATACCAGCCACACCATAACCAGTCCGATTAAGCCCCCGATGATACAAAGTATGATTGCTTCAAAAGATATTCCAATAAAATAAAATAGCGTTTGGCACCTAATGCCATTTTGATACCGATTAATGGCGTTCTTTCTTTTACAGTTACAAACATAATATTTGCAACTCCAAATGCACCTACAAGCATAGCAAACATGCCGATAAAAAAGCCGGCATAATTAATAACTTTAAAGACCCCTTCAACAATACTGGTTAGCATTGTTAGCTCATTGACCGCAAAATTATTTTTATCTAATGGCTTTAAGCCTCGAACCGGCCTGATAATACTTGCCAGTTCCAGTTTTAATTCTTCAAGATCAACTTCCTTTTTAGCTTTTACATTGATAAGAGTAGCCCAGTTAGAATGTGCATGAATATTAACGAGTTTACGGGCAGTGTTATAGGGTATAAAAATGGCCTCATCGTTAGGCATTATTTTCAACAGAGACTTGCCTTCTTTTTTAAGGACTCCTGACACATAAAAGTATTGTCCTCGCATTTGAAGCCTTTTACCAATAGCATCACCCCTGGGAAACAATGCATCGGCTAGAATATTTCCAAGAATGACTTCATTCATTCCGGTCTGAAAAGCCCTGCCGGAGAAAAAACTACCTTCCTGCAATTCCAATTGAATGACCCGGTTATAATCTTCCGTTATTCCAGCCAGATACGCACCCTCAACATAATTATTTGAATATTTGACCTGGTTGCCCGGCAAAAACACGACCAACGAAGCATATTCCGCCAGCTTAGATCGCTCCTGAATGGCTATCAGATCGTCCATATCAGGATTGGGCCTTGCCAGATATTTCCAATAATTTTGACCAGGTTCCTCTTGCCATGGCCATTTGTCGACATAAATTACATCATTCCCCAGTTTATCAAAGCTTTGAACGATGTTGTCTTCAAGTGAATCAACTGCCGATAAAACTGCAATCACGCAAAATATCCCTATGGTTATCCCCAATAAAGTCAAAAAGCTTCGTAACTTACTGTTTGTAAGTTGTTGTAAAGCCTGGTAGAGCCCATCTAAAAGAATTCGAATGATAAGCATATGAACTATTCATCAAAAATAGATGTTAAATGCCCATAAATCATTGCCATTTAGACCAATCCTGAAAAAAACTATACCACCTCACAACAATCTTATATAAAAAACATTAGATATTCGGCCAAACACTTGATTTTGGTATCACCGAAAAGTTATTTTTGCGCAAAATTAAAAAGAGCCCATGCGGACCAAACTCTCCCAGTTTACTTTTAACCTACCCAAAAACCTGATTGCCCAGTATCCCGTTGAAGAGCGTTCAGAAGCCAGAATGATGGTCATCCACAGAGATAGTGGAAAAATCGAACACAGAAGCTTTCAAGATCTTTTAGAATATGCTGACGATGGTGATTGCATGATCGTCAACAATACAAAAGTGTTTCCCGCCAGAATGTTTGGCCGGAAGGAGAAAACCGGAGCTAAAATTGAAGTTTTCCTTTTAAGAGAGCTCAACAAAGAAGTCAGACTTTGGGATGTTTTGGTGGATCCTGCCAGAAAAATCAGAGTTGGTAACAAACTTTACTTTTACGACAAGAATGGTAAAGAAGTACTCGTAGCTGAAGTTGTTGATAACACAACATCCAGAGGTCGGACGATTCGATTTTTATTTGATGGAGATCGCGATGCCTTTCAAGCTGCTTTGAAAACATTGGGACAAACACCATTGCCGAAATACATTACCCGAAATCCCGAACCGTCCGATGAAGATCGATACCAAACCATTTATGCCAAAGAAATTGGAGCGGTAGCAGCTCCAACTGCCGGTCTTCATATGAGCAGAGAGCTTTACAAGATGCTTCAGATCAAAGGACTCAATTTTGGAGAAATTACTTTACACGTTGGTTTAGGTACCTTCAGGACCATTGATGTTGAAGATCTATCAAAACACAAAATGGAAGCTGAATATTTCAGGATACCTGATGAAACTGCGAACCTGGTCAATACAGCAAAAGATAATAACAAAAGTGTCTTTGCTTTAGGCACTACCAGCATGAGAGCTTTGGAATCTTCTGTAACAGCTTCAAGATACTTAAGACCCGCAGAAGGTTGGACCAATATATTTATTTACCCTCCGTATGAATTCAGGATTGCTACCAAACTTATTACCAATTTTCATTTGCCTAAATCAAGTTTATTAATCATGGTATCTGCTTTTACGGGACACGAACTTTTAGCAGAGGCTTATGAAGTTGCCATAAAGGAAAAATACAGATTTTTTAGCTACGGAGATTCCATGCTCATTATTTAATAAATTTTAGGAAATCATTATTAAAACCCAATAAAAGAAAATATTTATATGTACTGGACATTAGAATTGGCGCATCATCTTGAGGAAGCCCCTTGGCCCGCAACACGTGACGAACTCATCGATTTTGCAATCAGAAATGGGGCGCCGATTGAGGTGCTTGAAAATCTTCAAGAACTTGAAGATGAAGAAGAAATTTATGAAAGCATGGAAGACATCTGGCCAGATTATCCTCGAAAAGATGACTTTCTCTTTAATGAAGATGAATTTTAAGAAGTTTCCCGTTTCATAAACGGGATTTTTTTTGTCTGAGGCAGATCAAATAAAACTATGATTATTGCTATTGACGGACATTCAGCATGTGGCAAAAGCACACTGGCGAAAGATATAGCCCGTATTTTGGCTTACACTTATATTGATTCAGGTGCCATGTATCGTGCGGCAACTTGGTACTTTAAAAAAGAAGGAATTTTACCTTCAGATATACCATTGATACTTTCGGTGCTAGACAACTTAAATATAAATCTGGAAACTGACCATTCTCCTAAAATTTACGTTAATAAGCAAGACGTCACTTTAGGCATAAGGGCCACGGAAATCAACGATTGGGTTAGTGAATATGCTGCTATTCCGGTGATTAGAAGAAAAATGGTAGAACTTCAAAGAAAAATGGCATTACATACCAATGTTGTTATGGATGGAAGAGATATTGGAAGTGTTGTTTTCCCAAATGCAGAATACAAATTTTTTATCACTGCCGATATCCAAACGCGTACGCTTCGCAGATTAAATGAATTGAAAAAAAATGGCATCCTTGTTTCATTCGAAACCGTAAAATCAAATCTGTTAAAAAGAGATCTAATTGATTCTACCAGAGAAGATAGTCCGCTCGTTCAATGCAAAGATGCTATTGTAATTGACAATAGCCTTATGAGCCCTGATGAACAATTACAGCTTGCATTATCTTACATTCAGGCTGAATAACATTACCGCAGACAATCATATTTTCAGGTTATTTTAATTTCAATGCTTTCAAATTTTCTTTGGAGCTCAAGAAAACTGTGATTATCACTTTAACTCAAAATAGTCATCAGAATTCTATTTCGAGCTAAAACTATACAATTACACTCCCCTTTTCGAAATTTGTGCTCCATATAATTCTTACTAATCTTCAAAACAAAGTTTTAGTAGGAGTTCTTCGTTTTATTTACCTGCTCTTCGCATCCACATCATAATTCTAGCTAAGTGATTCAACATATTTATGTTCTTTTATTCTGATCCTAAAAAAAAAGGGCTACCTGAATATCAGGCAGCCCTTATCATTTTTTCGTTGATCTATTATCTCAAAAGTGTAAACTCACCTTTGTATTTATCAAATCCAGTTGAACCATAGAATTGGATTTCTGCATAGAAAACATAAACACCTGGTAAAGCTTTCTTTCCTTTAAGATTGCCATCCCAACCGGTTTTGTTATCTATATTTCCATCTTGAAGATCTTGTGCGCCATAAACTAATTCACCCCAACGATCGTAAATATTTAAGGTTTTGATCTTAGTAACTCGTTTTCCTTTCAAGTTCCACAATTCGTTGATTCCGTCACCGTTCGGTGAAAATACATTAGGCCACCAAATGTCTTTTATGATGCGCACTACAACCGTAATTCTTGCCTGGATCTCGCAACCAGCAGCATCTACAACAGTAACAAGGAAGTCACGAGTCGTATCAGCAGCATAGCGCAATTTCGAATCCCAAGAAACATTTTGATTCAAATTTAACCAATTTGTGTCTTTATAGGCTGCAGTTCCTCCGGAAATGTAATTCAACATCGTATCCAGATAAACGATTTCATCCTGATCTACAACGATAAGCCTATCAACTCCAATTCCCAATTGTCCGGGTTCGATCAAAGTCAATGTGGTATCATGCTCACAACCGTTAACATCTCTAACAACCAGTTTATAACTACCCTCTCCAAGATTTGGGTAAGATCTGTTTGTTGAGAAAGGTCCATTGTTGAATGAATAGGTCAGACCATTTGCGGGTCCGGTAGCAACAATACCTGTGATATCAATGGCTCCATTGCGCTCACCATGGCATAATGGATTATTAGAATTCAAATCAAAACCAGCAAGTGGGTTTCCAATTTCTGATACCGTGATATCTGTAAATTCGGTACAACCATTATTTTGATCTTTTACCAAAACAGAATAGGTACCTGGTTTATCAACGGTTACCCGAGGAGTTCCCAAGCCACTGATAATACTACCATTTGCGGTCTGCCAGGTAAATGCGGATATAGGTCCTGCCTGTCCGATTGAAGCACTTGCATCCAATTGTATTTGCTTAACTGTACATGTCAATTGTCCTATCTGAGAAATAGCAGGAGTTGGTTTGCGTTTATCTTCTGCAACATTTATAGTAGCAAGTTCCTGACATCCGTTGGTAGTATTGGTAACTAACATGGTGTAGGTTCCAGTTGCATCTACGATTGGGTCGTAACTGCTGCCATTCTGAATATTTCCGGGTCCAGACCAGTTTACGATGTAGTTAGGACCTTTTGAAGATGCATTACCATCCAATGAAACTGTCAATCGATCGCAGGTAAGCACTAAAGGAGTTCCTATACTTACCGTTGGTTTAACAACATCTAAGCTTACATTATAAGTAATTTGGTGCGTGCAATTGGTTATTGGATCTGTTACTAATAAAGTATAAGTTCCCTCTTTATTAATATCAACAGTTCCTCCATTCACTTGTCCCGGATTTACAAACTGTCCGTTAGTCGTACTCCAGCTGTAATTCAAATTTGCACCAGAGCCACTCGTAGAAGCTGCTCCTGTCAACGTAATACTTGTAACAGCACAGGTTAAAATGGTAGGACCGGCAATAGAAGCTACCGGATATGCATACCAAGTTACAGGCACCGCATCTGCTTTCAAGCATCTGTCTGTAAGAACAACATTACCCGTTGCAGGATCCAAATTACCCATGAAAACTGCTATGTAATAGGTTTTTCCTAATTGCATAGTAGCAGGGTCAAAAGTAAATCGGCCGTTATCGTTGAAATTTAAAATATTTCCGTTGCGAGGGTCATTTTGGTTTCCATCATAGAGCGCAAAACGAATCACATCATTTCCATCAGGATTACCGGCAGCAGCATTGTAATTTGCCTGAGCAGTACCATCAGCACATAAAATGATCGGCGTTTGATTCAGATTACCCAATCCACTTACACAAGGACATTCATACACATTTATGGTTGTGTCTGGCATACAATTGTTTCGATCATTAATGATCAGTGTATATGTAGAATTGTTATCAATCCAATCTGTTTGCCATGTATCAGCAGCTATAAAGCTTCCAGGTAAATTTCCACCTGGAAATGAAACTCCGTCAATCACCCATGAAGTACGTTCTCCATTTTGACCATCAATGCGCACGCGATACTTTTCAGCTGTATTGTCGCACTCATATGGCGGAGGAACATCCACAAAATTTGGCGAATCCCAATGAGTTATATCAACAGTATCTTTAGTGATACAACCTTTGAAATCTTCCGTTAATTCATATCTGTAGGTCCCTTTTCCAGATACTGAAACAGTTGTCTGGTCATTTGTAGGATTAGAGATAATACTCACTCCAGGACCTCCAAGTACTCTCCAAGATGGAGCACCTGAATTTGTAATACCATTTAATTGATAATCATAAAAGCAAATGCTGTCGTGCGGACCTGCGTCAGGATTTGGATAATCATACCAAACTATAGGTTGATTATTAGATACTCTTAAACAAGGATCCCCTGAATCGATAATAAGGTCAATAGGCATGGTATCATTTCCAACTACACGAGTTAAGAAATAAGTCTTGCCGGTTATCATTGAAGCAGGATTGAAACAAATCTGATCATTTACTGAAAAGAAAGTATCAATTCTAGGAATGATAGGATCATTATAAGATGATTGGTGTAAAATATACATGGCATTATCTTCTGGATCCAAAGTAGCGGGAACCAATTCGCGAATACCAATACACTGATCAACGCAAAGTTCAGTAGGAATACTATCTAACAGACCTGCATTGATATTTCCACAATTACAGTTGTAATTATCAATAATTAAATTTGAGATACAACCATTGGCATCCTGTATTTGAACTGAGAACTGTACCAAACTGGCCAGGGTATCAGTCATGTAAATATTTCCATTGATGCTACCCCCACCGGATAAGATTACAAAAGGTGGTAACCCGCTATTGATTTTTACTTTAGCTGCGTATGGATAATTTGGATCATTATAGTCGATACAAATCTTTTCATCTACGGTAATCAATGGTGATTCATTAAATGTTACGCTCACTCTGTCCGCACCTAAACAAGTGTTATTGTCTTCAGTCAATTCGAATACATAGGTACCAAAATTGCCTTGAGTGTTTACAGATGTAGTAGCTGCAGCATCATCTAAGATGACCACGCCCGAAGGACC
This sequence comes from Saprospiraceae bacterium, assembly GCA_016719615.1. Taxonomy (NCBI): domain Bacteria; kingdom Pseudomonadati; phylum Bacteroidota; class Saprospiria; order Saprospirales; family Saprospiraceae; species Saprospiraceae bacterium. The sequence continues at coordinate 1,819,861 of JADJYQ010000001.1, forward strand.
GGAAACAAGTCTCCATTTCAAATTTGTTCCTGTTATACTTTGAGTACCCTGTAGATCATAAACTGTATTACATACAGCATTATCAGCACCCGCAGTAGGCGTAGGATTTTGGAAGAAAATAAAAGGTTTCGGACCATCAGGTTGAACACAACCAGCTCCATAATCTATACCCCCAAGTCCATCTTTTTTACCGAGGATCACGAATACATAATAAGTAGTATTAAAACTCATGGTACCAGGATCAAAAACAACATTGTTTGAAGCCAGTTTCTTAATAAATGTTCCACCAGCTACATTGTTTGGATCAGGATCATCGGTGATCACAAACATCACAGTATCGTTTGGATCCTGAATTTCTGTAGAAGGATCATAGAAGAAATTAAAGGTTTCGTCTTCGCACAGTGATTCAGGAGTTTTTTCTAAAAGGCCTACAGCATTGGTACACTTACATTCATGATTGAAATTAAAGGTCAGAATACAACCCATTACATCTCTGATGAGTATCGTGTAACTTGTAAGATTATCATGGAAGTTAGAAGTATAAAATCCGTTTGCATCGACGACACCATTGCCTTGAATAACAGTATAAGGTGCAGTACCTCCATTTATTTTAAATCTCAAACGGTATTGTGTTTGTTGAACATTACAGATATATACTACACCAGTCGAATCCGGAGTCGAATTAAAAAACAACTCAACGGTATCCGTTCCAGTACATCCCAAACGGGTTTCACTGTAAACGTATTTGTATTGACCAAACTGATCTACTGAAACTGGCGATGCAGGATCGGTAGTATCTGAAATATTGGAGTTACCGGGTCCGGATAAAACAGTCCAAGAACCACCACCCACGTCTCTTCTACCTTGAAATTGATTAGCGAGATCGCAAATGCTATCATTTGGTCCGGCTTCCGGTCTTGGTGTACCTACTATTGCTACTTTGATACATTTTTCACAAGATCTACCGCAGTCGGTATCATAAAACACACAAACTTCTCCGGTATCTCCGGCATTCAAATTCCATTTTATTTCTACCGCCTGGGAATCAATTTTAGAAACAATTGAACCTCCGTCAACTGACCAAGTATAAAACAGTACATTTTGATTTATAAATGTATCTATAAAATAGCTACCATTGAATCCGGTACAGAGAATCAAATCCCCTGCTAAAGGAAAACATTTTGGAGCGAGGTCGCCTTCGTTGAAATTTTCCTGGAAGGTCTTAGCGCAAACTGCAAATTCAGTTTGCAACTCGACACGCACATTAACTTCTAAGCAATAATCTTCTGATACAGAATTTACCAATAGTCTTTCATCTGTTGAAATCGTAGCTTTAGCCGGATCATTACATTTGTACCACCTGTAATCAAATTGATAAGTCTCTCCAACATTACAAGGCTTCACCATGATAATATTCGGTGAAATTTCAACCATACCCCCAAAACATGTAACTCTAAAATTCGGCCTAAAATCAACACTAATGGCTGTAAGTAAAATAGTACTATCGCACTTATATGGCTCCGTGGTCTTAGGCAATGGAACTAAAAATTGATTAGTACAAGGTTGCCATGCTTTACCTAAAAGATCAATATAAGGCTCATTGTCACAAGTAATATAATAAACTTCAGCCGGCATTGGTTCGTCAAGGACTGTAAAGTTCACAACGGAATCAAATTTGCAGCAATTAGCATCTGTAAATTGCTGACGATATTCACCACTAGTAAAAATCCTTTGAGAGTGCCATTTGAATCCACCCGGATTAGCTTGTTCATAACAAACAACTCTGGGAATTCCATTTTTATCGGCAATTGGTCTTACTTTAACAGTTGCACATTTTGGTCCTTCCTGTGAACAAATAGATCCGCTCTGAGGATTTCCGATATAAGCAGTGACACAAATCACAAAGTCACCTTCATCTGGAAAATCAAGCGTGATTTCATTATCATTTCCACCAACTTCATCACCATCTAAGGTCCAAACATATGTTGGTGCACAACCACCCGGCTGTGGATTTACGAAAAATCTAACATTGCAAGCCCCAACGCAAATCGGCTCAATAATCATATTTGCTTTGTTATTGATAAATCCAAGCGGACTTAAAGTAGGTGGACCACCACCGTTGGTACTTAAGGTAAAATCGCATATATCTCCTGAACAACCATCTACGAAAAGATAGTAAGTCTTACAAGGTTCAAGATTTGCATTAATAATTTCAACACTTCCCGGAGGAACGCAAGGGATGGAACGACAAGCAATCTCCTGTGAACAATTGCAATCACCCCAAATACCATACTGCAAACCCTGGGAAGTTGTACAACCGCCAATGGTCAACGTAATCGTTACGTTACCACCTTGGGTAACAAATCCCCACCAACTGGTATTGTGTCCAACGCCACCTTGTGAACACAATGGTGAACAAGGGCTGGGTGAAGAACTTGGATTGTTACAGGCATAACCATTCACTTCGTCCAATGAACAAAGTACGTTTGCCTCATCGCAATTTTCAGCCATGGGAGGCGTGCACTGCGCAAGCACTGAGCTCTCAAATGCTGCGATTATACATATTAAAGAAAGTAATCTTTTTAACATATTGAAACTGTTTATCTTAAATATTATAAATGAATTACATGTACCTACTCTAAAGTGTACTAAAATTAAGCTTTTATTGGGATATTCTTTAAAATATTTTACCAATAATTCCGTATCCAAAAAACATACCGAATGTTAAATCATTCTAATCCACTCTAAAGCTAAATTCCTTTTCGCTCTCTTCTCCTCATTCCTCGATCATAAGACCCACCATATGTTAATTTCGCTTTCTGATGTATTAAGTTTTTTATGGATTTAACACTTTACAGCTATTTTTAATGGAGTTTATGCCCTAAATCATCTCAACAATGAAATGTCGCCATGCTTTTTAAAGCTATTACCGTTGACTAAAACTGCCTCCAATGTATAAATGAAGACTCCCGGATTCAACTTTTCTCCATTAAATGTCCCGTCCCACAAAAGTGTTTGGCGGTCTGGTAAAAAATCTAACTTTTCAAATACCATATTCCCCCACCTGTCAAAGATCCGGAGATATTTAACCCGCTCAAGCTCAGAACCGGCTTGCATCACCAAAAAGTCGTTGATTTGGTCGCCATTGGGTGAAAATACATTCGGTAAAAATAGATTGGGATCAATAATCACATTTATTTGAATTTCATCTACAGCCATGCAGCCATTTTCGTCTGCTATTTCCAATTTGTATAAAATTGAATTTTGAGGAGCGACAGTAACTCTAAGACATGTATCACAATTTAAATAAATTGAAGGTATCCAATCAATTTTACTCAAGTTATTGATGTTTGCATTTGTAGAAGGAACCAGATTAAAACTGGCACCTATTCTCACTGTGGTGTCATTTCCTGCATTTAATAGAATCGGTGAAGGCTCCACAAGTTGGAAACTCGTATCAAATCTGCAAGCATATCGACTTCGGACACTGAGTGAATAATTTCCCGCCTGTAAATTCATATAAGCGGTATCTGAAGTAAAAGCTGAATTATTCAATTGATAAACATAAGGATCCAAAGTGCCGGATAAAGGGTTAAAATGCAATTCCCCATCACTATAACCAAAACAACTTGGATGCCTGATTCTCAAATGCAAAGGTCCTAAGTCGGGAATTATTTTCGCAATAACAACTCCACTGGAATCCGTACAACCGTTGATAGGATTCGTAAGGATTAATGAATAATCACCCGCACTCCCCACGACTAAAGTATCTTCATTATTTGGGCCTGAAATAACACCAGTTGAGCTCATCCACTGAATCTGTTCACCAGGCAAGGTATTATTGGCCACTAATTTTGCATCTGTCTTTTCACATAGGATACTGTCTAATATGGTAATCCCAGCATAAGGCCTAGTTGTATCTATCAAAACAGTCACCAATGTATCTTTAGTACATCCATATTGATTTCTCATTCGAAGCAAATAATTGCCGGGAATGTTAACCCGTAAATTTAAATTTATGCTATCCGTCAATCCGGGTCCGGTCCATAAAAATTGTACTCCCGTTGTATCTCCAATGACATTTAATCCTGCACTTACCTGTTTGCAGGTGAGGTTTTCACTGTTTACTTGAAGCTCAGGTAAATCCCTTTTATAAGCAACATGAATCGTATCTTTAGTTGCGCATTTGTTTTTTGCTATTACGATAATCTCATAATAACCTGTATCTTTTACTGTTGGAGCTTTTAAATTGCTATAGAATAAGTTTGGACCAAACCAATTGAACAATACCGTCGAATCTCTTGAATTTGCAATAATTTGAATTGAATCTTGATCACAAGGAATAAAACCATCCACTACAGTTAAATCCGGCGGGAAATTATCTAATCCTACATAACTTGAATCTGTTGCAGTGCATCCATTCATGCCAAATACCTGAACAAAATACCAACCAGTATCAATGACTTGAGGAGATTTTTCAATAAAAGTGGAATTACCCGGACCAGTCCATACAATGCTGCTCAATGTATCTGTTGTCAATATATCCAGTTGAGCGCGACTGAATTCGCAAGTAATCGTATCTCCTACAGCTTTGATGGAAGGGCGCAACGTATCAATTGCTAAAAATACACTCGTATCTAAAAAACAAAAATTGGAATCAATGATTCTCAATTGATACAAACCACTTTCTGAAAATCCAGGTGATAGCATAAAACTGGTGTCTGATTTGGGGCCAATCCATCTGACATTTGGATTTTGTGCATTACTACTAAGTACCGGAAAACTTATATTCCGCAAACAATTTAGGGTATCGAGATGTAATCGACTTATGAGTGGTTTTAATGTATCCAATATAACTTGAATAGTGTCTCTAACTCTGCAACCGTAAGCATCTGTTCCAATAAAAATATAATTGCCAGCTGCAATAGCAAACACAACACTATCTTGAATACTGTTTCCATTAGGCAATGTCCAGGCAAAATTGACAAGGCTATCAATTTTACGAGCTGTCAAACGCGCATTCATGAAATTCAAACAATTAAAAACAGCATTGCTATATTGTATTTGATAGTCATTATTTATTTCGTTAACAAATATGGAATCAAGTGTTTGGCAACCATTATTATTAGTAACGGTATAAATATACCAACCCGGAATTGATACTATTACTGCTGAATCAGTTGAAATAAAACTACCCGGCCCCCGCCAGGAATACTTTAAGTCAGGCTCTATTGATTGGATTCCAATTTGGGCAAGTGTATCAGCACAAGTAATGGAATCCGTTAAGGATTGCACTATCGGTGCATTTATAAATTCAGGAACAAATATAGAATCCGTTTGCTTGCAACCGTTTCTTCCGGTTGCAGTAATGAAATAAAACCCTGACTGCACTACATTAAAATTTGTTCCATTCACAGTATCTCCATTGGGAAACAAGCAATGATAAAAACTTGTGCTATCTGCTGCAAAAACCCTCAAGCTTCCTTGCCTTTTAGAACAGGTCAAAGTATCAGCTGATAAGATAAAATTTGGTCTCATCGTATCATATGGCACATCAATTTTAGCAGAGTCAATACAGTGATTCAATCCTCTAACAAATAAATTATAATTTCCCCCATTTTGGATATATACCTGTTGGCTATTTTTGAAAAATCCAGTTGGCCCGGTCCAGGATATTGAATCAACTCCTGAATTATTTATAAACTCTAATAAAAAAGAATCCTTAAGACAATTGATGGTATCAAAATAAATTCCGTTAATCGGTAGTATGGTATCCTTTACGACGCTAATGGATTGTTCTGAAGTACATCCATTAGCAGCTGTTACGATCAACTTATACAATCCTTCTGTGCCTACCACAGGATTTTGCAAGATTGATTCATAGTTGCCAGGACCCAACCATTTGTAGCTTACTATGCTTGTAGAGGATCCAAATAATTGAACCACTTTTTGCTCGCAATTCAAAGCTCCGGAAACACCGGTAATGATCTCCGGCTTGGAGGAATCTTGGACTATTTGTATACTGTCTGTAGTTATGCATCCATTCAACGCTTGTATATTTAAAATATAAACGCCTAGCTCTTTTGCATAGGGTTGTTTTTCAAATCTTGAAAATCCAATTGGACCAGTCCAGGTGTAGGAAAATCCGGTACTATCATTCAAAATACTTACGCCCAGTTGAATGCTATCGTGCATACAATCGAGCGTATCCGCAAACAAGGTAAAAAAAGGTGGAATGGTGTCTGCATTTACTTCGAAAAATGTATCCAACCTACATCCTGCCGTGTCTAATAAACTTACCATATACCTACCCGGTGAACTAATGACTGGATTTAATGCCCGGCTTTCAAAATTTCCGGGACCCTTATAAATAATTGAATCTAAAATTGAATTGCTTCGATCCTTTAAGGAAAACATTTTGTTATTCCAACAATTCAATGTATCGACCTCAACATAATAATCAGGGACCGCGATATCAGAAACAACTTCGAAACTGTCAATACTTACACAGCCATTATTTGATTCGAAATTTAATAGGTACCAACCGGCTTGTTGCACCTTAATTGAATCATTTACACCAATCGGAGTGTTGTCATGCGACCAAAACTTCACAGTCCCACGTAAATTGCTCCTAAAGTGCAAAATTGAAAAGCTGTCTTTGCAAGTAATATGATTTGCGGAAAGCTCAAGAATAGCCTTAACTGTATCAGTATACACATTTACCACTGTATAATTGGAACAGCCATTTATATCGGTGACAGTGACATAATACTGCCCTGCATTGGATACTAAAATTGTAGAATCATTACCGAGATCTGAAATTCCATTTGACCACTTAAATACAGGTGTTGTTGCATCAGTTCTTGCTAAAAGCTGAACGCTTGTATTTTTACAAGTAATGGTATCGGTTAGTACCTCCAATTCCGGGATTTTGCCATTTTTGACGACAACGAATTCAGCAGAATCAATACAATTTCCATCACTCAATATGACTTTATAAATGCCCTCTTGATTAACTTTGATATTTAATAAGTCAGTAGAATCTATAATTTGTCCATTAGGAGTGCTCCAATTAATTCGGGTATTACTGGTGACCACAGAAGAACTCAAATTTAAACTCACTATTGGACTTGCACAATCAATGTTGTCAGTTGGCCGCGCAATAATTTTAAGATCCACCATTTCAAGATCCAATGTAATAAGTGAGTCACAATGATGTACTGATTGATATAAAACGGGATACACGCCTGTGCTTTCAAATTTAATTCCATTTAATAGGACACTATCACCTCTACATAATAATACTTTATAAATTGGATCTGTATAATTAGGAAAAATATCAATGCCCATACAATTTTTAGACAATTCAGCGCAAATCCCCAATTTATTGGTAATCAGATCCTCTCGATAAATTGAATACAAAGTGCCGGGAATTGGCAATTTCGCACTATCTGTTATCAAATAAGAAATCCCGCATAATTGATAACTCCCGGGCATACTGCCACTGAGATCCGGTATATCCATCACAGCAACAATGGTATCCTGCCTGGTCAATAAATACTTATACCCATATACATTTAAGTCGGGTGTAAAAAAGGAAATTGGATTCTGTCCGGCAAATTCAAGCCAGGATCCGTTGCACAAAAACTTTTGGCTTCAATTGCAAAAACACCACCGTTCGGGCTACAATCAATACAACTGATGCCATTCTGATCGCAAAAGAGCAAGCAAAAACTTTCTACTTTCCCCTCGTAAAACCTTTCGTCATCTGTAATAGCTAATGTCCAGGTACCATTTACAGCCCCGCTGTTAAAATCTTCCAAACATCCCTGGAAAGGATGGTAGGTACCATTATAAAATTTGCCAAGGATACCCCAAGATTGAATATTATCCCATTTCGGTTTAAATCCCAAATCAGGAACTGGCTGACTTGCACAGGGCACAAAACTTATAAACCATTTTGTAAAATCAGATCTACCGCTGTTGCCAACCGGACCCGTTAATTTTATTCTCTGACCGGCAGGAGAAATCAATTCCATGGTAACATCTCCAATAAAACGATGCTCAAATTTTACCCTAACGCCACAAACACCCTGGGTAGGATCTGCTAAATTATTATTGACGGCACCAGAAATTTGTAATCGAAGTGTAACCGTCGTTTCATCTTTTATTAATTGTGATGAATCCACACAACACCATTGCGCAGAACCCGAAAGTTTGCACATTAAAAACCAACAGATGACAAAGCTTTTATTAAAACTCATAAGCTAAACTGCATTGAGTAAAAACAAAAATTCAAACTCGCAAATACACAATGCTTATCAATTTTGCTTTTCAAATCTAAGAAAAGAAGCTCATCCCAGGGAAAAAACAGAATGTTTGCCATGGCATATTTTTATTAATAATTGCATGCTCATAAAAATGAAGATACAATTTACATTAAATCAATAGTCACTTAAGCGTTCCTATTATGCAGCTTCTGTTGGTATTCACTATCTAACAAATTCAAATTATTTTTATCTGAATTTAGTTTATTATAAAATATTAATTCATTCGAATCAAAGTGCGCGTTATTGAACCTTCTTTGGTTATGAGCTTCACAAAGTAAGTCCCATTTTTGCACAAACTTATATCAATAGGTAAATCCTGATATCCATGGCCTTTCATCAAACTTTTATAAATCAAACGGCCCGTTAGATCCATAATCTCCAATTGTGCAGATGGTCCCTCTGTAAAATATTTTACATATAAGTCATTACTAAATGGATTCGGGTAAAACTCAGTATTTAAAACATACTTTGATTTTAAAGGCAAGTCATGACCCGGATTTAATTCATCAGTTTTTACAAAAATAAAATCAGGGCATAAAACCGGAGATATAACTTTAATAAATGCTGTCTTTATGATTTCATTGGTACCATTGGAATTTAGCACAGCTAATTTAACAGCATAAGTTCCTTTTTTATCATAAAGTACAAGTGGATTTTTCTGATCAGATGTTGTAGGAAAACCACCATCAAAATTCCAATTCCAGCCATGTACATCTGAAGATGTCTTACTTGTAAATTGAACTTGACCAAAACCGCAGACAATGGTCGTATCGGCTGTAAAGTCAGCACGTGGTATCAGGTAAATAGCTACTTCTTGTTCAATTGTATCAGAACCACATTCATTTGTAATGATAAGACTCACTTTATACTCTCCTTCTGCACCATATGTGTGATTTGGAGAAACTTCGGTACTACTTGTTTGATCTCCAAAATTCCACAGATAAGAAGTGCCATATTTAGATTGATCATTAAAAAATGCCGTAAATCCCATTATAGATTTTGTGTAATCAGCTTCCGGCTGCGCTTGCACTGAAATATAATTTGCTTTCGTCTCAGTAAGCTCTTCATTACCATTGCCCGCAACCAAACTCACATTAAAAGTTCCAGCAGTATCATATCTAACTTCAGGTTCTGCTTCTGTAGAAGTCGCCGGATTACCGCCGGGGAAAGTCCATTTATAAACTGTCGCAGCAGAAGAAGTGTTTTTAAATTTTACGATAAAAGGCACACAACCATTTTGTTGATCAACTCTAAAGCCAACTCCGAGGCCACTTCCGATTTTAATTGTTTGAAGAATAGTATCTACTCCACATAAATTGTTTACGATTAATTTTACATCGTAGGTGCCCGGTTTATAAATATGCATTGGATTAAGTGAAGTAGTGTCTGTACTGCCATCTCCAAAATCCCAGGAAAATTTCTTTAAATATTTTGATTGATTCGCAAATCTAACAGTATCTTCATTAATTAAGGAAACAAAACTAGCTACTGGAATAGAGTCCACTTTAATATATTTCGTTTTAATAGAAGTGGCTTTGAACTTCGAGTTTTTGGCTACTAATTTTACATCAAATTCTCCTCCAATAGTATAATTAACCACAGGTTCAAACAAGGCCGAAACAGAAGGAGTTCCACCGGGAAAATCCCATTCCCAGGAAGTAACATTCGATGAAGACAGATTCTTAAACTTCACGGTATAACTCGCGCATCCAAATGTCGTATCTGCAGTAAACAAAGCCACAGGAGTCGTCACAATGGTGACATTCATCGCCATCTGGTGAGTACCGCATTCATTTTCAGCTGTCAGAACAACTGTATAAACTCCATCGTCAGTGTAGGTATGGGTAGGATTTATGTCATTTGAAAAATCACCGTCTCCAAAATCCCACTGATAATTGCCACCATAAAATGATTTGTTATCAAAAATCACAGTTCTGTCAATGATAATTTTTGTAAAATCGACGATTGGAATTGCATTTGCAAATATGTATTTTTTGAAAGTAATCTGGTTATTCCCGTATTGATTAGTTGCTCTTAAAATCACATCATATTCTCCGTAAGCTTTATAGGTTACGATAGGATTTTGGATACTGGAAGATGATGGAGTTCCACCAGGAAAAGTCCATAACCACGTAGTTGGGTCATTGGTTGATAAATCCGTAAATTGTACTGCAAATGGGACACAGTCCCTTGTTGGCGTGCCAGAAAAATTTGCAACCGGAGGTGAGCCCCCTGAACAAACACCCAAACAGCCGCGTGTTCGAACATGATTGTTAATTGAGGTAACAGAAGCATTCGACCAGGCATTTGAACAATTTACTGCAGGTGCCATAATGGTACTTGAACCGCTACCATCGTGACCAGCATTGAAATTATGTCCTAATTCATGGGCCTGTAATTGTTTTAAACAATTGTTTGATCCCCCATAATCGCTACAGACATTGTATCGTAAATTATTACAAATGACACCTAACCAGGCAAGGCCAACAGCACCCGTTTTGTATTTAGTTGTCCAGGCTGTGGCTACATCATAGACAGAACCATATCCGCCTCCATTTCCCCAGGAAACATGCACATTTAGATGCTGATCTATATTATTGACACCATTCCATGGATCCGACGAGCTAGAAGTAGCAACAAAACCAGCTGATTGTACAAATTCCAGGCTGTGTTCAAATTCATTGTCATAATTTGCCTGAAGTAAAGTTAGGATTGCAGTATTCCAATTCTCCACATTTGACACGGAACCTTTTTTCTGAAAAACAGAAAAATCATTTGCAATTGCAATTTCAACTTGCAGGCAATGGCCCCTTTCTTCGGTTTGTATATTTTCGGTTGATTTTTCTAATTCTTGCTTGCTTTTAATGTATTTTTCATACCCGCATTCGATATTGGTGTTTTGGATAATATGGTCGCTGCTGTATATGACTAAAATATCGTTTGCCAGATTTGGATCAATTCCATTTGCAGGTTCAATAAAATATTGAGCGCCACCTTCTTCTACCATACCGGCTAGAAAATTGTCGGCAACCACTATTCTTGCCCCTCCCCCTCTTTTAGAAACCAAACTTCCTATGAGGGACTTATTGGCAGGCTTACGTTTAAATCTTTGGATTCCAAAATCAGAGGCTACTGTCAATAAATAGTCTCCAGTATGAATGTCATGCTCAAAAGTTGCAAATCCCATTTGAAATCAGGATGTTCTAAAACCAATTGATGCTGGGTACTTCTACCCACCATCGAGGATTTCAACTGGGAATACGGAATTCGGACAAGTTTATACTCAAAAAAAACCTGATTTAAAGGGGAATTTGGCAGTGCCTCTGCTTTCTCTAGCTGGACTCCTTGTGCCCAAAGTATTGGACATATGGCAATTAATTGAATAAAAAAACTAAAAAGTGAACGAATCCTCATGATATATCCTTTATTTTGGCTGTAAATTTAAGTATTCTCTTCTAATTTAAATCAAATTTAACTTATATAACGCTTATAAAACCGTTTAGTTATTATGACACAAATCAAATTTTCTACATACTTGTTTCTCGTGCTTACTCTTGCTCTTTTTACAAGCATCGATGCACAAGGCCAATCAAAAAGGACTAAAAAACCGGAAGTAAACATTTGGAAAGAAAAAGTATGGTATGGCGGCGGATTTAATTTAGGTTTTAACTCCAGCATTTACAATGGACTACAATCCAGTGTTTTTGGAATCGGTATATCTCCGATGGCCGGTTATAAATTTAATTCCTGGTTTTCTGCAGGCCCCCGATTGAGCATCGATTACACAACCGCCAAGTTGTCTGATGGCTTTGATACCTATAGTTACAATAGCGTCGATTATGGTATGGGGCTGTTCGGTAGAATTAAATTTTCTCAGAATTTTTTTATGCATGTTGAGTACAGCTTTCTGAATGAAACTTTTACAACCGGAGAAATAAACAATGGAAAATTGGTGACCGAACGAGAATGGCGGGATATTTTTCTTTTAGGACTCGGATATAGTTCCGGAGGTGATATAGCTTATGAGATCTATATCAATTACGACTTTCTGGAAGACCCGGAATCCATCAGAGTTCCTATCGTCTACAGGGCAGGCATCACTTTTAAGTTTTAAAATTCAGATTTTAACTACACAAGATTTATCAATTGATAATCAAATAGTTAATAAGATAAGTGATGTCCTAAAACCTCATACTCAATCCAGTATTAAAATGTCTAAATGCCTGAGGGAACAATGCTTTATAGTGAAATATCTCAGCCTCTTCTTTGCCTAAATATGGATTTGATGCGATATCTAAATCCCCATCATATCCGAATCTGGAAATCCAACCATGGCTAGAATAATCCGCATTGAATAAGTTTTGAACATCAACCCAAAGATCCAGGCTTGACTTTTTAAATATTTTAAGCTCAAGATTTAATCCTAAATGAAATATGGAATAACCATCCAATCGGCTTCCCGGTCTGGAAGTATTGTCAAGATAAGAGTCAGTTATTAATTGATGTTTTGCTTTTAGTTTTAAACTTTTAATGCTTGAATTTTCGAATTCAAATTTTTTAATGATTTCCGTATGAGCAACAAAATTGGGATGATACGCGAGCCTTGATTTTGAATGAACCAAATGTTCTACCTGGTTGGAGCTCCAATCACTAGAATATTTAAGGAAAGATTCCTCCCACTTTGGTATTTTGGAATATGAAAGTGCACTTGAATTTGAAACTTCTATCCCCCCTACCAAAATCTAAATTCAAAGTCCATTCCAAGCCCCAGTTTGAAACCTTGCGCAAGTTTATAAATAAGGGTTCGCCTACATCACTCAACTCGCCAGACAGACCTCTTAGCGATGGATAATACATGTAATATGCATTCAAAGACGCCTTTATGTTTTTCTTTCCATTTAAATGCATCCCCAATTCAAAATCGATCAACTCTTCCGAAGTATTATTTAAATCACCAACGACGATATCTTCTCTAAACGGTTCTCGTTGCATATAGCCAATGGATGAAAATAGTGAGCCATTTTCAGAAAAATACTTGCTTACAAATAATTTTGGTGTAAAGGATTTGAAATGAAGTTCATACTGAAGTGGAAGGTTAAATTCCTTAATACCTATAATTTCATGTTTTACTTGTCGGTATAAAATATCAACATTCACATCCCAATTAGATCCTGGCTTCCAAAGTAATTTAAATCCCAATGATCCATCCAACTTAGTGCCTTCATTTTGGTAATAAAAATTCTTAATCTTTTCAAATGAATCAAGAATTACATCTTTAACCCTGCCAAAGTGATTCCCATCGTATGAACTTAAACTGATCTCCGGCCGGAACTCAAAAGATTTAGATGGGTTTATTAAAAGTTCAGACCGTAGAAACAAATAATGATTGCTAAGCCATTTTTGCCTAATGATATCTGCTTTTTGAATTCCATAAGCATTGATTTCATATGGGAGCAGGTCCACTTCCGCTTTGTAATTCTCATAGAATCCATTTCCATGGGTATAGTTCAAGGTATTTGACCAAGTCAAAAAATCAGCGCATTGTTGCTGATAAAAAAATTGGAGATGATCTTGTTTATAATCATCAATTTCATTGTCATAAGGGCCCGTTTGCCTTTCCATTCCCGCTGCATTAAACCTGCGTAAACTATCCACAAATTCGTATTGAACAGGCAATCCGAACCATGCCTGGCCTGTCTTTTCAGATCCATGAATATAATTTAGTCTGAACGAATTTTTCTTATTGACGATACCTGCAGCAAAATAAAATGAATTGAGTTTTGACGCTGACCGCTCAATGTATCCATCAGATTTCATTTGAGACAAACCAACTTCAAAGTAGTATTTGTTTTCCAAAAGACCAGAATGTGCTCCCGCACTAAATTTAAAGGTATTAAAACTTCCATACTGCAGTTCCGCTCTTGCTCCAGGTGTAAACCTCAAATGATTTGTTTGAATATCCATAGCGCCCCCAAATGAAGGAGTACCGGGCCTGTTCGGCACATTTCCACGAATCAGCGATATACGCTCTGAATTACTTAAAATATCAGGAATATCTACAAAATAACTCAATGATGATTCCGCATCTGTAAACGGAATCCCGTTAATTGTAAGTTGAATATGAGATGGATCCAAACCTCTGAACCGAATCCCTGTATAACCTACACCATTACCTGCGTCTGATGACACCAGAACTCCCGGTGACCCGGCAAGTACATAAGGAATGTCTTTGGATTTATGCAATTCTTGCAATATCTCGCCTCCCAGATCAGATGCATTTGGAAATGCCGTAATCCCCATTTGATAGGACCTGATCAAGATTTCATCAAATGCTACTCTTCGTTCCAATTGAACATGTATGGAAGTGTCGCTCATGGGCATATAGAGCGTCCTGTATTCAATGCCATATAAGTAATCGATGGCGACTGCATAAACCCCTTTAGGTATAATTGGAAATATGCATTGGCCCTTAAGATCTGTAAACACTTTAAGTTGAAGCTGCACAATTTCGACTTCTATATTTTGAAAAGGTGCATTATCCATGTCATCAATTTGAAGAATTAACTTTCCTTGTGAGGTGGATTCTGCAAAATATAAACACGAAAAAGCGATAAACCAATACAGTCGCATTGAATAGAATTGAAGCCATAAAATAAAATGGGGCAAACACAATTTTTCCAGTCAGGCATTACCCTGTCAGGTTCATCGGGTCTGATCTCAGCCGGCTTTTAGCATATGCGGCACCCCGTAATCAAATGTAAAGTTACATTATTTTCCTAATCTGAGATTGGATTGAATGAATCGCGTTCATAAGCCTTTGATTCCCTACCCCACTTACAATCCCAAACTTCAATTGCTTCCCAAAAATGACATTTAAATACTGTTTAAACAAAGCATCTCGATCCTCAGGATTTTCACGTAATGGATCATAAAACCATGGAATATCAGGCATACAAATCAGGTAATAATCTGCAGGGTTTGACAGCCATAAGTCTTGTAAATCACGATTCCAAATTTTGAATTTATAGCGATACCAAATGTAATAAGTCAATAAATCGGTATCCCAAATTTGCATGGTTTCATTTGAAACAAATTTCATTAACTTATTGTTATGTATTTTAGACATTTGGAGAATATCATTCGACGAGTAATCAGGCCCAAATGAATGCAGATATTCGCGGCTATATTCCACAATCAATGTACATTTGTAGTACATACTCAATTGTACTGCCAATGTAGATTTGGCAGTTGATTCGGGTCCTGTAATGGCTATTTTAAAAGACATTTTTGCACGATCGTATTGTTACATAGAATTTATGCACGATATAGAACCTTTTTACCATTGGAAGGAAGTTTACGATAGTTCAGATGATGTACATTCTCCATTTTACGGAAAGACTTATGAAACTCTAAGATATACAAATAAAATATACAATTATTACATACATCCTTTATGGGATGAAATGGGCTCTGAAACGCTTTTTGTAAAAATTATTTATGCAGATTATGAAGAAGGCTTTTGCATTATAGAACTTATAGGTGAGTGGAATGATTGTATTCATAACGATATTATGTTTTTAAAAAGAAAACTTGCAGATTTATTAATCAAAAAAGGAGTCATCAAATTCATTTTGATGTGCGATCATGTATTTAATTTTCATGGTTCCGACGATTGCTATTATGAAGAATGGAGGGAAGATATTTCTGATGAAGGTGGGTATATTTGTTTAGTGAACTTACAATCACATGTATTATCGGAACTAAAACAGTATGGAATTCATTTTCACGTTCATTACGGAAAATCATTTCAAGATTTGAATTGGAGAAAAATGGAGCCTTTATCGTTAAAGGAATTTATAGAAAATAAAATTTAAATTGGAAACAACTTTCAAAGCGGGTTTTGTAAATTTAGTAGGTCTTCCCAATAGCGGAAAATCCACCATCTTCAATGCATTGTTGAAGACAAAACTTGCGATTGTCACACACAAACCACAAACCACAAGACAAAGAGTTCTGGGCATCCTTTCACAAGAAAACAAACAGCTCATTCTGTCAGATACACCCGGATGGATTGAAAAAACATCATATCCCCTTCATGTTGCAATGAATATTCAAATCCGCAATGCTATTGAGGATGCTGATGTACTTGTACTAGTTGTTGATGGCAGCTCTACTTCGGTCCTTCCTGAAGATTTTTTAAAAACAATCCAGTTTTCAAAAATTCCAGTTTATTTATGCGTCAATAAATCAGATCATGCACACCCAACAGCAGAACTCATCTATATCAAACAATTAAATGATTATTCAATCGAGGTTAAAGCCATACATAAAGTTTCCGCATTAAAAGGAACGGGTATTGAAACTTTACTCGAGCAAGTTTTTAATGAATTGCCGGATCACCCACCCTATTATACAGAAGATTTTATAAGTGACAGATCTATCAGATTTTTCATCTCAGAGATGATCCGCGAACAAATTTTGCTCTTGTACGATGCTGAAATACCATACCATGTGTTTGTTGTTGTAGATTCTTGCAAGGGAGTTGATGAAAAAGCAAATCTTGCACATATTTATGCGACCATTTATGTAGGAAGATCGTCCCATGTATCAATTATGATTGGGAAAAACGGTCAAAAATTAAAAGAGCTAGGAATTCAATCAAGAATTGAAATCGAAAATTTTCTTGACCAAAGAATCTATTTAAATTTAAGTATTAAGCTAAAAAAAGAATGGAGGGACAACTCCAATTTCATACAAAAATCAGGAATATTTCAATGAGTTTCACAGTAGCAATAGTAGGAAGACCCAATGTGGGTAAATCAACATTTTTCAATAGACTTATAGGTCGTAAAAAATCTATTGTCGACGATACAAGTGGGGTTACACGAGACCGTATATACGATGTCTCGGATTGGAATGGAAAGAATTTTACGGTGATCGACACCGGTGGTTTTGTACCTAATAGCTCGGATCTTTTTGAAGCAGGAATTCGCAGGCAAGTCGAATTGGCGATAGAAGAAGCTCAATGCATTTTATTTATGACGGATGCTTCAACTGGAATAACAGATCTGGATCAAAGCATGGCGCAAATCCTTAGGAAATCAACTAAAAAAGTTTTTCTCGTCGTCAATAAAGTTGATAATCCTGAAAGGGCATTTATGGCACATGAAATGTGGAGCCTTGGATTTGATCAGATGTATACAATTTCCGCAATATCCGGAAGCGGCACAGGCGACTTACTAGATGAAGTTAGTAAACTTGTTCCAGATGAAGAAAAACTTGAAACTGATTTACCTAAATTCGCCATCATCGGGCAACCCAACGTTGGCAAATCAAGTTTTTTAAATGCATTACTTGATGAAGAAAGAAATATTGTGACCGAAATAGCAGGCACTACCCGAGATCCCATTCATACAGTTTATAAAAAATATGGTAAAGAATTTATTCTTGTCGATACAGCCGGTATTCGAAAGAAATCAAAAGTTTCTGAAGATCTCGAGTTTTATTCTGTAATCAGAGCTATTCGTGTTATTGAAGAATGCGATGTTTGCTATCTTATGATGGATGCTAGTTTAGGTATAGAGTCTCAGGATATGGAATTGGTTTCTCTGGTTGTCAAACGAAACAAAGGACTGGTTGTTCTGGTAAACAAATGGGATTTGGTTGAAAAAAGACACCAACACTATGAAACAGTTTGAATTGCAAATAAAGTCTAAACTGGCACCTTTTTCAGACGTCCCGGTTGTGTTTATTTCTGTCAAAGACAAACAACGCATTTACCAGGCTATGGAAACAGGATTGGATGTATTTACAAATCTGCGCAGAGAAATAAAAACTTCTGAGCTCAATGATAAAATGCTGGAAGCCATTGGAAAAATTCCACCACCATCGTATCGAAATCATTTGATCAAGATAAAATATATTACTCAGATCAAAAAGCCATACCCTACTTTTGCTTTCTTTACCAATTACCCCGAGCAAATTAAAGGATCTTATAAACATTATCTGGAAAATCAAATGCGAGCTCTTTTTAATTTTACGGGTGCACCTATTCGATTATTATTTAAAGAAAAATGAAATTTTTATTTTCTCATACAGAATTTCAAGGCCTTGTCATTATCGAACCACAGGTATTTTCTGATGCGAGAGGTTACTTCAGCGAAACCTTTAATTCAAAGGAATTTTTAATTCATAAAAACGAATACTTTTTTGTTCAAGATAATGAATCCCATTCTTCTTATGGTGTTTTAAGAGGCCTGCATTTCCAATTTGGTAACAATGCCCAGGCAAAATTAGTCCGGGTGGTTTATGGGGAAGTAATTGATGTCGTAGTTGATTTAAGGCCTGATAGCAAAACTTTTCTTAGACACTATAATATCATTCTTTCAGCATCCAATAAAAAACAGTTATTGATTCCGAGAGGTTTTGCACATGGCTTCTGCGTCTTAAGTGAAACCGCTATTTTTTCCTATAAATGCGACAACTATTATTCACCCGCGAGCGAAGGTGGGATCCATCCCTTAGATCCTGAATTAAATATTCAATGGGGAATTCCTGAAACTGAATTAATTATTTCAGCAAAAGACCTCGCTTTACCCATGCTGTCAGAATATCTCAAAAATGCCCATTAAAATATTAGTCAACGGTTCGAATGGGCAACTGGGAAAAGAGTTGCAAGATATTCAAAACCAGTATCCGGATTTAGATATTAAATTTTACGCAAAAAATGAATGGGACATCAATTCAGAAATCCATTCTCAAAGAATTCTGGAAATAGAAAAAGCAGATTATCTCATCCATACAGCAGCCTATACAAAAGTTGATCTTGCTGAAGTAAATTCAGAAATTTGTTTTCAATTGAATGCCTATGCACCTCAATTTATTGCAGGAATTTGTAAAAAATACAAAACCCGCATGCTTTACATTTCAAGTGATTACGTTTTTTCAAATAATGAACCTGCACTTATAACTGAAGATACTCCTAAAGCAACCAAGGGCGTCTATGCTAAATCAAAAAGCCTGGGAGAGGATTTGATACTTGATATTTTGCCAGAATGTCTTATCATAAGAACATCTTGGTTGTACAGCAGTTATGGACATAATTTTGTTAAAACAATGTTGCATTTAGGACAAAAAAGTAGCAAAATTAAAGTAGTAAATGACCAAACGGGAAGTCCAACATACGCGCGGCATTTGGCTCATGCACTCTTAAAAATGATAACACAAACTGCAGGAAAAACGTTAGATCTTAAGAATAGGGTTTTTCATTATTCAAACCAAGGTACCTGTACCTGGTATGAGTTTGCAATTGAAATTTTTAAATATAGTCAAATAAATGTGGAGCTTGAAAAGATTAGCACGAATGATTTTGGAGCTGCTGCACCAAGGCCAAGCTATAGTGGACTCGATTGTTCGCGTATTCAGCAACAATTTGAATTTAATATACCCACCTGGAAAGTAGCTTTACATGAATGCTTGGATAGGATTTTGCCCAATAATAAAGACCGTGCACATGAAAATGTATAAGTTTATTGCATTAGTTGTCATTAGCTGCTGTACGCTAAATCTTGAAGCCACTCATAATCGGGCAGGTGAAATAAGTTTTATTCAATTATCAGATTTTAGCATCCAAGCGACGATCACTACTTATACAAAAGCCAGCAGCACCGCAGCTGATCGGGATAGTTTGATTATAAATTGGGGCGATGGGAGCTCTAGTACCGTGTTAAGATCCAATGGATCAGGCGAATTACTTTCGAACAATACCAAGAGAAATTACTACATTGCAACGCACAACTATCCGGGAAGGAGTACGTACAAAATAAGCGTAATGGATCCTAACCGCGTAGACAATATTTTAAATATTGATCCACCAAATAGTGTCAATATACCCTTTTATATACAAACAACTGTTAGTCTCCTGAATTTGCAGTTTCAATCACCCAACAGATCTGTACAGCTCCTACAAGCTCCCATAGATTTTGCATGTGTAGGCGTTGTATTTCAGCATAATCCGGCTGCATATGATGCGGATGGAGATAGTTTAAGTTTTGAATTTTCAGTTCCATTAATGGATAACAATTTGCCAGTACCTAATTATATTTTTCCAAACCAAATAAATCCGGGCATTAATAATGCAATAATGTTGGATTCGCAAAAAGGTACATTTACTTGGGCTAGCCCGCAAAAAGCTGGTGAATATAATATTGCATTCATTATTCACGAATACAGAAAAGGAGTTCGCATCGCAAGCACCATTCGGGATATGCAAATATTTGTGCGTCAGGATTGTAGTAAAAATACACCTCCTGTCATTACATCTGCATTTGATACCTGCATTGTTGCCGGCACTATTCTGGAGTTACCAATCACGGTAACTGATCCTGATACCCTTTCACTGGGATCAAAAATTAAAATCGAAGTGAGTGGTGCCCCATTTTTTACAAGCCCGACTATGGTATTAATGGCTCTAACATCGTATACAACTTCCCCAATTAATGCCAAATTGACCTGGGTAACAGATTGTTCTCTGGTAAGAAAGGAATTTTATACACTTGTTATTAAAGCGACAGATAATATACTTGATAGCACTGGAATTTCAAGCCTACATACGCTTCGTATTAAAGTCGTCGGACCTGCACCTGAAAACCTTCAAAGTGAAGCAGATTCAAAATCAATCAAGATCAAATGGAACCATCCTTATGCGTGTACTCATTTTCCTGATTATTTTAAAGGATTTTCTGTCTGGCGAAAAGAGGGATCATCAAATATTCCTTTAGACACCTGCAATCCTGGCCTACAGGCATCTAGTTACAAGCAAATAGCATATTTGGTAAATAATTTTGATGGTATGAATTACCATTACCAGGATAGTACGATTGTTGAAGGAAAATTTTACTGCTATCGGGTTCAGGCTGAATTTGCGACCACCAGCCAGTCAGGATTTCCAATTAATTTCGTAAGTAGTTTACACTCTAATGAAACTTGCAATAGTTTGCCATTAAATATACCAGTTTTACTCAACGTTGACGTAACACAAACTGACAGTCTATTAGGCGAAATTTCTGTTCGTTGGACCAAACCTAGTCCAATTGAATTTGATACCATTAAATTCAAAGCCCCTTACAAGACTAGCATCTATTTCAAAACAAAAAATAATCAGTGGGAAAAAATATTGAATTCTGAACACAGTTATAACTCCTATTCTTCTATCATCGATACTATATTTCACCATACACGATTAAATACAGCTCATCTTCAATATTCTTATTATGTTGAATTATTGTCAACTCCACTAAATGAACATTTTTCGGATAGTGCGGATATGATATTTCTAAGCACCCAAGGAAGCGATCGCAGTTTAACATTAAACTGGAATGCAGTTACCCCTTGGACAAATTACAAATATGATATTTTTCTTTTTAATAATAACACACTAGTCTTTGATTCAATAGCTTCAACAAACTTAAACACATTTACAATTCAGAAATTGACCAATGAATTAGAATATTGCGTTTACATTAAAGGATATGGCGCATATGGGGTTTCAAGATTTGAAAAACCACTCATAAATCATTCGAATATCTCCTGTGCAACTGCGATAGATAATATTCCGCCATGTTGTCCAAAATTGATGGTTTCAGATCCTTGTGATGATGAATTGCAAACTCCTGGGCTTGAATTAAAAAATAAATTGAGTTGGACATTTCCTGATATATGTAAGGCCGATGATGCGATAGGTTATAAAATTTATGCTTACTACAATAAACAACAAAAACTAATTCAAACCATTGAAAATGTTCAAACCCAAACTTATGAACATTTTCTATTAGACAGCATTCCGGAATGTTATCTCGTAACTACTTATGACCTTGCTGGAAATGAATGTATAAATGTTGATTCAGTCTGCATAGAATATTGCCCTATTTATAATTTGCCAAATACGTTTACACCCAATAGTGATGGGCATAATGATTTATTCAAACCTTTTCCTTACAGATTTATAGATAAAGTCGAATTTAAAGTATTTAATCGTTGGGGTAACCTTGTATTTCAAACAGAAAATCCGGATATATTATGGGACGGTAAATCATCATCCGGCTCAAGGCTTTCAGATGGCACCTATTATTATACTTGTCTGGTGTATTATTCCGGGCTTTTAGTTCATTCAAATCCTACGAATCAATTGAATGGCTTTATTGAATTAAGAAGTGGTCAAAAATAATTAGATTTATGTTTACAGGAATTGTAGAAACCATTGGAACCCTCAAATCATTAAATAAAAATGGGCAAAATATTGATTTTGTAATCAGTTCTAAGATATCTAATCAGCTCAAAATTGATCAAAGTGTGGCACATAATGGTGTGTGTATGACTGTCATCAAAAAAACAAGAAACACTCATGTTGTTACGGCTGTCCACGAGACTTTAATGAAAACAAATTTGAATTTGTTGAATTCAGGTGATGCCATAAATTTAGAGCGCGCCTTAAAATTTGAACAAATAATTGACGGACATCTGGTTAGTGGTCACATTGACACAACTGCGCAGCTTCTAAAAATAGAAGACCAGAAAGGCAGTTATATCTTGAAATTCAAACTCGAAAGTGAGGATCGAATTTACTTAATCCCAAAAGGATCTGTTTGTATAAATGGGGTAAGCCTTACAGTAATAAATTTAAAAAAGAAATCATTTTGCGTCTCGATCATTCCATATACCTGGAGGCATACACAATTGCAGTTTCTTAAAAAAGGAGACTTCGTAAACATTGAATTTGATATGCTAGGGAAATATATTTTAAGAGCTCACAATCTCCTCAAATAAAAAAGGGCTTTTTTAAAAGCCCTTTTAAATATTATTTATTCGCTTATTTCAGCGGCCTTCTCACCTACCCGGACAAACACATCTTTGAATTTCTTCAAGCCAGTACCTGCTGGTATTTTCTTACCAATGATTACATTTTCTTTGAGTCCAGACAAGTCATCGCTTTTAGCAGCCATTGCTGCAGAACTTAAGACTTTGGTAGTTTCCTGGAACGAAGCCGCAGAAATCCAACTACTTGTACCCAATGAAGCTCTGGTAATACCTAATAACAAAGGACTTGCCGTTGCAGGCGTTGCATCGCGAACCTCCACCAATTTTTTATCATTTCTCTTTAAGAAAGAATTTTCTTCGCGTAATTGCCGGATATTAATCAACTGCCCTGGTTTAAGTTTACCGGAATCGCCCGCTTCAGTAACAACTTTTTTATCAAAAATATCGTCATTTGCTTCAATAAAATCCCAGCGATCAACAGGTTCGCCTTCCAGCAAAGTAGTATCACCCGGATCTTCAATTTGTACCCAACGCATCATTTGACGAACGATCACTTCTATATGTTTATCATTAATATTGATACCCTGTGATCGATAAACTTCCTGGACACCATTTACAAGATGATATTGCACTGCAAACAATCCTTTGATCATCATAATATCGCGTGGTGCAATATTACCATCAGACAAAGGCGTACCGGCTCTCACAAAATCACCCTCCTGAACAAGAATATGCTTTGATAATCCAATTAAATATTTTCGACGTTGAGCGGTTCGTTCATCTTCTACAAATATTTCACGATTTCCTCTCTTAATCTTTCCATAATAAACAATTCCATCAATTTCTGAAACTACGGCCGGATTTGATGGATTTCTTGCCTCAAACAATTCTGTTACACGTGGCAGACCACCGGTAATATCCGAAACCTTACTTACATTTCTTGGCATTTTACCAATGATTTGTCCAGAATTGATTTCCGAATTGTCATCAACTGCAATATATGCACCTACCGGTAGAGAATAGTTTTTCAATTCTTCACCAGCTGCATTAACAATGGATATAGTTGGAATCTTTTTCTTATTCTTAGATTCGATAATTACCTTTTCCGAGTAACCCGTCTGGTCATCTCGTTCCATGCGGAAAGTAATACCTTCTTCAATAGAATCATATTTAATGATCCCGGGGAATTCAGATACTATTAATGCATTAAACGGATCCCAGTTACATATCAAATCACCTTTTGAAACAGTCTGTCCTTCTTTTACATAAAGTGTAGAACCATAAGGAATATGCATACTCGTCAACATCTTTTTCGATTCATTATCGAGAATTCTCAATTCTCCCGAGCGCGATAATACAATCGTAGTTTTGTTGCCTTCCTGCATAAACAAAGAGACTTTCAAACCATCATATTCTACGATACCATCAAACTTTGTAGTAATCTCAGATTCTGCTTTTGATACTGCTGCAACACCACCCACGTGAAAGGTACGAAGTGTAAGCTGCGTTCCCGGTTCACCGATGCTCTGTGCTGCAATAATACCTACAGCATCACCTTCCTCTGCATTTCTGCCTGTTGCCAGATTTTTACCATAACATTTATTACAAACGCCTGTTCTTGACTCACAAGTCAATACAGAACGAATAGTAACAGATTCAATACCTATTTCTTCAATGAAGTTAGCTGCCTTGTCATTGATATAATCTCCTGCAGATAAAAGAATTTCATCTGTATTTGGATGAATAATATCATGTAGGGTAAATCGGCCAACTATTCTAGATGATAAGTTTTCAATCACTTTATCATTATCGATCAAAGCTGTAGTTTCAATCCCTCTCAAAGTATTACAATCCAGTTCTGAAACAACAACATCTTGAGCCACATCGACAAGACGACGCGTCAAATAACCAGCATCTGCTGTCTTTAAAGCCGTATCAGCCAAACCTTTTCGAGCACCGTGTGTAGAAATAAAATATTCCAAAACGCTTAGCCCATCCTGAAAATTCGATAAGATCGGGTTTTCAATAATTGCACTTCCTGTATCACCTGATTTTCTTGGCTTTGCCATCAAACCTCTCAAACCGCACAACTGCTTAATCTGTTGTTTTGAACCCCTTGCGCCGGAATGCAACATCATATAAACCGAATTAAAGCCACCCTTATGCGTAGCCAATTCTTTCATAAGATTATCGGTAATCCTGTTATCTGCATAAGTCCAGCGATCGATGATCTGATTATAACGCTCGTTATTGGTAATTAGACCCATATTATAGCTATCCCAGATTTCATCTACCTCACGTTGAGCATCATCAAGCGTTTTTTGCTTGATAGAAGGTGTAATTAAATCACCTAAGTTAAAAGAAAGGCCTGCCTTAAATGCCCAATAAAAACCAAGATCTTTTATATGATCCAAAAACTTAGCGGTAACCTGAAAATTGGTACGCTGTATAATCATACCAATAATGATCTTGAGATTTTTCTTTGTCAATAATTCATTTACATACGGAACAGACTCAGGAACAGCCTCATTAAAAAGTACTCTACCTACGGTAGTTTTGATGACCTTCCAGCCCATTTCTCCCTCTTCTGTTTCAACTCTAGCTCTGACACTAACTGGTTCATGCAAATCAATGATTTTTTCACTAAAAGCGATCATTACCTCTTCTTTATCATAGTAAACTCGCTCTTTCTTAACTACATCAGTGATGCGTTCTTTGGTCAGATAGTACAATCCCAAAACCATATCCTGAGATGGAAGCGTGACTGGTGATCCGTCTTGTGGGTTAAGCATGTTATGACTTGCAAGCATCAATAACTGCGCTTCAAGAATAGATGCATTGGCAAGAGGCACGTGAACCGCCATTTGGTCACCATCAAAGTCAGCGTTAAACGCTCCGCACACCAATGGATGCAATTGTATTGCTTTTCCTTCGATCAATACGGGCTGAAACGCTTGTATAGATAACCTGTGCAGTGTCGGCGCACGATTTAATAATACGGGATGCCCGCGAAGAATATTCTCAAGAATATCCCAAATCACAGGGTCTTTGCGATCTACTAATTTCTTAGCAGATTTAACGGTCTTAACGACACCTCTTTCAATCAACTTACGGATGATAAACGGCTTGAACAATTCTGCCGCCATATTTTTCGGCAACCCACACTCATGTAATTTAAGGGATGGTCCGACAACGATTACCGAACGACCACTATAATCCACACGCTTACCTAGTAGGTTTTGACGGAAACGTCCTTGTTTTCCTTTGAGAATATCACTTAATGATTTAAGAGCACGTCCACCTTCTGCTTTTACTGCATTTGATTTACGGGAGTTATCGAATAATGAGTCTACTGCTTCCTGAAGCATTCTTTTTTCATTTCTCAAAATAACTTCAGGAGCTTTAATCTCCAACAATCTCTTCAAACGATTATTTCGAATGATGACCCGGCGATACAAATCATTTAAATCTGAACTTGCGAACCTGCCACCATCCAGTGGAACCAATGGCCTCAATTCGGGCGGAATAACCGGAAGATATTGGATTATCATCCATTCCGGTTTATTGTTTTTTGAATTTAAACCTTCCCGAAAAGCTTCTGCAACGCGAAGCCTTTTTAGCGCTTCGGATTTTCTTTGTTGAGAAGATTCATTAGATGCCTGATGCCTTAACTCAAATGAAAGGTCATCTAAAGTAAGACGGGTTAAAAGATCAAACACCGCTTCAGCGCCCATTTTAGCAACAAACTTATTGGGATCCTTATCATCCAATAATTGGTTTTCTTTTGGCAAAGCCTCGAGGATATCAAGATATTCTTCTTCTGTAATTAAATCAAGATAGCTAGAACCATTTGAAGCTGCAATACCTGGTTGAATTACTACAAATCGTTCATAATAAATGATAGACTCTAACTTTTTAGAAGATAAGCCAAGCAGATAACCTATTTTATTAGGTAAGCTCTTAAAGAACCAGATATGAACTACCGGTACTACAAGTTTAATATGACCCATCCGTTCGCGGCGCACTTTCTTTTCTGTAACTTCAACACCACATCTGTCGCAAACAATTCCACGATAACGAATGCGCTTGTATTTTCCACAATAACATTCGTAATCTTTGACAGGACCAAAAATGCGTTCACAAAACAATCCGTCTCGTTCAGGTTTGTATGACCGGTAATTGATCGTTTCAGGTTTGAGTACTTCGCCAAATGAGCGCTCCAAAATATCATCTGGAGAACTTAGGCTAATAGTAATTTTATCAAATTCCTGATCTTGCTTTATAGTTCTATTTTTAAAGTTCATATTTCAGATTATTAAGGAAATTATTCAAATTTAACATCCAGGCAAAGTCCTCTTAATTCATGAATCAATACGTTAAATGATTCAGGAATATTGGGTTCCGGAAGATTATCACCTTTGACGATTGCTTCATAAGTTTTAGCACGACCAATAATATCATCTGACTTGATGGTCAACAATTCTCTTAGAATATTTGCTGCACCAAATGCTTCCAATGCCCAAACCTCCATCTCTCCAAAACGCTGACCTCCGAACTGAGCTTTACCTCCTAATGGTTGCTGCGTAATCAAAGAATATGGACCAATGGACCTTGCGTGCATTTTATCATCAACCATGTGAGATAATTTCAACATATAAATAACTCCCACGGTGGCCTGTTGATGGAATCGATCACCTGTTTCGCCATCCGTCAAATAGGTCTGTCCGTATTGTGGTAAATCAGCAATTCTAATTTGCTCTTCAATATCATGGATGGTAGCTCCATCAAAAATGGGTGTTGCATAATGCAGTCCCATTTTTTTACCGGCCCAGCCCAATACTGTTTCAAAAATCTGTCCAAGATTCATCCTTGATGGAACCCCTAATGGATTCAACACGATATCTACAGGACTACCGTCCTCAAGGAAAGGCATATCTTCGACCCTAACGATTTTGGAAACGATACCTTTGTTACCGTGTCTTCCTGCCAACTTATCTCCGACTTTTAATTTTCGTTTTTTGGCAATATATACTTTTGCCAATTTCAAAACACCTGCTGGCAATTCATCTCCAATGCTAATGTTGAATTTTTCGCGTTTATACTTACCAACTTCCTCATTAACTTTAATGTTGTAGTTATGGAGTAATTTACTTACCAACTCATTTTTTTCAGTCTCTTTAGTCCAATTAAAATAATCAACTTTTGTAAAATCTAATTTTTTCAAAAGTGGATTTGTGTATTTACTACCTTTTGGAATAAGCTCTTCTCCATAAATGCTTTTCACACCAGATGATAGTTGATCTTTAACTATTTTCAATAATTTGTCAATCAATACTGTTTTTAATTCATTCAGAATAATGTCATGTTTGTCATCTAGACGAGTCAACAAATCTTTTTCCTGAACTTTTTGAAACTTATCTTTTTTGGCGCGTGCATAAAGTTGTTTGTCAATAACCACACCTTCAACAGATGGCGGAACTTTTAAGGAAGCATCTTTTACATCTCCTGCTTTATCCCCAAAAATTGCTCTTAACAATTTTTCTTCAGGGGTAGGATCAGTTTCTCCTTTTGGGGTAATTTTTCCAATTAATATATCACCCTCTTCAGCATTTGCTCCTATGCGAATAATACCATTCTCATCCAGATCTTTTGTAGCTTCTTCGCTTACATTCGGTATATCATTTGTCAATTCTTCCTCCCCTAACTTGGTATCTCGTACTTCCAATTCAAAACTTTCGATGTGGATGGAAGTAAAAATATCTTCTTGAATAACGCGCTCAGAAATTACAATAGCATCTTCAAAATTGTAACCTTTCCAAGGCATAAAAGCAACCTGTAGATTTTGGCCTAATGCCAATTCCCCATTTTCAGTAGCATAACCATCAGAAAGAATAGTACCAAGCGCTACGCGTTCGCCTTTTTTAACCAATGGTTTTAAATTGATACAGGTAGCCTGGTTGGTACGTGCAAATTTTGTAAGATGGTACTCTTTAAAACTATCTTCAAAAGAAATTAAATTATCTTCAGCATTGCGATCGTACTTGATTACAATTTTGTTTGCGTCAGCGTATTCAACGACCCCATCACCTTCTGCAGTTATCAACATGCGTGAATCGTGAGCAACTTTTGCTTCCAGACCAGTACCTACAATTGGCGCATGAGGTCTGATCAATGGAACCGCCTGACGTTGCATGTTTGAACCCATCAAAGCACGGTTAGCATCATCGTTTTCGAGAAAAGGAATCAAGGATGCGGATACTCCAACAATCTGATTGGGAGCAACATCCATGAAATGCAAATCTTCCTTATCTAATACCGGAAATTCCCCGTGTTCACGACCTTTTACTTTAGCAATTTGGAATTCACCCTTTTTGTCGACAGGAACATTGGCCTGTGCAATTCGAGCATAATCCTCTTCTTCTGCTGACAAATATTGGATCCCATTTTTCACACTCACCTTTCCGGAATCTATTTTCCAATAGGGTGTTTCCAAAAATCCCATACTGTTGATTTTCGCATGTACACAAAGTGTAGAAATCAATCCGATATTAGGACCTTCAGGAGTTTCAATTGTACACAAACGACCGTAATGCGAATAGTGAACATCTCGCACCTCAAAACCGGCGCGTTCCCTGGATAAACCCCCAGGCCCTAGAGCTGAAATTCTTCGCTTATGTGTAATCTCAGAAAGTGGATTGGTTTGATCCAAAAACTGCGATAACTGACTCGTACCGAAAAATGAATTAATAACTGATGAAAGTGTTCGTGCATTGATCAGGTCAATTGGTGTAAAAACCTCATTGTCTCTTACATTCATGCGCTCTCTGATGGTTCTTGCCATACGTGCAAGTCCAACGCCGAATTGAGCATACAACTGTTCACCAACTGTGCGGACGCGTCTGTTGCTCAAGTGATCAATATCGTCAAGTTCAGCCTTCTGATTGATCAAAGAAATGAGATATTTCACGATCTCAGTGATGTCTTCCTTGGTCAAGACCAAAGTTTCGTCAGAAGTATTTAGATTTAGTTTTTTATTAATTTTATAACGCCCAACATCTCCAAGATTATACCTCTTATCGGAGAAGAATAATTTATCAATGATGCCCCGGGCTGTGTCGTCATCTGGTGGATCTGAACCACGTAATTGGCGATAAATATGGATAACGGCTTCCATTTCAGAACTGGAAGGATCCTTTTGCAAAGTGTTATAAATGATCGAATAATCTTCAGTAATATCCTCTCTTTGAAGGATGATAGTATCTACATTGGCATCTGCGATCAATTTTACATTTTCTTCATCGAGAATGGTATCTCTTTCAAGAATAATTTCATTTCTTTCAACAGTTACCAATTCACCAGTATCCTCGTCAACAAAATCTTCGGTCCATCTCCTTAAAACTCTTGCCGCTAATTTTCTACCGATGGCTTTTTTTGAGATCTTTCTGTGTAGATTTGATCTCTTCAGAAAGGTTAAATAATTTCAGAATGTCTTTATCTGAAGTATAACCAATCGCCCTTAACAAGGTAGTTACAGGAAATTTCTTTTTTCGATCGATGTAAGCATACATGACAAGATTAATGTCTGTAGCAAATTCCATCCAAGCACCCTTAAATGGAATGACCCTGGCTGAAAATATTTTAGTACCATTGGGGTGGTAAGTTTGGCTATAAAATACGCCAGGAGAACGATGTAATTGAGACACAACTACCCTTTCAGCTCCATTGATTACAAAAGTACCTTTTGGGGTCATGTAAGGAATATTTCCAAGAAATACATCCTGCTCAATGGTTTTAAAATCTACGTGCTCCTCATCATTACATGAAAGGCGCAATCGGGCTTTTAGTGGAACTGAAAACGTCAATCCTCTTTGCCCGCATTCATCAATGGAATAGCGAGGAGGATCGACATAGTAATCTAAAAATTCGAGTACGAAAATGTTTCTGGCATCAGAAATTGGAAAATTCTCTTTAAAAACTTTAAAGAGACCTTCATTGATCCTTTTATCCGGAGTAGTTTCCAACTGAAAAAACTCTTTAAAGGATTTAATTTGAATTTCAAGAAAATCCGGATATGGCACTTGTAAAACTGCTCTTCCGAAATTATGCCGCGTTCTCAATTGTGATTTGGTTTCGACTGAAGCCATTATGGTTTAATTTATTTAAAATTCCAGAACCTTACCAATAAATAATATATGGCCTGGGTCATAAATTTTCCTTATAACCCGGGCCATACGTTTTATGTATACCTTTTTCTTTCAAAGGTGTACGATGATCAATCAATGTAAAATTATTTTACTTCGATTTCTGCACCTGCTGCTGTGAGTGTATCTTTCAAAGAATTTGCTTCTTCTTTAGACACACCTTGCTTCAATGCAGAAGGAGCTCCATCTACGAGGTCTTTAGCCTCTTTTAGACCAAGGTTCAACAAATTCTTTACTTCCTTAATGACGTTCAATTTGTTTGCGCCACCAGAAATCAAGACTACGTCGAATTCTGTTTTTTCTGCTACTGCCGGGGCTCCGCCACCTGCAGGACCTGCTGCTACAGCTACTGCTGCCGCTGCGGGTTCAATTCCGTACTTATCTTTTAGCACAGAAGCTAACTCAGTTACTTCCTTGATCGTAAGATTTACCAGCTGATCTGCTAAAGCATTTACATCTACCATGTTTTAATTGTTTTCGTTGTTAATAATTTTATGCGTTTAATACTTGGAAGCCAAATTTATAATTGTGCGATTAGGCACTTGCTCTTTCTTCGAGCGTTTTTAAAATACCAGCAATAGTTTGTCCACCGCTCTTCAATGCTCCAATCACATTCTTTGCTGGAGATTGTAACAGCATGATAATATCACCTACCAACTCGTCTTTCGATTTTAATGCAACCAAAACATCCAGTTGGTCATCGCCACTAAATATTGCGCTATCTATATAAGCTGCTTTTATCAAAGGCCTGTCAGCGTGTTCGCGAAATGCTTTGATCAGGCGTGCAGGAGCAGAAGGATTATCCGTAAACATCAAAGATGAAGGACCCTCGAAAGCACTATAGATTTCTGCGTATCCTTCGTTTTCTAAACTTTGTAATGCTTTTACGGCAAGTGTATTTTTTACAACTTTCATTTCTATACCTTGTTCAAAGCATTTTCTGCGAAGTTTATTCACTTGTTCGACCGTTAAAGTCGATGAATCGGTAACATAAAAAAATTGTGCTTTTGAAAAGCGTTCTTTTAATTCCTGAATTGCGTTTGATTTATCTTGTTTAGTCATGTCTTTAAATTTGAAAGCGAGAAAAATTAATGAGCCACTTTAGGATCCAATTTAATACCCGGACTCATCGTTGATGCCATAGAAATAGATTTAAAATAAGCTCCTTTAGCTGAAGAAGGTTTTAGCTTATTGATTGCATGAATCAACTCCATACTATTTTCTTTAAGTTTTTCAGCAGTGAATGAGACTCTGCCTATAGATGCATGTATGATTCCAAATTTATCAACTCTAAATGCAATTTTTCCGCCCTTCACATCATTAATGGCACCTGCAAGATCCATTGTAACGGTACCTGTTTTAGGGTTAGGCATCAGTCCCCGAGGACCTAATATCTTACCCACTTTACCCAACTGGGCCATTACGGTTGGCATTGCTATGATGATATCGATATCTGACCAACCTCCGGCAATTTTTTGGATATACTCATCAAGTCCTACATGGTCTGCTCCAGCTGCCTTCGCTTCGGCTTCTTTTTCGGGTGTACAAAGCACTAAAACTCTTTTTGTTTTTCCAGTTCCATTCGGCAAAGTAACAGTTCCACGAATAGCCTGGTCTGGTTTTCTAGGATCTACTCCCAAGCGAATGTGTAAGTCAACCGAAGCATCGAATTTAGTGGTGTTCACAACTTTTACAAGACCACAAGCATCATCCAAATTATACATTTTCTTTGGATCTACTTTTTCATTTACTGCTTTTCTTTTTTTGGTAAGATCTGCCATACTTTAAAATTTTTAGGTACCAACGTTTCGTTGTTTATGCGAAACTCCCTTATTATAAAAAATTATTTACTTAGACCATGGGGCATCCCCGGAAACGGTCAAACCCATACTTCTAGCAGTTCCGGCTACCATCTTCATAGCAGATTCCAGCGTAAATGCATTTAAGTCGGGCATTTTATCTTTCGCAATCGTTTCCACTTGTTCCCAGCTTACAGAACCTACTTTCTTGCGGTTCGGTTCAGGAGAACCCCCTTTTATTTTTGAAGCTTCAATCAACTGCACTGCTGCAGGAGGTGTTTTTACTACAAAATCAAAGGATTTATCCTTAAAAAGGGTAATTAACACAGGTAATAATTTTCCAGGTTGGTCTTGCGTTTTTGCGTTAAATCGCTTACAAAACTCCATGATATTAATACCTTTCGAACCTAATGCCGGACCTACAGGCGGTGCAGGGTTTGCTTGTCCACCTTTAACCTGTAATTTTATATAACCTTCAATATCCTTTGCCATAATCCTTAATTAATTCGTTTTTTCAATTTGCATAAAATTCAATTCGACTTCTGTTCCTCGTCCGAATATTTTTACAATTACTTTCAATTTTTCTTTTCTTCATTGACCTCTTTGATATCGCCAACAAATTCATTGAATGGACCATCTACAATTTTCACAGTTTCCCCAACAATAAACGGTTCAATCATGGTTTCCCCAACTTGTTGGGATTCGTCAACTTTACCTAACATCCTATTGGCTTCAACCTGTGTCATCGGTATAGGATTATTCTTTCCTAAAAAGTGAATGATGTCTGGCATATTTGTGATATGTTGAACAATTTCACCCGTTAACTTTGTTGGAATCGCTTCCACAAGCAAATAACCTGGCAGAATATTTCTTTCCAAGATTACTTTTTTGCCATTTCGGATTTTATATACTTTTTCCGAAGGAACTATTACCTGTGTAATAAGTTCAGACCATCCGGATCTGTTAATTTCAAGCTCGAGTCTTTCACGGATTTTCTTTTCTTTACCGCTGATCACCCGAAGTGAATACCACCTTTTTTCGTCACTCATTTTGGTGGTATTATAAACTGTAGACAAAGTTTAGTACCTGATTCACAATAAAATCCATACCAAATACCATAAGGCTGAGCAGCAGTGCTGAAAACACGACTACTTTTGCACTATCTACTAAATTTTCTCTTGTTGGCCAAGTTACTTTGTCAACAAGTTCCTGATAGCTTTCTTTGAAATATAATACGAATTTATCCATTTTCATTTGCCTTTGCACGGGCAGAAGGACTTGAACCCTCAGCCTACGGTTTTGGAGACCGTCGCTCTGCCAGTTGAGCTATGCCCGTTTGTTTCATTCTGTTTAATTTTTACATTAAGCAAAATGAAGACGTGAATTATCTTATTTAATCTAATATTTCAGTTACCTGACCTGCACCAACCGTACGACCACCTTCTCGGATTGCAAAACGCAAACCTTTCTCCATGGCAATTGGATTGATCAAAGTAACTTCCAAAGAAATATTATCACCCGGCATAACCATTTCTACTCCTTCAGGTAATAAACACTCTCCAGTTACATCCGTTGTTCTAAAATAGAACTGAGGTCTGTATCCTTTGAAAAACGGAGTATGTCGACCACCTTCATCTTTTGAAAGTACGTATACTTCTCATTTAAATTTCATATGCGGTTTTACAGAACCTGGAGCACAAATAACCATTCCTCTGCGGATATCATCCTTCTCCATACCTCTCAATAAAAGACCTGCATTATCACCAGCTTCACCGCGATCCAATAATTTACGGAACATTTCTACTCCTGTTATAGTTGAAGTCAAAGCTTTTTCACCAGGTGCCTGCATCCCAATAATTTCAACACCTTCACCTACTTTTATAATACCTCTTTCAATTCTTCCGGTTGCAACAGTTCCACGACCTGTGATTGAAAATACATCTTCAACAGGCATTAGGAATGGTTGATCCACCAAACGCACTGGTTCAGGAATTTCATTGTCCACAGCATCCATCAAATCCATGATAGCTTTCTTTCCTCCCTCTTCGCCTTCCAATGCTTTTAAGGCTGACCCTTTAATTACAGAAGCATTGTCACCATCAAATTGATATTTGCTTAAAAGTTCGCGAACTTCCATCTCTACAAGATCCAACATTTCAGGATCGTCAACTAAGTCCACTTTATTCATGAATACCACAACACTTGGTACACCTACCTGTCTTGCCAACAGAATGTGTTCTCTGGTTTGAGGCATAGGTCCATCTGTTGCAGCTACAACGAGAATTGCTCCGTCCATTTGAGCTGCACCTGTTACCATGTTTTTTACATAGTCGGCGTGACCCGGACAATCTACGTGCGCATAATGTCTTTTAAGAGTTTCGTACTCTACGTGCGCAGTGTTAATGGTAATACCCCTTTCTTTTTCTTCGGGAGCATTATCAATTGAATCGTAATCCTTTTTTTGAGCAAGTCCCTTCTCTGCCAAAACCATAGTGATAGCAGATGTCAAGGTTGTTTTACCGTGGTCAACGTGACCGATAGTACCGATGTTGACGTGCGGTTTTGACCGATTAAATGTTTCCTTTGCCATTGTTGACTATTTTTGCTTTTATGTTAAATAAGATAATATTACCTGTTGAGCCAATGAAGGGAATTGAACCCTTGACCCCTTCCTTACCATGGAAGTGCTCTACCCCTGAGCTACATTGGCTAGAAATAGTTGGATCCGGTTTTTTACCTTCTCGACTTTGTTTTTAATTTTCCACACTTTTGTGAAATCTTTTCTTCTCAACCATGAATCCTGGCGCTAAAAGTGCTGTATACCACCTTAGTTTTACTTTTACTAATGATGGTTGGATCAGGTCTTATATTCATTTCTTTCTTCCTATTCTTGTCAAACACTTTTGTCTGACACCAAATGTTGCTTTCAACCCTGTTTCATACCTCTGTGATTATAAATTCATATTATTGAATCTAATCACGATTTAATTGAGCAGGAGACGAGACTCGAACCCGCGACCCTTAGCTTGGAAGGCTAATGCTCTACCAACTGAGCTACTCCCGCAATTCGGCATGTGTATGCGTGTGTGCATGTGTGTGATAAGGGCTAATTTCTTTATAGATTTATCTTTATAATCTATTTTTTATTTTTGAATTGTGGTTTTTGAACTCAGGCATATGAAAATCTGCCTAACATCAAAAATTCTCCAATTCCTCAGTTTTAAATCTCTGCTTGTCTTTTTGGGTTCGTGATAAAAGCAGGCATTTCTTTAAAATTCTGCTTCGATACCTCTCCCTCTCTAGCTCATTCAGACCCTCACTAACACTGAATTGTGGGGGTGATTGGATTCGAACCCATTCAGTCAAAGACACCAGATTTACAGTCTGGCCCGGCTCTCCAACTCCGGCGCACCCCCATCAAAGAACTGAGCCAGTGGACGGACTCGAACCCCCGACCAGCTGATTACAAGTCAGCTGCTCTACCAACTGAGCTACACTGGCTTCTGCTTATTAAAAGGCATACGATTATACCCTCCAAAAAAGAGATTGCAAAGATATAACTATTTGAAAAAATGGCTCAAAAAAAAATACAAGTAATTGTTAATCATTACTATACTACATATCAAATTGAATATCAATACAATATGTACTAAAAAATGAGCTTCGCTCCTTATTAATGCTTCGCTTGTATTTTTGTTTTGTATTTCCCCCATTGTATTTTGAGAATGTTAAGTGCATCTCGAATGGCTTCTTCAAAAGATTTTCGGGTAGATTTAGCAATAAGAGGATGTCCGGGAATATTTATGATAAGTTCCACCACTTTGTCTTGTACCTGGCCTGTTTTTTCAAGCTTTAAAATGACTTTTGCTTCTAGATTATCCTGTCCCAACAACCTGCCAAACCTGGCTAATTTTTCTTCAATGTATTGAAGTAATTTGGTGTCTGCATCAAAATGAATGGATTGAATTCTGGTCATCATTTTTATCATTTTAGGTTAAATAATAATATATCATTAAAGATTCATTTGTTCACTCCGCTTTTGGGTGACAACTGGTATAGGCCTTTTTCAATTGTTCAATTGAATTGTGTACATAAATCTGGGTTGCTGCCAAATTTGAATGCCCCAAAAGGCTTTTTACGGCATTGATGT
The DNA here is from genome assembly GCA_016719615.1 of Saprospiraceae bacterium. Lineage (NCBI taxonomy): Bacteria > Pseudomonadati > Bacteroidota > Saprospiria > Saprospirales > Saprospiraceae > Saprospiraceae bacterium. Next base: position 1,857,155 of record JADJYQ010000001.1, read on the forward strand.
CAGCCCCGCTATCTGCCAAATGTGTTGCAAAAGAATGGCGCAGCACATGAGGACTCTTTTTTAATATTGTCGTTTTGTCAACAAGCCAGCCTTTGACTATCAAATAGACCATTTTGGGGTATAATTGCTTACCGTTCTTCAAGAGGAATAAATATTGCAAACCAGAGCTATCTACTTTTGCCCTATATCTTAAATAACGAGAAAATACTGCTTTAAGTTCTTCTCCAAATGGAATAATTCGCTCTTTTCCTCCCTTTCCCAAAACCTTTAATTGGCGATAATGCAAATTAAGGTCCGTAAGTTTTAGTGCCACCAACTCAGCTCTTCTTAAACCAAGCTCATACAAACACCGCAACACCGCAAAATTTAGAAACATAAGGTCATCGGATTCCTCTTCGGGAAGGTCCTTTAGGCATAAGAGATCCTGCGATCTAATGACAACAGGTAATCTCTTTTTTATTTTAGGCACCGTTAATTTGGACGCCGGGTTGATTTTTAAACCTTTGCGCTTCTTCAAAAATTTATAAAATGCATTAAGCGAAGATATTTTACGCCTTACTGACCGTGGCTCAATCTTTACAGAACTCAGGTGAGCCAACCAGGATCGCAAATGCAAAAATTCAGCCCCCTCTGGAGACATTCTATCGTAATGAATAGTAAGATAGTTCGAGAACTGGGCAATGTCGCTAAGATAAGCCTGACAAGTATGCTCTGAATAGCGTTTTTCTGCCCTAAGGTAGGATTCAAATAAATCTAAATAGTTCATCCGTTAGCAAAGCTAACTAACAACTAACGAATTATTTAAATATTAAAGAAATTTATTACATGTACTTAGCTACATACTCCTGACGGTACACAGCTTTTAGAACTTCAGATCTACGCGATACAGAAGGCTTCGTGAAGTGCTTGCGCTTGCGCAATTGGCGCAAAGTCTGAGATTGCTCAAATTTTTTCTTATACTTCTTGAGCGCCCTGTCAATGGATTCCATTTCTTTTACATCAATAATGAGCATATTTTCTTTTAATGTTTGGACCGCAAAGGTAAAATTTATTTGAGTTATCCCATAAAAAAAAATAGCGGATTAAAGAATCCGCTATTTTTTTATCTAAAAGATAAGAATTTATTGTTTTTCAAACACTCTTATCGCAGTGTGACCCCAGGCACATAAGGCACCATCGGGATGCAAAGAAGAATTGTTTGCAGAAGGAAATTCGAACACTTTCCATCTGAAAGTAATTGGGCTTAAGGAAGCAATTTCCGGTGGGAATGCATCATATTCGCCCGCAGTCTTTGAGACCGGAGCTGCAGGTGCTACCAATCTTAATCCACCTCCACAACCATCGGTTTGGACCGGAAAGGCCAATGAATCACCTCCGGATTGGTTCTTAAAATTATATAGCAAATAAGGTACAAATGTGACAGCAGCGCCTCCTGGTTGGCCAATGATATACACGCCATCAAAAACTTTAGTGATATCCTGCAAATGTCCGTTAGCAGTTCTTCTGTAAGTACCTTCCATTGCGGTTGGGCCTGGATTAGCGATTGGACCGGCAATTACGATATTGGCACTTGTAGTTACTTTATAACCACCCTTGTTAAATTTTTCAAAACCAATACTGTAACCTCCTATCTCAGATAAATCTGGTACGCCCAGATTCTCGGACTTAAGAATATTCACAGAATCTGATCCTGTTTTTCCGCCATGGCCTCCTACCATTCCAAAAACAGTATCCACTGCAATTGCCACTACTTCAGGTAAATCGGCTAAAAGTGTAGCCTGTCCAACTCCATATACATATGAATCTGCCATCAACTTTTCAGCAATAAAAGGCAAACTAATTTGTTGTGGAGTCGAAGGTACAAGATCGTCGTCTTTACACGCATTTATGAGCAGTGTCAAGAACAATATCGAAGCTAAATAATAGATTTTATTTTTCATAGTCATTGTAAGTTTAATTATTTATCCCAAAATACTTTCGCAGTTAAACCATGTTGTCCAACAAAATTCTGATTCAAGCTTTCCTCAATTTCCGGATATGGAAGTATACTTGGAAATATTCCAGTACCTAATGCATTTTTTGTTGGGCTCTTAAATATACCGCCATTGCTTGCAAATAAAGGCTGTCCGGCGTCATCCATTCTTCTGGTTTCAATCCAGGATTCGATTGGCTGAAGGCCATTCATACAGACCCATTTTTGATATGCTATGGATTTTATTGGATTTGCAGCATCGAAGGCACCTTTACCGGCCAGATAGGTTGCATCAGCTCCTGCAGTAACACCCAAATAAGCAAAACTTTCTTTGACTGCATTTTCATAGGAAACTTTTGCATCGCCACCGGCTCCAAGAGCTGCAGCTTCTGCCAAAAGCAAATTACCTTCCCAAGCAGATAAAAATATGACTGGAGCGGTAGGGCTAAAAATTAAACCACCTGCGGATTTAAGTGCGCCGGCAGGTTTAGAAAAAACAGCCGAACTAGTAGGTGCTTGTTCAACGTCACCAGGATCCATTCCTTTGTGATCTCCATTGTCATTTCTATCATACAGATAGTCAATACGTGGATCGTTCGTACTTTCCAAATAATTTAATGCAGTTGTTGTAGCAACATAGAAATTGCCAAGTGCCGTACTTTTAGCAGCTGTCCAAAATGGATTGCTACCAGTAGAACCGCCAGGAAATCTAACCATTGCAGCTTCATCATTGGTCGTAATAAATGGAGCACCGCTTGCAATCAATTCTGTAGCCTTAGCGGTATTGCCTGAGCGCAAATACAATTTCAACAACAAAGTATTTGCAAACTTTTCCCATTTAGCCAAATCGCCACCATAAACCAGATCATCGCCTGCAGGATGTCTAAAAGAACCTCCGTCATGCAAAATCTGAGCTGCAGATATTAATTCCGCTGCAAGTGCAGGATAAACCACATCTTTAGCATTGTCGTATTTTGGATGGAGTATGGATCCATCTTCAATATCACCTTTTAGTGCCTCCAAATAAGGAATATCTCCGAAAAGGTCAGCACAGGTTTGAATGCCATAGGCTTTCATAATCTTTGCCATTGCCACATAAAACTTTTCTTCAGGAGCTTCTTTAATGATAAAGTTCATATTATTAGCAGCTCTGTAAACAGATCTGAAAATTTCATTTCCCTCTGTTGAAGAAAGGATATGTTGATCCGGATCTCCTAAAGACACACCAGGTCCGCCCGTATGATATTGAGACCAGATGCTGATAATAGGAAATATTCTTTGGCCGAAACCAATGGCTGTGTACAACTGACCAGAGCTCAACTGCAAACCTAGGTCTGAAGTATTCGACTGGTTAGGATCCACATTTACATCGAGATAATTGTCGCACGATGTAATAAATATACTCAGAAATATGATTACTGAAAGTATATGTTTATTTTTAATTAAGTTCATATTCATAATATTTAATCAGGTTAATTAGAATTTTACTCTTAATTCAACTCCAAAACTTCTTGACGTAGGTGTTGTTGTGGTTTCAATACCAACAGCATCAGATGCTCCACCAACGCCTCCAACTTCAGGATCAGCAAAAGTATTTTCTTCAGCAACCCAGAATTTTAAGTTTTTAGCAAACACACCAAGAGATAATGCACTGAAACCATTTTTTCCTTTAAATGAAGGAAAATCATAGAACAAACTCAATTCCCTGAACTTTAGGTATGATGCATCTAACAAGTATTCGCTAGCAGGCAATCCTCTAAAGTAAGAATATGCTGTAGTTGTTTTTGTATTTGCATCACCATTAGCTGTTACGCTGTTATCAACTACAAATGGTTGTCTGTCATTCAAAAGAGTTGTGATTGCTGTACCATTGAATTCAGTACTTAATTTTGTACCAGAATAGAACAATCCGCCTTGTTTACCATCCAATAAAGCATTAAGTGTAAAATTACCTACTCTTAATTCAGTTCCGAATGAATATAAGAAATCTGGTTGATAACTTCCAAGATATTCAAGTTCAGCGCTCTTCTCAGGATTTCCACTAGCATTTACGACGATTCTTCCTTGATCATCATACACGTAATTTGTTCCTTTAAAAGTACCGAATGGTTGACCTTCAACAGCAACCAGGTTCAAACTACCATGACCTGTGAAGTGTACGATACTTGTGTAAATATTCAACTCATCTCCTTCAATTCCGTTGTCAATAATTTCAACAACTTCATTGGTGTTTTTAGACCAAGAACCATATACCTTCCAAGTCAGATTTTGAGTATGTACAGGAGTTAAGGACACTCCTATTTCCACGCCTTTATTTGTCATTCGTCCAATATTGACCGGTACAAAAGCGAATCCTGATGACCATGGAATATTTACATCAACTATTTGATTTTTTGAATTGATATTGTAATAGGTAAAATTAACTTCTACTCTATCCTTCAACAATCCCATATCAAAACCTACTTCAGTGGTGACTGAAAGTTCTGGTTTCAAATCCGGGTTACCAATGCTATTTCCTTTTTGCGCACCTGTTTGGCCATCAAATGGAAAACGCGTCTGGTAATCATCACCTAAATCCAATAATAATGGATTTAAATTATAATAGGTATTCAACCTATATAATGGAGCATCTTTTCCTGCGCTACCTATTCCGCCTCTGAATTTAAGGTAATTAATAGGTCCTAATTCCACATTTGGTAAAGATGTTGGCACAAATGAAAATCCAACTGCCTGATAAAAGAATCCTCTGTTGCCGTCTGGCAAAGTAGAAGAATAATCCTGTCTTGCAGAGTATTCAAAAGTTGCATAGTTTTTATAACTCAAGGAATTATTTAAGTAAATTCCATAAAGTCTGTATTGGGTAGATCTCCGAGTCGCCCGAGGTTGTTCTACAGAGTTGGTCAAATCATAAAATCCAGGTATTACCAATCCTCCTACAGTCGAACCATTCACGGTTCTACTTGCTTGATCAATTGAATTAAAACCGACTGTAGTACTTAATTTAAAATCGCTACCAAGAGGCGTCGCATAATTGCCATATAAATCATAAATCAAATCTGTGATTCTTGCAGAAGCTTCTTTGTAGGATCCTAAACTAAAAACTGAACCCGGAGTTCTTCCTCCATCTAATAATTCACCATCAGCCCAGGTATACGCTGTTTGATATGCGAACTTAGGACCTTTCTCAGTAACTGTGCTTGATATAAAGTTCGTACTAACGCGACCTGTGAAAGTCAATTTTTCAGTTGGACTAAAAGATAAAGATGCACTAGACAATACATTATCTACTGAATTGCGCAAATCTTGGTTATCTAGAATGAAATAAGGATTGATAGAATACTGTCCATAAAATCCTTTAAAATCATGATAAGGGCTATTATAATCGCGCAATTCTTCAAAAGGAATATTCGAAGGTGTTTGCGTTACAAATGACATTGCAGGTGTACCAGCTGAGTAACCAAATGGATATCCACCTTCAGTTGCACCTCTTTGATCTAATTTTGAGTAATTGATGCGAAAATCAGATCTCCATTTAGAAGAGAACTGGGCTCCGGCATTTAATTGAATGTTGTGCTTGTTCAATTCTGTATTAAGAACGATACCCTTATTATTGAAATTGGTATAGGACAAAAGGTAATTAAATTTATCAGTTCCTCCGCTTATGGAGAAATTGTTTCTTACCGTCTGGCCGATTTCAAAAAAGTTTTTGACATTGTTTTTTACCGCACTATAAGGTCTGATTAATTGTTCGATCTTACCATTAGAAAGTGGTATTAAATCACCATGATCATCAAACGGTGCAGAAGTCCAGGGACGCAATTGTCCATCAAATTTGGAACCCCATGCAAAGTTTTCGCCCATAAAAATATTGATTCCACCGCCGCATCCGTTACAGGATTCATAACCAGAACCATATTGTTCCTGATATTTATAAAGCAATAAAACTTCTTCTACACTAAAGGATGAATTAAATGAAATATTTGGTTTAGCAGCTTTTTTACCGGATTTGGTTGTAACCAAAATTACTCCGGATCCACCTCTTGAACCGTAAAGTGTTGTTGCGGCCGGACCTTTTAAAACAGTAACTGATTCAATATCATCGGGATTGATGTCATTTCCACGGTTACCAAAATCTACATAATTGTCGCGGTCACCATCTTTACCTGTTCCTCCACCGCCGGAAGTACTGCTGTTGTTGACAGGGACACCATCAACCACGATCAAGGCATTGTTGCCTTGGGTTAAAGAAGTTTCCCCTCTTAGGACAACTCTGGTAGATGCACCAACAGCACCGGAAGCCTGCCCGATTTTTACGCCGGCAACTTTCCCCTGAAGCGCATTTAAAACGCTTTTATTAGCTGTTGAGTTTAGTTCGTCTGAACCAATGGTTTGATTGGCATAAACCACATCACTTTTGTTTCTTTTCACACCAAGCGCAGTAATCACCGTTTCTCCCAGAAGGACACCTTCTTCCAGAGTAACATCAACGGTATTACTAACTCCGAGAATCAAGTCTTGAGAATTATAACCGGTATAACTCACAACTAATGTGTTTGCGTCTGATGGGACGCTAAGTGAATAATTACCATTAATGTCGGTAATGGTTCCAATCGCTGTGCCTTTGGCGACCACATTGGCCCCAATGATGGGATTACCTTCTTTATCAGTAATCGTTCCTTTCACAACTCTCTGAGCCTCAGCATACTGCAAAACAGTAAACAGGGCCAGAAAAATGAATAAAAGTTTCTTCATAATCTGGTAAGTTTAATTTACAAATGTTTTGTTAACCCTCAAAGATAGCATTCAAACTAAAATCCAAGCATTTTTAGTTATTTTTTTATTAAATAACAATTAATTAATTGAATTTAACATGAATTTGGGGAAAGCAAGAATAAGGCCAAAAAATTAAATATATGGATGCTACCATTAATATATTAACAAATTAATAAACTGTATATTACTCATATACAATAATATATAAACAAGAATTTTGTATAATTTGAGAGCCTTAAATGGAAGATTCCTTCAGTTGAAATTTGTACATCCCTATGGTATTTTCCAAGCCGAAATAAAGTGCATCACAGACCAAGGCATGTCCAATAGACACCTCCAACAAGTTTTCAAGGTGCAATTTGTAATATCTTAAATTGACCAAATTCAAATCATGTCCAGCATTCAGTCCGATACCATAATCTGCAGCGCGTTTTGCAGTTGCCAGATGATCCCGGATGGCCAAATGAGGGTCCTTGCTATAAGTTTGAGCATAATTCCCAGTGTACAATTCAATCCGATCTGCTGCTAATTTTGCAACTTCCGGCACATACTCCGGTATAGGGTTCAAGAAAAGGGATACCCTTATGCCTTGAGCTTTAAATTCGCTGATAATTTCTCTTAAAAAGTCTTTATTCTCAACCGGATTCCAGCCAGTATCCGAAGTCAAAACCTCCGGTGGATCGGGAACTAAGGTCACCTGATCAGGTTTATTTAATAAGACCAAATCCATAAAATTTCTTGAAGGGTAGCCCTCCATATTAAATTCAGTTTTGACCAAACTTTTGAGTAGAGCAATGTCAGCCCGGCGAATATGTCTTTCATCCGGACGAGGGTGCACCGTAATACCTTCCGCTCCAAAGCGCTCACAATCCATCGCAACTTGTATTAAATCAGGAAGATTCCCGCCCCTGGCATTACGCAGTAAAGCAATTTTATTGATATTTACGCTTAATCTTGTTTTCATAGGCAGGTTCAAATTTATGATCAAAAATACTTCCATTCATCTCGTGTATTTTATTGGCTTCATTTTAGGAGGATTACTCTTGAGTCAATTGATACTTTTTCTGAGCTTATCCATGAGTGGTGACATTGGACTAGCGCAAATGCAAGACTCAGCAGGATGGGTCCAACAGCTCTCCGGCAGACAGCTAATGACCCAACAACTCATATCACAAGTTTGTAGTCTGATATTACCCTGCTTTTTATTGCATAAGTTTTTTATGAAAGATGCATCGTTTTCATTAGGTGGAGTCATTGAACCTAAATTGCTCTTCAAATCCCTTATCTTTTTTCTATTACTCATGCCACTCGTCGGATTAAGCGCTTATCTCAATCAACTCGTACCGGTTTCGGATTGGGTCATCAATTCAGAAACGCAAATGCTGGAACTCATGAAAAAAATGTTCCATTCCAAAACTACTTTGGACTTTTTAATGGCACTTGTCGTCATTGCAATCATTCCAGCAATAGCAGAAGAATGGGCGTTCAGAGGCGTGCTACAGAATTATTTAATGTTACTCACCGGCAAAAAATGGATTGGATTGCTGCTGGCATCCATATTGTTTTCCGCGGTACATATGCAGTTTTTAGGTTTTCTACCACGTTTTATCCTAGGTTGGATCCTTGGTTTCATTTTTCTGAGAACCGGCAATTTATGGTATTCTATTTTTTTACATTTTATCAACAATGCCACTCAACTCGTCGCAATTTATGCGATTCAAGATCATAGCCTTGATTCACTTTTAGAAAAATCTGAGATGCCTAATCTCTTTGCTGTCTCTATCTGTACCTTACTTGCCATCTGGTTTGGAATCATTGCATTTAAATCGAAATTAAAGATCGCACATGCTTAAAAGAAGTATCACTGGTTTGGTTCTAGGAGTTCTCATGATCGCTGCACTGACCCAGTATGAGTGGACTGCTTTATTATTACTAATAATGATTCTATTAGGATCGGCTTATGAATGGTTTAAACATTTTGTGAGCTTACACTCCCCATTGATCCGACTGGTTTATATCATTTTTACAATTATTGTCTTGTGTTTGATCCTATTGCTATATCTTAAAACTATTGAGGTTTCAATTTTACATATGGAGTTCGTCACAGGAATGACTTTATTTCTATTAGCCTTGACAGCCTTAGGCGCAGTATATAGCAAAACAGTAGTCCCTTCAACAGTATCCTGGCATAATTGGATCTTTTATATACTTTTTCCAATCCTGATTTGTTTTCATTTTCTACATCAGGATTTTCAAATACATAAATGGATTTTATTGGGATTGGTCTTTATAAATTGGAGCAATGATGTCTTTGCTTATTTTACAGGGAAGCTCATTGGAAAGACGCCGCTGGCTCCTCAAATTTCGCCCAACAAAACAATAGAAGGCACGATTGGAGGAATGATTGCAAGCATCCTAACAGCATTTTTAGTGAATCAGTTTTTGTTCATCAGCGCCTACCCAATTTTTCAAATATTTGCTTCTGGGCTTATGCGTTTCAGTAGCAGGTACTACCGGCGATTTATACGAATCGAGACTTAAAAGATTAGCTGGAATTAAAGACAGTGGAAGTATCTTGCCGGGCCATGGAGGATTTTTAGATCGCTTTGATAGTTTTTTCTTTGTCGTGGTTGTGGGTATTTTTGTGCTAAGTTTTTAATTATAAAACATGAATATACATAAAGAAGGAAGATCCTGGGTTCTGGGTTCATTGACTTTTTACATTGTGCTGATCATCCTTTTGCACCATGTAAACCCACTCCTTTTCTGGCCATTGGTAATAATACTTGGTATCGCATTTTGGTTGATCCTTAATTTTTTCAGAAATCCTGAACGTCCCATCGATAAATATGACGACCACTACGTTTATGCACCGGCAGATGGTAAAATTGTCGTTATTGAAGAGACCGAGGAAACTGAATTTTTTAAAGGAAAGCGAAAAATGGTGAGCATTTTTATGAATCCTTTAAATGTGCATGTGAATCGTTACCCTTTTAGTGGAAAAGTGGTATATACTCAGTATCATCCGGGCTTATATCTGGTTGCCTGGCATCCTAAATCTTCTACTGAAAATGAGAGAAATACAGTCGTAATTGAGCGCATAGATGGCACTCAAGTTTTATTGCGTCAAATAGCCGGCGCGTTAGCACGTAGGATTTGTAGTTATGCAAAACCGGGTGACCCCTGCAAACAAGGAACAGATTTCGGTTTTATTAAATTTGGATCCAGAGTGGATTTGTTTTTACCCTTGAACGCAGATGTCAGGGTACAAATGGACCAAAAGGTGGAAGGCAATAAAGATGTAATTGCGTTTATTCCATAAAATTGGATGAAGTAAAATTGGAGAATATCTGTTTCTTTGTGGCTTGTAGGCTTGTAGATTGGACGACTTAGATGTTTGATGTTTTAAAAAATTATTTTTGGATTTGGATTAGAACACTTCACTCACACTCACACTCACACTCACACCCACACCCACACCGAATTGGGGGTGTAGCTCAGCTGGCTAGAGTATTTGCATGGCATGCAAGGGGTCAGGGGTTCGACTCCCCTCACCTCCACAATTCAACAAAACTTGAAAATGAATTGCCTTGATAGATTTATTCTATTGAGGCATTTTGTTTTTTAATGGGTTTCATTTGAGGAAATAACAACACTTCCTGGATGGCCTCTTGTCCAGTCAGCAGCATCGTAAGTCGATCTATGCCTATTCCGAGTCCGGATGTGGGTGGCATGCCGTACTCCAGCGATAACAGAAAATCTTCATCCATGGCCATTGCTTCTTCATCGCCCCTTTCTGCCAATTGCAATTGGGCTTCGAATCGTTGACGCTGATCGATCGGATCATTCAACTCCGTATAGGCGTTTGCTATTTCTTTCCGGTTTATATATAATTCAAATCTTTCGACCAGGCCCGGCTTCGTACGGTGTTTTTTTGCCAAAGGGGTCATCTCGATGGGATAATCTATAATGTATGTGGGTTGGATCAAATTGGGTTCTACCAATTCACTGAAAATCTCATCTATCAGTTTGCCGATTCCCATGGAAGCGTCCGTTGCGATACTTTTTGATTTGCAAAATGCTTTCAATTCGGATTCTGTTTTTCCTTCCACTTGAAATCCTCCGTATTCTTCGATGGCTTCAAACATGGTGAGTCTGCGGAATGGTTTTTTAAATGAAATATTTTGACCGGCAATTTCAACTTCATGTGTTCCATTAACCTGGCTTACAACTTTTTCAAGCATATCTTCGACCATTTCCATCATCCATATATAATCCTTATAGGCCACATAAATTTCCATCGATGTGAATTCCGGATTATGGGTGCGGTCCATGCCCTCATTGCGGAACATTTTACCAAATTCATACACTCCATCAAATCCACCAACGATCAATCGTTTTAAGTACAATTCGTTGGCGATCCTCAAAAATAAAGGAAGATCTAAGGCATTGTGATGGGTTTTAAAAGGCCTGGCAGCTGCACCGCCGTGTATGCTTTGCAGGACGGGAGTTTCCACTTCAAGCCAGCCATGTGCATTAAAATAGTCGCGCATCAATTGCACGAGTCTGCTCCTTTTGATAAATATTTCTTTGATGTGGGGATTTACGATAAGATCCACATATCGATGCCGATATCTCTGCTCCGGATCAGTGTAAGCATCATGAACGATGCCATCCGTGTCTGTTTTTACGATTGGTAAAGGATGAAGAGATTTCGAAAGCATTGTCAATTCAGAAACGTGAATAGAAATTTCCCCTACTTTGGTTCGAAAAACATATCCTTTTACTCCAAAAATATCACCGATATCAGTTAACCTTTTAAACACTACATCAAAAAGAGTTTTGTCATCGCCAGAACAAATTTCATCCCGCTTAATGTAAACTTGAATTTTTCCACTGGAATCTTGCAATTCTGCAAAACAAGCTTTTCCCATATCTCTGACCATCATGACTCTGCCCGCAAGACTTACACTTTTAAAGGCTTCAGGATTCTGGTCGAAATCAGATTTAATTTTGAGCGAATTAGTATTTACGTGAAAGGCCTGGGCGGGATATGGATTTATGCCCAAGTTCTGGATTTCAGTTAATGAATTTCTTCTTACAATTTCTTGTTCGGACAAATGTAACATATTGCGGATTATAGCCGCAAAGATACATGAAAATAATTCTTAATTTATAGCTGTATAAAAGCAGCTAATTGGGTATTGCATTTACATTGGAATGATCAGCTTTAAAATAAAAACTTCTATTCCAATATTCACTTTAAGGAAATATACTCCGGCTGTATTCGGACCTTCCAGTTGCAGTTTTGATTGCCCGTTTAAACCGAACCCTTCACCAGACTTGACCAATTTTCCTGATAAATCTAACCATTCATATTTTATAATAGTTTTTGCCTGCGGGTGAATTTCCAATTCAATAAATTCTTTGGTCATTTTAGAAATTCGAATTTCTGTTTCTGCAACGATATCTCTTCGAAGTATCAATTTCTTAAACAAAGAATCTCCTCTTTCTTCCTGTCTTTCTTCTTTATCATCGTAAGTGGCCAGCTCTTTGAACTTTACACATATCGTATCTCTCTCTTCACAATTGGCCAACTGCGCCAGCCATTCAAAGCAATAAACGCCATAAGCTTCAGCCGTAACAAACGAACGAACGTTCGTTTGTTCGTCAATGATCGCTGATAAGGAACCGCCGATGAGATTCCATCGTCCGGTCAGAGCTGACTTCCCGTTGAGCCGGGTAGATTTTCCATACACGGTAAAATCTTTACCGGCAGATAAAGGAGAAATCGTATGCACATATACCCGACTTGGATTACTTTCTTGTCCATTAATGGCATAGTGTACTTTTACTAATCCCGTATCTCCAATATTTAAATTCCAAACAATCTGAACAGAAGATGAATCGGGTTTTGACAGGATGTTACCTCCTGAAATTTCCCATACAAAAACAGTGGAAGGCTGTAGTGGCTGCACCAAAGCAGTTAGCCAATTTGTATCCGCCGGACAAATTTCCCGTTGCGCAATGATGAGCGGACCATTTAAGAATTTAAGCTCTTCAAAATTCTCTTCAAAGCTCCGGGTACAAACGGCAGAATCCGCGCCCAGCAAACATTTTACAAAAACATCAACAATGTAGTCTCCCGGAACAAAAGCTTTGAAGTGCTCATCTTTGGAAAGTATTGTTTTGGTACTATCTGCTTTTAACCGCCAGTTGTATTCGAATTCATATACTTCTCCAACATTACATGGATTTGATATTTTTACATTGGGTGAATAGATCAAAGTATCATTTACAACATTCGCAGAAATTTGTGCATTGTAGTTAACACTAACAGACGTTAGTAAAATAGAAGAATCGCACTGATAGATATCTGTAGTTTTCGGCAATGGAATTTCGAATTGGTTTTTACATCCTACCCAAGCCCGGCCGGTAAGGTCAATATAGGGTTCATTATCGCAGGTGATGTGATAGACATCGGCGGGCAAGACTTTATTGAGAACTGTGTAATGAATGATAGAATCAAATTTACAGCAATTCGCATCTGTAAACTCCTGATGATATGTTCCACTTGAAAACACTCTTTGCGAATGCCATTTAAATCCACCAGGATTGGCCTGTTCATAACAGATCACTCTGGGTGGACCCATTCTATCGGCTAACGGCCTTACTTTCACTGTAGCACATCTTGGTCCTTCCTGAGAACATATTGATCCACTTTGAGGGTTGCCGATATAAGCTGTGACGCATAATACGAAATTACCCACATCAGGAAAATCTAAAAATATTTCATTGCTGTTTGATCCAAACTCATCCCCATCAAGTGTCCATTGGTATGTAGGTTGACAAGCTGATAAAGTATCAATAAAAAACTTATAATTACAAGCCCCAATACAAACGGAATCGATCACACCATCAGAATCATCATTGATAAATCCGAGCGGACTTAAAGTAGGTGTTCCTCCTCCACCTGTGCTCAGAGTAAAATCGCAGATATCGCCTGAGCAGCCATCGACCCAGAGATAATATGTTTTACAAGCTATAAGATTAACTTCTATAACTTCCACACTTCCCGGAGGCACGCAAGGGATGGAGCGACAAAAAACGTCCTCAGAACAAGAGCAATTACCCCAAATGCCATATTGCAGACCCTGAGTAGTAGTACAGCCCCCAATTGTAAGTGTTATCGTCACGTTCCCTCCCTGGGTTACAAATCCCCACCAACTCGTGTTGTGACCAACTCCTCCTTGGGAACAAAGCGGAGAACAAGGACTGGGTATTGTGCTTGGATTATTGCACGCATAACCATTTAGATCATCTAGCGAACAAAGGACATTTGCATCCTCGCAGATTTCAGCCATTGGAGGTGTGCATTGGGAATGCAATTTAAAATGGATACAAAAGATTAAAATGCAAAGGGTAAAGAATGTTTTCATATGTCTAAAGTTAAACTTAGCTCATGATTAGAATTTAGTACACAAATATTTTTTGAAAATGATGGATATCCTCAACCGATAGCCTCAATAAATACACTCCAGGAATAGAAGGCTTATTATTTAATTCCAGAATTCCCTCATCCACACTGATCAGACGACCTTGTAAATCCAAAATTTGAAGAACATAATTTTTAATGGTAGAATTCCCGGTGACGAATTGAACTGCTAATTGTTGACCTGACTGGTAAACTTGCAATTGTTTTTGGTCTTTCTTCAAAAAATAAGCAACTTTATTTTGAGGTTTTAAATTAAAGGTATCTGTTTTAAGTGTATCTGTCGATTGAGGATCATCTTTACTAACAAAACCTTGAAAAGTAAGACAAACTGTATCGACTTCTGAACAGGTGCCCTGACTGCCACGCCATTCCAGACAATAAAGCCCACGCTTTTCCACTTTGATTTCTGCATCTGGTTTTGTTGAGTCGCTCAAAATGAGATTTGCAGGTCCGGAAATCAAAGTCCATTTGCCAGGAATGCTTGGATTTGCCTGAAGTTTATATTTCCTTCCATTGATGATTACATCGCTTCCGGCAAACTGAACCGCAGGAATGAGGATATCACAATCAGCAGTATTGCTTTCAAAATTTCCAAATCTGAGTTTTACACTTGCATTTCCTTTCTGTCCGGGAGCTATGTTCCATCGAATCAAAACAGAAGAAGAATCCGGATTGGTAAGGATGCTACCGTTTTGAATTGTCCAAACATAAATCAGCGAAGGATCTGAAATCCAACTTGAAGCATGTAACCATTTTTCTTCGCCCGGGCAAACCCATTTATCCGCGAGCAAATCAGGCTGGTCCAAAAAATTAAATTCATCGAAATTTTCTTCGAAGCTCTTTTCACAATCCAGAAATTCTGTTCCCAACTTACAAGTTACGATTACTTTCAGCACATAATCACCTGGCTTTTTAGGCTTAAAACGCTCCTCGCTTGATAGAACTGTCTGCAGAGGATCATTTTTATCAAACCAGGAATATTTAAATTCGTAAACCTCACCAGCATCACAAGCATCCAAGATCACTACATTTGGATTGTATTCTAAAGTATCACCGCTAATTTTTACCTGAATATTCGCGTCAAAATTGACATGAACCGCCGTTAGTAAAATGGAGCTGTCACATTTATAGGGCTCTGAAGATTTGGGCAATGAAATCTTCAAATTTTGGGTGCAGGGATTCCATGCTCTTCCAAAAAGGTCAATATAGGGTTCATTATCACAGGTCAGGTAAATAACTTCTCCTGCCTCTGGAGGATCTAAAACAATGAATTCGCGTATAGAATCGAACTCACAACAGTTCGCCTCTTTAAATGTCTGCTCGTAGCTTCCCGATAAATAAATAAATTTCGAATGCCATTTATACCCGCCGCCACGAACACTTTCATTACATAATATTCCAGACTTTGAAGCCAATCGGTTCGGCAAGGGTCTTACTTTCACCGTTGCGCAACGAGGGGCGGCTTGCGAACATATAAAACCACTATGAATATTTCCGATGTATGCTGAAACGCAAACCTGAAAATCACCTTCATCGGGAAAATCCAAAACCAATTCGTTTTTGGAGTCGCCGATTTCGTTTCCATCTAGGGTCCAAATATACTTTGGAACACAACCGCCCGGTTGCGGATTTACAAACAACTTGTAATCGCAAACACCTACACATACCTGCTCGATAACTCCATTTGATTTGTTATTAATAAAACCTATGGGTGACATTACGGGCGCATTGCCAGCCTGTGTATTGATGGTAAAATCGCAGACATCGGCGTTCCAACCATCTACAAAAAAGTAGTAGGTTTGACAAGCTTTAAGGTGAGCGAAGGAAGTCGATGTGTAGTTAGGAGGAACAGTACCATAACACACAAGACTAACATTACAAGGACAATCTTCAAAAATCCCATACTGAAAGCCCACATCGTTTACGCAGCTTCCTACTGTCAAATTAAATTCAACGAGCCCCCCTTCACTGGCAAATGCCCACCAATTTGTATTATGTGAGGCATAGCTATCACAAATACAAGGTGCTATAGCTCCACTGGCGTTACTGCAGGCATAGCCATTCATTTCGCTGAGGGAACAAAAGACAAAAGCATCTGAACAGGATTGAGAAATTTGAGGGCTGCATTGACTATGGAGGAATTTGACATATGGAAGGAATGCAAATACCAATAATATGATTTTTTTCATATGCCTTAATGTTGGTTATCTATTGATGACACCCCGGAACACTAAAACGCTTTCTACGTCCACAAAGAATTTAAATCAACACTTTGTTGCTCATCCCCAATTTTACCAGGCTCCCAGGAAACACTCTTATTTCCGAAATGCACTTTAAAATTAAGCAATTTCAAGTAAATACAGAATATTTCACCGGTTTTTTAAAATATTCAAGTCATTTTAACTAAAAATGTATCTACTAGTCTAGTATTTTCTGTGGCAGTTTAAATAGATTTCGCCAAGAAAGATTATTTAAAATTTCAACAAATGCAGTCCTTGCTTATAGTTTGCACTTAGAAAAGAAATGGTCGTATTTTTGCACGTAGAAATAGAAACTTTATTAGCACTCATGAAAAATAAACTCGTATTTGGACTTGCATTTTTGTTACTTTATTCAAACAGCATTACAAGTCAGACCGGAATTCCCACAGATAGTCTCCATACTTTTATCAAAAACAATTCGATCTACAAAAACCAAGTAAACTGGGAGTCCATAGATAGTCTGCTTCAATTACAATTAAAGCAAAGTCAAACGGACCAAGATAGCGTAAAGGCATTTTCCAATGTTTTTAAAGCTTTAGGAGATGTGCACAGTAGAATCTATTTTAAAGGCAAAACTTACAATCACTTTGAAGGATTGTCAAGTTATGAATATAATGCAATAAAAGATTTAAAAACAATTGCAGATGATCGTAAGAATAAAATCTTCAGATTTAAATTCCTACAAGGAATCGTCTATATTCGCATACCATCGATGGATCCGTCAGATTCTGCAAGTATCCATAAGTTGGCACAATCTCTCCACGATTCGATAGTTTTGTTTACGCCAGGACGCGTTAAAGGATATATTATTGATCTGAGATTAAATACTGGTGGAAACGTATATCCTATGCTTGCAGGAATAAGTTCCTTGTTGGGTGATGGGATCATTGCCAAGGAATCGGATTCTGATGGAAGGATCAGCAGAAGCTGGAGCATTTCCGGAGCCAATGTTTTTGCAGACAGCATTCAACTTACCTATATTGAAAGCAGAAAATTAGAACCCATATCATCAAAACCAGTTGCGGTGCTGATCGGACCTTTAACGGCTAGTTCAGGTGCAATGACTGCCATCGCGTTTAAACGCCGGCCACAAACCATTTTTATAGGTGAGCCCACGGCGAAAGGGTATACCAGTTCTACAACGTTTTATACTTTTTCAAATGATCTAAAAATGGATTTTGCTTCAAATACGCTTATGGATCGTGCCCAATCTGTCTATAATGATTCCGTTTCACCTGATCAATTGGTCTTTAGAGGTGACAATTTTGCAAATCTATTAGCAGACAAAAAAGTCAGGGCTGCCATCAACTGGATTCAAAAAATACATTGAGCGGCCATTTTAACTTTCTTCTTGAAAACCATATTCGATGGTGCTTGTTGTTTTATTTTACCATTACATGAAGCACAGCAAAATCTATTTTCAAGTTTTGGTCTTCGCCGGCATCCTTGCAAATTTTACTTGCACGGTTGATCCCCAAAAATCAAAACAAGCTCAGGAAGGAAAAACCGGACAGAACAGGGCTATACAAGTCCAGGTTCAAACGATTCAAACGACTGCATACCATCATCAAATCTCTACGATTGGCAGTCTCATTGCCCTGGATCAGACGATGTTAAGTGCAGAGGCCTCCGGCAAAATTATTTTTTTAAATTTACCGGAAGGAAAGACCATAGAAAAAGGCCAACTCCTCATGAAACTAAATGATTCAGAATTGAAGGCGCAGCTGGCAAAACTGGATACACAAGAGAGCCTGGCGATTGAAAAGGAAAAAAGAAAAAAGAAATCACTGGAAATCCAGGGAATATCCAAAGATGAATATGAAATGGCTTTGAGTGAATTACAAATCATACAAGCCGAAAAGAAAATACTTCTAAGCAGAATCCAAAAGACAGAAATGCGCGCACCATTCAGGGGCATCCTCGGGCTTCGAAATGTGAGTGAAGGAGCATACATTCGGGAAGGTGAGCCAGTTATTTCATTGGTTAAAATTGATCCGATCGGCATCGAATTTAGCGTTCCGGAACACCAATCCTATCTCATAAAAAACGGACTAAAGGTGAGCTTCACCACAGACGGATTAAATGATACGATGCAAGCGATAACCTACGCTTCTGAGCCATTTATTGATGCCAATGACAGAAGCTTAAAAGTCAGAGCCCGATTTAATAATCCACAACAAAAATTAAAACCAGGAGCATTTGTAAAAGTAGAATTTTCCGGGTACGATAAAGATCAAGGGGTCTTTATCCCAAATGAAGCATTAATTCCTATACTCAAAGGATATAAGGTTTTCATACTTAAAAATGGAAAAGCAAAAGAAGTCATTGTTCAAACGGGTGAAAGAGATGAAACCAAAGTTTTGATCCGTTCTGGCCTTACCGATGGAGATAGCTTGATCACGAGCGGAATCATGCGTTTGAAAGAGGGAGTATCTGTTGAAAGTTTAGACCCACACATCCATGAGTAATTTCTCTCATGTATTTATTAGAAGGCCTGTATTGGCGATCGTAGTTAATTTATTGATCGTCATTTTTGGTGCAATCGGTTTCCACTTTCTAGGCGTACGCGAATATCCTTCCATTGATCCTCCCGTCATCAACGTTCGGACCAATTATCCGGGTGCAAATTCAGATATCATTGAATCTCAAATCACAGAACCTCTCGAACGAGCCATCAATGGTATATCCGGCATTCGGACCCTTTCATCATCAAGTGCTCAAGGCAATAGCAATATTCGCGTTGAATTCGAATTGGGTTATGATATGGATGCTGCTGCCAACGATGTCAGGGATAAAGTATCACAAGCGATGCGCGATCTGCCAAATGACATTGATGGACTACCAAGTGTTAGTAAGGCTGACGCAAGTTCTGAAGCGATCATTTCAATGACCGTTAGAAGCGACACCCGCAATCATCTGGAGATCACAGACTATGCTGAAAACGTACTTGCACAAAGATTCATTACCATCCCCGGAGTGAGCACCGTTCAAATTTGGGGACAAAAGCGTTATTGCATGCGCTTATGGATGGATCCTATTAAAATGTCCGCTTATAAAATTACACCACAGGATATTCAAAATGCATTGCAACGGGAAAATGTAGAGTTGCCATCCGGTAAACTTGCCGGAGATCAAACGGAATTAACGATCAGAACCATTGGAAAGTTGAGTACAGAAAAAGAATTCAATGAACTCATCATCAAAACAGAAAATAGTCGCGCAATAAAACTAAAAGATGTAGGAGAAGCGAGATTAGGTCCTGAAAATGAAGAATCAATACTTCGGGAAACGCTGGTTCCCATGATCGGACTTGCAATTGTTCCACAACCCGGATCAAATCATATCGACATTGCAAATGAGTTTTACAAACGAAAAGCACAACTAGAAAAGGAAATCCCCGAAGACATTAGTATGGCTATAGCATTAGACAACACGCGATTTATCAAACAATCGGTGGCCGAGGTAGGAGAAACTATTTTTATTGCAGTGGCTTTGGTGGTCTTGATCATCTTTCTATTTTTCAGAGATTGGCTAGTCGCATTCAGGCCCCTTATCGATATACCTGTTTCTTTGATCGGAGCATTTTTTATCATGTATTTAATGGATTATTCCATCAATGTTCTTACGCTATTAGCCATTGTATTGGCAACCGGATTGGTGGTGGATGATGGGATTGTCGTCACTGAAAACATTTTCAAAAAAGCAGAAAAAGGTCTATCTCCAATGCAAGCTGCATTCCAGGGTTCCACTGAAATCATTTTTGCGGTTATCGCCACCTCCATCACTTTAGCGGTCGTGTTTCTACCGGTGATTTTTATGGAAGGATTTGTGGGCAGGCTCTTCCGGGAATTTGGCATCGTGCTGGCAGGGGCTGTTTTAATCTCGGCATTTGTATCATTGACCCTTACACCTATGTTGAATGCACGAATGATTCGAAGCCACAGTAAAAAGAGTCGCTTTTATGAAATGACTGAACCCTTTTTTATAGGAATGGAATCATTTTACAAGAGAAGCCTGGCAGCTTTTTTGAATTTCAAGTGGATGGCATTAGTCCTTGTCCTAGTTTGCGTACTAACAGTCGTTTGGCTCGGAAAAAAACTTCCATCCGAACTTGCTCCTCTAGAAGACAGAAGTTGGCTTCGCTTGAATGTATCAGCACCAGAAGGCGTTTCTTATGAATATACCGATCATTTCATGAAACAACTTGCACAACTTATTCATGACTCCATTCCTGAGAAACAAGTATTACTTTCGGTAACTGCGCCGGGTTTTACCGGTTCAGGTGCCGTCAATTCAGGATTTGTAAGACTGCGATTAACACAACCCGAAGAACGAAATCGATCGCAAGATGAGATTGCTAAAAATTTAACCAAGCTTACAGCATCACTACATCAGGCCCGAACCTTTGTTGCACAAGAACAAACAATTTCAACCGGAGGCGGTGGCCCACGTGGCGGTTTACCGGTTCAGTTTGTAATTCAGGCGCCTAATTTTGAAAAATTAAAAGAAGTCATTCCTAAATTTATTGAAGAAGCTAACAAAAGTGAAATTCTTCAATCCATAGATGTCGATTTAAAATTCAACAGACCTGAATTGCTGGTTGAGATCGACAAAGAAAAAGCTGCCAGTCTAAAGGTGAGCACAGAAAAAATTGCTCAAACCATTCAGATGGCTTACAGCGGACAACGGTTTGGCTACTTTAATTTAAATGGTAAACAATACCAGGTTATCGGACAAGTGAGTCGTGAATTTCGCGACGCACCTTAAGACATCCGAAAACTTTATGTCGCCAATACTGACGGCTTGCCGATTGCACTGGAAAATGTAATTCGCTTTTCAGAAAATAGCAGTCCACCACAACTCTATCATTATAACAGATACATGTCGGCTACAGTTTCTGCGGGACTCCAATCAGCTTATACCATCAAAGATGGAATTGATGAAATGGAAACAATATCCTCAAAACTACTGGACGATAGCTTTTCAACAGATCTCACAGGTGCCTCGCGCGATTTTTCGGAAAGTTCCTCGAATGTATGGTTTGCATTTTTACTCGCATTGGTCCTTATTTACTTAGTACTTGCTGCACAATTTGAAAGTTTCAGAGACCCTGTGGTTATTATGATGACCGTTCCCCTTGCCATAACCGGTGCATTATTGTCACTTTGGGTATTCAACCAATCGCTCAATATCTTTAGTCAGATCGGTATCATCATGCTGATTGGATTAGTTACTAAAAACGGGATCCTTATCGTTGAATTTGCAAATCAACTTCAACGTAAAGGCATGGATTTGAAACAGTCAATTATGGATGCATCTGCCCTGCGATTACGTCCAATTCTCATGACCAGTCTGGCAACTGCATTAGGAGCACTTCCTATTGCGCTTGCATTGGGAGCCGGATCAGTAAGTCGAAAAGGTATGGGAATTGTTGTTGTGGGAGGCGTCATGTTTTCGCTGATCCTTACCTTATATGTTATACCTGCCATGTATTCTTATCTATCAAAGTCCAAAAAGGTATATGAAGAAATTTAATTTGATGGTGTTTGTTTACATACTAACATTTGTTAGTAGTTATGGGCAAGATACGTTAAGTTTACAAAATGCCCTTGAAATCGGACTTCAACAAAATTTCAATATCAGATTGGCAGTTGAGGATGTGCATATTTCAAGCAATAATTACACACGTGGCAATGCAGGAATGTTGCCTTCAATTGATCTCTCAGCCGGATTCACAAAATCGAGTTCAAATACAAAACAGGAGTTTGTCACAGGAAACAATGTGGATAAATCGGATGCGCGATCTAGCCAATACAATGCTGAAATTGCACTTCATTGGACTTTGTTTGATGGATTAAAAATGTTTATCAGTTTTGAAAAACTAGCCGCATTAAAAAATCAAAGCGACCAGCTCTATAAAATTCAAATAGAAGATTTTGTTTATAAACTTTCCATGCAATACCTTATCCTTGCCAAACTGCAATTAGACCTTAAATACGATCGGGAGCTATTACAACTTGCGCAAGAGCAATTTGATTGGAATCATAAGAAATTTGAAATTGAAGAATTGCCCAAAACTGATCTTCTTCAATCTGAAATTGAATTGAATCGTCAGAAAGCGAATTTAATTCTGAAACAACAGGAGCAAAGAAGTTCAAAAAGAATTTTTAATCAATTACTTGCCAGAAATCCTGAGACGAATATAGCTGTAGAAGATGAAAAAGGTCTTTCCACAAGTTCTCTTCTGATATTTGATCCTACACAGATTCTGCAAAAAAATTTAAATTTAAAACTGTTGGAATCAGAGAAAAAATAGCTGAATTTGAATTAAAGGAGCTTAAAGCTGAGTTTTACCCTAAAGTATATCTCAATACAGCCTATAGTTATAATAATACAGAAAATCAGGCTGGATTTTTATTATTCAACAAAAACCATGGTTGGAATGCGAATCTCACGGCCCAATGGAATTTATTTAATGGTCATCAATTGAGAAAAGAAATCGCCAATTCAAAAATCCAGATTTTAAAATCCAGCTTATTGTATGAAGCCCTTCAACTTGAAAATGAGACCAAAATTCGCGATGCATATAGTTCTTTTTTGATGGCCCAAGAAATATTACAATTAGAGGAACGCAACACCAAATTAGCAAGAGAACAACTGGAGCTGGTAAGCCAAAAATATCAGTCAGGCGAAGCCTTGTTTCTGGAACTCAAAGAAGCAAAGACCCAGCTGGAAGCCAGCATTCATCAAATGCTTGAATATAAATACCAAGCCAAAGTAGCAGAGTTAGAATATCTGAGAATTAGTGGGGAATTGGTTAAATAACCATAAGTTTTAAAGGGTATATTGCTTGATCTCAATTCCATCCTACTAATTATTAACAAATTAAGAACAGGCCTAATATACCCCATGCTTCCTTATCTTTGGGCAAACAACCGGATACATGTTGCAACTTAGATTTGCTACAGGCATACTCGCATTAATATATTCCTTGCAAGTCATTGCACAATGTCCTGAGATCACCAATACAACTACTGTTCCTAATTGCATCCCTGAGAGTACACGTTGTGGAGGAGACCAAATTACCATAAATGTTCAGGGGGGCGACCTCCCGCACAATGGCAAAATTGATTATTATGCTGATATAAATGCGGGGTTTGATCCTTACCTCGGACAAGGCGTTAAAATTGGAAGTGCTAACATTACGACAAGCAATCCAAAATGCAGGATTTGCCCTTCCCTATTAGGTTTTATGATTGATGCTTGTGGCACGGAAGCTCCTAATGAATTCCTGATTATGTGGAGCGGCAGTGGTTTAAATACCTCTGATTTCAATTTTGATTATGCGCCTCAAAACAACACTGGAGGTGCTGGTAATGCAGACATCGGGCCTGGTGGCTGTGGAATTGGGGCTGGTCCATCCGGTTTGGTTGGAGGCTGCAGCGCTATTTCTGTGGGTGCAAATTTCAATATTCCGGCCAACTCAATTTGGATTGTCTTTACGAGTTCGAATGCATCAACATCTTATGATTTCAGTGCAGTTTGTGGATTGAGCTGTAAAATTTATGTTTCCGCAAGTACTTGCACCAGAACCATCGGGGCTTTCTCAAATTTTGATGCAAGTCCAGGATCCCGCACACAGGTCATGACGATTACGGGCTGTGGATGTTCAACAAATGCAAGCTACGATATCCCCGGGATGCTCACCGGAAATGGTGACTTTTGGGCTGAAGGCAGCATCAGCAATAATGGCTGTGCAGTTCCATCGCTTTCTACTCCTGCGTATACCGCTGCAACAAGTGTCATCAGCCCGTTTATGTATACGATACCACAAAGCTGGTGCGAGAAAGACTATGAAATAGTAGGCATTCCCAATCCGGCACCCGATCCCGATTGTTGCATGAATATTTATACAGAACGGATATTGATTCGGGTTAAATGTCCAATTGCAAATACCAGCATTATAGAAGCATGTGAGACCAACAGCGGACAGGCCGTATTTACATTGGAAGATGCAGACGCAGACGTCCTTGGAAGCAGCAACGGCACTGTCGAGTATTTCCGGGATATGGCAGGAACCCAGCGCATTTTTTCTCCATATACATCTGGTAATGCGACTATTTATGCACGTATTTCAGATGGCAATTGTAAATCCAATATTGTTGCCATCCAGTTAAAAGTTAATTTGCTACCTGTTGCCAAAGCAACATCCGATAAACAATGCGATGATGGTAGTGGCTTTGCAAGTTTTGATCTCAGCAATTTAGAAAACACTATTAAAAATGGAAATAATGGAGCGAGCGTCAAATTTTTTGAGGACATCAACAAAACGAACGAAATCAATTCTCCTTACAATACAAATTCAACTATTATCTATGCTTGTATCCACGATGGCAAATGCGAATCCAAACCTGTAGCCATTCAATTAACGGTTTTGCCAAAACCTGTTGCAACAACCGTCAGTGCCAGTGCCTGCCCCGGAGCTAATGGACTGGCTGTATTCCTGTTGATCGATCTCATTCCTAAAATTACCAACAATCCTTCCGGGTATGCGGTAAATTTTTATGAAGAAGATCTACTCCTTAAAAAAATAAATCCACCTTATACGACTGCAGGAGACACCATTTATGCTACGGTGTCGGATGGAACTTGTGTTTCAGATCCTGTTGAGATCATCTTAAAAGTAACAGATTTGAATTCCGTTTTACTATTATCCGACAGAGCTTGTGATGATGGTTCAGGAACTGCAATTTTTAATCTTTTTGGAGCAACGAGATATTTACAACAAGGAGACACAAGCATCAAAGTGAGTTGGTATCGGGATAGTTTGAAAGTGGATACTTTAATATCCCCTGTAAATATTTCAGGAATTGATACTATTTATGCCTTCCTGCGCAAGGACAGTTGTGTTTCGAAATACATTCCTGTCATTTTAGAATCTGTGAACCGCCCGGTTGCGCAAAGCTGCACATTTGAATTTTGTTCAGATAGTTTAGGTCTGGTAAATTTTCCTTTGAGCACTTTGGAAGATTGCATCAGAGGGGCCCAGCATTCCGGAAAACAAATATTGTTTGCAAGAGACAGCCTCATGACAAACGTCATAAATGGAACTTATACAGGTACTGGTGATACTTTATATGCGGTGATTTTGGATTCGCCATGTAATTCAAATCCAACAAAACTAGTTATTGATATTTTAGCTTCCCCGTATTTTACCAAACCTAATGATACTGTTGTATGCGAAACTTATATTCTTCCAATTTTAAAAGGAAGTAAACTCAGCCCTAATGCAGCTTATTATAATGCATTTGGAAGCCGACTACAAGCAGGTGATAGTTTGTTGATCAGCCAATGGATTTTTCTTACAGACACACTAGCTCATTGCACTGATTTAGATAGTTTCCGGGTAGATATTATTCATAAACCAAATGCCGGAATAGATTGGAGTATTTCTATTTGTGAAGGAAATGTGTTTAATCTAAATTCAGCCTTATCCGGCCATGATGCCGGCGGGTATTTTGAAGATCTGGATTTCTCCGGAAGTTTGCAGGATAGTTTGTTTGACAGCAACGGACACAACGGCAAAACCTTTAGGTTTGCCTATATTCACAATGGAAATTCTTATTGCGACAGCGATAGTTCGATCATCACTATTCAGGTCGTTAAACAATTAAATGCCGGCAATAATGCAAGCGTTAGCATCTGTGAAGATGAACAAATTCAACTTCAAAATTTATTGATCAATGCTGATTTCGGCGGACTCTTTATAGATCCACAATTAACCGGAGCACTTAGTCAAAATCAGTGGGATTCAAAAATTTCAGGGCTCGGTTCCTTTACCATCATTTACCAGGTTGGCGATGGCATTACTTGTCCGGTAGACACATCTGCCCTGCGCATCGATGTGTATCCCAAAATTGAAATTGATCAACCGGTTGATATTAGAAAATGTGGCTATTTTGTCCTGCCTCCGATCACTGGAAAAAACACAAATGGCAGAACTGCATATTACGCCTTGCCGGGCGGACTAGGAAAAAATTATCAGACAGGTGATACTATTTTCTCAACATCAACTCTTTATATTTTCGGATCTGAAACAGGTTATTGTACGGATGAGGATAGTTTTAAGATAGAATTGTTGCAAGAGATCAACTCTAATTATTCCCTTTCCAATGTTTGTCCGGATTATACACTTCAGATTGGAACAGAGCTTTTTGATAAACAACGGCCTTCCGGAATTGCTACTTTAAAAAATGCTTCCGCATCAGGTTGTGACAGCATAGTCCATGTCGATTTAAGTTTTTTACCCGTATCAGAATCCAATTTATCAAAAACCTATTGTGCGAGCAAAAATTTGATGATTGGAAATGTGATCTTCGACATCAACAATCCAAATGGCACTGTAAACTTAAAGAACCAAAGTAGCTACGGATGTGATAGCTTTATTCATGTAAGCCTTAGCTTTATACCACTTCAAATAGACAGCTCACAAGCCAGCATTTGCAAAGGCGACCGCATTCAAATTGGAAAACAATTTTATGATGAAAACAAGCTGACCGGCATAGATACATTTGCTGCTAGCAACCCCGACTTGTGCGACAGTATTGTATTTGTAAATATAGTACTCTTGCAAAATGGAGTATTCAATTATTCCAATATTATCTGCGAGAACGACAGCGTTCTGATCGGAAATGTTTATTTCAGTAAGATACGTCCGGGATTGCAGGATACAATTCCATCCGGAGCTGCCAATCTTTGCGACAGTATCGTGAATATTCAACTCACTTTTTATCCGGTCAATAGACAAATCCTGAACGACACCCTTTGTGAAAATGAGTTTTTGCTCATTAATAGTAAACGTTACGACAATAACAATCCATCTGGTATTGAAATTTTCTCAAAAGCCTCGCAATTTGGCTGCGATAGTCTCCTGGAAATCCAATTAAGTTTTTTAAATGCAGTACGGTCACAATACACTCCTATGGTATGTGAAAATGATAGCCTCTTCATTCATGGAAAATATTATTTTAAAAACAAGTCTCAGGGACTAGATACTTTATTTGCCCAAGCCACGGGTGGTTGCGATAGTATTGTTACCATAAACTTACAGTTACTCCCTTTACGACAGCAGTTAGTCGATACCAGTATCTGTGAAAATGAAAGTATAATTATCAATGGAAACCGTTATGACAAAAATAACAGCAGCGGTATTGAGATTTTGTCAGGAGCTTCTGTTCATGGTTGTGATAGTTTGCTACAAGTCAATGTGACACTCCTACCCTTAAGCAGAAACATGATCAGGGATACTTTATGCCAGGAGGAAGAAATTCTCATTCATGGGGTTCGATATAATAAAAACAATCCAAGCGGAAGTAGCATCGTAACGTCTTCCTTTGGATGTGATTCCATAATAGATGTTGATTTACAATTTAGTCAACTGATGGTACAATACCCGGTTGAAGTTGCTATATCTCAAGGCGCTTCCCACAATCTTCAACTCGTTCCTAATTTTAATCCCAGCACCATCAACTGGAGCCCAACTGCAGGTTTAAGTTGTGTTGATTGTTTGAATCCCGTCATAACACCGAACTCAGATCAGGATTATACCGTAACATTGACAGATGAAAATGGGTGTATCATCACCATACACATCCGCGTAAGGTTGTTTGCTGACGATCAAGTTTTTGTTCCCAATGCCTTTTCCCCAAATGGAGACAACATCAACGATGTATTTCGAATCATCAGCGAAAACAAACTAACAAACGTTCGTTCGTTTTTTATATTTGATCGTTGGGGTAATCAGATATACTCTGAAGGAAATAAAAGTATTGGAGACTTAAAGGGCTGGGATGGAAATTCGCTGAACGGAGATAAAATGAATCCCGGTGTTTACATATTTGCCATTGAACTTGAGTTTCCCGGAAATCAAATCCGTAAATTATATGGTGATATAAGTTTAATTCGTTGACAACTTGAGCTTAGCGGATCAATGTGACATCTCCGCTTAACTGATGGAAAATTCCGGCTTTGTCGTGAAACTGAAATAAGTAAACATAAACCCCAGGCAAAGATTTCTGTCCTTTAAACTCACCATTCCATCCGTCATTAAGGCGGTGCGGGGATATGTTTTTACCTTCAAATTGCAGGTTGCCCCACCGGTCAAATATTTTTAAGACATCGATCATTTCAACAGATCTATCAGAAAATAAATTAAAAAAATCATTAATTTGATCTCCATTAGGAGAAAAGGCATTGGGCACAAAATATTTTTGCTCAACAGAAATAAAAACAGAGGCAATATATTCACAGCCAAAGCCATCGATAATTTTAACAGTAAAAAGACCACCCTTAGCTCCAGGAATAACATAGCTTGAAAGACAATTCGTACACCGAATGATACCGGGACCTGACCATTCAACGCTGACAATAGAATCAAGGGCTAGTACTTGCGCCATAAGAAATACAGAATCTCCTAAAATGATGTGAATGCTATCCGGGGCAAGATCAACAGCACCCAGCACCGGATCCAGAATTGTGAAAGTCTCAAATTCTTTGCAGCCATTGGCATCTGTGATCTCCAGTGTATGTGTGCCCGTTGCTATATCTTCCACTCCATTCTGAAAAGAATATTCTGAACCATTGATTTTAAATACATATGGCCCAACACCACCTTCAATTCGGTTTAAAAATATTTTTCCGGTTGATATCGATTTGCAATTTGCATTTTTGGTTTGAATCTCATAGTTAATGGGGTCAGGTTCTGCAATTGTGAAAGTATCGAATATCCGACAACCAAATCTATCGGTTACCGTCAACTGATAACTGCCTTTAGCTAATTGTTGACGTAAACTCTGTGATGAACCATCCTCCCACAAATAGCTATAAGGCTGAGTTGAACCTGTAAGCCCTGTAGTGATAGAACCATTGTTTTCACGATGGCACAAAATATTTTTCACGGTACTATTCAATACCGGTTTCTGCGTTTTTGATATTTGAATATTTACAATACTGTCGCAATCAATTGCAGAGATATGAAATTGTTGAAATCTCCCTGAATCAGGATAATGAATAGCTCCCAATACAATTGTTTGATCATAACAAATAAGGGTATCGATATTTTTAACTGCTTTTGGTTTGGAATAATAGTTCAATGTAATCAAACTATCGCAACCATTTTGACTCAACAATGGGATCTGGTATATTCCGGACTGAAAAATGTTTAAATTAGCAAGTTTCAAAGTATCACCTGCACACTGACTGGTATCCAAACGTAAGTTAAATTTCGGATGAAAGCTCAATCGTAGATTAAGAATACTATCGCAACCTTTTACAGTATTTAATTGGATCTGGTAATTCCCGGCAGTATCAAAAGTGTATCCAAGTAATTGAAGCGATTGGCCTTCGCAAATAAAAGTATCCATTTGGGTACTTGCATTTTGCGCTACTTTTAATTGGATGCTGTGAATAGAGTCGCAACCCTCTGCAGAGATGTGATGCTGGGTATAAATTCCGGTAGAAGAAAAGGTATCGATTCCGGCAATCAGGACTCTGCCTTCACAAATAAAAGTATCCCATACAGTGTTTTTTATTTTTGCAACAGTTAGATTGAGTTGGGTGAGACTATCGCAACCATTCATATCTTTCTCGTACCAGTTATAGATACCCGTTTTGTCATAAGTTATTCCATTGTATTGTATTGATTGACCTTCGCACAACATCGATGATAAAAATCGGTCGTCAGGAGTATTTACTTGGAGTTTCAGATCAATAATACTATCACAACCAATGCTATTTTGCAACAATAGCTGATAATCGCCCGTGTTTTTAAATGTTTGCCCGGCCAAGGATAGTGAATCACCGGAGCAGATGTTGGTATCCAATGCATAATAACTGGTATCCAAATGATATTGATAGGAGTTACTCAATTCACAATCGGAACCATCTATAGCT
Source organism: Saprospiraceae bacterium (assembly GCA_016719615.1). Lineage (NCBI taxonomy): Bacteria > Pseudomonadati > Bacteroidota > Saprospiria > Saprospirales > Saprospiraceae > Saprospiraceae bacterium. The sequence goes on from JADJYQ010000001.1 coordinate 1,887,606, forward strand.
TTAAGCACATAACTTCCTTCTTGCCCGCGGGGAATGATAAAATTTGGTAACGTAGCGGAAGCAATCGCGACACCATCTTTATACCATTGATATTTAATCCGCGTGACCCTGGAAGCCGGTGAATTCAAACTGACTGAATCTTTACATGGATCCCCGGAAATGCTCAGTAATAAGGAATCGAATTTAACGGTTTCCTCCAAAATGAGTTCATCGATAAAAAAATAGTAATAACCATCAGCCCGTTGGCATTGGGGGCCAATCGCCATTGCCGCTATATTTGAGGTCGGCGTTATTTTTAAATTCACCTTTACCCATTTATTAGTGCCTGAAGCGGTGACGCTTGCTACTTGAGACCAATTCGCATAATTAGAAGGACATAACCAGGAATTGTTGTTGCCAAAAGGTAAACTGCTGCATTGACCTGTTCCAAATATTCCTAAAGTCGTTATTGCCCGAGGACCATATGCATTGCCACGTTGACCGAATCCTATCCAGAAACTCAGTGTGTATTCCCTGCCGGCGATCATCGGACTATTTAAACAAGCTCCGACATATTCCTTATAGGTAGCATTGCGGGCAGGATGATTATACAAATCCAAAAAACCTACATATCCATTACCGGCAGGTAGTGGCAGTGGTGGGCTGCCGCGCATAGGATCTTGCCGAAAGCCACAAGTATGAAAATAATCAGAGGTGGCTGCAGAAGCCTGAATCCAACCTTTTGAACAATTTAACTGGGCCAAGCCTGTTGGACAGCAATTAAATTCTTCGAAGGATGGATTTGGAATCAAGGAGGAAGGAACAAATAATGTATCTTTTATCCCATTGCATTTGCAGTTGGGGTCATTTAAATCTGCGAGCCCATTACCATCATCATCAACTCCATTATTACAATCTTCAACTGTAGGTTGTGCAACGAGGTTAAGACATAGCAATGAAATAAGAAAAACGCCTATTAACCGATTTGTCAAAATTTAAATACTCAATTGTGATTTACAAATTTATACAAATAATCTCACTCGTCAAAAATTAACATTTGGCAATGATCAGCTCTATCGTTGATTACAAAGCTGAAATTCAATATTTTATAATTAAAATGAGAATCATTCAGCAATTGATTCAGGAGTCCTTCTTAAAATTCAAATTCCGAAGGCAAAGCCAGATGGCGCCCAAATTGAGTAAAAACGCTTATAATTTGCCATCAAAAAAAAAGTTTACAAATATTTAGATAGCCAATGAATACATTTACCAGCCCAAATTCTATATTTGATCGATATCAAATGGAAAATAAAAACACCCTATTTGCAGAACTCATTTTACCCTTATATGTGGAAGGCACTTTCACCTATGTTGTTCCCTCTGAGTTATACGGTTCCATTCAAATCGGACAAAGGGTGGAAGTTGAATTTGGAAAACGCAAACATTATTCGGCCATTGTAAAAAATTTAACGAAAGAAACACATTGGTCAAAGCCTAAGCCTATTCTAGCCATTATTGATGAACATCCACTTTTAACTGCCAAACAACTCAAATTTTGGGATTGGCTCAACGAATACTATTTATGCAGTTATGGTGAGATCATGAGTGCTGCAATTCCCTCCGTATTTCGGCCAGGAAGTGAGACCATCATCGTGTCGATATTAGAAGAAGGTAAATATCCCACGGATGCAAGCGAAGATGAATATCTGATATTAGAAGCCCTAGAACTTAGAAAAGAATTAAGTATTCAGGAAGTCCAAAATATACTCCAACAAAAAACAGTCTTAAAAACTTTGCATATCATGTTGGAAAAAAGATGGATACAACTTTACGAAAAACTAGAAGATGCAGCTGAAGCCATAAAGATTTCCTGGATAAGACTGCATCCGTTACTCCAACAGCAACAAGACTTATTGCACAAAGCACTCGACCAAATTCAAAGATCTGAAAGACAATCGAGGTCCATTGTAACTTATTTACAACAACGCAAGGATTTTGGCTGGATCCGGCGAACAGAACTGCAAAAAATGAGCAAAACTCCAGCGGATGTAAGTCAAGCACTTTTACAAAAAGAAATTTATGAAGAAATAATACTAGATAAATTCAAGTATCCCGAGACCGACGCTCCCTCCAAACAAATATTATTGAGCCCAGAGCAGCAAAATGTTTTTGAGGAAATCATGGCCCAAATGACTGACCAAAAACCCATTTTATTACATGGAATAACAGGTAGTGGGAAAACTTTAATTTTTCTAAAAATTATTCAAGAAATTCTAAATAAGGGTAAGCAGATATTGTATCTCGTTCCAGAAATTGCCTTGACATCACAATTGGTTGGTCGCCTAAAACAACATTTGGGAAATCGTCTGCTTGAGTATCACTCAGACCTTACACCCAAATCTAAAATTTCAGTCTGGAACGCAGCACATGATTCCAATTCTGTTTTTATTGGGGCGAGATCGTCCATATTTTTACCATTTACAAATTTAGGGCTCATCATTGTAGATGAAGAACATGATGGATCATATAAACAAAACGACCCGGCACCACGCTACCAGGCCAGAGATTGCGCAGTTATACTAAGTAAATATTTTCAATGCAACATTATCCTAGGAAGCGCGACTCCCTCACTTGAATCATATTATAATGCCAAAGAAGGAAAATACCATTATGTTAAATTGTTTCAGCGGTTTGGGGATAGTAAGCTCCCGGATATCCAAACGGTGTCTATGCAAGAAGCACAACTCTTTGGCAAAATTCAAGGACATTTTTCGAATCGCTTGATCGATGAAATGCAATCGCAATTTGATTTGGGAAAGCAAGTAATTATATTTAGAAACCGAAGAGGTTACAGTCCACTTTTACAATGCAGTAATTGCCATTGGGAGGCGGTATGCAATCATTGCGACATCAGGCTTACCGTGCACAAACAATTGAATAAATTAAAATGTCATATCTGCGGCCAAGCCAAACCTGTGCCTGAAAGATGTCCGGATTGCGGACAATTTACCTTAAGGCAATTAGGATTTGGTACGGAACAAATAGAAGAATCATTAAAAGAGATATTTCCAAATAAACGATTACAAAGGCTCGATCTTGATATTGCCCGCAGCCGAAAAATGCAGCAAAAGATCATCGAATCATTTCAAGACCAAGAAACCGATATATTGGTAGGTACCCAAATGGTAACAAAAGGTTTGGATTTTGAGCATGTTGGATTGGTTGGAGTATTGCAGGCTGATCAAATTTTGTTTCATCCTGATTTCAGGGCCCAGGAAAGAGCTTTTCAACTATTGACACAGGTTAGTGGCAGAGCCGGCAGAAGAACTGATAAAGGAACTGTCATCGTTCAAGGCTATCATATTGACCATCCCGTATTGCAATATGTCATGTTACACGATCAGGAATCATTTTACCACAAAGAATTGGCGGAGCGGCAAAAATTTAATTATCCACCTTTCGTAAGGTTGGCAAGATTACAGCTGCTACATGCCAAACCTCAAATTGTGGAAGAAGCCGCACAGACTTTATGTAAAGAATTAAAGAAACTATTGGGAAAAAGGATATTAGGGCCTTCAGAGCCTCATTTATCTAAAATAAAAGGCGCTTTTGTACGCGAAATTTTAATCAAAATTGAAAGAGATAGTCTGCAACTCTTTAAAATAAAATCGGAAGTACAAGCCACTATTCAGAAGTTAAAGTCCTTAAAATCATATTCCACTTTAAGAATACATATAGATGTAGATCCATAAAAAAAGGCTGTCAATTGACAGCCTTTTATCTTTTAAAAATCCCTGTACTTAAGCATTGGGGATTGTAAGTTCTTGTCCAGGATGGATAACATCGGGATCCTTTAGAATATTTGTATTAGCATTAAATATTTTCATATAGTCACCGGCATTTTTATAATAATGCTTGGCAATTTTACTCAAACTCTCCCCTGATTTTACAGTATGTTTGGCATAGAAGTCAGTATAAGCAACATCAATATCGGCAATAATATCGCTTGGGCTGTCGCCTCCAACTTCTTTGATCTTATCCCAAATTTGGTCTTTTTCATATTGTGTTTGAGCAGTTCCCCGCATTTTGAGAACACCATCAACTTCTTGCACGTCACCATGCTGGATATTCAGATCCGTACCTAAGTCCAGTACTGAACGATATTTGTCTTGTAAGCTCATAAAATAGAATTTATTGTGATTAATAATAGTAACAAAACTACAGCATTTCCTGGAAAGGAATGTGAAGAGTTTCTTAAACTTTTCATCTGCCAACTGTTTATTTTGATTTTGGATCTAATTTACGAAGCTCCCTAATTATCCACCTGATCTATTAAATAAATGCAAAAAATTGTACTCTCAATAAACCATTGTTATTTGTAGCTAAACAAATCCATGTTAACTATCTATAAATTGGTTTATGATAAGTTATTAAAGGATTTTAATAAACCAATTTCCATAAATGTCTGAATTAAAGCTTTATTGGAAGAATAAATTTCTCTATATACATTTTGCAAACTTGACGAATCAATTTCAGTAATCTCACTCATATGTAAGGAATTCAAAATACCATCTACAGTTTGATCATATTGCTTGATATTTTCATTTGTCAAATAAGTGATGAGCTTTTCATCGATAATAGGGTTATTCTTTAAAAATGAACCGAATTGCTTGTAAAAGTTTAGTTCCATTTTTTTATTTGCTGGTAATTCAGATAAATTACATCATTTGCCGAAACTTCAAATTCCAAAAGGTTATGGCGAATATCTTTCATGTTTTTAATCGACTTAAGAATCAATCTTGCAATTTGAATGAGTTTAGCCAGTTTAAGAATTTCCGCTTCATGAAGATGCTCATGTTGGATCCCGGAAAGATATTCTTGTATTTCGCCATGCATAAATTTTAACTTCAAGTATTGTTCTTCAAAATGAATTTGATCACCAGATGCCAATTGCTTAATGTTTTCCACGATTCCATTTTGCTGAACATTTGTTAGTCCAAGAATATTCTTGTTTAAATCAAGAGTCAGTTGGAGAAAATGAAAGATTTCTTTTTCTGCCAAATCCATTGCGTCACCTGGTAAAACGGGATAGTCTTTTGCTATATATTTTGTGATACTTAATTGGGTATCTTCTTTGATCCGTCGTTCGAGAAATTTTGCAAAGACAGACAGCATGGGATAAAAGACTAAGAGTGAACATAAATTGATACCTGTTTGAAAAACGACCAATTGTGTGAGCGAATCCCGAATCCATAAGTTATTGCTAATAAACTCAAGAAATGGGCGGAGGATTGCCGCAGCCATCACGATCGTAAATATATTTAATAAAAAATTTCCCCAAGCAAGACGCCGTTTATCAACAATTCCACTTTTGGATGCCAGAAGAAACTTTAGAGAAGTCCCCAATTCCGAACCAATTACCAGAGCTGCTGCATTTTCAATTGGAATGAGATGATTGTAAAGTGCACTTAAACTCAATGCCATTGTTAAAGAACTGGATTGCACGATACCGGTTAATATAAATCCCAGCGGAATAAAAAGTAGATAATGAAGATTTACAAAAAAAGGAAAATAAAGTTCCAAAGAATTTCCGACTGAGGTTTTCAACCATTCCAAGCCGATAAATAAGAATGCAAAACCGAGTAAAAATGAAGTGATGTATGCAAGATTCGTATTTCTCTTAAAAAATAATAAGCCCAACAAACTGATACCAAGTAAAGGAAAAGAAAGGACTGTAAAGTTTATTTTAAAACCAATCATTGCGATAAGCCAACTACTCAACGTTGTTCCAAGATTACTGCCCAATGCTGCAGCAAGGGCCGCTTTTAGAGGGATTAATCCAGCACCTACGAATGACAGCACCATCAGAATCACAACAGAACTACTTTGTAGTAAAGCTGTGATGGCAGTGCTGGCAAGCATCATTTTGAATTTGCTTTGCGATTGCTTTTGCAAAAATTTTTTAAAAGACCTGCCCGCAATATTTTTTAAAGAATCCTCTATGAGGGACATAGCGTATAAGAAGACGGCAACGCCGGCAATGAACTGCCAAAAATCAAATCCATTCATAGTAATAGTAAAACCATATTGTAGAGCAGCAATTTATTTCATTTTTAGAAATCAATCCTGAAAAAAGGAGACAGATTCCCATTTCTATATAAAAGTAGATGGTTTTAAGAGAAAACATCAACAAATGTACGCATGTATGAAACTGAATACAAGTTTAAAATACTGATAATCAATTATATAAATATTAAACATTTTTTTTGAACCTATTGCTAAGTATCAATCTATTCATTACTTTTGTGCCCTGATATATTGAGATTTTTAATCAAATGTTTTGATTAGGTATACCAAAAAGTACGGTTTTAACGATTAAACTAAGAATTGAATCTATAAATTATGCAATTACTTACCTTGATTTGGGCTGAAAAAGCAACAGAAGCTGCCGCAGATGCAGTTACGAGAACCAGCATTGTAGACATTATATTATCCAGTGGACCTATTGGCGTGGGCATCATAGGCATACAATTGGTGCTATCATTTGTAGCATTATATATTTTTATTGAACGCTTTTTAAGTTTTAAGGCGCTTGCTAAAGAAGATGAACGCGTAATGCAAAATCTGAGAGCCAATATTGGAAGTGGAAACATTCAGGTTATTCAAAGTATTTGTGCAGGCAGTGATACGCCTCTTGCCCGAATGGTTGAAAAAGGATTATCAAGATTGGGAAGGCCAATGCCCGAAATAGAAAACGCGATTGAAAACGTGGGTCGCGTCGAAACTTTCCGTTTGGAGAAAAAAGTAACATATCTTTCTTTGATTGCCCGGATCGCCCCAATGTTTGGTTTTCTAGGAACGATCATGGGAGTTATCAAGATCTTCTACGATATTTCACTTTCTGATAATTTATCAGTTGGTGTCATCTCAGGTGGATTGTACCAAAAAATGTTGACCTCTGCCGGAGGTTTGTTAGTGGGTATTATTGCGTTTCTGGGATATTATTTTTTGACCATGATGTTGGATGAACTCGTCAATAAATTAGAAAGAAGAAGTATTGAATTTATGGATATTCTTCATACTCCTGTTAAGTAAACCTTTTAATTATCCAATATGAACATACGGGGAAGAAGAAGGGAAACCGCTGAATTAAGTGTGGAGTCACTCAATGATATCATGTTTTTCCTTTTGTTATTTTTTTTAATTGTATCTACACTTGCGAATCCGAACGTTATAAAGTTGTTACTTCCTTCTTCTAAGCAAAGCGAGCAAACCACAACGAAACCCATCGCAATTTCGGTAACTATCGATAAAAGGTATTATATCGAACAAAAGGAAGTACCTTACAATCAATTGGAATCGAGTTTGCGTAAGTACATGAAATCTGTACCCGACCTTACTTGTGTGATCAGAATGGATCAAGGATTATCTGTTCAAGATCTCGTTGCCGTACTACAAATTGGGGTAAACTTAAAAGTAAAAATGGTTCTGGCAACCGAAAATCCAGATTAAGAATTTTACTTGCAAATTTCGTTTGTTCAATAAACGAAAGCACTTTTCATTTAAAGCTTTTGTGCGTTGAATTTGAGCATTTTCAATTTAACAATTCAAAAGACATTATTGCAATAGCAATCATTTTTCCAGAATATTTAAAGCATCCTTCTATATTTATGCTAGAATACAATATATGAAGGTAAAACTCACCTTAATGGACGCGATACTTATCGTATCGGGCTCCATGATCGGTTCAGGAATTTTCAAAGTAAGTCCCGATATAGCCCGAACAGTCGGTGGACCCGGATGGCTTTTATTAATATGGGCACTTGCCGGAGTCATCACTATACTTGGAGCATTGAGTCTTGGTGAATTGGCGGGTATGTTTCCAAAAGCCGGAGGGCCTTATGTTTTTTTGAAAGAAGCATTTAATCCCTTAACGGGATTTTTATATGGCTGGACTATTTTTTTGGTTGTTCAATGTGGAACCATTGCCGCTGTTGCTGTTGCATTTGCCAGTTATTTTGGAGAGCTCGTGCCGATTTTTCATGAAGGGCATATTTTGTTCAGCATTGGGAGCTGGTCGATTAAATCCACACAACTGTTAGGCATCGCTGTCATTGGATTATTGACCTATCTCAATAGCCTTGGACTCAACTATGGGAAACTTATCCTTCGGGTCTTCACTTTTGCCAAATTATTTTCTTTATTCGGACTTATTGTCCTGGGCATCTTCGTTTTTGGAAACTGGGAGATCTGGCAAGCCAATCTCGATCAATTCTGGAATTTAAGCCCAAGTTATACGCTGGATCAAACCGGACAATATATTACCAAAGAACTTTCGGGAACTGTTTTAATGTCGGCCATTGGTGTTGCATTAGTTGGTTCCTTATTCTCCTGTGATGCTTGGAACAATGTTACATTCATCGCCGGTGAAATGGAAAACCCTGAAAAGAACATCCCCAAGAGTTTGTTTTTTGGTGTCCTCATTGTAGTAACATTGTATATACTTGCAAACGTTGCGTATCTCTTCTTAATTCCTTTTTACGGGAGTCCTGAAGGCACGGACACATTAACCCGGGGTATTCAGTTTGCAAATGATAACAGAATTGGAAGCGCTGCAGCATTTATGATGTTTGGACAAGTAGCCACGATCATCATGGCTCTTTTAATTATGATCTCTACATTTGGCTGCAACAACGGAATCATTTTTGCAAGTGCACGTGTATATCAGGCAATGGCACAGGACGGATTGTTTTTCAAAAATATGAAAGACAACAATTCCAATGGAGTGCCGGGAAATGCACTTTGGATCCAATTTATTTGGGCATCCCTATTATGTCTTTCCGGTAAATACGGAGATTTATTGGATTACGTGATGTTTGCTGTTATGTTTTTCGCGATCATCACGATTGCAGGATTATTTGTGTTGCGGAAGAAAAGACCCGATGTACACAGGCCTTATAAAGCTTTCGGATATCCTATTGTACCGGCTCTGTATATTCTGCTTGCAAGTTTATTTTGTATCAATCTTTTGATTCAAAAGCCATTGTATTCTTTTCCAGGATTATTGATCGTTGCATTGGGAATACCGGTCTATTTCATGTGGAAGAAGAAAATGAATGCAGCCTAAAGCTGAGCGTTTTAAAAAGCGAAGGAAGAGTGCAGGCTTGTGGGAAGATGTCTGTTAGTCTAGTTAGTCTAATAGTCTGTTAGTCTGTTAGTTTGTTAGTTTGTTAGTTTGTTAGTTTGAGAGACTGAATGTCTTGATCAACCAATAAACTGTAAACTTCTTAATTTAGGCTTATTGGAAAAAGTCTGATAGTCTGAAAGTCTGATAGTCTGATAGTCTGTGAGGAGGATTTTATACTTGGAGGCTACAACAGTTGCTAACATATGTTAGTTTATAGAAATATAATTTTTTGAGAGCTAAGCGTAATCTTCATCCCGATTTTTTTAAATTTCTTGTAATCAATAGCGTATTTCAAAGCGGGATCCGTTCGAGTGATAGGAAAACTCCGTTTTCCAAACGGAAGATGAATTGAAATAGACTTTTTAAAGATCATTAATTACCCAATATCAAACTCCCTTAGCTTCTTATTTGTCTGAAGCAGAATTTTTAGAATGGAGTATAGGTGTAAAGGCTAAAGGGAAAAGGCCAAAGGGGGGATTCTTTTTCCTTTTTGTCTGAAGCAGAATTTTCAGAATGGAGTATAGGTTTAAAGGCTAAAGGCTAAAAGGTCGAAGTGATGGGGAATTCTTTCTTCCTTTTTGTCTGAAGCAGAATTTTCAGAATGGAATATAGGTGTAAATTAAAGTATGTGAATCGCCTTTAGCCTTTAAGCTTTAGCCTTATTCCTCTTAAACAACTGCAAACTGTCCACTGAAAACTTCTTATTTGTCTGAAGCAGAATTTTCAGAATTAGAGAATTTTTAGAATGGCATGAGTGCGAATGGAAGTGTGTGAATCGCCTTTAGCCTTTAAGCTTTAGACTTATTCCTCTTAAACAACTGCAAACTGTCAACTAAAAACTAATCCCCGATAAGACCTTTGCAAACAATAACAGCACTTATGTCGGGACTGAGAATTTCTTTAAAGTTTCTGTACCTTACTATGTTTGATTCCATAAAAGAAATAAATGGAAATACCTAGTATCATCCAGACGATCAATCGCAGCCAGGTATCCATAGGCAAACCCAACATTTGAGCAAAACAAATAAGTGCTCCTAAAATGGGGACTAATGGAACTAAAGGTGTTTTAAATGGCCTAGGTAGATCGGGTTTAGATTTTCTCAAGACGATGATACCTATACATACAATCACGAATGCAAATAAAGTACCTATGGATACCAACTCACCTAATATATTAATTGGCAACACCCCTGCAAAAAAAGCAGCAACGACACCGGTAAGGATGGTAGTCACATGAGGCGTTTTGTATTTATGGTGCACTTTTGCAAAAACAGGCGGGAGCAACCCATCTTGTGCCATGGAAAAGAAAATTCGCGGTTGCCCCATCAGCATTACTAAAATTACGGAACTCAATCCAGCGATAGCCCCAAGTTTGACAGGGAAGCGCAACCATTCGAGGCCGCTTCCGGCCTTGTCTATGGCCAAAGCTATAGGAGCCGGAACATTCAGATCTTTATAGTTAACGATACCGGTCATGACCAAAGCAACGAGAATATATAAAATGGTACAGACCACCAGAGATCCGAGGATGCCAACAGGCATATCTTTTTGAGGATTTTTTGCTTCTTGTGCTAGGGTTGATACCGCATCAAAACCGATGTAGGCAAAGAAAATAACACCTGCTGCAGTCACAATTCCAAACCATCCATAGTGCCCTCGCCCATCCACATCTATAATACGTTCAGGTATAAATGGAACCCAGTTTTCGGATGATATATAACTAAATCCAAACACTATAAATAAAATGATAACAGCAAGTTTGATCAAAACGATCACATTATTGAAATTGGCGGATTCTTTAATTCCTATAACCAATAATATTGTAAGTAAGCCGATGATAAATACAGCTGGTAGATTAAAGATAGCCGTAACACTTTCCAGACTTGCCGGATCGATGGCTGCAGCGGCTAATTTATCAGACACATTTGAGCTGAGGGCTGCCCAACCTTCATTGGGAATATTAACCAGTTTGGTTCCGGAAGAAGCAATTAACTCCGGAGGAAGGTATACCCCAAAATCTTTCAAGATACTTACAAAGTACCCGGACCAGCCAACAGCGACTGTACTTGCACCAAATAAATATTCAAGTATTAAATCCCAACCAATAATCCAGGCAACAAATTCACCCAGTGTTGAATAAGAGTAGGCATATGCGCTTCCGGAGATCGGGATCATTGCTGCGTACTCTGCATAACACAGACCAGCAAAAGCACAACCAATTCCAGACAGAATAAACGCAAGCACCAAAGCCGGACCGGCATGCTCAGCAGCTGCTGTACCTGTTAATACAAATATACCCGTACCAATGATGGCACCAATTCCCAGGGAAACCAGATTCGTTGCAGTTAAGGTTCGGTTGAGTCCTTTGGTGGAATCCGCTGCTTCTGCATGGAGATGGCCAATGGGTTTTACTTTAAAGAGGTTTTTCATTTGTTGTTGAATAAGCGGCTAATATAAGCGAAATTCCATTTAGAATTTATTTGCAATTTATTTTGGACAAGGGCTTATGGAAATCAACAACTTACAATTCAAATTCGCGTTATATCAGACTAAAAAATCTGCTCTTATCGTTTTATCTGAAGTTTCCATTATTTTGCATGCGATGAAAAAATTGTTGAGTATTCTTTTATCTGGCTATTCTTGCTTGATATTCTGTCAATCAGAAAACAAAGCATTGGTTGAAAATTATCAAAAACTGGCTCCCGATGAAGCAGTACGTGCAATCCTCATCGATAAGCAAAATTACAAATGGCTTGGCACAGATCGTGGACTTTATCGCATGATCTCTATGGACCATGATGCGGAACTCATGAGCTCAGATTCAGTAGCTGCGATCACTGAGGACAAAAAAGAAATGGTATGGTATGGTAACAGATCTCAACAACTCATCACAGAAGACAAAATGCTTACCATAGATTTGGCCATTAAAGGTGCGCTCATCCAATGTATGGCTTATTATAAAGGAGATATTTGGGTAGGTACCGATAAAGGACTCTTTAGAGTATCAGATGATCAAAGCCGGATACTTAATCATTATACTTCTAAAAATTCAAAGTTGAACAAGGAGGGCATTAACTCCCTTTATGTAGATCCAAAGCAACGATTATGGATTGGGACTGAAGGTGGCATTGTAAAAATAGAAGACAAAGATTGGGATATCTATGAAAAAAATTCAAAGTTCAACGGAGCTATATCTTCAACAGAAGGTACATGGTTGTTGGCAGAAGACCGCATGTGGCTGGTCTACGAAGAAGATGGCCGTGAGCGATGGCAGGATGCAGCCGTAAAAAGAGGTTTGAGCAAAGGGCCCGTACGCGCCCTGGCTTCAGATAGTAAAGGTCGCATTTATGTAGCATCCGAATTGCTCGTGCAATTTGATCCGTACACCGATAATACCCTATTACTCGATGAAGATTATGGTTTTGTATCATCGCAAACACTTTCTCTGGCTTGTGATAAAAATGATGATTTATGGGTAGGGACTGCCGATCGGGGTCTTTTTCGAATAGATATATTGGATGGTGAAGAAGAAGCATTCAAAGTTATTGCATATAGCAAAGGAGACATCAAATGTAATGGGGATAAAACTGCTTCTGTGATCGTAATTGCTAAAGGTGGTAAAACCCCTTATAGTTATGAATGGTCTGACGGCGTCAAAAAATTAACCAAACGGGATAGTCTTGGTGCGGGTACTTTCCAAATAACAGTCACCGATGCCGAAGCTGAAGAATATGTGGCTACTGTAAAAATCAAAGAACCGGAACCCATTGAAGTCATCGTGACTTCTAAATCGCCTGTATCAGCAGTAAACAGGAAAGATGGGAAAGCTACGATTGAGATCCGAGGTGGAACCGGAACGCATCGCATCTTATGGTCGAACGGGAGATCCGGACTCAACAATACCAATCTTGCAGCCGGCAAACAAGGTGTGCGTATCATGGACCAAAACAACTGCGTTCATAATTACGATCTGCTCATCGATCAACCTAAAGTCATTGCTGACCTGGATCGAAAAAAAATTACAGTTGGACAAACTTTACAAATCAACCAATTATTCTTTGATGCTGACTCTGCTGTTATTAACGATCGTTCGTTTGCTGTATTGAATGAAATTTATGACTTCTTGATTAATAACCGGGATGTCGTCATTGAAATTGGTGGGCACACGAATTCCATCCCACCGCATGAATATTGTGACCGATTAAGCACTACGCGCGCAAAAAATGTTGCTGATTTTTTGATCGAAAAGGGAATCGTTTCGTCACAGGTTCAATATAAAGGCTATGGCAAACGCGTCCCAATAGCCAGTAATGATACTGCTGCGGGTCGTTTAAAGAATCAAAGAGTAGAATTGAAGATTATTTCTATGAATTGACCTCTGATGGATTCCTAACAGTTGTTAGCTCTTCTAAAGATTTGACGGCAACAAGACCTAATTCCAAGCCCTTTTCCTGCATCAACTTCAGAGCGGCCTGTCTTTCATTCGGAATTGTACCTTCCAAAATGGCTTCTCGAATACATGTTTTGATGATACCAACCTCCTTACCGGGTTTGATTTGAAAGAGTTCCATAATATCTGCACCATCAACAGGTGGTTGCCAATTGCGGATGCGATCTTTTGCTTCCAGTTCATATAACTTTTCTCTAACGATACTATAGTTATTCAAATAGCGATTTACTTTAGTAATATTTTTTGAAGTTATATCAGCTTCGCACAACATCAACAAATCTTCTAAATCTTCACCAGCATCAAACAAAAGCCGTCTTAAAGCCGAATCAGAGATTTCTTCTTTGGTCAAAGCAATGGGTCTCAGATGCAAGCGCACCATTTTCTGCACATATTTGAGTTTATGATCCAAAGGCAATCGCATTGATTTAAATATACGCGGCACCATAGCAGCACCTAATGCATCGTGTCCATGAAAAGTCCAACCAATTCCCTTTTCAAACTTTTTAGTTTGAGGTTTGGCGATGTCATGTAAAAGAGCAGACCATCGCAACATCAAATTATCTGATTTGGCCGCCAAATTATCAACAACTTCCAGCGTATGGTAAAAATTATCTTTATGACCTTTACCTTCCAGGTATTCAACACCAGCAAGTAAAATTAATTCCGGGAGAATATTTTCTAACAAACCCGTTTTATAAAGTAAATCGAGTCCGATGGAAGGCTTATGACATAATAATATTTTATCCAATTCTGTAGTAATGCGTTCCTTCGAAACGATTTTAATGCGATCGCAGCAGCTTTTAATACCCTCCAGCGTTTCAGGATCTATGACATATTGTAATTGTGTTGCAAATCGAATGGCTCTCATCATTCGGAGCGGATCATCTGAAAATGTAGTATCCGGATTGCCAGGTGTTTTGATGCGTTTCTTCTTGATATCACCCAATCCATCGAATGGATCTATCAGTTCTCCGTAATTGGAAGCATTTAAACTTATTGAAATCGCGTTGATTGTAAAATCTCTTCTCAGCTGATCATCTTCGAGGGTTCCCGAAAAAATGACTGGTTTACGCGAATCGTGTTTATAAGATTCTTTTCGTGCCCCAACAAATTCAATATGTAAATCTTTATGTTGAAGAGCTGCTGTGCCAAACCGACTATAGAAATTCACATTGGGCCGGGGTTTAAATTCATCAGCAACGAGTTCGGCCAGTTTAATCGCATCACCAATACAAACGATATCAATATCATTTGATGCTCTACCAATAATTTTATCTCGAATGTATCCACCTATTGCATACACTTCTAAGTTTTCTCTTTGGGCAACAGAAGAAATTATAGAAAGAATTTTTTTCTCTGAAGCACTCAGATCAAATAACAAAGACTGCTCCATCATTAAACTTCCATTAGAACTTCGTCAGCATAACAAAGTTGTATTTTATCAAGTATCGAAATAATTTCCTGTAATTCGCAAGTACTCACCAATTGTGTCCGAAAATCTTTAATTCCGGGATATCCTTTGAAATAATTAGTGTAATGGCGTTTCATTTCCACGATACCCACTTTTTCTCCCTTCCATTT
The DNA here is from genome assembly GCA_016719615.1 of Saprospiraceae bacterium. Lineage (NCBI taxonomy): Bacteria > Pseudomonadati > Bacteroidota > Saprospiria > Saprospirales > Saprospiraceae > Saprospiraceae bacterium. The sequence continues at coordinate 1,902,803 of JADJYQ010000001.1, forward strand.
TATAGCATGAAATAAATGTTGCTTAACAGCCACAATCCGTTCTTCAAGTGATGGCGGATCCAATAAATTGCCTGTTTGTAAGAAATGCTTGATTTCTCTAAAGATCCAGGGATAGCCAATACTTGCCCTGCCAATCATGATCCCATCCACGCCGTATTTGTTTTTATAAGCCAATGCTTTTTGCGGGCTATCGATATCTCCATTACCAAAAATCGGAATGTGTATTCTTGGATTTTCCTTGACTTTTGCAATCCAGGTCCAATCTGCATCTCCTTTATACATTTGTGATCGCGTGCGTGCATGAATGGTGAGTGCTTGAATGCCAACATCTTGTAATCGCTCTGCGACTTCTTCTATAAATATTGTTTTATCGTCCCAACCTAAACGTGTTTTTACAGTAACGGGGAGTTTTGTTGATTGAACAACAGCTTTTGTAAGTGCTACCATTTTGGGAACATCGCGGAGAATTCCCGCACCCGCCATTTTGCAGACAACTTTTTGAACCGGACAACCATAATTTATATCAATGATCTCCGGTTGAGCGCGCTCTACAATTTCTGTAGCTCGCATCATAGAGTCGTATTCTGCTCCAAAAATCTGAACTCCTACCGGCCTTTCTTCAGGATAAATATCCAATTTTTGGACGGATTTGGCTGCATCCCGGATAAGACCTTCCACTGAAATAAATTCAGTGAACATAAGGTCGCAAGCATGTTGTTTGCACAACATGCGAAATGGCGGATCACTGACATCCTCCATAGGTGCCAGAATTATTGGAAACTCCGGCAATTCAAGCGTTCCTATTTTTAAACCAGGCTTCATGCGCGGCAAAGTTAATAAATGCCAGCATAAACACCGCCCTTGCTTAGAAACTCTGACTTACTTCATTGTAAATCTATGTTTTATAAATTCACTGCTCAATTCATCGAATTGGGCTTTAATTCATCAATTTTATCATTACTTTTCGCATTCTAATTGAAATCATGATTACATTAATTACTTCGTTCTTTATCCTTGGATATTTGAGTATCATTTTTGAACATCAAATCAAAATTGATAAAGCAGTATCTGCTCTGATTACCGGGGTAGCTTGTTGGGTAGTCATTGCATTGAATCAAAATAGTGTTGAAGCTTCAGATCATTTGGTTTTAGAATTATCTCACGTATTAGGTGAGATTGCAGCAATTCTGTTTTTTCTGATTGGCGCAATGACCATTGTTGAATTAATCGATTTACATCAGGGATTCCATGTGGTGAGTAGCTGGATCAAAAGCAAGAAAAAATTCACTTTACTGATCCTCATTTCTGTGATCGCATTTTTCTTTTCGGCAGTATTGGACAATCTCACCACCACGATCGTCATGATCTCGCTGATCAGAAAAATCATTCACCATAATGAAGACCGTTTGTGGTTTGCAAGTTTTGTAGTAATTGCTGCAAATGCCGGCGGTGCCTGGTCTCCTATTGGCGATGTTACTACCACGATGTTATGGATCGCACATAAAGTATCATCCTTACATTTGGTGCAGGAATTGTTTATTCCTTCCGTATTATGCATTGCCATTCCTCTTTTGATCGCATCCAGAAATACCCGTTTTTGGGGCTATTATAAAGATGAGGCAGAAATACCGGAAGCCTTTCATCCATCATCTTCCTTTTATTTATGGACCGGAATAACTTTACTCATTTTTGTGCCTATCTTTAAAACCTTGACTCACCTTCCGCCTTTTATGGGAATGATGGGTGCAATGGCTATTTTCTGGTTGATTTCGGAAATTAATCACCCCTATAAATTTCCGGAAACCAGAGATAGTCCCAAACCAACCGTAAGAAATGCACTCTCGCGAATTGAGATTCCAAGTATTTTATTTTTCTTTGGAATTCTATTTGCAATATCAGCATTGCAACAAGTGGGTCAACTCAAAAACCTTGGCGTTTTTTTAGATCAACATATTAGCGATCCTGCAATTATCGCATTTGTTCTGGGCTTATTATCTGCTGTAATTGATAACGTCCCTCTCGTTGCGGGAGCCATGGGAATGTACTCTTATTCTTTGGATCACTCGTTTTGGCATGAAGTAGCTTATGCAGCGGGAACCGGTGGTAGTGTCCTCATTATAGGATCTGCAGCCGGTGTTGCGGCTATGGGACTTGAAAAAATAACTTATCCCTGGTATTTTAAAAGAATCAGTTTTTTAGCTTTATTGGGCTATGTAGCGGGATGGGTTTACATTTATTATTTTTCCTGAAATATTAAAAGATGTCATTCAATATCACTAAATCAATATTCACTATACTCCTAACAATTGTTTTCTCAATACAAACAATTGTTAGTTTGTGTCAGGAAGCGTTTACAGCAAAGCACATCAATGGCCTGGAATGGAGGCATATTGGACCCTTCAGAGGTGGCAGATCTTGCGCTATCATTGGAGTATCCTCAAGGCCTGAAACCTTTTTGATGGGAACAACAGGAGGAGGTATTTGGAAAACAAAAGATACCGGTTTACATTGGGAAAATATTTCCGATGGATTTTTCGGAGGCAGTATCGGAGCCATTGAAGTTGCATCATCAGATCCCAATATCATTTGGGTGGGCGAAGGCGAACAAACCATCCGAGGCAATGTGAGCCCAGGAAAAGGTATCTGGAAATCTGATGATGGTGGAAAAAACTGGGTCAAAATGGGATTAGATCAAACACGGCACATCGTTCGCATCAAATGCCATCCTAAAAATCCCGATATCGTATTGGTTGCTGCACTAGGCAATGTTTTTAAATCACATCCAGACCGCGGCATTTTCAAAACCACAGACGGTGGTAAATCCTGGAAAAAGGTTTTGTTTGTAAATGACAGTACCGGAGCTGCTGAATTGTGTTTTGATCCGGTGAATCCAAGAATTGTTTTTGCGACTACATGGAATATGAGAAGGTCAGCCCATCAAATGAGCAGTGGCGGGCCCGGTTCCGGACTTTGGCTTAGCACAGATGGCGGAGATCATTGGAAAAATATTTCTTCACATGAAGGCTTGCCAACGGGTATCTGGGGAATTAGTACTGTTGCTGTTGCTCCATCGAATAACGATGTTATTTATGCCATGATTGAAAATGAAAATGGAGGACTGTTTCGGTCGAATGATGCAGGCAAAACCTGGAAACTCGTAAACTCTGAAAGAAAAATTAGACAAAGGGCATGGTATTTTTCAAGAATTTGCATCCATCCTAAAAATCCAGATGAAGTTTATGCACTCAATGTCTCTTTGCACAAATCAACAGATGGTGGTAAAACCTTTAACACAGTCAATACGCAACATGCAGATCATCACGACATGTGGTTTAATCCCGAACAGCCCAATTATATAGCGGTTGCTAATGATGGCGGTGGACAAATCAGCGATGACAATGGCAAACACTGGTCACCACAAAACAATCAACCGACAGCTCAGTTTTATAGAGTTACGACAGACAATCATCACCCTTTCCGCATTTATGTCGCTCAACAAGACAACAGTACTATTCGCATTCATCACCGCACAGAAGGATATTCAATTGGTGCAAACGATTGGGAACCTACTGCCGGAGGAGAATCCGGGCACATCGCTATTGATCCAATGAATCCGGAAATCGTTTATGGTGGAAGTTATGGTGGCTATTTAAACAGATATGATCACCAACGAAATATTAGTCGAAGCATCAATGTGTGGCCCGACAATCCTCTTGGTCATGGGGCGGAAAAATTAAAATATCGCTTTCAATGGAATTTTCCACTTTTTTTTAGTCCGCATAAGCCTACTCGATTGTATGCGGCTTCCAATCATTTGCATGTGAGCGAAGATGAAGGCAACAGTTGGCGAACAATTAGTCCCGATCTCACGCGGAATGACAGCAGTAAAATGAAAGCTTCCGGTGGACCCATTACCAAAGACAACACCAGTGTTGAATATTATTGTACCATATTTGCCGCTGCGGAGTCACCAAGAATCAAAGATTTATTATGGATAGGCACAGATGATGGATTGGTCCATGTAAGTATGAATGGAGGCAATAGTTGGACAAATGTTACTCCAATTGAATTACCTGCCTGGACGATGATCAATTCCATAGAACCTGACCCACATCAGGATGGAGGCTGTTATCTCGCAGCAACCGGATATAAAAATGGTGATTTCCTTCCTTACCTTTTCAAAACCAAGGATTATGGAAAGACCTGGAAAAAAATTACTACTGGAATTTCATCAGAGCATTTCACTCGCGTTTTGAGAGCTGATCCTGTGAGGTCAGGCTTATTATACAGCGGAACAGAATATGGAATTTATGTATCCTTGAATGATGGCGTCAATTGGCAATCGTTACAACTCAATCTTCCCATTGTACCGATTACAGATTTGACGGTTAAAGAAGACTTTCTAATTGCAGCCACCCAAGGTAGAAGCCTTTGGCTCATTGATGATCTGGGCCCTTTGCGTCAATATCAAGCTAACTCCAAAAATAAAAAGCATATTTTGTTTCAACCAAAATCGGTGCTACGAACTGATGGCGGCTCCACTGATTCTAAATTTTCAGGAACCAATCATCCTGCAGGAGCAATTTTATATTTTTATATAGACAGTATTCAGGCGAAAGACAGCTTTTCTTTTTTCTGCATAGATTCGAACAAGGATACGATTGGTAGATGGTCCAATAGTTTTTCAGATGAATTTACAGAAAAAATCAAACTGAAATCCGGATGCAATAAACTCGAATTTTCTTTGAGAAAAAAACCAGCTAAAAGTTTTGATGGAATGGTGCTTTGGTGGGCAGGATTGCAGGCAGCTAAACCACGACTTGGGAATTATAAAATGTATATACAGGGACCCGGCCTATTTGATAGTACTGAAATTCGGGTCATTCGAAATAAGAAATATCCTACAAGTGATGAAGATGTTGAGCAGCAGTATCAATTTATAGATGCGATTCGAAAAAGTATCGATAAGGCGCACAAAGCGATTATTGAAATGCGAGATATTAAAAAGCAACTCAATGATTTTTGCAATGCATTAGACAAAAATTCTAAAACAGATAGTTTGTTTATTTTAAAAGAAGCTATTGATAGTACTTTAAATAAAATTGAAAACGAATTGTACCAAACCAAGAGCAAAAGCAATCAAGATCCAATCAATTTCCCGATCAAACTCACGAATAAACTTGCACACCTCATAGCCCTTTATGAACATGGTAATTATCCACCGACAACGCAAGCGGAAGTTTATAGAAGTGAAACCGATGAATTGATTCAAGAGCAGCTGAAGCTGTATGAGGATATTAAAAATGGATCTTTGAGATACTTTAATCAAAAGATACGGGAGGCTGAACTTGACTTTATCAAGCCGAAAAATGTAAAATAAGAATAGGCCATCACAAAAACTGATAATTGAAAAAAGAAAAGCGCCACAAGGATTTTATACCCTCTCCTGAATATCCAGGTGGTTCAAAAGCCATGGCTATTTTTATATCCCAGAATTTAAAATATCCCAAAACCGCTTTCGATACCAAAATAGAAGGCACGGTAGTGATCAAAGGAGAAATTAATTTTGAAGGCAAAATTATTCAAACAAAAGTGATATCTTCTTTACATCCTGATTGTGATGCTGAAGCGCAAAGAGTAGTTTCTTTATTAAAGTTTAATATTGATAAAATACGAAATGTAAAGGTGAGTTATTTCAAAACTTTTCATATTCATTTTAAGTTACCTACTCCCCCCTCTGTCCAGATGAATATAAATTATACAGTTACTCAAAATCCGGATGTTAAAATTTCTCAAACCCCATCAGAACCCACATATCACTATACAGTGGTCATACCCAAAAAATCATGAGAAATTTTTGCCACAAAGGCACGAAGACACAAAGGACCACGAAGGATCATGGATTATAGAGCAAAGAGTATGGAGGCCTTATTCAATAAATAAGTGATTATTATTTCGGGAGGAGTAAAGAGTAAAGATTATACCCTTCGCTGAGCGACAACAAAATAAAAACACCTACTCTTTATCATTTGTTAGGAAAACGGAGTTTTCCTAACACTCTAGCAGATCCCGCTTTGAAATACTCTATTGATTACAAGAAATTTAATAAAAGCGGGATGAAGACTACCAGCTATAATGTAGCCTGAAGGCGTATCGAGATAAAGGATAAAGCAAATTTTATTGCGGTAGTATAAGAGCTTTGAATTTTGAGCTCCAGGCTTTAAGCTTTGGGCTTTAGGCTCTAAGCTTTGAGCTTCTTCTGGTAATACCACACAGGAATAAAATACACAATAAAAAAAATAAGCATCACCAATTGACCGGTGATCAAATACCAGGGCCAGGGTCCTAAATAATCCAATAATGTTGCGGAATCTGGTTTGCGCATGGTAAAAAAATAATTACCACCAGTGATCCAGTTGATGAGTAATGAGAAAAATAAATACACATTGGTCCCAATGATGGCGTTTCCAATATCCTTAGCCTCTACCCGCCATTTGAGAATAATTAATCCATATAAAATCAAGCTAATGAGACCACAATGAACCCACCAATATCTGAAGTAAACAAAATGTGGAAAGGGTTCTTTCAAATCTGGAGTAATGACGGCCTGCAATGTTCCTACTAACACCCAAAAATAAAGAATGCCAAAAAACCATTTCATCTGGAAATACAATGCAATAGGAAAAATAATAGCAAGAATGTTACATAAATGAAAAGGAAGGTCTTCCTTAATGTCAAATTTTTCTAATACGAATCGAAGGATCATCCATAAGATCACTGCAAAGGCAAGGCTCATTGAAAACCAAAATGCCGAGCGATGTTTGCGGATAAGATCTTTATTCTTCGCCCACTGAATCCAGTAATAAGTGCATACCATCCAAATAATTAGCGGTAGCCAATGCTCCAAGGTAAACCGCTCAAAGCCGCTAACTTGCCCTATAAACTGATCCCAGTCTGCATCCACGCTGCAATGTAAGTTAATCTTGGGAATCCTTCAAAAGGTCAGGTCTTTTAAGTTGGGTGCGCTGCAATGACTGTTCAAAATTCCAATCATCTATTTTGGCTTGATGACCGCTGAGTAAAATGTCCGGAACGTCATATCCTCTGAAATTTGCTGGTCGCGTGTATACAGGGGGTGCTAAAAGATTATCCTGAAAGGAATCTGTAAGTGCTGATGTTTCATCATTCAATACGCCGGGAATAATTCTTCCGATGGCATCAACCAAAACACAAGCAGCGAGTTCACCACCTGATAATACATAATCACCAACGGAAATCTCCATGGTCACCCAATGATCTCTGAATCGCTGATCCACACCTTTATAATGCCCACAGATGATGAGTAAATTTTCTTTTAGACTGAGCTGATTGGCTAAAGCTTGATTGAAGGTTTCTCCATCAGGCGTTAGATAAATTACTTCGTCATAAACTCGCGATTTTTTGAGCGACTCAACACAGTTGACCAGAGGCTCCAACATCAGGACCATTCCAGCAGCTCCGCCATACGAATAGTCATCTAACTGTTTATAAGAACCTATACCGAACGATCGTAAGTCTATGCATTCAATCGTCAACAAACCCCTTTCCTGAGCGCGCTGTATGATAGAGTGCCCTAAGGGACTTTTCATGAGTTCCGGGACAACGCTCACAATGGTAAAATGCATAGACCCAGATTTTATAGTCCGGTAAATGAATTATTCTTCTATTCCCAGAAGTTCTACTTCGAAGATCAAAGCAGCGTATGGTTTAATATCTGCTCCTGCACCTCTCTCCCCATAAGCCAGGTGATAAGGTAAATACAATTTCCACTTGGAACCTACTGGCATTAACTGTAAAGCTTCGGTCCAACCTTTAATCACTCCATTTAATGGAAATGAAATCGGTTCTCCTCTATCAACACTGCTATCGAATACCTTACCGTTGATCAAAGTTCCGTGGTAATGTGTTTTCACTTTGGAAGTGGCTGTCGGTTTTGCTCCATCTCCCATTTTAAGAATTTCATATTGAAGTCCACTTGGTAAACTTATGACACCTTCTCTTTTAGAATTATTTTTCAGAAACATCTCCCCTTCTTCTTTAGCTGCATTCCCTGCTTTGGCTGTTAATTCACCCATCGCTTTCGAATAAATTTGGGTTGCCTGGTCTTTAGTCAATTTGGTGGTTTTCCCACTCATAACAGCGTCAAATGCTTCTGCAAGGTCTGCTGCATTAATTTTATCCAAACCTTGTTGTTTCAGACTGCTGCCAAACAATACGCCAATGCTGTAACTCAATGTATCCATCTTCATTTCTTTTTGCTGTGCGTTCATCGTGTTAAAACACAAAGCGGTTAATGTAATAATTGCGAAAATATTTTTCATTCTTTGTTTATTTAGTACTTATTTATTTTTCATTTCAGTATAATACTTCAGGAAATATGGAATGGTTTCAATTCCCTTATAATAATTTGTCAGCCCATAATGCTCGTTAGGCGAATGTATATTATCGGAATCCAAACCAAAGCCCATCAATACCGTTTTTAAACCCAATACTTTTTCAAAAAGAGCAACGATAGGTATACTACCGCCACCACGAGTCGGTATTGGTTTTTTTCCAAAAGTCGTCTCAATTGCTTTTGCTGCCGCCTTATAGGCCTTACTGTCTGTCGGTGTCACTACAGGTTCACCACCATGTAATTCCGTAACTTTAACTTTTACTCCCGGAGGTGCAATGCGTTCGAAATGTTTGGTAAATTGTTTGGCTATTTTTTTAGAATTCTGGTTTGGCACAATACGCATACTGATCTTTGCATAAGCTTTTGAAGGCAATACGGTTTTTGCTCCTTCGCCAGTATATCCTCCCCAAATACCATTTAATTCGAGTGTAGGCCTAACACCTGTTCGTTCGAGGGTGGTATAGCCCGTTTCTCCCCATACATCATCGATGTCGAGATCTTTTTTGTATTCTTCTTCGTTAAAAGGTGCTTTGTTCAAATCTTTTCTTTCTGACTCCGTAAGATCAATAACATCTCTGTAAAAACCTCTGACTTTAATCTTGTTATTTTTATCGTGCAGCGATGCAATCATTTTTGCCAGAATGGTAATAGGGTTTGGAACTGCGCCACCATATACTCCTGAATGCAGGTCTCTGTTGGGACCCGTCACTTCAACTTCCATATAAGCAAGTCCTCTAAGTCCTGTTTCGAGAGATGGGGTATCCATAGAAATCATGGAAGTATCGCTCACCAAAACGATATCTGCTTTTAATTTTTCTTTATTGGCCTTTAAGAATTTTCCAAGATTGGCAGAACCAACTTCTTCTTCCCCTTCGATCATGAATTTTAAATTACAGGGCAAAGAATTTGTTTTAACCATACATTCCAAGGCTTTGATGTGCATAAACACCTGACCCTTATCGTCACAAGCTCCTCTGGCATAAATTTTTCCGTCTTTAACGACCGGATCAAAGGGTCCGCTGGTCCATAGATCCAGTGGATCGGGTGGTTGCACATCATAGTGACCATAAGTCAAAACCGTTGGCAGTTTGGGATCCAATATGAGCTCCCCATAAACGACGGGATGTCCTTTGGTCTTGCAAATTTCTGCAAGCGTGCAACCGGCGTCCAGCAAAGCTTGCTTTACCGCTTCAGCGCAGCGGAATGTGTCTGCATTATGTGTAGAATCAGCGCTTACAGAAGGGATTCTCAACAATTCGAGTAATTCATCGAGAAACCTTTGTTTATTGGAATCGAGGTATTGTGTTGCATTCATTTTGATAAGGTTTTTGTGCATTAAATGTTAAGTAACGAAAATATGATAGGCTTATTTTAAAATGGGATCAACTTGCATGTTAAAAAACATAAAACTTAACATGTCGGCGCTTTCATCCAGTCTTTTACCCGTTGGTTTGCCAGCTCCATGCCCAGCACTCACGTCAATGCGGATCAAACAAGGATTTGCCCCGGTCTGGGCCTTTTGCAAAGCAGCTCCGAACTTAAATGAATGAGCGGGAACGACCCGGTCGTCGTGATCGGCCGTAATCACCATTGTAGCAGGATAAGAAGCTGGTTTTAAATTGTGTAATGGGGAATATTTGATGAGATAATCAAAACCCGCTTTCGTTTCGGAAGTACCATAATCAGTAGCCCATGCCCAGCCGATTGTAAATTTATGATAACGCAGCATATCGAGAACACCGACACCCGGGAATGCAACTTTGCAAAGATCCGGCCGCTGGGTCATACAGGCACCTACGAGCAATCCGCCATTAGACCTTCCTTCAATGGCCAAATAATCCTTTTGAGTATAGTTGTTATTTACAAGGTGATCTGCAGCAGCTATAAAATCATCAAAGACGTTTTGTTTCTGTTCTTTTGTGCCGGACTCATGCCATTTTTGACCGAACTCACCACCACCCCGAATGTTGGCAACTGCAAAAATGCCTTTGTTCTCCAGAAGTATCAAACGTGAAACAGCAAAATTGGGCAAAACGGAAATATCGAAGCCTCCATATCCATATAAAATAGTTGGATTGTGATTTTGGCTCGTTTTTTCATCTAACAATCCTTTTTTATAGGTAAGGAACATTGGCACCGGAGTACTGTCTTTACTTTTATACCAAACTTGTTCTGTCGTGTATAAATCCGGATCGTATCCATTTATTTTGGGCGCAAAAAATAATTCGGATTTAAAATTTTCCAAATCTAAACGATACACTGTGTTTGGCCTTACAAATGAAGTGAAGGAATAAAATGTTTCGTTGTCATTTTGATCTCCGCTAAAACTACCTACAGTACCCAATTCAGGAAGTTTTAATTCATGTAAAACATCTCCTGTAGTCGAAAATATTTTAACCAGATGATATGCATCGTGAATAAATGTGACGATCAGTTTGCCGCCAATTAATTTTACAGCTTCGATGCGATCCTGCCCTTCCGTTATGATATCCTTCCAGGTTTTGACATCTGCCTGATTCACATTGAAACTGCATATCCTCCAATTTGGACTGCCCGCATTGGTGTGTACAAAAATTTCATCACCAATATTGCCGATAATGTTGTAGTCACTTTCAAAGGTCTGAACAATCGATTTGAATTCCGGTTTAGAAGCTTTGAGATCCATGACGGCAAAGGCATTGCCACTGGTGGATTCGACCGTAGATAAAATTAAAAAACGCTCATCATCAGTCAAACTAACACTGGCATTGCGTTGGGGATATTTTTTATCGACATAAATCAATTTGTCTTCAGATTGGGGCGTACCCAATTTGTGAAAATACACGGAATGAAATTCATTTTTGGCTGAATACAAATTTCCTCCTTCTGGAGAAGGATAGCGGCTGTAATAAAATCCATCTCCCCGCCACTCTGCATTGCTGAATTTGACCCAGCGTATGGTGTCTTTCAAATGTTCATTGCTTTCGAGATCTAATACGAGGATATTGTTCCAATCAGAACCCCCTTCAGACACCTGAAAGGCCATGTATCTTCCATCCTTTGAAAAAGAATAGGAACTCAGCGAACTGGTACCATCTTTTGAAAATGCGTTGGGATCGATGATCAGCTTTGGTTCTTTACCCAAACTATCTGTACCATAGAGCACATCCTGATTTTGAAGGCCGTTATTTTTAAAAAAATAATAGTGCCCTGACTTTTTGATCGGAGTGCTCCAACGCTCGTAATTAAACAATACTTCAAGTCGTTGGCGCAAAGCCTTACGGAAAGGTATTTTATCGAGATAGGAAAAGCTTAATTCATTTTGGCGCTTGACCCATTCTCCGGTTTCTGCTGAACGGTCATCTTCGAGCCATCTAAAGGGATCGGGAACGCTATTGCCGAAATAATTATCAATTACAGTATCCATCCGGGTATCTGGATAAGTGTTGATTTTAGTATCAAATGCCGCTTTATCTGGTTGGGTGTTCATATTCTTACATGCCCAAAGCATAATGAGTAGTGTAAAAAATAAAAAGTATCGAATTATATTCATGCGAGTTGGGTTTCTTCAATTCAGGCGCCAAAATTACTGAATAGCCCTCGAATTATGTAGTTTTGGGGCTAATTCAGTATATTTTTTACAGAATGGAGAAATTAATGTTATAAAAGGCTTGAATGGTATGAAACCTAAATATATGCTTCCTTTAAGCAGTTTAGATAGAAAGTCATGAATAAGAGAACCCAAGATTTTATACACATCTGCAGCAAGTATTTAATGCTTTTCGGCTTTAGCTTAATGCCCCAGTTTGGGATTGCACAAGACACCATAAGCCGCCTTGAAGAACGGATCAAAGATCAGCTACAGCAAATGGATGTTCTGATTAACTCAGACCAAAGGAATTTGGATTCCCTGAAATTTTTGATGACTGCCTCGAAAAATCGCGACCTCAAAGTAAAGCACAATATTCAGAACGATCATTATGTTGACCATCTCCGCAATCGAAATTATCTAAGAGAATTGCTTGGTGAAATCAGACAATTAAGATACCGCACGGAAAAAACAGCTTTGCAAGATCTTAGGCGTATTTCTGATCATTTAAAGGTGTTAGAAAAAAACAAACTACCTGATTTCGAACAACAAAAAATTATTACAGCTAAAGATTACGTAGCTACGAAAACAGAAGTCTATGTGCAGCCTATTCATCATTTTTGTCAGTTAACGAAAAGTAAGGATGGAAAATCTTTGGCCAATGAATTTGAAACTTTGTTTGAATTTACGGAACCCAAACTGGATGCCTATTATAAAGATTCCGAGTTCCTGGAATGCAAAGCCCGTTTTATCAAATCGGAAAAGGATTATTTTCTCGAACTCAAATTTATTTTCAATAGTCCGCAGGCTGAAAAAATGATTGGCAGTATTGATGCAGCTTCACCCAGCAGGATTGATTTTATAAATGGTTCATTTATTTATTTGCAAGCCTTGGCAGTTACAGATGCACAATCGATAACTGCAACAGGGCAAACTGCCTATCAGGTAAAATATAAACTTGACAAGGAAGACCTACATAGATTGTCTGAAGAAGAACTGGATACACTCACTTTCGTTTGGACCAGTGGTGCAGATAAATACGAAATCGTAGACCTGGATGTCCTTCAAAATATGTTTGCATGTCTGAAAACAAAGAACTGAGCAAACTTGGACTTCACTTGCCAACCGATCCTCGGTGGGTAGATCTTGCCTCAATGTCGTTGGAGGACATCTTGACTGACCATGCCTATTGCGAACAAAAAGCAGCAAGCGCATGTATTTCTTTAATTCAACTGTATCCTGACAAACTGGAATTGGTCGAACAAGTAGCACCTGTCGTTACTGAAGAATGGGGGCATTTTCGACTCGTAATCCAGGAACTGCGCAAGAGAAATTTAAAACTTGGGTTTCAGCGCAAAGATGAATATGTACATGCTTTATTGTCATTTCAAATTAAAGGTGGTTCGCGTGAAACCCGGCTTATCGAACTCCTTTTAAGTTGTGCATTAATTGAAGCCCGGAGTTGCGAACGATTCCGTTTATTATCGCTCCATCTCAAAGACGAAGGGCTTCAGGATTTTTATCACCATTTTATGGTCTCCGAAGCAGGCCATTACAAAATGTTTTTACAACTTGCGGAATTATATGCCGGCAAAACAAAAGTTCGCGAAAGATGGCAGGAGTATCTCGACAAGGAAGCGGAAATCATGCGGACATTGGAATTGCGTGGAGATAGGATGCATTGAGTAAAAATAAAATACATAATCTCAATATAGTTGTAATAAGAATTCATTTTAACAAGCTACTGAAGCAGCCCATTCGTTTCCCCAACGTTATTATTTTAAGATCCTTTAATTGGATTTAATAAAAATAACCAAACCCTGCCACTCCAAATGAATGGCTATTAGATATATTTATTAATCATATTATACGCAGGCCTTGAAAAAATCACTCTTTTGTTATTGTTTAAGCCCGATACTAAATCTTTATTTTATCTGGCCTGTCTTTTGTCAAAATGAATTATGGATTCATAAATATCCAATTACCACGCAAAAGCCTTTATTGACAAAAATAGATCACCAAACATTTGCTTTGTCAGGTAGTGCTTGCAAACAGGGAATCGGATGTATCAATTTTACGGATTTATACAATCAAGAAGGTAAAAAACTGGTTCAGTTTGATTGGGATAATTATACATATGACATTAAACAAGTTGTCCTGCAGACTATGCTTTATGATAGTCTCCTTTTCATCCTTTTTGCGAATGGAAAGCTCATATCTATAAACAAGTTAACAAATACAGTCGACAGCAGTTATTACAATGTTCTTGGCAGTTTACGAGAGCCAAATGCACGTATCGATAAAGCATTTGCGGTGAACGAAGTCATTTACACATATGGAGAGCTTTTGAAAACTAAATGCAATTTCCACATCCAATACCATACCCGACATAGAGCAGTAATCTATGATCAACCTTGCGAAGCATATCCTCTTAATTCCATTATTGCCCGGTTATTAGATGGTAGTATTTTGGCAACCAGGACAGAAAATCAAAATACGATCCTAGAAAAATTCGAAAATTCTGGTCAGAATAAAATATTTTCAATATCAATCGATAGCTTAGAATTGCCACAATATAGACTATTGGCATACGAAACAAAATCTAGTGACTTGTTGATATGTTATGATATTGAGTCGGATTCGATGTTTTATACCAAAATTCTTAGGATCAATGCGATTGGCTATCTTTTGTGGAGCAAATACATCTTTCCTGGCAAACCTAATTGGCCATATGGCATCTCCTATAAAAGCTACAATTGCGCAATTGAAAACCCCAATGAAGAAATTATCCTTGGAGGCACTGAAGGAGAATTTGTGTTAGGGCATAGAGGTCGGTATTTGCTAAGTAAATTTTCTAAAACCGGAACATTCATTTGGGATAAATATTCGGATGTCGGAACTGAAGGTGATGAAGTCAATTCACTGGCATTTGATAAATATCAAAACTTAATTCTAGCAGGGACAGCTGACATTTCAGATTCTGAACTAATAAATAAAATATTTATTTCTAAATTTTCCACACGCAATTTCACAGATCCCAATGATAAATACGAAAACATAGTAGTTTATCCTTTGCCTGTGAATCAAAAAATAAATGTTTGGATTCAGGATCATCACAAAGCACCGTTCTATTTAGAAATTATTGATTTAACTGGCGCTACAATAAAAAATGAAACAAAGCATACCACCCAGTTTGAGCTTACTCTTCCATCAACTTTAGCTAAACCTTTATTTCTAAAAATAATGGATTCTAAAGGAATTATATTATTTCTAAAACCGCTACTTTAAGAAAAACTTATACTCCCCTACTTCACCTGCTCTAATTTCTGCGTCTGAACATCCTGACTAAGCTCGATCAATTTGCTCATGATGGCAACACAGGATTCGACTACTGGAGCAAAGGATTGTCTTTGTTCTTCTTCCGGTTTGGTGATGAGTTGTCCGTATTGTTCGGGTGTAAAGGCAAGGGGGAATTATAAACAATAAGATCGTCAATTCACAATCAATCTCTTTAGATAAAGTTTATGTTCTGAATAGATTTTAACAATATAAATTCCCTTTTCCAAACCAGATATATCGAAATCCATTGTTTGATAAACAACTTTCAATCTTCCGTTTGAATCATATATTTCAATTTTCACCGGAAGGGGTTCAATTAAATTTTTAATCTGAACCAATCCATGAGCAGGATTGGGAAACAAATATATATCTGAATTCTGAGTTGCTTTATCATCAATTTTTGTAATATGGGTCAGCCTAAAATTGTCAATTTGATTCCAGCTTCGGTGGCCTACTTTGTTTTTGATCGTTATATACTTCGAATTCTGCGTTGCCTTGAATATTTTATGCACTTCTACCCATGTCATACGCTGAGGAAATGCGGTATCTATAAATATGCCAAATAATGTGTCTGATAAAGATTCCCCAATATAAACTTCGGCAATTGTATCGTGATTCGTAGTGTTACCGAATAAATAAAAACGGAGGGCATACATTTCACCCGGCTCCAGCTCTTTGTCCAATTCAAGGGCCACAGCATCCGATGTGAGGCCGGTATAACTCTCACCAGCCAATCCTATACAAAACTTATTGCTTTGAGGATCCACGAAGCAATCAAACGTATGGATATCAATTTGACCGGGATCCATCCTGCCTGTATTGTTTTTTCCAAATGCATACACATAAGCCATACGTTTATTGAAATCTTTATCCGACAAATTAAATACGCATGATTGAGCATTTACATTTTCAAAATCCCCGTTTCGAAATTGTTGGGCTTGTATAGAATTTAGCAAAAATAGATAAGGACATGAAGACAGAATAAGAGCCACCTTGTTCATTTTATCTTGATTAGTTTACCAGCGTAAATCAACACATTCAATTCATTCCTCAATTCCACAATATAGCTTGCTTCGGGCAGCTCTTTAATATTTATAATATTGTTTTGGATTGATAAGTCCTTTTGCAAAAGCAACTGTCCTTTCAAATCATAAAGATTTAATTTGAAAAGGCCCTCTTCCTCAATTTTAACTTTGATCCAATCAACTGCTGGATTTGGCATTAGAATCATCGACTTTTTTAATTCATTTCCTTGTTGTGTTTTTGTCAATGCATCAAGATCCCATAGAGCTGTAATGAAACGTTCCGTTTGCTCATACTCACCAACTTTTAAATGTGCTTGTCGATATCTGGTTCCTGTTAAAATTTTATTGGGTTCAATTTCATACATACTCATATAACCTCCAGTATTAAAACTGTCTTTCGTTATGATTTCCGAATGCAGTATAATATTTCCATTCCCATCGGATTTATAAAATGCAAATCCCGTTTTGGTCTTTTCTTCAGTTTCATCGCAAGATAACAAAACACCAGGTTCATTTTTAAGTTTCAAAATACCATTACAAATTCCATAACCTTTATTAATTCTTGTTGGCAATATAATTTCTTCCTTTAAATTACCCTCAAAGTCAAAAATAAAAATGTGTTGCAATGGATATTCATTTTTAGTATATTCCCTTCCTATTACGCCAATGATTCCATCACCCACTTTGTTCAAATAATACTCCCTAATGTTTGACATTTGGTTAGTGACATCAAATGAAGCCAGTTCATTTAATTTTTCGTCGAGCAGAAATATTTTAAACTCCATACTATCCCCTGTTATATATGGATTGTTTTTAAAGGTGTGAAGCAACCTTACAATAGTGTCAAAACTATGATTATTTAAAATCGGAATTTCAGTGTAAGGTATTACATTTTTATACGCACCAACCATGGTATGTACGTTTTCCAAATTCTTGTATTTGCCAATAGAATCCAATCTTGTTTTTGCCATATCAAATGCAGGGATACTAACCTTCTCCCTCATCGTATAAACAAAGTAATCACCATTATTATCTTTATGCAAGTAAGAGTGTTGATATAAATGGACTTTAAAAGCAGGAAATATTGAATCTTCAATAGGAGAATGGTATTTATATATTTCCTTTCCCGTATCCAGATCATATTTGCGTATGCTGAGTTTGCCATTATCCCAGATGGGGTATAACCACCAAACTGTGTCATAATTGTACCGGAAATTCAACAATTCCAGTTGATTTTCTTCATTGATAAAATATCGGTTGGTGTATTCCCGTTTAGGAGAGTGTCTTAAATCATAGGCATTGCTCCACAATGATTTTCCAGTTTTTAAGTCCAGTTTTTCTATGAAATTTCCGGATATATCTTCAATTTCATTTAAGTAAACCAAATATAATGCACCTTCATGAATCAGTATTTTTCGCTCAGCGAGACAACAATACCAATCCATTCCAGTCCTTCCCTTGTACCCAATGGCAGAAGAGTCAATGGCAGCATGGGCCCATATCGGTTGTTTATTTGAAAAAATATCAGCTAATGGATCTCTTTGACCAAAAAGGCTGGTGAATGAAAGTAAATGGACTATAAAACTTACATATTTAACTTTGGAATCGTACATAATAATTCGTTTATAATTAAAACTAATTTCATTTGTCACTGACAGCTATGGTCATCGCAATCGCCGTATTCCGTACCACCATAACACGGATCCAGGGTATCCTCGGCACAATCTCCAAAATCAGTAAAGGAGGGAGTTCCTTCCTGATAAGTAGTACCCGTCCAACACCAGGGTGTTTCCTTTTTGCAACAAGCGGTACCACAGATCAATTGGCTCCATTCTGTGCGGGGTGGCTCCTCATTTGGATATTCTATTACGCACCAAATATAACAAAGTGCTGAGTAAAAGTCACTGCAAAAACACCAAAATTACCTCCACAAGCAAATGTGTCTCTGTAAGCAGTATTTGCAAATAATTGTCCTACCAGATATCTTTCCAGGGATTTTTTCGCTTTAGCATAAAACAAATCCATCTCGGCTACCAGTGTGGCATAATCCGGCACTGCGGCGATGGAGTCCCACCTATCCAACAGGGAGTCGCATCCATTGGTCAAAAGAGAAATTTCAAAATTCGTTATGACAAATTTTGATAAAACGCCTTGATCCTGACATCTCCATAAATCGTAGGTCGCATAAACCTGACAGGGTGAATAGCCTTCTACATTAAGCAATTGGACCGCAGCTGTTGCCGTTTTTACGCAGTCTTCCTGTTCCTCTTCGTCAAAACAGTATTCATCTGATCTTAAGGTAAGATTGGTATTCGATTTTTCATCCGTAAAACGGGAGTCTTCGGAGTTGGTTACTTCACAGGAGAAAAATCCTACCGTGAAAATTAAAATATAATACAAATTATTGAGTCTCATTTTATTTAGTTTTGTAATAAAAAAACATGGTCAATTACTCCTTAAAATATTAAGGGCATGAAAGTGAAATCATTGACCGGGAAATTCTTTTGATCAATATTTTTTAATTAGAATCCATATCTTTAATTTCTAATGAGATTAGATTCAAAATAAGAATCATCCGGTCAACTCTTGTCGGGTGGTATATATTCAGTGTTCTCCATATCGATGGGGGTTTTGTGGTTAATTAATCTCCACGCATTCCTTTCTATTAAAATCCGGAATGTCTAAATCATCCTCCTCCGTTGCAATATATTTATATCTATATAGGCTGTATAACAAAGAGTAAATTTTAACATAATTTTAACCAAATTATGCAGACATTGGGCTTCGTATAATAAGTAATTTCTCAAATTCTTTTGTCTTTGATCTACTTTAAAACTTTCTAAATAATTTACTCACTATTCCTAAATAAATAATTTCAAAATCAACACTTCAAGAACATAAATGAACTTGAAATAAAAACCCAAATAATGAAGAATATGGTCCTTACTTCGATTGCATTTAATAGGATACTAAACGCATAAAATTATAAGCCAACTAAACTACTGTCCGCAAAAGATGGCAGGAGTATCTTAACAAGGAAGCGGAAATCATGCGGTCTTTGGAATTGCGTGGGGATCGGATGCATTGAAAAAAATTGAACACTTACAAAATCAGGACGATTTACAAGTTTTTACTTCACCTGTTCTAATTTCTGCGTTTGAACATCCTGACTAAGCTCGATCAATTTGCTCATGATGGCAACACAGGATTCAACAACCGGTGCAATGGATTGTCTTTGTTCTTCTTCCGGTTTGGTGATGAGTTTTCCGTATTGCTCGGGCGTATATGCAAGGGTTATTTTTTCGGTTGCGCATTTGCAATAATCCTGTACGAGATCGGGATATTTTTCTGCTGTGCGTTTTCCGTTTTCGAGACATTGTTGAATGAGCAATGATTTCATTTCTGCATCCCAATATTGAAGATTCTCACCAGTAAAAGCAGCTGATTTTTTTTGTGGTGCCTGAACACTCGTTTTAGGAGTCTCAGCATTATTCAAACTGAGATAAATACCCGCTGCCAAACAAATCGTTGCAAGTGCTAATGCAATTATTCGATCAATTTTTCGGGCCTCTTCAGGTCTTGTATCTGGTTCTTGCTTTTTTTGAATCCAGCCGAAAGTTTTCGCAAACAAATAAATGCCTGCAAGAACAAGTATATATCCTAAATAAACAAACATAGTCGATTTTAAATGTGGCCTCCGGCCGTTAACTATTAAATAAGCCGTCGTAATGGTTGTCTTTTCCAGATCCTTTCTCCAGGGTCTGTCGTTCGGGTTGTTTGGATTCTAATAAATTTTCTGATTTTCCACCCATCAACAAGAGTTTACTTTTTTCTTCGTATTGCTGAAGCATCTTCAATCCTTCTTCTTCAAAAACGCCATTTTGTAAATCTACTGAACTCATGAAGTTGGATGAGAGTTCCATAAATCTTTCCATCTCCCCTACTTTGTAGGCTACGTCATCGGCGATATGTTCCAAAGCCTGGTCGAACATGATTCGCTGATCCGCATTGCCACTGATGACGTTCATGGCTGATTTCATGGCGCTGTGTGAAGCCCGAATGGCTTTGCGTTCCTGTTCCTTCAACTTCACCTGATCTTTGGTGTCTTCGAGCAGGATCTCTGAATTCTGATACATTTTTGTGAGCACTTTACTCAGGATATCCATTTTTGAAAGCAGGTGCTGGTATTTTTCATTGGTATCCTGCAACCTGGCAGCTTTGCGTGTTGCTAAAACCATTTGTGATTCCTGATCCTGGGTGCGGGCTACCTGTGCCATGCGCAGTTGCTGTTCAATTTCTTTGCTGTTTTCTGTTACATTGGTTTGCAGCTTTCGGATTTGTCCTTTCAAGACTCCTATTTGTTCGCTCATGGTCGACAAATTCTTTTCCAGGTCGTCTATATAATTTTTAAGAATACCAATAGGATCGATGGTCACAAAAATTCCGGTAAACCACCGCATGATGCTTTTATACATATAGCCTATGAGCGTTCTCATTTTGGGATCTAGGATCATATAAATTACAGCACCTAGCACCAGCAACATACCGCCCAAATAAATGAGGTTTGAAGTAAGGCTTATGATGTAGGGAAGGTTTTTATAGAGCAGATATCCACCACCAAGCAGCAGACCTCCTAAAACTACGGAGCCGGTCACTCCTTCGGGTTTGCTCCAGAAGCCTTTTGGCTTATCGAATCCGGGACCTGTGTTCATTGTACTCATTGACTATGATTGACTATGATTGAATATGATTGACTATGATTGAATATGATTTACTTTGATTAACTATGAATTACTGTGATTGTGAACTGGCGTCAAAGTTAATGTGTTGTAAGGCAATTGCCTATGAGAAGCGTCAAATTAATCGATTTTATCGACTACAGGAAGTCTACGTCCGGCAAATAGGGATAACGCATGAGAAACTGGATCGCCTTTTCAATGGGAAAGTCTTCAAAAACGACGCTAAAGATCATATCTATGATGGGTACTCGCAGGTGGTAGTGTTTGGCTAATTGATTGGCAATTCGGACGGTTCTAACACCTTCTACAACTTCATCGAGACTGCTGATGATGTCTTTTAGGCGTTCACCTTTGCCCAAACGGTAACCGAAGTTAAAATTGCGGCTATTGGGGCTGGTAGCTGTAGCTATGAGGTCGCCTATCCCAGCTGTACCCAGAAAAGACTTGGATGAGGAACCAATGCAGCGACCCAGCTCGATCATTTCCCTCAATCCTCGGGTGATCAACATGGCTTCGAGGTTTTTGCCCAATCCTTTGCCGGATAACATTCCTGAACCCAAAGCAATAATATTCTTTAAAGCACCTGCCATTTCAGCTCCAAGCAGATCATAAGAGCCAAAAACAAAGAAAAACCGACTGGACAAGACATCAGATCCGGCTTTGATGACTTCGTCGTATTCGCTGGCAATGACAGAAGCTGCCGGTTGATTAGCCATGATCTCTCGGTAAAGATTGGGGCCTGCCAAGCAACCTACTCTCAAAACCGAAGTCTCCTGGCGGATCACCTCGCTCATGGTATGAATATTCTTACGGGAAATGTTGACCCGGGCAATATCATTAACCTTAATACCTGCCAGATCAAGGCCTTTTGTCGCATGGATCAAAACATGTGCCGGACTCAGGTACGGGGACATTGAAACGCAAGTTTCCCGAAAATTCTCAGAAGGAACAACAGGGAATATCAAAGAAGCGCGTTCGCAAATCTCTTCCAAAGATTTGGTCGCATGTATGCGAGGATCAAGTCTATACCCCAGATTCTCGTGTACGGTATTGATGCGGTCTACAACTTCTTGCTGCCTTGAAAAGATCAACACATCAACATTATGTGCCAGCAGACTGGCTACGGTGGTACCGAAACTGCCTGCGCCTACAACTCCTACTATTTTCTTTTCCTTTGGCACAGTAATACTGAATGGGAGGACAAAGGTAGGAAAATGAAAGGAAGTTTGGGAAGAGGGGGAAGTGGGCAGTTTTCAGTTGGCAGTTTTAATAAGGCTAAAGTCTAAAGGGAAAAGGTTGAAGGCTTTAGATTGTTTGTTGTTAGTTGCTGGTTGTTAAATTTCCAGGTCTGATTACCTTTAGTCTTTTCCCTTTTAAGCTTTGAGCTCAAGGCGTAAGGCTTTCTTTAATACGCATTCCTAAATTCCAATTTCTGAAAATGGCTCTCCAGAAATATTTCAAAATCTTTTAAAGGTTTAGGAGCATGATGGTTGTCGGTTACTTTTTTGTAAAGTCCGAATTCTTTAACAATGACGATCGTATTGGGAAGGTCCGGAATATAGAGTTCCGGTTCAACGGGATAAACGGGTGCCAGATCAAAAAATCTGGAAGCTGCGATTTGTTTTTTGACTTCATCCCACCAGGCATCTGTGGCTAATGCATATTGGCAACCTAATTTATCTACGTGCTGAAGTCCTTCGTATTTAACAATACCATTTTCATAAACAGTATATTGAAATGTCGGACAAAAACCGAAACAGGCTGAGCGCTGATAATATAATATCGTATCCACTTTGTCCACTAAAGTATCAGTAGCCGTGAAAGTTGTTTTAAAAATGGGAAGTTCGGGCGCAGGTTTCTGAGATTTACCATTAACATTGCCACCGTTTGAAGCTTTCCTGTTGCAAGAACAGATGCTTACAAAACAAACGAGTGTTAGTATGTTTAAATTAAAATAAGAAAGCATCATTTTTTTAAATTTTTAGCTTTTTCCTGTTGTGCTTTTTGTTGTTCTTTCATCATTTGTTCGAGTCGTTCGCGGAAACCACCGGTCTTTTTTGGTTTGGCTTTGTTTAATTCAAGTTCGGCCCGGATCTTATTCTGATCAAACAAATAATATTTACCCAACAGGGTTTGAAAGATATTTAAAATGTTGCTGAAAAACATATAACAAGTCAAGCCCGCAGCTGTTTTGTTAAACATAAACCAGAAGATAACCGGCATAAGGTACTGCATGTATTTCATGGCCGGATTGGCTGAGAAATCCATGGACTTTGACGAATAATAACTAAAAATAAGCGTTGAAACCATCCAAAGAAATGCAAACAAAGACATCGTATCGCCAAACAAGGGCAATTCAAACGGAAGTCTGAGGAACTCATCGTAAGAAGTCAGATCCGCAGCCCATAAAAAGGACTCCTGCCGGAATTCTATGGTAGCCGGAAAGAAACGGTACAAGGCAATCCAGATGGGCATTTGGAGCAATAGTGGAAAACAACCTCCCAGTGGATTAACACCGAATTCATTGTACATTTTCATCGTTTCCATCTGCTGCTTCTGCATGTCATCCTTATACTTGGCCTTTACTTTTTCGATCTCCGGTTTTAAAGCCATCATTTTTGCCTGTGAGTGCAACATTTTATAACCTAATGGAAAAACAAGCAACTTTACTATTAAAGTCATCAATAAAATGATCACGCCTTTAGCTCCTACAAGATCTTCGAGAAAAACAAACATGGGACGAATGACATGGCGGTTGACCGTCCCGAAAATGCTCCAGCCATAGGGAATGATGTATTGGAGGTCCTGATTAAAAACCGCCAGTTTTTTATATTCGTTCGGACCAATAAACCATAACATAGCATATTCCTTACCGGAAACATCCGATCCTGGAATTTCAGCATCCGTTACCAATTTTTTCAAATCAGAATCTGTTTCAGCAAGCAAAATGGTTTCATAAGTTGCTTTAGAAAAACCTGCATTCGCAATGAGCGTTGAATTGTAAAATTGATGGGAATGAGAAATCCATTGCACGCGTTTTTCAAGACTCTCTATCTTATCGTCTGAACGGCAAGAACAGTAGTCCGGGTCATTTTCTTTTTCTTTAAAATAAACGGTACTGTTATACCTTTCGTACTCCCAGTTTTTTTCAATTTTATCGAGGTAATTTTCCCAATGTAATTTAATTGGAATGGAAGCATCCAATCCTTCCGCCGTAATGGAATATTGAATGGTATAGTCATCTTCAACAAGTTTATAGCGCTGTATAAATTTCACACCGTCATCAAGGACCGCCGTAAACACCAAAGACAAAGGATCCGGTTGCTGCACGTCAAAATACAAATTTTGCGTTTGATATTCTTTGCCTTTATGATTAAATCTGTAATCAAAAACATTCTTAGAGTCTTCAAGCAATTTGACTTGCTCCAGCAATTCCTGCCCTTCCTGTATTCCAAAGGATTTGAACTGAGCTTTGATCAACGCAGCCGTAATCCGAGCGCCCTTATTTGAAAATTGAAGGCTGAGTTTTTGATTTTGGAGCGTTACTGATTTTTCTTCTTCTACAATTACAATCGGCTTGCTTGAATCTTGTTGGACTTTCTGAATCGTATCCAAAGATTTCATGGGCTCTGAAGGAGGAGCTACATTTTGCAATTGTGCTATTGAATCCTGGACATGCTGACGTTGTTTTTGTTCTTCCAACTCTGGTTGAAAAAAATATTGATTCCATACAAACAGTACTGCAATGATGAGTACTATTCCAATTATCTGATTCCGATCCATAAATATCTTGATATTGTACTAAGGCGGGCAAAGGTACAAGCTAAATATGGAAGCGTAAAGCCAAAAGCTAAAAGCTTAAAGGCTATATTAACTAAGATTCAATAAGGGCGGGGGCTGAGAGCAAATATTATTAAATACTCTTTGAATTATGCCAATTAAAGCAATTACATAGCTTCATGAACCGGGAGTTCAACGAATACTCATGGGCAGTCCTTTGCTTTTCGAAAAGGGTTTTACTCCTGGAGTTAATCCAAAAGTTTGGCAGGATGAAATTCTTGATTAAAAAAAAACTATCCCTTGCACGTTCAAGCGGATAGTTTGTAAGACAGTAGTAGGTAATGTATAATTATTTTAAAAGACAAGCATTTCGATAAATGCTTCAAAACCCGGGTTCTTGAAGCTAACCTTACCTATCACTACCTGTTAAAAGTAAATGATAGCTATGGTTAAAATTCTGAAGTCAAACAATCTCTTTTATATAACCGGTCTACAATAATATAGATACGCTGAACCGGCAAGTTGCTGCCTGATGGTCTAAATTTATTTATAAATATATTTTTATAATATATATTCTACTGTTTTACAGTTTTTTAGTTGATTTATTTTTATTTTATAAATTAAGTGAGGAGTGCTTTTACCAACATTTACTGGATATTCAAATGGATTTATCTGAATTTCATTTTAGGATTATGATGATCTATTCACTTTTTTGATCGATACTCTGACGAAAAACAGAAATACGAAATATTCATATTATAATTATTTTAATGTATAAATTATTTATTATTAATTGTAAATGATATGTTATCAATTCAAAACGAGGTATTTCAACCAGATTTTCCCTTTAATTTTGTATCTTCATTTCAAATACTTTATGCAGTCCATTAGAAATATTGCCATCATTGCACACGTAGATCACGGAAAAACTACCCTGGTCGATAAGATCCTACATCAGACCAAGCAGTTCCGGGATCATCAACAGACCGGTGAACTCATTCTCGACAACAATGAACTTGAGCGCGAAAGAGGGATTACGATCCTGGCCAAAAATGTATCCGTTAATTATAAAGGCACGAAAATTAATATTATAGATACTCCGGGTCACGCTGATTTCGGAGGTGAAGTAGAGCGGGTGCTCAATATGGCCGATGGTGTATTATTGCTAGTTGATGCTTTTGAAGGGCCCATGCCACAAACCAGATTTGTCTTACAAAAGGCATTAAATATGGGTAAAAAACCGATTGTTGTAATCAATAAGGTTGATAAACCGAATTGCAGACCTGATGATGTACACGATGCCGTATTTGAATTATTTTTCAACCTTGAAGCTACAGAAGAGCAATTGAATTTTCCCACCGTTTACGGTTCCTCCAAACACGGTTGGATGAGCAAACATTGGAATGAACCAACAACGGATATTACTTATCTTTTGGATGCGATCATCGAACATATTCCTAATCCCCAGATACCTGAGGGCAATCTCCAAATGATGATCAGCAGCCTTGATTACTCTTCATATATAGGCAGAATTGCGATCGGAAGAATTTTACGTCAGGGAATTCGCATTAATCAACCGGTAACGTTAGTGAAGCGGGATGGCTCTCAAGTCAAATCAAGAGTCAAAGAGTTATTCACCTTTGAAGGTCTTGGAAAAATTAAAGTGGAACAAGTAGATGCCGGGGATATCTGTGCAGTATTTGGTCTCGAAAATTTTGATATTGGTGACACAATTGCGGATTTTGAAGCTCCGGAAGGTCTGACTCCTATCCAGGTTGATGAACCCACCATCTCTATGTTATTCACCATCAACAATTCACCTTTCTTTGGAAAAGAAGGAAAATATGTGACTTCCAGACACATTCGTGAAAGACTGGAAAAAGAATTGGAAAAAAATCTAGCGTTAAGATTAGAAGATACCGAATCACCAGATTCCATTTTGGTATATGGCAGGGGTATACTTCACTTATCAGTTCTTATAGAAACCATGCGCAGAGAAGGTTATGAAATGCAGGTAGGCCAACCAAGAGTTATTATCAAAGAAATTGAAGGGCAAAAATGCGAACCAATCGAAGTCATGACTGTGGATGTACCGGAAGCTTTTTCCGGAAAAATCATCGAGCAAGTGAGCATGCGTAAAGGTGAGTTAACTGTCATGGAAACACGTGGTGATCTCATTCATATAGAATTTGAAATTCCTGCCCGTGGATTAATCGGTTTGAGAAACGTACTTTTAACGGCTTCAGCTGGTGAGGCTATTGTTGCACACCGTTTTAAAGAATTCCAGGCATGGAAAGGAAATATTCCATCAAGATCCAACGGAGTGCTCATATCAAAACTTGCTGGTTCGGCTACTGCTTACTCTATCGCTTATTTACAAGATCGTGGTCAATTTTTTATCGAACCAGGCGAAAACATATACATCGGGCAAATCATCGGCGAGCAAATCAGACCTGGTGACCTTATCGTCAATGTCGTCGAAGGTAAAAAGCTCACAAACATGCGTGCATCAGGTTCTGATGGAACCATTCAAATTGTACCAAAAATTCAATTTAGTCTTGAGGAAGCACTCGAATATATTCAGGAAGATGAGTACGTAGAGGTAACTCCAAAATCAATACGGCTACGCAAAATCATCCTTGATGAAAATGAGCGCAAAAAAGCGCAGAAGAGGGTTGTGATGGCGGAAGCGTAATTTTGTAGGGTTTGAGCATTTAGGCATGTAGGCATGTAGGCATGTAGGAATGTAGGCATTTAGGTTTGTAGGCTTGTAGGCTTGTAAACAAAGTCCTATAGACTGTTAGTCTGTTAGTCTGTTAGTCAATATCAAACTGAAATCTTCATTATTTTGGCTTTTAGGGTATACATATTTTTTATTCCTCCAGACGAAATAATCACTATTTTATTGAATAAGTTCTTCATGTCGAGGCGACAAAATCATCATCTTTTTATTGAATAATTTCATGATGTCAAGACTTCAATGCCTTTACGCTCTATTCCTTATTCTATAATCCTTACTCTATAATCTTTAATCCTTACTCTATACTCTTTTCGCTATAATCCTTGATCCCCATTCCTTACTCACTGCAATAATAATCCGAGCTCGCTACCATAACAGCTATTGTCTGAATTATGTCTAGCTTCTTCATATCCAATAAATTTAATGCGATGAATCATGTTTCCGAATGGAAGGTATAATCCCATAAATAATGCCTCTAACAAATGAAAGTACATAAATCAAAGAGGGTATTAGGGACATTAAAAAAGCCGCACAGAAGAATGAACTGTGCGGCTTTAGAAATAACAGATCATTAGTTTAATTTCTTATTTGAAACACTACTTCGCTGATTTCTTCGCTTTCTCCATCTTCATGACCCCAAACTTTTGCTACAAATTTATAACTTTTACCTGCAGTGAATCCATTGGCGGCTGATAGACCCAGCGTTGCTAAATAATTATAATTACCTGATGTTTCGTGTACATGTGCGTCATCAGGTTTGTTATAAATTACGGCATTTGAACTTAGGTCAATGATCTGGATATTGATGTGATGTACTGTATTTCCAGTATGACTTTCAAACTCAACTTCAATCTCGAGATTTTGATTTAGATCATAAAACGCACTATCAGATGGTGAATGAATATGAGCATGATATTCGAATTCATCCCCGTGATCATCATCATCACCGCAACCTATAAAAGGCACAACAATCAATGCTAATAAATATAAAGTCCATTTCATAATTTTTGATTTTAATTTTAATTTAAAAAAAATAATGTAAGTCAATAGCCATTTTGTTTCGAAGTTGGCTATCCCCTCCGGCGTAATTTTGCTCGAGTGGAATTGAGTACTGCAAATTTAATAACAACGCATCTTTTCTTATGCTCAAACCTATTGGCCATAATAAACCCCATCCACCCGTATTTTCAATTTGAAATCCATTTACGCCCCGATCATTCCATGAATGTTCCCATGAAAATCCAGTTTGAGGAGTTAAGGCGAATCCGTTACTCCATTCTTTAATTACAAAGAATAAAGAACTCAAGCTGAGCTGATTTCCAAAATGATAATCATCTTTTGATTTGAGATACTGAAGGTAATAGGATCCTAAATATATTCCCATTTGGTCTTTTGATATGGCGACTGATGCTTGTGCATTTATGCCGAACGCGCCGTTCCCGGTATTAAAATTCTCAGGAAGATTACTCGCATGTAAATCCGTCAAATATTTACCGGTAGGAAGTTTAAAGCCAAGTCCTACTTGTGCTTCTGCCAAATATCCCTTTCCCAAATCCCTAGCCTTCATTAAAATTGCATGCAACATTACCCGGGCATCTCCAAATCCCTGATTTTGACTATTACCAACTTCAGAATTTCTGGTATTCAGCTGATAGGGTATTTGCGCATTGAATTTTAAATTCTCATTCAAATAATAATTACCAGCCAGCAGGCATGTATGAAAAACATCCGTAGATTTTCCCATATGATTTGATTTGTAATAAGCACTTGCATACTGAAGGCTCATGCCATTTTTATAAACCAGATCTGAAATCCCTCCAGATGGCCCACTCATATTGCATGCACATTTATCACAAGCTGCAACTACGCTTAGGACTCCAATACTTGCGTAAAGGAGTAATATTCCTCGTTTCATAAAATTTTAATTGAATAAAAAATATATTTGCGAAAGCTCAACCGCAAACATCCGGAGGTATAAAACGATTTTCAACAAAATTACCGGACTCTGGTTCTAAATAGTTAAAATTCTGTTTCTCCACAGAACCAGTCAAATGAACAGCCGTCCAGCACTGCTCTGGCATATAAAACTCAAAGCTATGTTTTGAATCAATAGGGGGTATCGTTTTATCCTTTGAAGATTGATCTTGTTTTAATTGTTTCGCGAGATAACATTTGCCTTTGCATTTTTTGGAAACGAGTTTCTTGTTGATGCAAATAGTCGTTTGAATAGTGTTTTGATGATATAGAAAAAATACGATATTCACAATCTCCCGGGATCCGGAAAAGGCAATTAGAAATGCTAATAAACAGATACTTAAACGCATCTTTTTCTGGCGCGGATTTGGACAAAGTTAAACATATTATGAGAAACAAATTTGCCATTCATCATATCTTATCATGATTTTGGTCAGTTTGGCCAAATTCGCAGTTGAATAATGAATTATTTAATAGAAAAATCCTTGGATCGTAAATTTAAGGCAGAGATTTTTTTTCCTACTTGAAATCCTAAAACCAGACCTTCCTCACAATCAGTTCGAAAATGCACCCCTAGATAGATCCTCGAAAATGCATTTTCAAAAGCCATTTCATAAAATGAATTAAAACTTCTGGGCTTTCCATTAAACTCATCTCTGGAAGCATGTGACATATCTTTCATCTTATAATCCTGACCATACAATTGGGTTAATACTTCAGCTGCTGCAGCACCAAATGTTGAATGACCTGATGGGTATGCTGGAAAATTAGGCGAAGGAAAAAGTGGCTTCCAATCGGGATCTAAAACTTTTTTGATGTAATTTTCCGGTCGCTCCAGATTATAAATATACTTTGAATTCCAACAGACAATGCCAGCATCTGCCAATGCTAAACTTACTTTAAGGTAGGTCTCCAAAACAATTGCAGTTTCGGGCATTTCCAAATTAATGATCTGATTGGTAATGGAAATCCACCTGGAAGATGGTGCAAAAGTTAATCCCTGGTGATCATCACTCCAAAATTCGGCGATCCATTTGTTTTCAGATGTTAGTGGTGAGCTCACGGTCATCACCTCTAAAGCGTCCGTATAAAAAATAGAACTTGCATCGTATTTGTATTCTGGTAAAGGCTTTGAATGCAATTTTGAAACATCAATTACAAATGGTCTGACCTTACCCCAATAAGGCAACAAGGGTGGCAATGGGTGTTCTTCAGATGGTATCCATTTGCCATGTCCGCGAGGTATTTTATAATTTAAATCATAGATTTGAAGAAAGGCCATATGTCCAATGGTATCAGATGCGGAGTAATTATAGACCATGTTTGCGATCTCAAGCCCGAAACTTTCTGACTTATCAATCAGTTCATGGTTAAACTGTTTGCTTAACAGATGCCGTTTATTTTCGTACAATTGATTTATTTTGTTTTTAATAAAAACCGGTGCGGTTACAAAATAACGGTCCAATAAGGATTTGAAAGTCACATTTAAAGCTGCTGAAAGATTATAATCGCCACTGATCGGATAGGATGGGATTTTCAATCCATACTGCATTGCCAAACTTTGATGTGTTTGCTTCATCGTTGGCATACCGACCTCATATGCGGCAAGTGATATATAAGCGAAAGTTCTTGCTGAAATAGGCGCCCTATACCCTTCTGTAAATCTATCCGCTTCCAAAAATAAACCCACCCAATCCAAAAGCAATTCATTTGCCTGTTTCTCCCATGGGCTTATTTTTTTAATTCCATTTGAATTGAATATGAAAAAACCTAAAACTAGGATAATGACTCCAACAATCATACCCATCCTTAGACTTATCACATTTAATGGAACAATTTTAAGAAATGATATATTCAATTTCATTTATGAAGTAATCTCCTATTTTATTCAAAAATTTAAATCAATTAAAATTAATATTTACCAAACTCTGGGATTGCCTTTGGGATGAATCAAAGATCAACCTGAATCTTGTTTTATTTTCAAATGATTGATCAATGCTGATTTTAACTTTATGCAAATCCAAAATTTGATGGACTAGAGACAAACCTATACCGAACCCATTTATGGAAGCATGTTGTGGACTCCTGTAAAATGGTTTAAAAATATGTATTGCTTCATCACTTGTGATTCCTGTTCCCCGATTTTCAATATCTACTGCAAAAACATTCTTTTCTTGATATTTCATTCTCAATTCCACTAACTTATCCATACTATACTTACATCCATTATCCATAAGATTTTTAAAAGCCGTTTTTAAAAGTGATTCATTACCCACAATCAATAACTCATTTTCATCTTCAGGTAAATTTTCTATTTCAACTACAATTTTATATTCCGGGTGATTTTTAAGTAATTCTTCTTTGCCTGCCAAATCATTTCATCAATCCTAAGAAATTTAAATTCAACATCATTGTTTTCAAGGGTAATTCTTGATAATTGCATCAAATTATTAGTTACATCATTCAAGCCTTTTGTATCGTCCAAAATAGATTTTAAAGTTTGCACATAGTCCGCTTTTTCTCTCTCTTTTTGCAAAGTTACTTCCACCTGACTAGCGATAACGCTGATTGGATTTTTCAACTCATGCGACAAATGTGAAATGAACATTTTTTGATTTGAAAACGCTTTTTCAATTCTGGATAACAAATTATTGAACGTATCAACCAATCTCGATAATTCATCTTTTTGATTGGATAAACTCAATCGTTGATTCATGTTTGCCGGCAAAATTGCGTCCACTTGATTCATGATATTATTGATCGGAGCAAGAGCCTGACCGGCAAAAATCCAACCACCTAAGGCTACTAACGCTATGAGAATAAAGAAAACGATCCACAAAATGCGCTGTAAAAATTGCAAGCTTTCGGAAGTAAAAACAGCCTCAGCTATGATAGTATATTGGGTATCCTGTCTGTTTTTGTATAACATTCCCAATGCCTTGTAATGTTTATGTTCAAACCGAAGATCTTTTGACTCTTTAATTTGCTCTAAAATTTGAACTGGGATATCATCAGGCAATGGATTAAAGCTATATACCCGCTTATACTCATCATTATAAACTGAAATATTTTCAGTATAAAGAGGAATATCATTAATACTATCCAAAACATGCTTGCTCTTTTGAATGACCAAGCCAGAGCTTATAACCATGTCTGCAGTCATAATGGCTTTGGATTTCAGATTGCCGTAAAATTCATTGTTAACTTTCAAACTGAATTCATAGTATATAAAAACCAAGGCAAAGACCATTATGACCGCCACGATCAATATAAACTGCATGGTTAATCGGCTTCTGATTTGCATAAACTAGGATAACACGTACTGGTCTGAAATTACTTTTCCTCTTTAAAGATATACCCTGAACCGAATACGGTGTGAATTAATTTATTCGCAAAGGGTCTATCAATTTTATTTCTCAAATAATTAATATAAACTTCAATCACATTGGTGCTGATATCAAAATCTATATCCCAAACTTTTTCTGTGATTTCCGATTTAGGAATAACCCTAGCCTGGTTGTTGATAAAATACATCAATAGGGCAAATTCCTTTGGAGTAAGTTCAATTTTTATACCAGCTCGCATCACTTTTTTCGAATCAACATCCATGATGATGTCTGCATATGTTAAAACCGCTGGCTGTCTCTTTCCCGACTGACTTCTTCTGGCCAGCGCTTTAACTCTTGCCATAAGTTCTTTAAATTCAAATGGCTTGGTCAAATAATCATCCGCCCCACAGTCCAATCCAACGACTGTATTGTCAGTGCCAATCAAAGCTGTTAATAGCAATATAGGAATGGAATTGCCTGTATCCCTAATCTTTCTTACCAAATCAAAACCGTTAAGTTTTGGAATCACGACATCTGAAACAATCACATCGTATTCTGCTGACGTTGCGAGATTAAATCCAACTTCACCATCATAAGCAACATCCACTTGAAATTGATTTTCTACAAATCCCTTTTAAGTGTTTCAACAGCTTTTATTTCATCTTCAATTAATAGTATTTTCATAGAGGCTGTATAATTACAGATTATTCAACTGTTTTCATCATCAACTAAGGCAGTTTCGTCAATTCTAAGCAAATTTTAATATTAGAATTGTTCTAAGGAGACAGCGCAGCCACAGCCCCACTCTACCTTTGCCTATGTAATTTTTTATATTTCATCAAATCAAGTTAAATTATGAATCCCTATTTAAAACGTTACTTATTTTGTTTAACTGCCTTTTCATCACTTTTCATAGCATCGTGTAGCAAAGATACCGACGATAAGGTACCAGATGATAAGATAAATGAAAACCTCGTATCAGGATATCCTGCTGAAGTTGCTGTAGAATGGAACAAAATGTTCCTCGAAATTGAACGATTTGCCGCCGGCTACAGACCAGGGCCAGCTCCAAGAGCTTTGGGTCTTATGGGTCTTGCTACTTATGAAGCGTGCATTTCTGGAATGCCTGATTACAACTCCATAGCAAGCAGATATTCAGGTTTGACAATTACCAAGGCTGAAGCCGATACCGAGTACCATTGGCCAACTGTTGTTCATGCTATTTATTCAACCATGATTCCGCGCTTCTTTCCCAATATTCACTCGAGTGTTTCGAGCAGAGTAAGCGGACTTATTAGTTCTTTAAACAGTAAGTACCTGGCTGAGGCTGGCGAAGAATTGTATAACAGATCCTATAAATTTGGTCAGACTGTTGGACTTGAAATGTGGGATTGGTCAACAACAGATGCCGTGGGCCATGATCATTACAAAGATCCTTTTGGAACCTACAGCTGGCAAGCTAATTTTAAAGGTCCGGGTAACTGGAAACCTACAGAACCTGGACCAGACAAGCCAATGGGAGCGGTATATGGCAAAGTGAGAACCTTTGCTATTACTGAAACAGATAAAATCTGTTTGCCGCCAAGTGCATATTATATGCAATATAGTGAAGACCCAAAGTCCGAATATTATTCTCAGGCTTTACAGGTTTATACTAAAAATGCTGCATCAAGTTACCTTGTTGAATGGATCGGGGAATACTGGAGCGACGATTTATTAAATTTAACTTTTAGTCCAGGACCAAGATGGATTGCTGTCGCTAATCAAATCATCAACATTGAAAAATCAAATTTAGAAACGGCAATTGAAGCCTATGCAAAATGCGGGATGGCATTGAATGATGCTGCGGTGGGTTGTTGGAACTCAAAGTATTATTACAATATTGAAAGACCTGACACCTATATTAAAAAGTGATTGATCCAAACTACAAACCAAATTTGGACAATCCACTTACTGGAGATGTAGGATTTACGCCACCTTTCCCCGCTTATCCTTCAGGTCACTCAACCATGGGAGCCGCTGGTGCAGAAGCTTTAGCCAGCGTTTTTGGATATTCCTATAGCATGACTGACCGTTGTCATGAAGGCCGTGTAGAATTTGAAGGCGTCCCAAGAACTTTTGGAAGTTTGTATGAAATGGCACTTGAAAATGCCTGGTCAAGAGTTTTGTTAGGAGTACACTGGAGAATGGATTGTGACGAAGGCGTTCGTTATGGGACTGTTATTGGCCGTAAAATTAATGCACTCCCTTGGAAAAAATAATGAACTTACTCATTCATGATGAATTCAAATAAATACTAGGGAAGTAAGTACTGAAATTATTCAATTAGAATACCTCTTTAAGTGAAGACTTAAAGAGGTATTTTTGTTTTTTAAACCAATAAACATTTTTTATTAAATTTAGGATACCTATGAAAACTTGCAAATGTTCAATTTCGGTACTCACAGAATTGACTGTGATCATTTTCATCAGCTCCCTATTTTCTTGCCGAGAAATTAAGATAGATAAACAATACTTTCCCGATGGAAAATTATCGAGAACTACTGAATACAAAAACAATAAAAAACATGGAACCATGGTTGATTATTTCTCCAATGGCAAAATAAAATCAATCCGAAATTTTGCAAACGATCATCAGGAAGGTAGAAATATCTATTACTACAATACCGGGATACTCAAAGAAGTCCAATATTATAGTGAAGGATTGCAGGTTCAGGCTGATAGTAGTTGGGACGAAAACGGGAATCTAACTGCGGTAATGAACTTCCAAAATGGATTGAAGCATGGTAAGCTAATGAAATTTGATAGTCTTGGGCAAGTTAAATTTTCTGCAGCCTATGAACGGGATAGTCTCGTTGAAGTAAATGGTGTCATCTTAGCGCGCTAATTCCTAATTGTCATTTCCATGCAAAACCAAACAATCCAAATTTTCACAGCCGGTTGGGTTCTTATACCTTGCATAAAGTTAACGTACAACACAATTTAATAACAGTCAGAAGATTTGCATTACAGATATTTGCACGAAGTAATAATCACTCAAAAAAAGCCGGTGCAAGACCGGCCTTTTTATGTTTTCCTAGGATAGTTAAAAACTCTTACAAGCGATATAATTTTCCATTTTCTTCTACTACAAGATAAGCTTCTTTAAATCCCCGTGATTTTAATTTGACCAAAGCTTCTTTAGCAGCTGGTTCTGATTTATAATTTCCCAGAACGATGATGGTCCATCCATTTTTAGTCCAATGTTCGATTTTGCCCAAATCGCTGATTTTACTAACATCAAACCAATCCGGAGCCTTATACTCTGATACGCGAATTTTGTATTTTCCGGCTTCTTCTTCCTCTTCAACCGGAATCGTCTTTTCAGATTCTTTTTGTACACCTATTTTCGGAGCTTCAGATTTACTCAAGGCCTTAGCAATAAGGCTTGCTCTATCATCCTTGGCAATATCAGCTACGATAAAGGCATCTTTCGCACCATTGGCTTTTACAATTTTCATCGCAGCTATGGCTTCATTAATATCAGCAAAACCGCCTATGCGAATTTTCATAACCTCGTCCACTTTTACTTTATAGACATCCCCATACGCTGCAAATTTTACAAAACGCTCATCCATTCTGGAGTTATACTTCGTTAAAGAAGTGATTTGAATAAAATATAACTTCGGATTTTGGGCCAGTTTTTTAGTCTGCGTCACTTGTTCCTCTGCAACAAGCGTTTCTTGAGAGACTAAATTCTCCTCTGTAATGCGGGCAGGATTTTCAATAATTGCACGTTCCTTTGTTTCTATAGTTTTTATTACAGGAGCTTTTTGATCCTGATTTTGTTTTAATTGAAAGCTATGATAAATATCATCCGCACCTTTGCCGCCATATCTATTGGAAGTAAAATACCCTTCATTTTCCTTATCTAAAATAAAATAATATTCGTCCATAGATGAATTCACACAAGAACCCATATTTTCTACAAGACCTGCATTGCCTTCTGAAAGTTGCGCTTTAAAAACATCTAAACCACCAAAACCTGTGTGCCAATCTGATGAAAAATATAAAGTGCCGTTTTTGAAGAAAGGAGACAATTCATTTCCACCAGAATTGATAACAGCACCTAAATTTGCAGGTTCGGTCCAGTTGTTTTCTTCACTTAAGAAGGAAACATAAATGTCATATCCGCCATAACCGCCGGGTTTGTTGGAAGCAAAATAGAGTACTCTTCCTTTTTCTGTTAGACATGGAAAACCAACGGAATAACCGGCCACGTTGAATGTGAAAGGACGAATGTTGGTCCAGGATCCCGCTGCATTAATATCAGCCATATGTATTTCCAATTTGATATCATGCATCAAAATGCGCTGCAATTCGTAATCTCCGGCTTTGCTAAACACACAAAAGCTATTATCCTCTGTAACAGAAATATTTCCAAAACCCCTTGCTTCTCTGGATAATAAGTCCGCTAGTCCGGTTTGTATTGTCTTTGCTTCACCGGATTTAATGTTAAAATCATTTTTTTGTCCGGAAACAAAAACCAGTTGCTCGTTTACGATTACGGGCGCAAAATCTGCATGAGAAGTATTACTTTCCAGATTTGTCAACTTACAATTGTTAGGTTTGTGGAGCTGTTGGTAAGCATAATCGCAAGTTTCCGCAAAATAATTTCCAATCACAGGATTATGCTTGGCGTATTCCAGAAAATATTTTTTCGCTTTCATAAAATCTCCCTGCCCTCTTAGCATATCTGCATATTCGTAAAAAACATCGGGATCCGACTGCGGAGTTTGGAGCAATTGGGAATACAAAATATCTGCTTTTTCAAATTGAGCTGTTCTTTTGTAACACAAAGCCAGCGCATTCAACAAACCCACATCAGCCGGTTCGCTAATTTGCGCAAGTTCAAATCCGGGAATGGCCTCACTGTAGTTTTTATGCTCAAAATGAAGAAAGGCTTCTTTCAAAGTACTGCTTTGGGATGAGCTCTGAGCAATCAGTTGAGACAATAGGAGCACACCTGATAGAATCAATAATTTTTTCATACTTTGAATTTTGGTTAAAATAGATAGAATCTTGTTATTAAAGCGCTAATATATAAAGATTTTTTATAATCTATTATAAATATGATAAAAATCATTAATATATTTTTGATTCCTCCAAACGTTTTAGATATTGCGGGACAAATCCCGGAAATATCCCTTCCATGACAGTCTTGAAAAATTCTTTAAAAAACCTATTTTTTGCAAGCTTTCTGTGCTTGATTTTCCCAATATTAAACGGTTCTTCTCAGGAGCTTCGCCACCGCCAGGGCGAGTTGATTATACAGTTTAAATCTGATTATAATGTATTGAATATTAATACTTTAAACAAAAGATTACGAAATGATTGGATTTTACTAAGCCCTCAAAAGCAACTCGAAATGTTTGGAATATCTGGCTTTTTGAATTTGACCATACCAGGTACTCGGCAGCCGAACTGATGGAATCGATTTCAACTTATGATTTCGTTTTAAACATTCAGAGAAATCACCTGCTACAATATCGCGTGAAGCCGAATGATCCTTTATTTCAATTACAATGGCATCATTTTAATGACGCTTCTTCGGGAGGTGTCGCAGATGCCGATTTTGATACGGATTTAGCCTGGGATTTGTGCACTGGAGGACTTACAGAAAACATGGACAGTATTGTCATCTGCATCATTGACGATGGCCTCGAAATTCAACATGAAGATATTGCACCTAATATGTGGAGGAATTATGCAGAAATTCCCGGAAACGGAATAGATGACGATCGCAATGGATATATTGATGATTTTCTAGGTTGGAATAGTTTTAAGCAAAATGACCAAATTGATAGCGAAAAACATGGCACTGCGGTAGCCGGACTCGCAGGAGCTAAGGGCAATAATTCTATGGGAATCAGTGGTATAGCATGGCATAATCAAATGATGTTTGTTGCCGGAGGCGGTGATGAAGCCAATGCCATTGAATCTTATGCCTACCCGCTCTATTTCAGAAGACTCTACAATCAATCCAAGGGTAGTAAAGGCGCTTTTGTGGTTGCTACCAATTCATCCTGGGGCGCTGATCTCGTTAAAGCTGAAGACTCGCCTATTTGGTGTGCCATTTATGATAGTCTTGGCAAAGAAGGCATTCTAAACATAGCTTCACAACGAATCAAAACATAGATGTAGATGTTGAGGGCGATATGCCCACAACATGCATCAGTGAATATTTGCTTGCGACGACCAATGTCACTGACCAAAATGTCAAAAAAGTAAATGCAGGTTATGGAAAAACGTCTATTGACATAGGAGCATACGGAGAGTCCACCTATTCCACTTATATCAATAATTCGTATCGCTTTTTCGGTGGTACAAGTGCTGCAGCTCCTCAGGTTACCGGTACCGTTGGTTTATTGTATTCTTTGCCCTGTAGCCATCTTGATGAGTTAGCCTTAACTGAGCCTGCAAAAGCGGCTCTGGAAGTCAAATCCATTATCATGCAATCCGTAAAAAGCAACGCTTCCTTAAATGGCATTACGGTCAGCGGTGGTGTTTTAAATGTGTTCAACGCAATAAATAAAACGAGTCCAATACAAATTCAATCCATTGCAACGGATCAGTTGGAATGTAGCTGGCGAGAACCTGCGATTTATCCGATACAATTCAGGTATCGAAAACTAGGACAGACCTTATGGAAGGATACTATAATTTATCAGGGTAACGCTATCATTTTTACCAAACTTGAATCCTGTACCGATTATGAGTTGCAAATCAAAATTTATGCCCGCGATATGCTGAGCATTTTCAGATATCAGAATCGTCAGAAGTGCGGGCTGCTGTGATCCGATTTCTAATATAAAATTATTTCAAAACACAGGTTCAGCTGTTTCATTTAGTTTTACAGATCCCACAGCTGTTGCGCTTTATACAGCTTTGCTCAAAATCGGGAACTTCACAATGGGATACTTTTTATTTCAATCGGGATCATCCTTATTAAAATTCGATCAATTGAGATTTGTACTGCATATGAATTATTCGTCTATTCGCATTGCAATGGCAAATTAAGTGCCGCTTCGAGACTTTATATTTTACTACGAACGGATGTGAGGCTTGCACCAATCTGGATTATTGCAGAAGATTCAGACCTTCTTCAGAACTTGAGTGGCTGCATGCGATCGAAGTGGACCAGGAATCTTTATCAGTGGCAACAATGCAGGTTATGGTAATTATGTAGGTAGTAAATCAACAATGGACATTCGAAAAATCGAAAAATATCAAATTACTTTTGAAGACCGGCCATCTATCAGATACAAGTACTATGGTAGCCGCAGCCTGGATTGACTGGAACCAGGACGGTTTATTTGATGATGCAGAAAATTATGCAGTTCCCACTTTACAATTTAAATATCAAATAAATTATTCGCTCACGATACCAACTAACGCTCGTTCGGGTTGGACGCGAATGAGGGTGATTCTGAAATTTGCTGAATTTTCTTCCAGCACTCCCCTGGCTTGTTTTCAACCTCTTGAATTTGGCGAATATGAAGAATATTGCGTTTACATTTCGAAGGATTGTGCCCAGCTATAAATAATGTGGACCTCCTAGAATTAAAAACGAATTCTGCCCAATTTCTTTGAGCTCTCATCCTGCATCCGAATTCGAATACGCTT
This sequence comes from Saprospiraceae bacterium, assembly GCA_016719615.1. Taxonomy (NCBI): domain Bacteria; kingdom Pseudomonadati; phylum Bacteroidota; class Saprospiria; order Saprospirales; family Saprospiraceae; species Saprospiraceae bacterium. The sequence goes on from JADJYQ010000001.1 coordinate 1,943,396, forward strand.
ATCGAAAAATTGTATCAAGATGATTGGGTTAAAGGAGTAACGCATTCAAGAATTCCTGAGCTGAATGCTCTCGATAGTTGCAGTAAATATCAACCAAAAGTAAGCGCGAATTGTTTGAACGAACTTTCAAAACCCTTTACCTTATATTTCCAAACCAGAGGTAAAGATTGTGCGGTCGCCAATGAAGATCCAAACATCGAAAATTTGATCAAGATATCCGAATCCTTGTTTTGACTAGGCTTACCTGAAGTTTGAAAATCCCTCGCAGGTTTCGAGAATTGATCACATGATCTAAATGGAAAGAAAAATTCTCTTCCTTTTGTTCAAGTTGAATCTGCTAAGGTATTAATGGAAACACAAACTTTGACAAACGGGTATTATCTTTTAAAATAAGCCTAACAGATGGTAGTTTTGGGCTCTAAAATTTTGTAAAATTTGAAATTACAATGTTAAGGATAAACATCTTTTGAGTCTTCAAAGATTGCGAAGTTGTTACCTATACAATGAATTTCATTTCAGCAGATAATCTGCGTACAATAATCAATTTAGTATTAGAAACCAAACCACTGAAGACCTAAGTCCAACTTAAATATACCGCAAAAAATTTATAGCTATCCTTAAAGCACAATGAGTTCATCTCGTCCGGGACCATTGGAAAGTAAGCTGATCTTTGTTTGACAAAACTGTTCTGTAAATTTTAAATACGATTTCATTTGTAAAGGCAGGTTTGAAAAATTTTTACAATGACTGACATCCTGCATCCAGCCATCAAATTGTTTGAGTTGTATACTGTCAATTGTGCTGAGATCAAAAGGAAGTTCTACATCTTCCGGATGGTTAGGTGTTTTATAGCTATTGACCAATTGAATGGTCTCAAATTCATTGAGTACATCAATTTTAGTCATGCATAAGTCGGTCACTCCATTGATCATATTGCTATATTTCAATTGTACCAAATCAAGCCAGCCACAGCGCCTTGGGCGACCAGTGGTCGATCCAAATTCATTACCAGCTTTTCTCAGACGCTCACCTGTTTCATCAAGTAATTCAGATGGAAATGGCCCCGATCCAACCCGGGTACAATAAGCTTTGGTAATCCCAATGATCTTTCTAATTTTATTTGGTGCAACACAAGTCCCGTGCAAATACCAGCAGCAATCGTATTTGAAGAAGTAACGTATGGATAGGTACCAAAATCGACATCCAACATGGAGCCTTGTGCCCTTCCGCCAGAATATTTGCGCCATTTGATAAAAGCTTATCTAGCCAATACACTCCATTGGTTGTTTGTAATTGAGAAATGTTTTGAATGGCTTCAAACCATTTGATTTCCTCTGCTTCGATATCAAATTCCACAAGAGGAAATTGTTTTAAAAATTGCAGATGCTTTTCCTTTAATGAATTGTAGGCGGATAGAAACCCCGGCAACTGTATATCGCCAATACGCAAACCATTACGCCCAGTCTTGTCCATGTAACAAGGGCCAATACCTACAAAGTAGATCCAATTTTGGATTTGCCTTTGCATTTTCAGAAGCCAGATCAATCCATCGATGGCTGGGCACAATAAGATGAGCACTTTTGGAAATAAGTAGTCGATCTTTTAAATCAGCTACCGTCCCAATGGTTTTAGCAATTTCAGCAGCTAAAGTAATTGGATCTATGACGACTCCATTTCCGATAAAATTATAAGTATTAGGCCTAAATATTCCGGAAGGAAGTGTATGGAGCACAAATTTTTGTCCATTTATATATAAAGTGTGTCCGGCATTGGGTCCGCCTTTGGAAAACGGCAAACGGCCTGGTATTGATCTGCTAGGTAATCGACGATTTTTCCTTTCCCTTCATCACCCATTGCAGACCAAGAATTGCATCAACGGGCATATTTTGAGTTTCGTAAAGTAAAAAGCGAAGGTAGGAAAAACAGCGCACATATTGAACTTTACAGTGATGCTTTACTTTGGGAACTTCCAATAAGCTGAACCATAAGAGCAGATTCAGTTAATAATTTAAAAAAAAGTAAGCAAAACTTGAAACAGTAATAGTCCAATATCAAATTAAACTCAAAATTTTAGCAGCTTAGATCAAAGAAATTTATAATTTCAAGAAATGATGAATTTGCTTAGAAACCAATAGATCAAAAAATAAAGCTATTACTACACTAGACCCAGCCAAGTCCAATACCCAAAGCCAACAAAAGTACCATAATGGCAACTATGGTTTGAATCTGCTCTAAAGTATTTTCTTCAATAATTTATTGCCAATAAATGCGCCTAACATAGCTGAAAGGCTAGGAAACAAAAGCCAGCTCCAATCCAGGTTTGTGGTCATCGCATTAAATTGACTTGCATAAACGCTTAAGCGGCTTACATCTACAAGACTTGATATCGCGACTGTGGTTGCTACGAAAGTTTCCTTTGGCATCCGCGTTTTAATGAGAAATGCACTGCGCAAGGCACCCTGATTGCCAGATAATCCGCCAAAATCCACTATCAATCCGCCCCAAATCAATTTGTCACTTGAAAATTGAAGCTTCTTACAGCAGGTAATAAGTCCATGAGTGCAAAAATGATAAGCAAGAAACTGATCATCAACTTTAAAGGATAAATAAAGAATTTTTTGTCGAATAAAGTGTATGAATACAAAGCTTGGCTATCAGGAATAGAGATTAGTATCCAGGATCCAAAAATGGCAGCGAGAACAGCGGGCAGTCCAAAATATAAGAGAATCGATTTATTTATTTGACTTCCCGTTAAATAGAGCTTGAAAATATTATTTCCAAATGTACGATTGCCGTAAACGCGACCGCGGTTTCTACGGGAAGGTAAATTAAAAATACAGGTGTCAGCAAAGTTCCCAAACCAAAACCGGAAAAAAAGTCAAAATCGCAGCTGCAAAGCAATCAATGAAATGAAGAAAATTTCCATAGTATTACCATTTCCGGATAACAAACAATTTATCAGCAACCCTAGGCTTTGTAAATATAATCCAATGCTTGATATACAAGTACGCCTATACCGAATTTCACATTAGCTTTAAATGGAATTATGGCTAAACATTAATTCTTCGAGAGTCTTCTGTGTATGTCCGGGCTTGACGTCTATCATACTCATTGCATATTCGCTCATGGCGGTGATGGTCAATGAAGGGTTCACACCCGGATTGGCCTGAATCATCGATCCATCCAATACATAAAAATTAGCATAACCATGTAATTGCATCCGATCATTGATGACGCCTTGCACTGAATTTTTACCCATTTTACAACCACCCAAGATATGGGCTGTTGTTGCCATCCCAAACATGACTTCAGTGAGTGCATTTTGAGGAATTCCTTTGACTTTGGCAGCGTAGTCTAGCATAGCCTTCTGACCCACTTTTATAAATTCCGAATTTTTATTTAGTCCCGGATCAATAAGTCGCATGCCCGCACCTATAATGTTTTACGCCATTTCATCTGAAGGCTATAAGGTAAAGTCTGCATAATCAAGAAAATTAAGGAATGGCGGGCAAGATCCTTATTCAAAATCACCTTCAAATGTGCTAAAGGCCGACGAATAAAATGAGATAACAAACTTCCTATTCTTTGAAACCTATTCCCATCTGAAGCTACAGGGCCTGCCAATCTAAACATGGAACCGGAACCATCGGGGTATTTGCACAATTCTACAAATGTATGTTGGTCAGGATTAAACATGGTACTGATGGCTACCCCGTGGTTTAGTTTTTGATCTAATACAGTGACTCCCGAAATCATTTCTGAATTGGTAAGCAGCTGGTCTCCAAGAGTAGGACTCAGGTTTATTAGTGTTTTGTATTGAAATTTTTGACGGAACAACAAATCCAGTGTACCTATAACGCCGGCACTTAATACAATTCCTTGGTATGAAATACTTTATTTTTTGAAAAACATTTGTTGCAGATCTGGTATACACAACATATGATCCATCCGCAGCTTGTTCAATTTTAAAAACTTTCATTTCGGGGGATGATGCTTGCGCCAAAAATATTTTTCAGCAAACCACAAATAATTTTTATCCAGACTATTTTTGGCTTCATGCCTGCAACCCACCATGCAGCCTGCACATTCAATGCATGGTCTTCCGAACGGGGCCCCAAACCATTAAAATAGGGATCACCATCTGAATCACCCAGGTAGACACCAATGCGATCCACATGCCTATAAGTTTGTCCAACTCCACATGTCATGAGCAACTTGTTTCAATATTTCATCTTCATAGTGCTCTTTATCATAACGAGTACTGCCCAGCATAAATCTGGCTTTATCATAAAAGGCTTCAGTACAGACTTCCAGTCTTTGATAACACCCCAGCTGGGGTCCTCAAAAAATGAATCCGGTGGCATCATGTGCACATTAGCATAAACCAAAGATCCACCACCAACACCTACACCTGTTAGTACAAACAGTTTTTTAAAAACTCATTTGCATAATTCCAAAACATCTGAGAAAAAGGAATCCACAAAAACTTTCTCAAATTCCAATTAGATTTTGGAAAATCGGAGGCTGCCCATCTTTTGCCCTTTTCAATACAAGCACGCGATATCCTTTTTCAGAAAGCCGCATAGCCGCTACTGAACCTCCAAAGCCTGGAGCCAATTACGATGTAGTCGTAATGTATTTCTGCCATGCCTTAAAGGTAGCATAAATTGATGTTGATTTAGTGGAATGGAAATTTGGAGGATGGAGTTTGGATGATGGAGGATGGAGTATGGATTATGGATTATGGATTATGGATTATAGATGATGGAGTGTCAATGCCTAAATAGGGTTGACCGTTTTGTGTAAATTTTTACTCGAATCATATACAGTATTCGGTGAAAATAATTGATATAGGATTTTTTATTTAGGAACTTACATACCTTTAGTTTTTAGTATCAATTTACCGTCAATATCTGGTTTTGAATACTTTTGGATTGGATTATGTTATCAATGATGTTTTTCAGAATTTCTAAAAACATTTGATTTTCTTAGAGTGCCTATAGAAACTCTGAATGTATTTTCCAACATCGAAAAGTTGTTTGCATTTAATACTTTAATCCCGTTTGAGGCCAGACTCTCAGCAAGTTTTGAGAACAAATCTTCATTATAGGAGAACAATCAGATTTTTATATTTCATGACTAGCGGTGTATAATCCACATTTCCAAATTCACAATAAACAGCATCAACAATGATCATGGATTCTGGATACAAATTCAATAGAAATTCAAGGTAATTAATATCAAATGAATTTCCAACTGGGTTATTTGGAGACGTAATAATCAATACTGAATTTTTTCCAAGCTCAGGTAGCCTGTCATAAGCATACTTAATTTATCTGTTAGAAACCATGGTTGATATCGAATGTTGTAAGTCTTACAATGATAATCAAACAAGGAATAGGATGGTTAGGTGATAAATATATTTTTTGACTCAATGCAAAGTAGTTCAGTAAAGTCGTGATGATAGATGCAGATCCCGGACTTAGGACAATATTCTCACGTTTAAGGCCGCAATAATCTGCAATTTTGATTCGATATCGCTATGATCAGCGTCCGGATACCTGTTCCATGAGCAGCCCTGAGTTCATCCAAAACCATTTCCTTCCATTGCAAATCGATATCTATAGTTTGTTCATTTTTATCAAGAAGCAATTTATTTTTTGATTCACATCAGAAATTCTTGTTTTGCTGCTAATAAATAGTCGTTAAAAATGATTTCATTACAGATCCAATTTTAGTTTGCATAAATGACTGCTAAGACCGTTTCATCTTCATAGGTAAATCCAAAAAAGCCTTCCAGATGGTACTTCATTTTTACACCCAAATGCGATTCCAATGGAAGTTTTAAAACATCCTTAGGTATATTAAACTGGCTTTTTACCAGGCGATCGATCCACTGTGTAGCTTTCTCATGCTTTTCGTATCGATCAGCTTCTGTTTTCCTAAAATATCTTCGATTTCTCTGCCAAAGAATAATTTGAGTGCATTTTTTATCTGTTTCCTCTATTTCCAAATTATCAATCACTTTAAAAATGCTGTGAAATGATGAAAACATTGTTTGAGTCGTTTCATCAGATCTGGTTCAAAATGGTTGACATTTGGTTCGATCAAAACAAATGCTGCCGGATTTAAGCTCTTTACGCTCTCAATCGTTTTTAGCCTTTGTTCTTCAGACTGAATGTGATGTAAAGCCAAAGATGCATTGACAACAATCATTCCAGGCAAATGGTGAAGAGATGCAAAATCCATTTGTTCAATGTATTCTTGTCTTGCTATAAATTCAACTTCAAAAGAGAGTGCAGTGCTAAACGACATGATGCGCTCTTGCGCTGTTGCCAATGCATTAGAAAAAGGCTCAATGCCCACGACAACCAAATTTTCAAGTTTTTCAGAATGCTTCAATAAATCAAGAATATTCAGAATCTGAGTCCCTTGACCTATCCTATATCTATAATAGTTGCTTCCCTTTCATTCTGAATTAAATTAGCAATAGCTGTGTTGGTAATTTGCTGACTGTATTTAACAAATGGGAATTTCTCAATAAGTATATTAAATAACTTCGAATCTGGGGATCTCATAGCATTTTTCGTGAGATATTTTCGTCTATTACATTTGAACATATTCGCTTATTGAGCGCTTTAATGATTATAGTGGGAAAGCAATTTTTCAGAACTCCGCTCCATTCCTTCCATACAAGGCAAACAATTTTTCCAACTCTTTTATTAGAATCCCCATTATTGATAAGGAATCCAGAGAAGAGCTCTTTTCAAGTTGCGGATAAATATTTGTTGATTGAATGGACACCATAAAATTTGACTTATTAATAAGAATTTATCCAGTGATACATGATTGCTTACTAAGGAATTCCTTATTAGTATTAATATTTATTCTTGTAATGCAATCCGCAGGACGAGGGATTCCATTATTCTGATTAAATACGGGCTTTCGTTTCCGAAAATAAGCGTTGACTCCTTCTGCAAAATCTGGGCTATTTCCTGCACGACATTTTGCTTCTCTTTCTAAAAGAATTTGTGCATCCAAATCGTTATGAGATGAATGAGAAATTAGTTGTTTGGTAAGTTGAGACTCAGTGCCGGCAATTGCGCCATTTTAGCGACCATCACTCCAAGTTCTGCTTCAAATGTATCCTGGGGATCACTTTATATATCATACCACCTCTCTGCTTCTTGTGGATTCATTTTTCACCTAACATTAATAATGCTGCTGCTTTTGAGTCCGACTTTTCTCGTTAAAAAATAACTTCCACTTCCGGATGTCAATCCTATTTGAGAAAAACCAAAAATAAAACTGGCTTTATCACTGGCTACAACAATATCACATGCCATTGCAAAAACGGCTCCGGCACCTGCAGCTACTCCGTTGACAGCGGCTATTGCAGGTTTTGAGGATTTACTGATCTTTAGTACGATCGGATCGTGGTAATTCTTTAATAACTCCTCAACAGTTGGTGGATTTTCATCAAGTAATTCTCCAAGATCCTGTCCTGTACAAAAGCTTTCTGATTTCCTTGATCACAATGATCCTTACCTCCTGATCCAATTCAGCTTGATCGAGGTAGGCGGAAATTTGAACCAACATCCTCTGTGCAAACTATTCATTTTTTCAGCTCTGTTTAAAGTGATGAAAGCACAGTTATTGGAAACTTGATATTGAACGTGCTCATGCTTCCTCGCGAAACGACAATTGGTTTGTTTTTTTGGCTGGATACCCGCGGGGTTCAGGTTTGCCCATGAGTTGTAAGTGAATTTAAATTCTGAGTTTGATTGTTTGATTGTAAGATCATTTTTATAAGTTTAGATTTAATTATTTCGTCACAAATTTCGAAAGCATTAAAGAACTTTTGCATCACATAAAAGTGGATAAATGAAGCTGCTTCCGGTCCCAAGCAAGGTCCACCTTCATTTAAATAAATAAAGGATCAAAAACAAAATAAACACTACTGTGACCAGAAAAACAGGTCATACCGGTTAATTCCGAGTATCTCCTTTATTCTTTTGATATGATATCTGCAATTCATAAGTCAAAGGTAGGGTGGTGCCTCAAGCCTTCCGGCTTATCAATTAGTGAATGGCTTAAATTATGAGTAGTTTACAGGATTCCTTAGTGGAAGGCTGTGCGAAACTTAAAATTTGGCAAAAAGTCGAAAAATTCGTCCTTTTACTCCTTGAAATGGTGATCTCGGTTTTATCGGGCATCACAATATACCCCCATCACCCTTACAAACTTTAAAATGTGATTTACATTCACCAAATACGAGTTGTGCACTCTGAAAAAATCCTTACCGGACAATGTCTCGTCTATTTCTTTAAGGGTTTTAGCAACGAGTATTTTCTTCCATCAGACATCGCTACGTATGTATAATTGCTTTCTGCCTTGCAATAGGTAATTTTGAAGTTTGGACAAAAACCAGGCCGTCATCAGTTGATAAGGCAATCCGCTCCACTTGTGTTTTGGGATTTAACAAATTCTGAAATAACAGATCCATTTGTTCTTTGGAGGGCATCGTAAGTTTTTCCTGAAGTCGCTTGATCGTCGCCTTGCAAGTCTTCAGGATCTATAGGCTTGAGTAAATAATTTAAAGCCGCATATTTAAAAGCCCGCACTGCAAATTGTCGTAAGCTGTGGTAAACACAACTTCAAAAGAAATTTCCTTTAAATGTTCAAGCACATCAAATCCGTTCATTTTAGGCATTTCGATATCCAGAAACACCAATTGGGGACGCAACCTGCTTATCGCTTCAATTCCAGATTCGCCTGAGTTACAAGTTGCAAGAATAGCTACGTCGGGACAGTAGGTTTGTAAAAGCCATTCAAGCATTTCAATGCAATTCCTTTCATCATCAATAATAAGCGCCTGAATCATGATTCTATATTGGTATCGTTAATACTACTTTTGTTCCAGAAGGATTTCCTGTTCGTCAAACAAATCTATAATTTTCTGAGATCCTGCTTTTTCTAAATTCTCGGCAGCTAATTTAAGCCTTTCCTCGGTAAGCTTCATTCCCATGGATTTCCTCGTTGGAGAACTTGTACTTTTATAAGAATCCGCTTTTGCCCTTCCTATTCCATTATCAGCTATTATTATTTCCAGACTATCACCTTGTGAAGAAAGGCTTATGGATAAATGTCCATTTGATTCTTTTGGGAGCAAACCGTGACAAATTGCATTTTCTACAAAAGGCTGAATGATCAAAGGTGGAATTTCAAGCTGGTCAGTATCTAAATTTTTGTCAATATAAATCTCATAACTGAATTTATGGTCAAATCTCAGTGCTTCCATTTCAATATATAATCGAAGTGCTTCCAATTCGTTGGATAATACCACTTGCTTTTGTTCAGAATTATCAAGTATGAGACGCATTAATTTTGCAAATCTGGTGAGATATAGCGAGGACGTCTTCACATCGCTTTTGATAATATAGCGATTAATGGAGTTCAGACAATTAAAAATAAAGTGGGGGTTCATTTGTGCCCTGAGCGCCTCCATGCGCGATTCCGTTAGTTGTCTGTTAAATTCAGTTTTTATGCGCTCGTTGGCTTCAATTTGTCGAATGCGAAATAAATATAAAGCATAAATCATAAAACTAAAAAACAATGCAGTGATGATAATGAACCAGGTTTTTATAAAACGGCGAATCAATATAAACCGGAACCTGAATAGGATCACTCCATTGCCCATCATCTGCCGCTACTCTAACTTTAAAAATATACTGGCCACCATTTAAATTACTATAACTGGCATAACGCCTGATGCCGCAATCTATCCATTCTTTATCCCAAGCTTCCAACATGTATGAAAATCGATGATTGGATTGATTTTCGAAATCAATACAAGAAAATTCAATCGAAAAATAATTTTCAGAAGGCGCAAGTTTAAAACTCAATTGATCTGTAAATGGTACTATTCTTTCTTTATTCTGAGCATTGAATTTCTCAATATATACCAAAGGTGGGAATAATTTCGCGTCAGTGCATCAAAATTTACTTTAGAATATTTTCCCGGCACAGCAAGAAGCAATTTATTTTGGCGGTCCTGAAAAAAACGAATAGAAACAGAATTGGGATCCATTCCATCATTTTTATCAAAATGCCTGAAATAATTCGTTTGTGGATTATAAGAATAAACCCCTTTGATTGTTGAAATCCACAAATAGCCAAGATGATCAACACATAATTGATACACTCGATCGTTAGGTAAACCCTTTGATTTATCAAGAACCTCTGATTTAAAACTTCTTTGATCATATTCAAGATGCAACAATCCGCCGGAATAAACACTTACCCAAGCATTACCGGAAGTATCTAAAGACATGGTGGAAAATCCATCTTTGATCTTCTCATGATATACTTCATTGTCGATATAAACAGTGTGCAAATTTTCTTTGTCAAAATAAACGATATCCGTTTTGCTTCCCAGCCAAATTTGACCCTTTGGACTACACTCCATTTTTAAAATGTAGGTTGGCAATTTATATTTATTCAGACTATTGTTTAATCTTGGCGATATTTTCTTTTTCAAAGGATCAAATGTATGCAATCCACCTTTGTTTGTCAGGATCCATAACGTACCATCCTTGTCCTTAATAATCCGGCTAACAATATAATTACTATCTTGCTCTTCCTTTTGAAAAGGATCTACCAGTTTTATAAGTTGCTTTTTAAGCCCCTTAAATTCATATACATCTGTATTTCCAACAACCCAAATATTTCCTTCATCGTCCTGAGTAGCATCAAAAACTTTCATGAATTTTTCTTTTGGCACGCGGCTATAGTCCACCGGATAATTATCAATTTCGCCGGTTTTTTTATTCATTACATTAAAACCATTTCCAAATAATGTCGCAAAATAAATGGAGTGATGACTTGTATCTTCAAATATTTTTGAAAAATGGAATTGATTGGAATATTGGCTATTTTCAATTTTAATTCATTAAAATTAAATATTTTTGCATGCGGGTTCAATTTAATTAATCCTTCCAGCGCTGCACCATATACGACTCCATTGGGTAATGTGTATAATAAATAAGTAGAATTTAATTGAAATAACAATCGACTAGAATAGGATTCATCCGGAAAGTAGAATTTTTTTTCTTTAGTATTAAAAACACCGATACCGCGCGAAGCAATTATGACCCATAATTCATTTTCGCTTTTTCTTTGAATAAAATAAATGGCATAATCGATCTCCTTTCGATTTACAGTCACCGGATCCCGGAAAGTAGAAAATTTCCTGGTCATCAAATCAAAATAGAACAAGCGACCACCATTGGATGCGAGCCAAAAACCATGATCGCCTTCCAATTCCATCTTAACTAGAAAATCATGTCTATTTTTTGAAGGATCTATCAAATCCTGTGACCAATGTTCAAATTTTTCTGTTCTCTTATCAAAGGTGTATAAGCCGGCGCCAGTGATCAACCAATATAAATTACCATCCTTAGTATATATTTGATAAATTGAATTGGTGGCTTGTTTCTCAATTCCTGAAAATCTTTTTTCCAGGTCCGGTAAATCCCAATGTTTTATTTTTTGGGTCTTGAGGTTCAATAAATTCAAACCATTTGAATTTCCCCAATCCATAAAGTGCTGTCTGCCTCAATTCGCAAAATGGAAAAGCCGTAATTAAATAAATCAGGTATTCCTTTGCGATATTGTAGTTATTTATAAAACACTGACAATTGTTATCAAACTTACTAATCCCTTTGCCTCTGTAGCTCTCACAAATCTCCCTTGGGATCTATTGCCAAAAATTGGTTAAAGTCATCAATAAGAGATGTAGAATCACCCTCGATATTTCTAAATATTTTAAAACTTTTTCCATCAAAGCGATTCAGACCATCCCCTGTTCCAATCCATAAAAATCCATACTTGTCTTGCTGGAAGCCATTTATAGATCGATTAGAAATGCCGCAATCGTCTCCTAAGAATTCAAAATTAAAGTCAAGCTCGTTCTGACTGAACAGTCTGTCCATGCCTGAACTTGCCCAAATGAATATAAGCAAACTACAAACCAAAATCCAGTTAACAAGTGGTCGCCGATCCGGAATAAGTAATTTCATATTTCAATGCAATAATACGACCAAAAAACACAATAGAATATAGAATTTGGTGGATGGGTGGTAGTTGTTGGATGATGGTTGATGGTTGATAGTTGATGGTTGATGGATGATGGTTGATAGTTGATGGATGATGGATCGCAGATGATGGATTTTGGAGAATTACTTTTAGGGATTTTTCAATGAATTAACGTTCGTTAGTTAAACGAAAAATATATATCTTTTATGTCACTTAAACAAACTACCTACATTATAAAGCATTAATGGATAAGAGACATCCACAAATAGAGACGAAAATTAACATCTAACAACTAACTCCCGACATCAGCAGGTTCTTGTTAATTTGAAGCATCTTCATGTCGGAATAACAACTAATAACTTCCTACGATTCTTTCTGGGCATCGATGCGTTGCACCGTGCTGATGCCGGGCAGTTGCTCCAATGCTTTAATGATAAGGTTAAGGTGGGCTTTGTTATTTACAATGAGTCCAATCTTTCCTTCAAAGGTGCCCTGATGACCTTGAATACTGAAGGATGTAATATTTACTCCAAGTTTGGTAGAAATATGATGTGTAAGTCTCTCGATGACACCGGGTCCGTCGTCAATTCCTTGTACATTTAAGATGGCGTTGAAGGTATCAGAAGTCATATCCGACCATTCTGCTTTTAAAATGCGATAACCATGATTGACCATCATATGCTCAGCATTGGGACAATTGGCGCGATGAATTCTTACACCACTGCTGGCCGTCACATATGCAAAATCTCATCCCCATGCAGTGGGTTGCAACAATGTGCAAGACTGTAATGGTATTGTCTACCGGGTTCACCATTGATAAGAATACCTTCTGTTATAGTATTTTCGGGAAACAAAGATCGTTGCTGGAATTCTTTCGCTTCGATCACTTCCGATTTGCGTTCGGTGAGTTTACCTTTTTCGATATCGAATATTTTCAAGCTGTCGGTTACGTCCAGTTTTTCTTCACCAATAGCATGATACAAGTCCAGACGCGATTTAAATCCTAAAACTTTGACCAGGACATCGATATTATCTTCTGTGTCCAGTTTATTATTTTTTAATTTGCGATCCAGAATTTCTTTACCGCTATCTGCCAATTTTTTCTGATCCTCTTTGAGCGCCGCACGGATGCGAGATCTGGCTTTGCCTGTGACGACCAATTTCAGCCAATCTTCTGTTGGTTTCTGATTCTTGTTGACAATGACTTGTACCTGATCACCACTTTCCAGAGCTTGCCCCATTGGGACTAATTTATTATTGACTTTAAAGCCGGTGGCGTGACTTCCGACATCGGTGTGAATGCTAAATGCAAAATCCAAAACGGTTGCTCCTTTTGGCAAAACCCGCATTTCTCCTTTTGGAGTATAGATATATACTTCTTCGCCATAAAGATTGGATTTAAAATCATTCAAAAATTCAATTGCATCGTTGTGTGGCGTCTCGAGAACATCGCGAATACTATCGAACCAGTGATCGTACACATTTTGCATACTACCTACTTCTTTGTATTTCCAATGAGCTGCAAATCCCTTTTCTGCGATTTCATCCATTCTGCGCGAACGGATCTGCACTTCGACATATCTGCCACCGGGACCAATCACCGTAGTGTGTAAGGATTCGTATCCGTTTGATTTTGGAGTTGTGATCCAATCCTTTAATCTTTCAGGAATTGGCCGATGAACATCCGTAACGATTGAATAGACCAACCAACATGCAGATTTTTCTTTTTCTGGCGGAACTTCCAAAACGATGCGCACCGCAAACAAATCGTAAATTTCTTCGAATGCAACTTTTTTAGTTTTCAATTTATTGGCAATCGAAGAAATCGCTTTGGGCCTACCGTAAATTTTATATGGAATAAGCAATTGATCCAATTCGTTTCTGAGCGGACGAATAAAATCATTGATGAATTTGTTGCGATCCTTTTGTGTTTGTTTGAGTTTTTCGATGATCTGCCCGTACAATTCGGGTTCTGTTATTTTGAGACACAGATCCATAAACTCCGATTTGATATTGTATAATCCCAATCGATGCGCAAGAGGTGCATAGATATAACTGGTCTCTGCAGCAATTTTAAGTTGCTTGGTGCGCGACATAATGTCTATCGTACGCAAATTGTGAAGTCTGTCGGCCATTTTGATCAAGATGACCCTTACATCATCTAACAAAGTGGACAATACTTTTTTAAAATTTTCGGCTTGCGGACTTTCGACATTATAAAGTCCATCAAGTTTGGTTAGTCCATCTACGATTTTGGCAATTTTAGCACCAAATTTTTTCTGTACGTCTTTGAGTTCGATAGGCGTATCCTCCACCGTATCATGTAACAAAGCGCCAATGACAGCGGTAGGACCCAGACCCATTTCTTCGTAACAAATGCGGGCCACTTCGAGTGGATGTGTGATATAGGGTTCTCCGGATTTACGACGTTGGCTACCATGGGCTTCCAGCGCAAATTCGAAAGCTTTACGGATGTCCTGGCGATCCTCATCTGCAAGAGGATGTTTGCCCAATGCGCGTAGCAATCGCCTATAGGCGGCACGGATTTGTCGTTGGTCTATTTCCTGCTGAGCAGGGAGGACCTCCTTCATTGGAGCAGTGGATTGCATAGAATTAGAAGACAAATTTAAGTAAAATATGGTTCATTGCAAAATTTGCAATCGGAGACATAGTCCTATCTGCTTTATCTATAATTATAAATACATTATAAAATAATTATATATGTATATTTAAGCTCTTGATTTCAAGATATCCTCCGAATGTTTAACTTTGCCCCTCTTTTGCGGGCGTGGTGAAACTGGCAGACACGCCAGACTTAGGATCTGGTGCCGAGAGGTGTGTGGGTTCGACTCCCTCCGCCCGCACTTTTTAAAGGCTAAATCAAAATTCAACTTTAAGCCCTCCGAGCTTGTTCTTTCCATTATCAACGATTATCATTCATCTATGCAAATACAATTAGAACCCATCGGTCAGCAGCACCATCATTTGATTATCACTGTCGAACCGTCTGACTACAAACCCATTGTGGAAGAAAAACTCAAAACATTGAGAAAAAATGCCCACATCAAAGGCTTCCGTCAAGGCGCAGCACCTGAAGGCATGATCCGAAAACTCTATTCGGAGGATATAAAGGCTGAACAACTCCAAAAGTTGATCAATAAATCCATTGAAGATTATCAAAAAGAAAATGAAGTTCATTTTATGGGAGATCTGCTCGAAGTTCCGGAAAAAAAAGTGACCGACGATCAAGAGCATTATCAGTTCACTTATGAAGTTGGCTTGGCACCAAAAGTCGAAACCGCTCAATTTATAAATCAACTAAAAGCCATTAAGTATCAGATCGATATTGATGAAAAGAGAATCGACGAGGAAGTTGAACATTTTAGAATGCAATATGCAGACTCTAAAATCGTAGAAGGAAAAGTTGAAAAAGGCGATTTGGTCACCCTTGATGCCGTGGAACTGGAGCATGGGATGATTAAAGAATATGGTTGGTCCAGCAGATTTATGATAATGGTAGATGATACTTTAGAAGAAAGCTTTTACAATCACATCATAGATAAAGAATTGGGCCATAGTTTTCATTTCAATATTCAGGAAGTTGAAAAAAACCTTTCTGAAAAGGACATCCGAAAATATTTTTTAAAAATACCGGAAGACCAGGATCAGGAAATTGTCGTTTCTAATCATTTCCAGGGCAGTATTTTTGAAATCAGTCGCAAACATCCTGCTGAGCTCAATGAAGAACTCTATATTAAAGCATTTGGCGATACCACTGATATCAGAGACGAACAAGCCTTGAGAGATCGTTTCAGAGCAGATGTCGAAAAATATTTTGACAGCGAAAGCGATAAATATCTGGAGCTCGAACTCGTAAAAGAAATCGTAGATCAATCGGGATTGAACTTGCCCGATGCATTTCTGAAAAAATGGCTTCAATTGGCTTTTGAAGAATGGAAAGGCAAATCAGAACACGATCTGGAACATGATTACTTTCACTACAGAGAACACATGCTTTGGAAACTGATTCGAGATGCCATTACCGTCGAACAAAAACTGGAAATCAATTACAATGACGTCGTCGATGCAGTCATGGAGGAAATGGCGCAGTACTACCCTATTCATCAACTTTCAGAAAGCATGAAAGCAGATTTTGTAAAAAGAATCATTGACAACCAGGAAAAGGCAATGAAATATTATACCTCTGCACAAAATAAAAAAGTGTTGCAATGGATTCGCAATCATATAAATCCGACTATCGAGAAAATTAGTTTGGAATCCTTTCGCGAAAAAATCGTACATTTAAATAGCCATCAACATTAATCAAAAAAAATAAGCAATATGTTTTCACAAGATGAATTTAAGAAATACGCCGTAAAACACATGGGCATGTCTTCCATGCATCTCGATAAATACATGGAATCGACGATATCTACCATTAAAGGGTTTACACCTACTGTCATAGAAGAAAGACAAATGAATGTCGTGGGCATGGATGTATTCAGTCGTTTGATGATGGACCGCATCATCTTCATGGGTGTCCCTATCAACGACTATGTCGCGAATGTAATTCAGGCTCAATTATTATTTTTGGATTCAGCAGATCCAAAAAGAGATATTCAAATGTACATCAACAGCCCCGGCGGTTCTGTCATCGACGGACTTGGAATTTATGATACCATGCAATACGTGAATCCGGATGTAGCAACGATTTGTACCGGACTCGCAGCATCTATGGGAGCGGTATTATTGAGTGCAGGTACAAAGGGAAAGAGAACATGTTTGAAGCATAGCCGCGTCATGATCCATCAGCCATCCGGCGGCATGCAAGGACAATTCAGCGATATGGAGATTTCTTATAAATTGATCAAAGCCATGAAGAGCGAATTGTATGATGTTTTAGCGCAGCACACCGGACAGGATCATGCCAGAATCGAAGCAGATTGTGACCGGGACAACTGGATGTCAGCAGAAGACGCCAAAGCTTATGGTTTGGTGGATGAAGTATTGGTTCGCGCAAAAGCACATTAAAATGGCCAAGAAAAAAGGGAACGACGTTTTTGAACAACTGTGCATCTTTTGTGGGAAACCGCAATCTAAAGTTGGCTTGATGATTCAGGGAGATCTGGCATCCATTTGCAGTGAATGTGTAACCCAGGCTTATCAGATTATAGAAGATTCCGTCGATGAGAATGGAAATAATAAATCCTCTTCAAAATTCCAGTTGCCTTTTGGTTTTTCACCAAGATTCATTAAAGATTATCTTGATCTCTATATCATCGGACAAGAAGAAGCCAAAAAGACATTAGCCATAGCTGTTTATAATCATTACAAGCGACTTACTGCGGATCCCGGAGGCGATGTTGAACTTGAAAAATCAAATGTCCTTTTTATCGGTCCGACGGGAACCGGAAAAACGCTAATGGCAAAATCGATGGCAAAATTGCTCGACGTACCTTTTGCCATTGTTGATGCAACTTCGTTTACGGAGGCCGGATATGTAGGCGAAGACGTCGAAGGCATGTTGAGCCGTTTATTACAGAGTTGCGATTACAATATTCAAAAAGCAGAGAAAGGCATCATCTACATAGACGAGATCGACAAGATTGCACGCAAAGGCGAGAACCCTTCTATAACGAGAGATGTATCCGGAGAAGGCGTGCAGCAAGCCATGCTCAAGATCATCGAAGGGGCTGATGTAAACGTGCCACCGGCCGGCGGTCGCAAACATCCCGAGCAAAGTTTTTTAAAAGTCAATACCCGTAATATATTATTCATCTGTGGTGGAGCTTTCGACGGCGTCGAAAAACTCATCGCCAAAAGAATGAATGCGCACGTCATCGGATACACACAAACGAACGAGCGTTCGGAAATGGAAAAAGAAAACTGGTTGCGTTATGTCAACCATCAGGATCTGAAACGATTCGGACTCATCCCTGAATTGCTGGGGAGACTCCCTGTCCTCGCCTATCTGGAAACCTTATCCCGCGAGGCTCTGATGCAAATTCTCATCCTTCCCAAAAATGCACTTATCAAACAATATCAAAAACTGTTTGAAATGGATGGCATCCAGCTTGAATTTCAAAAAGAAGCCGTGCAAATCATTGCAGACCTGGCCTTCGAAAACAAACTCGGAGCCCGTGGTCTCCGCACCATTTGCGAAACTGTGCTGCGCGAAGCGATGTTCGAAAACAGCAATTGGAAAGAATTGGGCAAGCTGGTAGTGGATGCGGATTTTGTGCAAAAGCATGTGGATGTGAGTTTGTTGAGGAAATCGGCGTGAGGATGTGGCTTTTAGGCTTTTAGGCTTTTAGGCTTTTAGGCTTTTAGGCTTTTAGGCTTTTAGGCTTTTAGGCTTTTAGGAGAAAACACGCACTAACGACTGTTAGTTCATAAAAATACCACTATTTTTAAATTATTCTTCCTAACTTTTCTAGTTAAAAAATATTGCTTTGAGCTTTGAGCTTTGAGCTTTGAGCTTTGAGCTTTGAGCTTTGAGCTTTGAGCTTTTGACTGCTTGACTGCTTGACTTTTTGGAGGAAATTTACTTTGGAAATCTATATGAACATTCGTTAGTTTTTGGAAACTAAATTTGATCATTTATCTGCGTCAAATCTGCGAGATCTGCGGGAAACCCAACGGATGATGAATTGAAAATGAATCTCACAAATCGACATTTTCTTAAAAATTTGAATATCTTCATAATTAACTTTTTATAACCACTTCATTTACTTTACATTCTTACAAGGGTTCTTACTTAAGAATTATGTTTTCAATCAATGTTTTGCCTAAGTCTCATTATGTAAAAACTTAGTCCAATTCTAGAATACTCATAGCTACAAAATGAGAATTTCTTTTTGGAAAAACAAAACTTACATTCTAACCTCTTTTACTTTTTTAGAAAATATGGAAAAAACCTAACATACGTTAATATTTTATAACCAAGTTCACTGCCACCAAAATATTTATTGAAAGGCAAAAGATGGATTTTAATAACAAACTAGAGCATTATTTAAAAAATACATATTAATAATTATTCGAACACGTATTTATATATTCAAATTAAAATAGTAATTTAAATAGAAATTTAATCGTAATTCTTTATCAAAATAGACAGTTACCAAAAAAAATACGCTATCTAAATAACCTTAAATAAAATATTAAATTTCATTTAAGGTGATAACATTCAAGAAGAAATGGCACTTATATTTTTATAATATGATTTAATATTTTCTCAATTCAGAGATTTTAGATCTTTTCAAATTTTTAATAATTAATTTATTTAAAATTAATTTTGGTAATATTGCTTAATAAATTTAAATTCATATAACGAATTTTCGTCTTGTTAAAACCAACCTAATATGAAAACCATTATCTTTTATTGTCTGAGTTTATTCGGCATATTAAATAATCCATCAGATGAAAAACGCAGTACAATATGTGAAGTTGATACATTTTGTAAAACTCAGAACCCGGAGAATTTAGTCCCAACAACCTTTCAACTATTAGCTGGAAATAATCAATCCAATATTTTCAAAAAACTTGTATACCATAATGGCAACTATTATGTAATAGGAAGTTCAGGAAACAGAGCAAGCTTACACAAATTTGATGACACTGGAAATATTATCTGGAGCCGTGAAGTAAATGATACTTCCTCCTGGAATGACATCATCGTCAATGAATCGGGAAATCTTCTACTCGTTGGATCAAGAGATATCAACGCAGGCTTGCCAAAGGATGTTTTGGTAGGTGTTTATGATCCTAACGGAAATACTCTCCGTTTACTTTCCTATGATTATGGAATCAATGAAGCCTATAATAGCATTGTTCAGAATCCATTAAATTCTCCCTCACCGTTTCGATTTTATGTTGTAGGTTCCATTAATCTTACCAATAACAGAAATGATGATGATGTAATCGTAACGACCATGGATGAGTGGGGATCTACAGCTGGCGGCATGCGGAGAAAATACGGTTCTCTTAATATCGATGATGAATTTTATGCCAAAATTACAGTGTACAATCCTACATTAGGACACTATGCACTATCCGGACATATTGCAAATAATGGAACATATGTAGTCATTGACGGAAATGGAGCTACTACCAACTTAGGAAGAGCCTTAGGTACTAACGTTCGTTTATATGATCTCCAGAGAACACAATCTGGTGAATTTCTGGCTGCCGGTAATTTTATTGGATCTCCACCCAAAGGAAGAGTTTTTAAAATTTCAAATATTGTTGGAAATACAAAAGCTTATGAATCTGTCATAATTTCAGCTCTATATCAGATTATCCCTGTGAGCAGCAATAGCTTTTATGCTATAGGAGGAACATTCACTGCAGGGACCACAAAACCTGTTGTTATGTTTTTTAACGACAATGGTTCAACATTAAGTCCATTCGCTGGAAAATATCCTCAATCGGGAAATGATTTTACGGCTGCATTTATGAGCAAAACTGGTAGCAATAATTTTGCTTATGTCGATGGGCGCACAAATTCAACAGATGGATATGGAATGCAGGATGGATATTTGGCTACGCATATAGGTGCTTTTGAAGATTGTGGTTTAGATTCACTCGGTGGCAGTTTTGCTCAGATCACTTTAAATCCGGTAATCGCTCAACCTAATTCCAGTGTAGAAACTTTGAAATCACCTCAAGAGGCCTTTGCCGTTAATTTAGTTTATAATGCCCGGGAAATTTGTTTAAATAATTGTGTTGTTGAATTTAGCACAAGTAATATAGATAATTGCGGTAACGTTCAATTTACTTCATTTACAAATTTACCCGGAACAGTAAGCTATTGTTGGGATTTTGGAGATATTCCTCCATGTGGAAGTACGTCCGCTACGACCAGTCATAATTACAATAATCCGGGGACCTATCAGGTTTGTTTGATGGTTGCCAATGGCACATCCAGTTGTCAAACGTGTAGAAACATAGTTATAGAACTGGCAGACCACAATCCACCTAATATTCAATGCCCTCCTAATATTACGGTCGATTGCGGGGAATCTACATTACCTGTAATAACCGGATCTCCAGTTGTCACCGATAATCTCGATCCAAATCCAATTGTCGGTTATTCGGAATTTATCGTTCAAATGACTCCATGTTACAAAGAAATTCTCCGCGATTGGTCTGCTACTGACTTTTGCGGAAATGTGATCCATTGTCAGCAAACCATTGTCCAATCAGATACCAAAGCGCCTCAGATCAGTTGTCCAGGTGCAATTTCTTTGGATTGTAATTCATCCTTAGACCCATTAAACACTGGATCTCCAACCGTTATTCAGGAATGTCAGAACACTCATACTTCAACTTATTCAGATAATATTTTAAGTAATGGTTGTCCGAAACACATTCAACGAATCTGGACGGTTTCCGATGCTTGCGGAAATTCTACCAAATGTGCACAGGATATATTTTTATTTGATAATACAACACCTTTAATTACCGGATGTAATCGAAAATTTATCGAACAAGGTCAGAACAGTATAGAGGGAATCTGCTCTGCCGAATTGACCATAAGTTCTCCTTTAGTTACTGATAATTGTAATGATAACCCCATACTTCTAAACAATTATAACAATACAGCTGATGCCAGTGGAATATATCCCGAAGGAACCACTATCATTACCTGGACGGCGACAGATCTTTGCGGAAATACTGCAACATGTCAGGATACTGTGTGTGTACTGGCTTGTAATCAATGTCCCGATTCGTGTGTAACAAATGTTTTAAACATCAGCACAGGCTTTGATCCTATCAATAATGTCTTATTGAATCCATTATCAGTCACCAGCGCATGGCAATTGGTTACAACACCCATTGTTGTATCACCTTACACACCAAGCATACCGGCACCAACATATGTGATCTGGCCAAATGGTGCATGGGCAAATCAAGCAGGCTCACAATGGATATCCGCTTATCCATTTGCGGATCTCGAAGCTAATAACCCGGATCCACAACCTGCATACACCTTACAAAATTGTTTCTGTGTTTGCTTGGACTCATCGGTGGTTACTATTGATTTAAAAATCCTGGTAGACAATACGGTCATGATCGATTTATGCGATGATGCAGGAAATGTTATCCTAAATCTTGCAAGCCTTACCAGTGGACTGGATGATGATTTTATGAATGTAACATCTGCTATCCATACTGTAGTATTAGATGAAGGAACTTACTGCATAAAAGCCAAACTTCGCAATGAATCCTCCGTTGCAATGGGATTAAACATTGTAGGAAGCATAACGGGTGCCGGATTGATAGAATCTGTTTGTTGCAGCCAAACTAATTTCATCACCGGACATAAATATCTGGACAAAAAATGTGATGGAAAAAGGGATGCAACTGATCCACCGGGAATTGGTTGGGAAATCCAACTAAAAGATGGTGTAGGCAATCTTATTGAAACAAAGATTACAGACGGAGCAGGTTTCTATACGTTTCAGGACATTCCCATTGGCACATACACCCTTTGCGAAGTACAAAAACCAGGTTATTTGCAAAACTATCCACCATCCAATACATACACTGTCAATATCGTTGATCAACACACGCCTATTGCATTCCTTGATTTTGGAAATTGTCCGTTGGATACTTGCTGCGTCAATGAAGAAGCATTTCTTATAATGGCTTCAACTCCGCTCGATGTAATTCGCGATTCCTGTATGATTTGCATTAGCCATCCTTGCATCGGATGGTGTCAGCGAATGATGATTGATTGGGGAGATGGAATAAGCAGTGGATACTTGAAGGCATTGGTTCTGTTGATGCATCACATACCTATCAACAGTCAGGCGAATACACAATTTGCATAAAATATGAAGAAACACAAGACAATGGAGATGTTTGCTTTCAAAAAGATACATGTTTTTCGGTTTGTGTGCAATGTGGTATTTGCGAAAGAGAGGAACTCGCTTTGAATTGCTTTCAATTATTTGGAGAGGCAGGAGATCCAAGTACGTATTTGGCAAACAATTCAAACTTTTATATAGATGAAGCAAATCCGGGTTACTTTTTAGCTACCGGATACTATCAAAATGGACCATTTTCTGGACATCTTTTGAATCCTGCTGTTAATACTGATTGCTTCGTTTCTAAATATGATGAATCTTGCCATTTGTGTAGCAACTTTTCCATTTCAGGAGATTTATTAGACCAAGGATTGGTTATTAAATATTTTAACAATGGCTTCTATGTTGCCGGAATTTCTAATAGTACAACTTTAAATTTTCCCGGATCCGGGACAAGTGGTCAATCATTTTCGGGATTAACATCAGGTCAAAAAGTATTTCTTGCTAAATATATTGGAGGCGATTGTTTATCAACTCAAATACCCACTCTTGCTTGGGCATTGGTTTTTGGAAATTCCAGTTACCGAACACTACTAACTGATATGGATCTGGATAACTTAAATAATCCAATATTAACAGGCGTATTTACCGGCCAAGTGGGATTTGATAGTAATGTAGAACCAAATACTTTCACGCCTGCAGCGGTAACTACCAGCGGCGGATCACATGATATGTTTATTGTAAAGTTTAATGCTCTATCGGGACGACAATTATTTTCAAAATCATTAGTACAATCCACGTCCAACCCTGGAGGAATATATCCATTAGGAATAAGTGTTGATCCCACAAATAGTGATTTTTATCTAACTGGATATTTTAGGGGAGAAGTTGATATTGATGGCGTTGGAGGTTATATTTTAAGCGGTATCACTTCAGGTGCTGCAACATTTGTTTCCAAGTTTGATATGAATGGTGTACTGATCTGGGCATACCCCATTTTAGCAACTGGAGGAAGTCCAAGTTCCTTTCAAAGTCGCGGAAAGGACATTGAAGCTTATCAGGGTGGTTTTGCTTTAGGTTTAGAAAAAATCACTTCATTGCCCATTAATCTTGAGAGAACTTTTACTAGTTCGTATTCTAATTATTCCGGTCCTGCAAATTCCAGTCATGTAATCCGATATGATGACCAGGGTAATGTACAATGTGCTCAAACATTGGTTGGGGCCCGCTACATTACTGAACTGTCTGTAGACGGTTTAAAAAATATATACTTCACCGGAGCATCCAATACTACAGGTGATGACCAGATTTTTAGTTCTTCAAATTTAGGAGTAATTAATAATTCATGTGAAGTAAAAAGTTTTACTTTAGATGGGAATGGATATGATGATGCTTGGTCTATAGCACCTATTGGAAGTGATGAATTTGTTGTGATAGGAAGGACAAATTCGTTAAATTTAAACCCTGATCCAAATGGAAGTGTTTATTATAGTGCAGGAAGCGAACCTGACATCTTTATTGGCAAGTACTCATGCGAATGCACAATAACTCCAGACACTATAAATTGTTGTGACAACATCAGTGTAATTGCTGAAAAGTATTTCGACGAAAACACAATGTGCACTGATAGTACTTGTTGCTATTCGGTAGATTTATATAATAATTTAGTCTATGGAATTAAAACAGCTCAAGTAAACCTGCTCACACCTGGTTGGAGTTTTGGAACCGTAGGTGTAGCAACCGGATTATATGTGAATGGAACATCAACGTATCAATTTATAAATAATTTTGGAGGCGTATTTCCCGGAAATACTTTGCCTGGTGGATTTACTGATGCCTTTTTTAATTTTTGCCTTATAGGTCAACCAGGTGCTGCAAGTACTCAGGAAATAGAATTTGTTTGGTATGAGATGACAAAATCAGGTGCATGTATAGCAGTCTGCAGAGACACCATTACAACAGATTGCTTAGCGCCAACATGTTCACCCAATTGCACCGAACCCGTGGATATGCAAATTGTTTGCGATTCACTCAATCCAAATCAATATTGTCTAAGCTTTAGCGTTACAAACTTATCCCCCTATCCTTCCACTGGTGTGTCAATTGGTGTCGTCGGCACTGACTTTGGCTTAGTTCCTTGTGGTGGGACGGGCTATTTTGATCCATTAGATATTGACTTTGGGACGCCCCTTGATCCGGGTAATACTTCTGCAGTACTTTGTATCAAACTCATTAGTACTTTGCCTATACTGAGTCCGCAAGATGTGTGCTTAGAATTTGGTTTAATTTATAGTGATACTTCATTTTGTTTTCAGGACACTCAATACTGTTATCAGATCCTACCCTGTTGCAATCCTTGTGAAGACATCCAAATCATTGCCCGGGAAATCGAAGTGGATAGTGCATCCTGCTGTTATGCTATAGATCTTAACATAGCTTGTGCAATAGATTATTTTGGCAAAATTGAAATTGAAGCATTGACTCCGGGTGTGGGTTTTGGATCTTATATTAAAAATCCTTCATGGATTTATTGCACTCCACCTTCAATAGATCTGATCTGCTTGGATTATCCGGCAACTTATCTGCCAAGTGGGTACACTTCGGATGTGTTGCAGTTTTGTTTGGATTCGACAATTATAAAAGAGGATTTGGGATGCTGGAAGGAAGTTTCAGCAGGAGGTAACCATACTTTGGCATAAAGGAAAATGGAAGTCTTTAGGCATGGGGATATAATTTATATGGACAATTAGGAAATGGAACCAATAGCCAAAAAATACTCCGATACAAATCGGATGTGCTACTAATTGGAAACATGTATCTGCTGGAAATGACCATTCATTTGGCCATAAAAAATGATGGAGCCTTATAGGCTTGGGGATTTAATTTCAAGGCCAGCTTGGTAATGGAACTAATATTAACTAAAAATGTTCCAGTTCAAATCGGGATCTTCCTAAAATTGGAAGTCAAGTTTCCGCCGGGGTATTATCATACTTTAGCTATTAAAAATGATGGTTAATTCTGGGCTTGGGGATATAATAACTATGGGCAATTAGGAAATGGATGAAATATAAATAAAAATAACCTATTCAAATTGGAGCTTCCTTGGACTGGAAATCGAAGTATCTGCTGGATGAACATTCAATTGCCATCAAAAAAATTGGACACTTTGGGCATGGGGGAAAAATGGTAATGGTCAACTCGGGGATGGAACAAATATTGCTAAGAAATATTCCAACCAAATATAGGTTCTTCAAGATTGGAAAGAGATTGAAGCAGCTCAGGCATTCTTATAGCATGGTATAAAATGATGGTAAATTATGGGCATGGGGTGATAATAGTATGGCCAATTAGGTGATGGCTCAACAACCAAAAACCTACCAATTCAAATTGGCACTTCTGATTGGGAAGATTATATCTGCAGGGGAGCACTCTTCCAACTGTCATAAAAAATGATGGAAGTCTTTGGGCCTGGGGATTAAGTCATGAGGCCAATTAGGCGATGGTACTACTGATTGATAATTATAAAGTCCCTATACACAATTTGGATCTTCCTAATGATTAGAATCAATTCAATGGTGATGAATTCTTTGGCTTGATTAAGCAGATGGAGACCTTTGGGCTTGGGGCGAAAATTATTTGGTCAAATTGGTGATGGAACAAATATTAATAAAAAACACCTAAATTCATTTACCTTGCCCGGAAAACAATTGACATTACGCAATTCAAATTTGAGAGCAATTAAAAATTCATTTATCGGATCCTTGTTCAAAGTTCGCTTTTACGAATCAGACGATGCAACAGTAGCCTGTGATACGATGCTAACTCTTGAATGTGCACCCGATACGATCAACCGGTGTATGATCATCAGCAATGCATATGCCGAATGTCTGCCCGAATCAAATGCGTATAAACTCACTTTTCAGTCGATAATATTTCTTTCCCGGGATTTGATGCTGCAAAATTGATCATGTAAGCTCTCCTGATGGGAATATCAGTGGATCTCTCCTGCACCTGTCAATTTCTTCTCCGAATTATCCCCAGCCGATCCACCACGTATGGTCATGTGTACAGTGGCAACTATTCCTTTTCCTGATCCGGATGGTATCATCAATATGGAGTTTCAATTGATCGATCCAACAGGCAATGTTGTATGTCTCCAGACATTTCCTATAATCTTTAATTTGCCAAGTTGTGATACGTCTTGTGCAGTTTGTCCTGAACATACTGAACAGGGTCCGAACTTGATTAAAAACCCACATTTTTCCAATGGTAATACAGACTTCTCATCAGATTTAAGTTATGTACCAGCGGCAATAATGTTCTCCGGGACTTATTCTGTTCGCAATTCTACTAATTTGGTAAATACAAATTGGGCTTGTATTGATCATACACTGAACGATCCTTTTGGAAGTTTCTTTGTAGCATCAGGCCCTTCGACCTTAGATCCTATTTGGAGACAACAAGTAAATCTTCAGGCAGGAACAACTTATGTATTTTGCTTTTGGGCCAATAATCTGGTAATAAATCTTTCTCAATCCGGACCCCCATTGCTTCGTGCAAGGTTGTCAACAGGACAAATCATAATTCCAACGACAACAATCAATCAAAGCCCTGATCAGTGGGTCTTGCTCACCGGCACCTTTACAGCTAGCACTACTGGAACCTTTGATATTGAAATTTGGGATATTCAAACAAACGAATGGGATGATATTGCCATAGATGATATTTCCTTGGTTGCCTGTACATCAACTTGTGTTTGTGATAATTTAGGCAAGATCGAAATTTTCAACAGTGAATTCAGTACACCGATCACTTGTCAAGGAAAAAATAGTCCGCCAGTTTCTTATTTGATCAAATGTCCAATAAATGAAACCAGTTTTAATATTGAAGGATCTTTAAATTGTTCGGATAGTTGTGATGGTATTCTCCAATGGGAAATTGAAAACAACAATGGAGATGTTATACTTTTTGGAACTGAATTTGTAGATCCGGCTTCTCCAGTTTGGACGATCAATTTATTGTATAGCCAGTTCCCTCAAGGAGAAAATTACTTTGTTCACCTCAATGGAATTTGTGGTACAGACACTTGTGTATGTGATTTTCAATTTTACCTTCAGGAATGCGACACATGTTGTCCGAAACGAGAAATTTTTGAAGCACTCGTTCAAAATGCCATCCATGTTTCAGTAGATCAAAACTATTGTAAAGCAACTGTCACCTTTGATGATTTACCATGTGATGTAAGAATTCAGTCGATCAACTGGAGAGATGGCAGCATAAGCACAGGCCCTTTTTATCCGGGCAGTATGGTCATGCATACCTATGCACCGACTAATTTAAGCTATGAAATTGTTATTACTGTGAATGAATTTCCAGTAGGCGGAACAGGCAAAGCTTGCAACTTTAGCACGCTTAAAATTCCGGTTTCGCTGAATTGCAAAAAATGTTGTGCAACTGGTTTTACGGCTTATATAGCCTGGTTTCAATTAATTACACAAGGCCTCCAAACCACAATAGATGGTTGCAATGTAACAGTTGCTACTCCCCAATTCGGCCCCTGTCATTTCTTCGAAACCAGTCCAAATTGGGGTGATCCTCCGGCACCTCTGACTGGCCCATTTGCTGCATCAACTGTTTGGACGCATACCTATCCCGGTCCAGGCACCTATACGATTTGCGTAACCGTTTCTGAATATCCATTTGGTGATCCTACATTAGAGCCTTGCAGAAGCAGACAAATCTGCGAAGATGTTGTGATAGAAGACTGCAATGGTCCTTGCATCTGTGATGGCTTTTCCAATCTTAGTTTCTATTACGACAAAGAAAACAAAGTGATGACGGAATGTGGAGACACACTTAGACTGGAATGTCCGCCCGATGATTGTGTATGGATCTTTAGTGGAAACTTATTATGCAAAAATGATTGTCCCGAAAGTTTGATCAATTGGCAATTGGTAGATTCCTATTCAGGTATTGTCGTGGCTTCAGGAACAAGTGTCGCATTTCCCGGATTCGGAATTTATATTCCTCCAGCTATTGTTACAGCAGGAGGTGAATATGATCTGATCATGAATGGTCAATGTGATCCCAATGTACTTTGTCCCTGCAAAATTCATCTTAGCTTTCCCGGATGTGATGAAGTTTGTCCATGCGACCCGGATGATCTTGTCAATGATGTGGAAACAGGCTTGAGTACCTATACCATATTAAATGGTTGTACAGCCTGTTTCAGACCGCTGGCACTTACAGATTGTGACATGGTGACCTGGTACAAAATTCCAAATTTAAACCAACCCTTTGCTACCAGCCTTGGAAATCAATTGATCTGTCATGATTTTCTGACTCCAGGCACGCATCGCATACAAATGGAAGTTACCCGAAAGAATGCGGACGGCAGTATTTGTGCAACATATGAAAAGATATTTACGCTCAACATCAATTGTGGAAGCACTCCAAACTTCGACAACGCCTTAGCGCAATGTATGATTGGAAATGATCTGTCCCCATTTAAGAATTCAAATTCATGGATCAACATTAATGGCCAAGCTGAACATAAACTCCATAAACGTGGAAATGCTTATGTGACACTCAGCGGCAATATGGATCAATCTGATATCATTGCAACCAAAGAAGCAATATGTATTCCAAAATTGAGTAACATAATGCAGCTTGATTTGAATATTAAAGAGGCAAATCATATAAAACTAGGTACAAGACTTGTTATTGCATTTTTGGATACCAATCCAATAAATCATGCAAATCTGGACAATCGTCAAACAATAGCTAAGATTGACTTAAACAAACTACCAACAGGTAATATCCATATCGAACAGGCTATTAATCTTGAACAGCTTCAGATGAATGATGATTGCAGTGTCAAAGGAACTTCAAAGTTCTACATTATCATTTACCTGGAAAATGATTTGAACAATAGTGTCTTCAATTCACAATCTGAAATTGAATTGTACGACCTGTGTGTAACTTCAAAATCAATCCTAGCAGAAGAATCAAGTGCAGCTAAATTAAATTTTAGAGTATTTCCAAATCCAACAAACGATCAATTTACTTTTCTTTTGGATCAGACTACTAAAGAAGAAATCAAAATTGAAGTATTGGACAAACTGGGACGAAAAATTGAACAGATCACAATGGCAAAAGACCAGCCCCATATACATTTTGGAGGTGAATATATTTCAGGTTTGTACTTCCTAAAAGTAAAATCGGGTAAAATAAACAAACAAGTTAAAATTGTAAAAGCCAGTAATTAATATTTAAATAGAAAACCTGCTTATGAAGAAAGTCAATTAAAATAAAAATAATTAAAATAC
Source organism: Saprospiraceae bacterium (assembly GCA_016719615.1). NCBI lineage: Bacteria > Pseudomonadati > Bacteroidota > Saprospiria > Saprospirales > Saprospiraceae > Saprospiraceae bacterium. The sequence continues at coordinate 1,973,631 of JADJYQ010000001.1, forward strand.
TAATCCCTAATATCAAAGTAATACTCACTTTGCAGATGCAAAACCTTCCTATTGTGAGTATTACTTTGTTTTTTCAAGCACAGCTGCGATTTTTCATTAAATTTAGTATTGTATAATTCTTAAAAAAGGGCCATGATAAATTTTAATATAGGATATAAACGTAATCATCTTTGCCTATTGCTTTTTTTCATTACTGGACAATTAAACAGCCAAAATCATTATAGTCTTAAAATAAAAATTGATAGTCTTATAACTAATTCCAGAAATTTATCAAACAAAAATGACTATACAAATGCTACAATTTCAATCTTACAAGCCTTAGAAATTGCTAACTCCGAATTTGGTAGTAAAAGCAAGGAATACGCTGATGTCTGCTTCAATTATGGAAGAATATTTCATTTGCAAAATGATTTTGAAAAAGCAGAATTATGGTACCGCAATTCCTTAAATATAAGAAAAAAAGCGCCAGGCAAAAATCATCCGGATTACGCATGGAGCCTCAATAATATAGCCATCGTAAAAAATACAACAGGTGAGTTTAACGAAGCTCTTGCTCTGTCACTTGAGGCAACTCAGCGTTTTCTGCAAACTGTAGGCCCAAGACATTCCGATTATGCCATGAGTATTAGAAATCTTGCATTAATTTATACAAATTTAGAGGATTATGATAAAGCAATTGAATTTAATGCAAAATCGATGCAATTATCTCTTGATATTTTTTCGAATACCCACATGGAATATGCCAAAAGCGCTGCAAATTTAGCCCTTCTCTATTCAAAGGTTTATCAATATGAAAAAGCAGAAAATATTTACATTAAAATAAAAGAACTATTTGATACTAGTCTTATCCAAAACAAATCAAATTATGCAAGATTACTCAGTAATTATGGACTTTTGAAATTTAACATGGCACAATATGAAAAAGCAGAACCCCTCTTTTTAGATGCTAAATTAATTCTGGACGAAATAAATGACACAACAAACACACTTTATGCTCAGATTCTATCCAACCTAGGAGCAGTGTACAATCGGTTATCTCTATACGTAGATGCGGAAATATTTTATAATAAGGCTTTAAGCATTAAAGAAACAATTTACGGTCAAAGTAATTTAGAATATGGATTTACACTTTTGAATCTTGCAGAACTCCAATTGTCGACGAAGGACTATACAAAATGTGAACTATCATACAACAATGCCTTAAGTATTTGCAAAAAATTACAAGCTACAAATAACGATTTTTTAATAAAATGTAAACTTGGTTTGTGTAAACTATATATCGCAATAAAAGATTATGAAAAGAGCCTACACATACTATTAGAATTAAAAAATGAATTAGAATCAATTTCACAAACACAAAGTTTCGAATATATAAAGACCCTTCATTTTATTGGCGTTGTATACCAAAATACAAATAAATCAGAAAAAGCTGAATCTTTCTTTGAAGAAGCATTGTCGGGTATCCATAAAATATTCGGAACAGATAATTCATTATATGCAAATGAAGTCTACGCTTTGGCTATATTTTATAAAATATCGAGAAATTTTGAAAAGGCAGAAACTTATTTTCAAAAACTTACAAAGCTAGATGTAACACAACTTACAAAAGCTGCTATTCATTTATCAGAAAAGGAACTAACTGAATCGCTCGAACCATACATTGAGACTCAATCGGAATTATTTGATCTAGCAAATATTTCGGAAGAATCTAATTCATTAAACACTTCAAAGCTTACAGAATATTGCTATAATTCCTGTTTGTTCTATAAGGGTTTCATCCTCACGGAAATCGACAAAATTAGAAACGAAGCCTATTTAAATTCCAATTTAAAATCAAGGATAGCAGAATTACAATCGTGCGAAAGTATCATTGCTGCTGAGCTTTCTAAACCAAAAGATGAAAGAAAGCTTTTAAGCCCATATTATCAAAAGTCCAAAACGATTCAAAAAGAGTTGGCACTAAAGACATCAGTTATAAGTCAAAATTTAGAGCAGGTTGAATGGCAGGACGTACAAAAGTCACTTAAACAAGGTGAAGTTGCAATCGAGTATTTCAATTATCGGATAAAAAACGAAAACGATGTATATGTAGGCCACTATGCAGCCATTTTCATTAAACCTGGCCTTACAAAACCTAAGTTTATTTATTTATGTAATAGTGAAGAGCTAGAAAAACTATTCAGCCATCAATCGGATCATAAAGCAGATTATGTAAATGAATTATATACAAGTAAAGCCAGAGGAGCTCAATTGCTTAAAAATAAGCAAAAAGATTTGTTTCAACTTATTTGGAAACCTATCATGTCTGATTTAACCAATGTAAATAAAATATATTATTCGCTGTCCGGATTACTCCACAAAATCAACATAGCAGCTATTCCCATTGAAGGCGAATTAGCAATGATGGATAAGTTCGAAATTCTACCAATATTAAGTACAAGGCAGCTGGTTAGGTCAATTCAAAAATTAAATAAAGAAAATCAAATTGTTCTCTATGGTGGCATTCAATATGAATTAGATAGCCAAAATTTAAACACAAAAGCTTTCGAGAAAGGCGAATATTTGACAACAACCAGAAATGCAGCCAATATTGAAGACGAAGAAACTCCACATGTAACAGCTTGGGAATTTTTAAATTCCACAAAAAAGGAAGTTTATGCCATTAATATTATTGCGCAAAATGCAAATTTCAAAACCTCTATTTTACAAGACTATTCAGCAACAGAAGAAAGTATAAAAAATTTAGGTCATATTGACAGCATTTCTCCTAGAGCACTCCACATTTCCACTCACGGATTTTACTTTCCAAAACCTAAACTGCCACTTCCAACTAAAAACGAAATCGGTGAAAAAAATGTCTTAAAACAATCTGAGAATCCAATGCTGCGTTCAGGATTAATACTTTCTAGGGCCAATTACGCATGGAACACAGGCATTCCCTATAGTACTTATAAAGAAGATGGAATTCTTACTGCACAGGAAATTAGCCAAATGAATTTAAAACAAACGGAATTGGTAGTATTATCGGCATGCGAAACAGGTTTAGGTGATATTCAGGATTTTGAAGGAGTTTATGGTCTTCAAAGGGGATTTAAAATAGCCGGGGCAAAATATTTAATATTAAGTCTTTGGAAAGTAGCAGACCGTGAAACATCAGAATTCATGATTGCCTTTTATAAAAATTGGCTTGAGAAGAAATTAGATATTCCTACTGCATTTAGAACTACAGAGTTAGAAATGCGCGATCGATTTATTAACCCTTATTTATGGGCCGGATTTATATTAATACAATAGATTTTCAATTTTGATTATAACTCAATTGTCATTCAATTCGATCTCAAATTCAAATGGGCAATTTGGAATTTGTCTTCAACTTTTTGATCCCAAAAACCAGGAGCCGAAATAATCTATATATAACTTCTTTTCTTGATTTTACAAATATATCACTATCTTCCCCTAAATTTTTATTTTTTCACCTTCAAAACAACAAAACGATGAATGCATTTTTAGGACTTGGAAAGTATTTATTGGCCCTTCCTATGGCCGCTTTCGGAATTTTACATTTTATGCATGCTGACGCGATGTCGGGTATGGCGCCATTTGGTGGAGCCATTATGATTTACATCACCGGACTTTGCTTGATTTTATTTGCTGTAAGTATCATGATCGGAAAATACGACAAACTGGCTGCTGTGCTGCTGGCTGTGATGCTGATAGTATTTGTGCTCGTTTTGCATCTCAAACCTGCCATGGGCGGTGATATGGGTTCTTTGCTGAAAGATCTGGCCATCGCAGGCGGTGCTTTAATGTATGCTCAATCCTATGCTAAAGACAAGAGCATTATAGGCTAATCTAAAATATACTAAACAAACAACAAGGGCCGTTTACACGGCCTTTGTTATTTTTGCCCCACATGTCATTTCAACGTTATCTCCTCCAACTTTCCTACCGTGGTTCGGCCTATAAAGGCTGGCAAGTCCAGCCCGATGAAATCACCGTGCAGTCGGTCATACAGGAAAAACTCTCCGTTTTGTTGCGGGCTGATGTAGAATTAACCGGCTGCGGAAGAACAGATACCGGCGTGCACGCATCTCAGTATTTTGCGCATTTTGATACCGAAGAAAATGCTGCAACCAATCTGGAATTAAAATCCATCAATGCTCTACTGCCTACAGATCTTGCCATACATCATATGTATTTGACTCCGGAAACATTTCATGCAAGATTTGATGCTCATTACAGAAAATATATTTACAAACTTCATCTACAGAAAGATCCTTTTGCGGCATTCAACAGTTGTTGGTTGAGAGAAACATCATCACTTAATTTTAGCTTGCTAAACGATGCTGCTCATTTGATAGACGGCCGCAGCGATTTTCGTTCGTTTGCAAAATCGGGAAATCAACTGGAACACTTTGATTGCACATTGTATGAAAATCAATGGTTCGAAACTTCACCTGGAATTTTTGAATTCCATATTGCTGCTAACCGTTTTGTACGAGGCATGGTGCGCCTCATCGTAGGCATGTGCATCAATTATGCACTGCAAAAAATCAGCAAGGAACAAATACTTGAAAACCTGAGTGGCGGACAACAAATTGCCAAATCCTACAGCGTTCCTGCGATTGGATTAACTTTGGTCGAAGTCAAATATCCCGAAGAAAAATGGAGCGCTTTACGAATGTTGTAATTCAGGATAGAGGGGAAATTCTTCCATGTATTTATTGATCTCCAATTGTATGGCTGCAACAACTTGATCATTCGTCCTGTTTTCAACGAGATGATGGATCCATTCGGCCGTTTGCTCAAAATCCGCTTCTTTAAATCCTCTGCTCGTTAAGGCTGCCGTACCCAACCGTATACCCGATGTCACCATTGGTTTTTCAGGATCATTGGGGATCATGTTTTTATTGGTTGTGATATGCGCTTTTATCAATAAGTTTTCTGCATCCTTTCCAGTAATTTTTTTCGTACGGAGATCTACCAAAAACAAATGATTGTCGGTACCTCCACTGACGATTTGGAATCCTCTGGCTTGCATTGCTTTTGCAAAATGTTTGGCATTGCGGATCACCTGGGCCGCATAAGCTCTGTAGTCCTCCGATAGTGCTTCTCTAAAAGCTACTGCTTTTGCAGCGATAACATGCTCGAGTGGCCCGCCTTGAGTTCCCGGAAAAACTGCAGAATTCAAAGCTTGAGACATTTGTTGGGCTTTTCCTTTAGCATCCGTTTTCCCGGAGGGATGATCAAAATCTTTACCCATCATAATGATACCTCCCCTTGGACCTCGTAAGGTTTTGTGAGTCGTGGAGGTAATGATATGACAATGAGGCACAGGATCATTTAAAAGTTTTGCAGCTATCAAACCAGCCGGATGCGCAATGTCGGCCATTAGAATTGCACCTACTTCATCTGCTATCTCCCGAAAGGCTTTATAATCCCAATCTCTCGAATAGGCCGAAGCACCGCAAATGATCAATTTTGGCTTATGCTGTCGTGCTTGTTCGCGTACCTGATGTATATCAACATATCCCGTGTCCGGATTGACACCGTAAGCATGAGCTTGAAAATATTTCCCGCTGAAATTAACCGGAGAACCATGGGTTAAATGTCCGCCATGCGCCAGATTCAGTCCCAATATTGGATCTCCAGGCTTTAACAAACTTATCTGCACTGCCATATTCGCCTGTGCCCCGGAATGTGGTTGCACATTTGCAAAGCTAGCTCCAAACAAATCACATAAAGCCTGTATTGCAAGGTCCTCGATCTGATCTATAATTTCGCAACCTCCGTAATACCTTCGACCCGGATAACCTTCAGCATACTTATTATTGAGCCAGCTACCCATTGTCTGAATGACATCCAGACTCGCAAAATTTTCCGATGCTATGAGCTCAATACCCCTTCGCTGACGGGCCAATTCTTTGGATAATAAATCCCAGACAAGTTTATCTTTTATCATATTTAGCTAAAAAGCGAACAAATATAGCAGGAATTGGGAAAAAAGCTCAAAGCATAAAGCAAAGATTATGGAGTATGAATTAAGGATTATAGATCAAGGATCAATGTTTTTTTGATCTTCATACTCTATACTCCATAATCTGTCAGTGCCTGATATAGGTTGACCATATTTTATCATTAAAAAACATAAAAATGGCAACAATTAGAAGGCAATTTAAAATGAGCATTGAGCAGCGTATGGCGAGGCATTTTTCAGAAAGTTTCAAACGATCGAAGGTTCTCGAGATAGAGCAAGGCAGGAGCAAAGTCAGTGAAATTTGTAAGGAATACGAGGTTAGCCCTACCAATGTATACAAATGGATGAGTAAATTTGGTGCAGCTAAAAGCCAAATTCGCATGATTGTTGAAACAAATTCCGACACTAAAAAAATAATAGAACTTAAGCAAAAAGTTGCAGAATTGGAACGAGTAATTGGTCAAAAACAGATCCTAATTGACTTTCAAACTAAGATGATTGAATTAGCAGAAGAAGCATACAAGATTGATATTAAAAAAAAATATTCTTCAGCACAATCTGCTACTTCAGACAGGAGCGAAAGCGATATCCATTCTCATTAAATAAGTTGTACAGAGTAATGAATATCAGCAAACAATCTGTTCATCAAAGAATAGAAAGGAATCACCAGGATCTAGAAATAGAAGCACAACTTCTGTGGCTCATACACCAAATTCGTGAAGATCACCCTACGATGGGAGTGCGTGATCTGTTTTATAAAATTCGGCCAGAATCCATGGGCAGGGACCGTTTTGAAGCCTTTTGTAAAGAAAATAGTTTGATGTCCCTTAAGAAAGTATTTAGGCCAAGAACAACAGACAACACAGGGGTTATACGATTTGACAATTTGCTTATAGATCTCCAAATCAATCGAGTTGATCAAGTCTGGCAAAGCGACATAACCTATTTTGAATTAAACAATAGGTTTTATTATTTAACTTTTATCCTTGATGCTTATTCTAGACGAATTGTTGGGCATAACGTGTCGGATAATTTAACGACCATTTGTACCACAATGCCAGCCTTAAAAATGGCTATAAAGTTGCGAGCCAAACAAAAGATGAGCGAATTAATATTCCATTCCGATGGTGGTGGACAATACTATGCAAAATCCTTTTAGAGCTTACCGCAAAATATGAAATCAGAAACAGTATGTGTGAATATGCTTGGGAAAATGGTAAAGCTGAAAGGATTAATGGAATCATAAAGAATAACTATTTGATACACAGGGATATTAAAAATTATCATCAATTGACTATAGAGGTTGACCGAAGTGTACAACTTTATAACTTAGAAAAACCTCATAAAGAGTTACAAAGATTAAGTCCTGTTGAATTTGAAAATTTGGATATAACTTTACAATTGCAAAAACACCGAGGATGAAAGAGTCATTTGATGCAAATAACAAAATATATGGGGTATCGAACCCCATATATTTTGAGCAAAAACACCTCAGAATCTTGATGTATTCTCTGCAAATAATTCGAGTAAAAAGTTACACAAAACGGTCAACCCTATTTAGGCATTGACAATCAATACTCTATAATCTATACTCCATAATCTATACTCTAGTATTCTTCGTGGTCCTTTGTGTCTTTGTGCCTTCGTGGCCTAAAAAGCCCAAAGCTGAAAGCAAAAAGGGAAAAGGGAAAAGGGAAAAGGTAGAAGGGAAAAAGAAGAAGGAAGTATGTTTGTGAGAAGGCTTTTAGGCTTTTAGGCTTTCCCGACATAAATAAACTTCTTATTTGCAATAACTTTATAATGTCGGGAGGCTTTTAGGCTTCAACACAAACTAACGAATGTTAGTTCAATAAATATCACTTTTTTCAAATTATTTTTCCGATCTTTCCTAGTTCAAAAAGACTGCTTTGAGCTATCTAATTGTCAGAAGCAGAATTTACAGAATTTAAGAATTTGCAAAATGAGATCACAAAATTGCCCAACTATAAGCCGTAAATTGTAAACTGCAGACTTCTTCATGCCTGCTCTGCCTAGTCTTCATCCCGCTTTTTAAATGTAAAATGGACACCGCAAATTTTTTCAAAGCGGGATACGCTGGGGTGATGGGAAAACTCCGTTTTCCACACGGATGATGAATTGGAGAAGGTTTCGCTTGGTGATCGCAAAGCCAGAAATATACATACAACCAACAACTAACATCTAGCAATTCTTGACAACAGCAAGTTCTTGTTAATTTGAATCCTCTTCATGACGGTACATCAATCATCTATAATCTATAATCCATCATCTCCCGACATCAGCAAATTATAGTAAGAAGAAGCTTCTTCATGTCGGGACATCTAGCATCTATCAACTAAAATCTATCAACTAACACCTATCAACTCCCTCGGCACACTTAAATAATACTTCTCCTCAACATTACATAAATGATCCAGTTTTAAACAATCGGACGCATTGTAAATGCTACCCTGCTTTGTTCGGATTTGAATTTCAGAATGCTTGGTTTCATAAGCCAAAAATTCCATTTTACTTAAATGGACCATTTGTTCTGCTTCAGCTGAACTGCAATTAAATTGTTTTATACAATTGGAGCGTAGTTCTGCGACATAAGCATCGTCAAATGGAATTTTTTGCATATGAATTTTAAAAAAATTGCGCTGCAATAAACCTTTCGCCAAATAAGATGTCAATGCATCATTCGAACTCCCGCAGCATTTTAAAAACATTTCGATATCTGAGTCATCTATTTTCTGGAATTGCATGAGGAGTTCTGATCGATCTAAGGACTCTGGTGTTTCCACTTGCAGACTGATAAAATAATCTAAAGCCGGAGAAGCAAAGTCGTGTCGGCCAAGTTTTTTACATCTTGCTAAAAGCAACTCCAACATCTGTTCAGCAACCAATGAAGTCTTGTGCATATAGACCTGCCAATACATCAATCTGCGGGCAGCGAGATAATTCTCAATAGACAGTCCGGCCTTTTCTTCAAATACCAGCCGGTTATCAACCACATCCATCATGGTAAGTAATCGGTGGTATCCAATCGTGCCTTCCACGACCCCACTATAAAAGCTGTCGCGATTCAGATAATCCATGCGGTCCACATCCAATTGGCCGGCCACCAATTCGCATAAAAACTTTTTGGGATGGTTTCCTTTGAAAATTTCAATCACCAGATCAAGACTCCCATTCAATTCCCGATTGAGCGCATCCATGATCATCAGGGTCAATTGTTCGTGCTCGAGTGGAACCAAGCTATTCTCTAAAACATGTGAAAACGGACCATGCCCCACATCATGCAGCAATGCAGCGATCTGGGCAGCCTGAGCTTCCTCCTTTTGAATGGCCACACCTTTTTGTCTCAGGACATCTATGGCTTGCGACATCAGATGAAAAACGCCTACTGCGTGGTGAAATCTACTATGCACGGCTCCGGGATATACATAGTAACTCAAGCCTAGTTGTTTGATTCTGCGAAGGCGTTGAAACCAGGCATGATCCATTAGGCTAAGGATGAGGCCCTTAGGAATCATGACAAATCCATAAATCGGGTCATTGAGTATTTTAATTCCAGGCATGTTGCGTTTAGAATACTATAATTTTGCCCTCAGGCGTTTCCAATTGACAATGCGCCAAAAATATGGATAAAATCAAGATTCTCTGGGCTGATGATGAAATAGATTTATTAAAACCTCAATTGTTTTTTTTAGAAAAGAAAGGGCATGAGGTAGAAACCTGCACAAACGGCTATGATGCTTTGGATAAACTTGACAAAAATCCATACGTCTATGATTTGGTATTTTTAGATGAAAGCATGCCCGGTATAACAGGTCTTGAAACATTGGCTAAAATGAGGGAAAAGGGAATCATGATTCCCACGGTCATGGTTACTAAAAACGAAGCCGAAAATATCATGGATGATGCTATCGGTTCAGAAATTGCAGATTATCTGATCAAACCGGTCAATCCCAACCAAATTATCCTTACGATCAAAAAACTCATCGATAACAAACGCCTCGTTAGTGAAAAAACGAGCATGAATTATCAAATAGCATTTAGGGATCTGTTTATGGAGATCAACAGCAATCCAGACTACTTAAAATGGGTAGACATTTACAAAAAAATCATTCAATGGGAAATTCGCTTCGATCAAAACAGCTCGCCCGACATGCAAGAAATTCTGGGCAATCAAAAAAATGAAGCAAACAGTGAATTTTGCAAATACATCGTTCAGAATTATTTAAACTGGATGGGTTCTGATAAGATTCCACAGCCGATTTGGTCTCACCAGTTAATGTCGAAAAAAGTATTCCCACATCTAAAAGATGATCTTCCAACATTTTTTCTGCTATTAGACAATCTTCGATTGGACCAATGGAAAATCATTGAACCGATTATCACAGAATTATTTGCTATCGAAGAAGAAGACACTTTCTATTCGATATTACCCACAACGACCCAATACAGCAGAAATGCCATTTTCGCAGGCATGTTGCCGGCTGAAATAGAATCCTTTTATCCAGATTGGTGGCTTAATGACAATGAAGAAGGTGGAAAAAATTTAAAAGAACCAGATTTATTGGCAGCATTGCTTAAACGCACTTTTAGAAAAGAGATGAAAAGCGATTATGTAAAAGTGGTTAATGCCAATCAGGGCAAGGCTCTGGTCGACAATATTCACAATTACCTTGTCAATAATTTTACGGTAATCGTTTACAATTTCATTGACATGTTATCACATGCGCGCACAGAAATGGAGGTACTCAAAGAACTCGCTTCCGATGAAAAAGCATATCGCTCTTTAACGAGGAGTTGGTTTTTGCATTCACCGCTGTGGGCTGCGTTGCAAAAAATTAAAGGAAATAAAATACAACTCATCATTGCAACGGATCATGGGACGATCCGGGTAAAAAATCCTTCAAAAGTTGCCGCAGATCGCGATACTACCACTAATCTCAGGTATAAAGTTGGTAAGAATCTCAACTACGAAAAGAAAGATGTACTTGAGATCAAAGATCCGCCTAAAGTGGGGTTACCAAGACCCAATGTCTCTTCAGTATTTATATTCGCTCGTCACGACAATTATTTCCTCTATCCCAACAACTACAACTATTACATGAATTATTACAAAAACACCTTTCAACATGGCGGGGTTTCACTTGAGGAAATGATTTGTCCGGTGGTGAGATTAGTGTCAAGATAGAAGTTAAGATGTCCCGACATGGAGAAGCCTCTTATTAAAAACGACTTGATGATGTCGGGAGTTGGTAGATGTTAGTTGCTAGTTGATAGTGCATTTCTAACGTTTTGAGAAAATAAAACGCAATTTACTTCGATTCATCATCCGTTAGGAAAACAAAGTTTTCCTAACACCCCAACGTAGTCTGGAGACTCTGATCAGCTTACGATTCAATAAAAATGTGGAATATATATTTCATTAAAAGCACAAACCAGCTCCCCTCTCCGCTCCGTGGAGCAGGGCCGGGGGTGAGGTGTGGCGACTTAACGCAATCAGGATCGAAGCATCATCAAAAAAAGAAGTTAAAATGATTTCACTTGACTAGCGTATTCTCCAAATAATCCATTGTCTGCTGATTGCACACAAACTTAATCTTGTTTCCAAATATATTTTTGGTTTCAACGCGCATCGTTACCCAAAAACGTCCCAAAAATTTCCTTTTAGTAAAAACTAAATTTTGATTTATAGGTAGTTTCACGGTTTTAAAAAAATTAGTAATGTAAAAATATTCATCATCCAGTTCTACCCTTTTTAGTGGATACAGAAACACCAATACAATAAGACATCCGATTCCAAAAAAAACTGTCAATTGCAATCGAAAAACATCCGGATCTCTGAGTGGTAAATCCTGATCATCGGTAATCCATGCAAATAAACACAGACAACCAAAGAATACCATCCAAAATACAGGGATGAAAATCCTTAAGACCAGGGTCATAGATGAAGAAATCAATCTCATGATTGTGATTCTGATTCTTTAGGATAATGCAAAGCCGCAATATAAATGCTTATTTCATACAACAGCAACAAAGGCAATGTTACAACGACCATTGATGTAACATCAGGTGGCGTTATGACTGCAGCGAGTACTAAAATTACAACAATAGCATGTCGTCGATAAGTCCGCATAAATGCCGGACCCATGATCCCCCATTTAGCTAAAAAGTAAATGAGCAATGGCATTTCAAAAACAAGACCAGTAGCCATCGTATACATGGTCATTGAATCTACATAAGAACTGAGTGTAGCCGTTGCCTCGACGAGATCACTTACATTGTATGAAGCAAGAAACGCAATTGAAAATGGCGCTAACACGTAATATCCAAATAACACACCCAGCAAAAACAAAACCGTGCACCAAAAGATAACACCGGATGTAGCTTTTACTTCCTTGTCATATAAACCCGGCTTTACAAATTTCCAGAACTCATTAAATACTAATGGAAATGAAATGATGATTCCAAGGAAAAAACTAACTTTTAAATGGATCATCAATTGCTCGCTGAGCTCGCGCGTAATGATTTTGATGTTTTCAGGATAAAAACAAGTTAATTCTGAGAGTTCACAAAAAAATCGATAGGTCACAAAATCTTTATGCAGCGGACCCAAGATAATGACATCAAAAATGAAGGTTTTCTGCGTAAATACAGCGATAGCCGAAATTCCAATAAACAGGGCAGCCCTGAACAAATGCCCTCTGAGCGCATCAATATGCTCAAAAAAGGTCATTTCAGTTTCAGTTCCGGTCTTTGCTCCCCTTTTAAAGAGTTTTTTTAACATGGCTACTCGTGCATTATGGCGGCTGCAAAATTAAACGAAAAAAATGAATGCCCATTTTCAATACAAATGGTTGTCAGGTAATTTTCTAATGAAGCTATAATGAAGCATTTATGCACAAATTTAACGACGATCCCTTCATAATGCCATGGGATAACAAAGATAGTATGCTCAGGAATCCCTATTTTTGGCTTTCTATGAGAGGTTTATTACTTTTAATGCTGATACCTTTGTTTGGGTCCGCTCAAGAGCGCAAAAAACTACTTTTTCATTTTGAAAACTGTAGTCTGCAGGAACAAAACCAATTCGTACTGCCTTTGCAGCTAAGTGCGCAGCCCAGTTGCGTTTGCGGCTTGGAAAATGAAGCTTTGGACTTGAACAACCAAACCATTGAGTTAATGGTCGAAAACGACACGCTTTTTTATTCCGATTTTACCATAGGATTTTCAATACAACTGGAAGCAGGAGTAGGCACCGTTGATTTACTTTCTAAAATGAAGTCCTGCAATGCCGATACTTCGTTAAGTATCATTTACGAATATGACGATTCCACATTTGTCTGTTCATTCCAACAAGGTTTTGATAAAATTGTCCAGCTGGTCGGAAAAGCAGATCCTTCAACTTGCTGGCAACAACTTGCAGTCACGCGTTCATCAGGTCAATTGCGATTTTTCATCAATGGCGTTTTAAAAGATGTAAAAAACAATAGTTTCATATTGAGACTTAATAATAAACAAGCTTTAAAATTTAATGCTTCACCCTGCATTTTTGCATCTAAAGCAAAAGGACTCATCGATCAAATCTATGTCGCAAATTATCCAATGAACAGCTCGGAGATCAATGCGGAATATATCACACAAGATCAAATCCTCACAAAGGATACTTTGATATTTTTAGGCGGCTCTGTGCAATTACGTGCCATTGCCAACTGTGCTTCATCAGTTCTTTGGCAACCTTCAGTTGGTTTATCTTCCAACACTATTGAAAATCCAATCGCTTCACCCCAGCAAGAGCAACAATATATTTTTAAGATCCAAAATCTCTTTTGCTCAGCTACAGATACTGTACTCATTCGTGTAATCGATACCTCCAAAACCGATTGCAGTCAGCTGAGACTCCCCACTGCATTTTCTCCAAATGATGATCAGTTGAATGACCGCTTTTTCATTTCCAATCATTATTTAATAGAATCTCTCCAATATTTTGACATCTTAGATCGCAATGGTGGTGTTGTGCAAAAATTTACAAATGCTACCGACAGCTGGGATGGCAACTGGAATGGAAACAGACTCAATCCGGGCACTTTTTTTTATAGAATTGCTTACACCTGTAAAGGCCAATCGTATAAAACGAAGGGCAGTGTGTTTTTACTGCGATGAGGAAATTTCTTAAGGCTAAAGGCCAAAGGGAAAAGACTGAAGCCAACTTTACTTTAGGTCCTTTTTTATTCTTGAGTAAATACAATACATTTTGAAATTTCAATTGTGAAATTTATGATCCATCCAGTTGTTCTATTAAATAGTAATTAAACTTAAAAACCTTTCATAAGGCTGCCAAGGATCAAAGCGAATTTAACTTTCAAATGTATTATAAAATATTCCACCTAATAACTGTTAGTATTTTTGGGAATCGATTAAAGAATATATACAAGAACCTAAAGACTCGTAATTTCTCCTCCTTTTACCTTAAGTCTTTTACCATTCCACTTTTATAAACTTTCAACTACATTCAACTTATCGCAACAAAGTAACATCTCCTCTATATATTAGTGAACTTCCATCCTGAAAAACGATTTCAGCTACGTACACATAAACGCCCGGATTCATCAGATCTCCATTGTTGCCAAATCTACCATTCCAGATACTCATGCGTTCTCCGTTTTTAGGTGGATTTTCAATGGCACTGACTAAATTTCCCCATCGGTCAAAAATGCGCGCATATTTGATCATCTCAACGCCGGGACCTATAAATATCTCAAAGGCATCATTGATATTATCGCCATTAGGTGAAAAAACATTGGGTGCGTAAACTCTTCGGGTACTTCTTACCACGATGGTAATTTGATCACTCACCAAACATCCGTCTTCATCAATTACGGTTAAGGTAAATTGAGTTGTTCGGCCTGGATTGACAAATGACAAAGTACTATTAGGACTGCTCACATTATTTACAGGATTCCAGATGATCGTATCGATCATCGCAGTATTGAATAAATTCCCATCCAGTAAAATGCTGTCACCCAGTTGAATGGTATCGAAATCTCTACCAAAATTGAGACTGATCAAATTTGTTGGATTACTTATCACTATACTCGTATCCTTAAAGCAATTATTTTTATCGTAAACTCTTATCGCATAAGATCCCGGAAATAAAGGCACTTGTTGCCCTACATTAGTTGGGGCTCCGTTATTGATGGTAAATCGGTAAGCTGCTCCTGCCCCACCACTTGCCTGAAGTACACTGAATAAGATTTGATCATCAACACATCTTGGTGTATCCTGTGGTGATAAAAGGATCTGGATTGGAGGCGGTTCTGATATCGTATAACTTACACTTCCTGTACAATTTTTAGAATCAGTGACTGTTATGGAATAAGTTCCCGCTGCCAAATTGGTAAGTATAGAGTCCTGTGCATTTGCGGGTGACCAGGTAAAGCGGCCTGGTCCTCCATTTCCACCCGTCCATGCAGTACTGATGCGACCATCCATACTACCGGGACAACTAACATCTAATGTGGAACCTGGTATAATATCCACGCGAATGGAATCCGGTTGCCTTAATCGCACAGAATCTAAATGCGAACAATTTCTGGCATCAACAATATTTACATAATACATTCCATCTCCAAGGTTTGTTATTGTTGGTGAACTGGTCATAGGAGAAACCCAATTGTATTGAAAGGGTCCTGTTCCGCCTTTAGCACGAACTGTGATTTGGCCATCATTCGAATTATAACACCTGGGTGCCGTAATGGATAGAAAATTGCTGTCAATTGCAATTGGTATGGCATTGGGTACATCAAACAACAAGGTATCTGCACAAAACCCACAAGTAGCAATAACAAATTGCTGACCCGCACAAAGCAGGTTTGCCGTATCTCTGTTTCTAAACACTTGTTCGCCGGAAGACCAGGTCAATGAAACGAAGGTATCTGTACAAGCTGTTGTGACAATAGCAGTAGCATCACATGTGCCAGGGGTGGAGCAACTAGGTGCTGTTATAGAGCTGATGCTGACGCCTATCGCCGGCGGTTCAGCCAAAGTAAAACAAGTATCCAATGGCGGACAATTTCCGAAGTCATCTATGGTCACGCAATGTCTGCCGGCTTTGAGATTGGTGTTGTTGGGTGTTTGCACACCATTGTCCCATAAGTAGGTATAAGGCCCTTGCCCACCTGTTATATTAATGACGATAAAGCCATCTGCATTTCCATTACATCTCGGGTCGCGGGTAACCGCTGAGGCCACTCTCAATGCATTTCCCTGTGGTAAAATGTTTACTGTGGCACTATCAACGCATCCATTGCCATCTGTAATCGTAACAGAATAACTGCCATCCCGTATGTTGTTGAGGTTTCTTGTAGTATCACCTGTATTCCAACGTATGCTGACATTTGGATGACTTCCAGGCGTAAAGTAAAGGCTGGCACTTCCTGTTGGATCACCCGAACAATTTGGACCAAAAGTTATAATGCTGTCAATATTGGGCGGAAAAGGTTGGATCACATGATATTCTTTGGTTAACGAACACCCGTTAGCATCGGTGATAGTAACGGTGTAAGTGCCTTGTCCGAGATTAGTAACTCTGGAACCAGATACCATATGACTCCAATCAAAATTATAATTGGGTGTTCCACCAAACCCCCTGATATCAATAAATGCATCCATCCCAGGAGCGCATGAAGCTGTTGTGTCGACATTGTTTTCTATAAGTTCAAGCAATGAAGGTTGGGTAAGGATGATGGTATCAAATCGCTTACATCCACTGGTATCTGTGATTTCCAGAAAATAAGTTCCCGCTTTTAATGGCGGACTATTATATCTGTCCACACCATTCGCCCCTCCAAAAATGGTGTTGTTATTTTGATCAGACAATCGAAAAGCAAGAGGGATGTTTAAAGTCCCATTAGATCTGACGAAAGAATGGATAATACCGGTGGAATCTCCAAAACATTTGATGCTGTCGATAACGATACTATCGATCAATACACCTGCATAAGGGATATCAAAAAAAACGGTATCCATACAAAATCTCGAATCCCGGATAATCACAAATTGATTACCTGACAAACGAAAATTATAACTTGCAGTATCAGATGTATTTGCAGCAACATTCTGACTCCAAAAGTAATCGTACAATCCTCCCGGATAAGGATTTCCTCCAAATGCTCTGGCCACTGCAGCACCATCATCGGTGCAGGAAGCGTCTTTGAGAATTTCAACCTGACTATTAATAGTATCTGCAAATAAAGTAAAAGTTTCATTTGCCAAACAACCTGCAGAATCTCTTACACTAACCATATAATCACCTACACATAATCTTCGCAATGTCGTCAGGCCAAAATCGCCGGTAGGTCTCCAACCAATTGTCATGTTTCCTACTCCGCCTGTGATGCGAATATTGATTTCGCCATCGCAGGTATTCCAACAAGTAGGCTGCCTGATTCCATTTGGGAAAATGGAAATGGCCGTACCCATTCCTACAATGACGGTGATATTAGTATCCTTTCCGGTGGCATCTATGACATTGATCAAATAAGGGCCAGGAAAAAGATTATTATAGATCACACAATCTCCACTTTTAGCTAGTGTATCAAGCTGGAGAGGTGCCATTCGAGTTACAATATAGGGAGCGGTGCCCCCAAAAGGTTTGACTGTTATATTTCCGGTATTGGTAACCGTCCCACAAGAGTAAGTAATTACGCAAAGATTCACCGGCTCCCCAATACAGATATCGTTATCTCCGGGATTGATTTCTTCAAAGCATATTTCATCTGCATTACAATCCAGAACTTCATTGGTTACTGGACTTCTGTTAAAAAAAGAAATGCGTGTACAGCTTCCGGGCTCCCCGATGAGTTTGAATTTGATCATGATCAGCGTATCCCCGTTTGACAAACCATCGCAATCGGAATTTGGGTTGGCCCATAAAAAGCGCACAATTTTTCGAATCGTGTCAAAATTGATATTCGTGTTCGCATCCAAACCAACCAATTTCGGCGTAGCCCATTTATCAACGGGTTGGACTACTTGTGGATCGTAACTCCAGGCAAATTGGACTGAAAGCACCGTATCGAAATTAAATACGCGCACGGGTACCCATATACAATCGCCTTTAGGGGCATTGCCTCCGATGATATCAAATTGTACACAATTATTCTGAGCCAATAGGGTTTGTTGGTTCAGGATTGAGAAGAACAGGGTGCAAATGACTAAGGTGCGTCTACATAGTATTTCGGGACTCATTTAAACTTCGTTTTAAACCGCAAAGATATTAATTAAAATGCTTATATGTTAGGCATAGGATGCTACTTATTTGAACGAAAGTTGAGGAAAAAAAGTCTTAAATACAAGTTTTAGGCTAAAAAATCAGGGTTTCCCCTGATAAAAATGCGTGAAAACCATGAGTGATTCCAGGCATATGGAAAATAAGACAGCGCACTTGCAGGTTTGGTAAGAATCAAATTCGCAAGTTTTCCAACTGCAATACTGCCGAGTTCGCGATTCAATTTCAAATTAATGGCTGGATTAATGGTGAGGGCATTTAGCGCTTCTTCTGGCAACATTTTCATCTGATTACATGCAATACCCCATATGGTAGTCAAGTCGTAATTCGGAGCTGTTCCCGGATTGAAATCAGATGCCAAAATAATGCCTAAGCCACGATCGATCATTTTTCGGGCAGGAGGATATTCAAGGTTCATAAAAAATGCAGCAAAAGGCAAAAGGATTGGGTGTGTATCTGAATTCATCAATAGCTCGATTTCTTCATCATTGCAAACTTCAAGATGATCCACACTTGCGGCGTGGTGTTTTAAGCCTAATGCAATGCCTCCACTATGGGTGAATTGATTGGTATGGATACGGGCTTCAAGACCCAATTTTAATGCGGCGCTTAAAATCTGGTCGGCTTCATTGGTAGCATAAAATCCCTTTTCACAAAAAACGTCGCAATAGTCTGCAAGTCCTTCATCTGCAATGCGGGGCAACATGTCTTCAATGATGATTTTGATATATGCTTGATGGTCATTTTTGTATTCCTGCGGAAAGGCATGTGCGCCCAGAAAGCTTGCTTTAATGGGAATATTGATTTCGTCTTTCAATCGTTGGATGACCCGCAGGATTTTAAGTTCGCTGGCTGTATCCAGTCCATATCCGCTTTTGATTTCAAAAGCGCCTGTTCCACATTGAATAGCTTGTATCATTCTTTTGAGCGATCTTTCATACAATTCGCTTTCTGAAAGTTCGCGTAGTTTTCTTGCCGAATTTAAAATTCCACCACCTCTTGCAGCAATTTCTTGATAAGTCAAGCCCTTGATGCGATCTTCGAATTCCTGGTTTCGCCATTCTGCAAAAACAAGATGGGTATGACTGTCAACAAAACATGGCATGAGCCAACCACCTTCTGCATCTATAACCGCTCCGATATTGGCAGGGGCTTCTTCATTGGGCCCGAATGCGGCTATTCTTTCATTTTCTATCAACAGATATGCATCCTTCAGGCAAGGTAGTTCTTTCATTTGCTGCCCTTTTCGAAAATTCGTTACATCAGAAGATTCTACCTGAACCAGCGTATTGATATTTCGAATGAGAATGGATCTCGCCTTCATTCTTTGATAAACGATTATGACTTGACAAATGTAAGCGCATTGTCGACAAGCACAGAGGTACTTTATGCTTGTTTAAATATTCCTGAAATAAGACGGCCTCTTCTTTAGATTCAAACTGTCCGGCAACAACCTTAAAAAGTTTCTTCGCATTTCTCGTTTCTTCTGCTATCTGAATATCAATTTGAAACTTTTCAATGAGTTGTAAGGCGAATACTTCTGCATTTTCTTTTTGAGAAAAAACTCCCGCTTGTAAATAGAATGCGGCAATATCTGATTTGATCTGATTTTCAGAAGATATATCATTATCAATATTCTGCGACGATTTGGCAGCAGGTAATTCGCTTTGTTCATCATCCAGAAACTGCTCAACACCAGCCCATTCGTTAGTGTGTTCTTTCGTTTGAGTCGATATAAATGGATTACTTTCCTTGGTTTTTGGCGTTTTTGAATTTCCAAATTGAGCGCCTTCTTCTTCAATCCACGCGATAAATGATTCCGGATTTAAGCTATGTTCCTTTCTCGAAAGCACTGAACCTGAAGCACGTTTCAAAACTATTGTGGGAAGTACGCTGACCTGATGCTCTTTCTTTAAATTCAAGTTTTGAGGATCATCAACGTCAACTTTATAAACGATGACATTTTTTTCTATGAACGCTTGTACCTTAACATCTCCGAAAACTTCCTTCTCCATAAATCGACAAGGTTGGCACCACTTAGCTGTGAATTGTAATAAAAGTAATTTCTTTTCAATACAAGCTTTTTGAAGAGCAGCTTTATAACTACCTTTAAAAACCACCTTATTTGGATCGGCAGCTTGAGTTGTGAAAGTCAGGGCGACAAAAAGAAAACAAATTAGATTTTTCATGATTTGAGATTTTGAGTGAATTTAGATATGCTTAAATTGCTGCAACTAACGTACCAAAAATTCATATTATATTTATTTGTATTTGTATATAATTAGTTATTAATTATTTATAATTTATAAATATTTTTAATATGTTAAAAATTTAAGCCCACTTTCATAAGTGTATGGTATATTTGCATACTAATCAAGAAACCATGAAAGGAATCCACGCTGCCATTACCGGAATACAGGCCTATGTCCCGGATTACATCCTTACAAACGCAGAGCTAGAAAAAATGGTCGATACAACAGATGAGTGGATCACGAGTCGCACGGGTGTCAAAGAGCGGCATATTTTAAAAGAACCCGGTTTAGCTGCCTCAGATATGGGTAAAATCATTGTAGAAAGGCTACTCGAAAAGACCCAAACAAAACCGGAAGAAGTCGAATTGCTGATTTGTTGCACGGTCACAGGCGATATGGTCTTTCCCGATACTGCTAATACCATCTGCCATAAAGTTGGGATCAAAAATGCCTGGGCATTTGATATCAATGCAGCCTGTTCAGGATTTTTATACGGACTCACTACCGGAGCAAAATTCATTGAAAGTGGCATGCACAAAAAAGTCATCGTGGTAGGTGTAGATAAAATGTCATCGATCATCGATTATACAGACCGGGCTACCTGTATCATTTTTGGAGATGGTGGCGGTGCAGTTCTACTTGAGCCCAATTCAGAAGGACTTGGAATCATAGATAGCGCCTTTCACGGCGATGGTGCAGGCAGAGAGTTTTTGCATATGAAAGCCGGTGGTTCCCTTAAGCCCCCGTCCTTAGAAACCGTTCAAAATAAAGAGCACTATGTTTATCAGGATGGAAAACCCGTTTTCAAAGCAGCCGTAAATGGCATGGTCGAATCCATTAAAGAAGTCCTTCAAAGAAATCAACTCGAAAAATCTGAAATCGATTGGTTAGTTCCCCATCAAGCCAATATACGCATCATCAACAGCGTCGCAGATTTTTTGGAAATGGATAAATCCAAAGTGATGATCAATATTCATCGTTACGGAAATACGACTTCAGGCACGCTCCCACTTTGTCTTTGGGATTGGGAAAGCCAACTTAAAAAAGGCGACAAAATCTTCCTGAGTGCATTTGGTGGCGGATTTACCTGGGGCACTACCTACTTAAAATGGGCTTATTGACCAAATGATGTCGAAAAGCCTGACTGAAATTTTACACATCCGTTATCCTCTTATCATGGCGCCAATGTTTTTGGTGTCTAATATGAAAATGAGTCTCGCAGCAAGTCAAGCAGGTATCGCTGCGTGCATTCCGGCTCTCAATTACCGAAATCACGCAGATTTTATACAGGCATTGGCGGAAATTTCGGAATCTAAAGCCAATATTGGCATCAATCTCATTGCCAATAAATCTAACTACAAACTCAATAAACAATTAGAAGCTTGTCTGCAGTATAAAATACCTTTCATCATAAGTTCGCTGGGAAATCCAAAAGAAATTATCGAAAAATGCAGGCCTCTGGGCATAAAAGTCTTTTGCGATGTATCGACGATGGAATACGCCGAAAAAACTGCCAAATTAAATCCGGATGCGCTGATCGCCGTAACCAGCAAAGCCGGCGGACACCTTGGCCCCCACGATCCTGAAGATTTTATTCCTCAATTGCTGGCAGCCTTTCCACAGATTCCTATTATAACTGCAGGAGGTGTTGGCGATGCACCATCATATCTAAACACATTGAAGATGGGCGTTTCAGGCATTTCCGCGGGCACTGTTTTTATTGCATCCAATGAATCTCCTGTCTGCGAAGCTTATAAACAAGCCTGCGTAGATTACACAGAAAACGATGTCATTACAACGACAAAACTTAGTGGAATCCCATGTACGATTATCAACACGCCCTATGTTCAAAAAACAGGCAACAGCCAAAATGCACTGCAACGATTTTTAAACAGGAATAAAACCTTTAAAAAATGGTTCAAACTTTTTGTTTATAAAAATGGAATGCACACGCTCCAAAAAGCCGCTTTCGATCAGAATTATCAAAATGTTTGGTGCGCAGGTAAAAGCATCCGGTTTATAAAGCAAATTCGTCCGGTTGAAGAAATCGTCCGCTCGATCGTTGAAGTAAACTGAACCAACTTTTAGTACCCGCTCTGCTAAGTGCAGCTCTGCGTAGCTCCTCCCGCTTTCAATAGCCAACTTGTAATAAAATTTTTTCAAAGCGGGATACGCTGGGGCGATAGGAAAACTCCGTTTTCCAAACGAAAAGTCAATTGATAAACGAATCCAAGCTCAACTTCTCGGTGCCACTTTAGTCGGCATCACATCACCCGGGCCTACACCTCCATCCTTTACTTTCTTCTTACCCTTGGTCTTGGAAGCCATTTGCACAGCTTGATATACATTGACGATTCCACCGGTTGAACTCAAAGCTGAAAACTTTTCCGTCTTCTTCGTACCCGGATGAATCACATCATAATCTTGTTTTTGAGTGCTTTTTAAAATGATCTTGCGAACCTGTTTGGCTGTCAGTTCCGGAAAATAGGAACGCAACAAAGCAGCCACACCTGCTACTACCGGACTCGCCATAGATGTGCCTTGTTCGTGTTTATATTCGTTATTAGGCATCGTGGAGTAGATCTGCACTCCGGGTGCAAAAAGATCCACTTGCTTTTTTCCATAGTTTGAAAATCCAGCTACGATATCAGGACCCGATTCGAAGCTACTAGCGCCAACTTCCAGCCAATTTGAAACTTTATTGCAGGAGAACAATTTTTTCTTCTTAAAATTTTTGTTAGGAAAATTATCAAGATCGTCATTATCGGACGCTGCATTTCCGGCAGCATGCACCAGCAATACATCTTTTTCCTCAGCATATTTAATAGCTTCATCAACCAATTCTTTTTGCGGTGAATAGCCTTTACCAAAACTCATATTGATTACACTTGCTCCATTATCAACTGCATAACGAATTGCGTTTGCCACATCTTTATCGCGCTCATCGCCATCAGGTACACAACGGACAGCCATAATGCGCACGTTATCAGCGATACCATCCATTCCCATATCATTATTTCTTTGCGCCGCTACGATTCCGGCCACATGTGTGCCATGTGATGCATCCGGACCGATCACATCATTATTTCCATAAAACCGCTGTGCAAAATCAGTGTAATTATCTCCAACGATTTTACGAGGATCATAATCAGGATTAAATGCATATTCCAGTTCTTTAGAATAATGTGCTTTTCCATCAACAAAATCGCTCAAAATGATTTGTTTGAACTCAGCTACATTTTTAAATACAAGGCCATCTTTTACGACTTCCTTTGCTATGGCCAAACCCATCATGAGTTGAGTCTCTTCACCCGCCCCCAATTTTTCAAGATTCGCTGAATTCATTTCCTGATCTCCCAGCGCTACTTCCAATGCATCTAGTGCCATGCTAATAAATTTCTCCGTTTGCAGAATTTGATCAAGATTCTTTTGCGCACTTTCTCTCCGTTCTTCAACATCTTTTTTCAACTTTGTATATAGTTCATATTCCTTTTTCTGATCACTATTCAATTTTTTAGGATCTGCATTGTCAAATTTATAACGCATTTGTGCATAGAGCCTGGTCGTTTCATAAGTATCGTATGCAACGTTGCCATTGGGCCCGCCGATAAAATTCCATCCATGAATATCATCCACATAACCATTGGAATCGTCATCCTTATTGTTACCAGGAATTTCCTTCGAATTGGTCCACATTACGGATTTCAGGTCTTCGTGGCGAAAGTCCACACCAGAATCTAAAATGGCTACAACTAGCGTTTTTGAGCGCTTATCCTTTAACAATTCCAGATACGTTTTTTCGAGACTGATACCGGGAAGTCCGTCTTTTTGTTTATCCTGCAAATGCCAATTCAAGGGCAATTCCTGTTGTGCAAAAACTTTAATAAAGCCAAGGAAAACCAAGGAAAATAAAATCCCTTTTCTCAACTGCATGTTAATAGTTTAAATTGTATTGTAATAAATAAAGTATTCTAAATCAAATAATAGCATTCTTTTTTACAGAATCGCAAAATTACCTACATTTGAGGGAATGATTCTAAAAATCAAACAAGGCCTCTTCTTTCTTTGCTTGTTTCTCTCACAGCACCTAGCAATAACACAGCAATTGGATTTGGGTTTATATTTAGGAGCAGCCAATTACAATGGCGATCTCAGTGAAAACCTCAGTAGCTCCCTCAACCAAAACCATCCGATGGTAAACGTTCAAGTCCGTTTAGATGTTGATCCGGTTTTTAGTTTAAAATTGCAAGGCAGTCAATTGACGATTAGCGGTGATGATGCCCTTGCAACAAACCCTCAATTTTTGAAGCGAAATTTGAATTTCAAGACTCGCATATATGAACTGGCTTTAATTGGCCAAATGCAAATTCTAAATCTTTTTCGGATGGAGCCTATGCGCTTCAGCCCATATTTACAAATGGGTTTCGCTTATGTAAACTTTCATCCAACTGGAATATACAATGGGAGCCTTGTAGACTTACAAGCACTTGGAACCGAAGGCCAGGGAATGCCGGGTTACCCCGACAAATACAGTCTCCATACTACAGCATATGTTTTTGGCGCAGGTCTTCGGTACCACCTCACTTCGAATTTAAGTTTAGGCCTGGAACTCAATTTAAGGTTGAGCAATACCGACTACCTCGATGACGCTTCAGGAAATTATGTAGCCTATCAAGAGTTGTTGCGTTTTAAAGGTCGGACTGCTGCTGATCTTGGAAATAAAATCAATGCGCGCACCGGTCAACAGAGGGCAAATCCCAAATCAAACGACGGATACCAAACGCTTGGCCTTGGACTACATTATCATTTTGGAAAAAACCCATTGTTTAAAAATAGTTTGTTCAAAAATCCCGTTCGATGTCCATCGTTCTGAATGGAAAAGCTTATCACAGATCCGCACGAAATACTCCGTAAATATTGGGGCTACGATAATTTCCGGCCCCAGCAACTAGACATTATACAATCTGTACTGTCGGGAAAAGATACCATAGCGCTCTTGCCAACTGGCGGGGGAAAGTCCTTATGTTATCAGGTTCCAGCTTTATGTTTGCCGGGAGTATGCATAGTGGTTTCGCCCTTAATTGCATTGATGCAAGATCAGGTGAGAAGACTTAAAGACCTTGGCATTGAAGCCTCAGCTTTATATTCAGGGATGCATGCCAAAGAAATTCAAAATGTAATTTCAAATGCGCTCTACGGAAAATTAAAACTATTGTATCTGGCTCCCGAACGATTGGCTGGAAGCAAAATGAAGGAAGTCATTCAGGCCATGAACATTAGTTTTTTTGCTATTGATGAAGCCCATTGCATTGCACAATGGGGCCATGATTTCAGACCTTCTTATTTGAGCATCGCAGATTATCGCGAAGATTTAAAAATCCCCTTTCTGGCCTTAACGGCTACGGCTACCACACACACGCGTGAAGAGATCCAAACGCATTTAAAAATGCAGGAACCGAATTGGTTTGAAATGAGTTTTCGCAGAAAAAATCTTTCCATCGTCATTCGCGAGGAAGAACAAAAGCGCGATTTTATGCGTCAGCTCCTGCAAAAAATAAAAGGAACGGCATTGGTATATGTTCGCAACCGGAAGGCCACGGTAGAAATGAGCGCATTTTTGCAACGTTATCAAATTGCTGCAAACTTTTACCATGCCGGACTCGATCCACTCGTGCGTGCCGAACGACAAGAACGCTGGCTCCAAAATATCGACAGAGTGATGGTCTCCACTAATGCTTTTGGTATGGGCATCGATAAACCAGATGTACGTCTGGTACATCACCTTGATCTACCACCGGGTATTGAAGAGTATTTTCAGGAAATTGGTCGCGCAGGTAGAGATCAAAAACATGCCTACGCAGTTTTGTCCTATTTTAAAGGTGACCTGGAGAAATTAAAACAGGATTGGGAAATGCAATTTCCTTCGGTAGAAGAATTGAAAGAAATGTATAAATCATTAGCCGTCTATTTAGATGTGGCCGCAGGAAGCATGATGCTCGAAAGCAAAGAATTTGATCTTCAAAGATTCGCAAAACAATTTAATTTTAAAACCGACAAATTGCTGCATGGATTGCGCATCCTCGAACAAACGGGTAAACTCTTGCTGACGGATGCCATTTTCAGGCCTTCCAAACTTCAGGTGATAGGATCAGAATCTGATTTAAGAATAGCCATGCAGAGCCATGAAAAAGCCGAACGACTTCTCAAAGCATTATTGCGATCCTATGAAGGAATTCATTCTGTTCCGGTTTCCATTTCCGAAAAACAATTGGCTAACATATGTAAGTTAAGTATTGAAGAAATCATTTTCCTGTTCCATAAATTTCAAGCAGAAGGACTCATCCAATACCATGAAGCCAGATCCAAGCCACAGATTATGTTTGCCGGAGAACGTTTGGATAGTAAGTATTTTCAGATCGACAAGAAATGGTATGAAAAAAGAAAAGCCATTCTAAAGCAACGTTTTGAATCGATGATCAATTTCGTCTTACATAAAGCTTGTAGGCAGGTCTATATATCAAAATATTTCGGTCAAAATGACGATGAACCCTGCGGCATTTGTGATTTTTGTATGGAAGCCAAACAACATGAGCCGGATTCAAAAACTTTGGAAACTTGGAAAAACACCATTTGCACCCACATCCAAAGTAAGCAACAAATCAGTATTCGCGAGATATTATATTTATTCCCGCTGAACAAACGAAAATACGTCGAGGCCCTTTTGGAAAAAATGATTGCGCAGGAAGAAATCATCCGAAATTGGGATTTGCTCACGCTTAAAAAGCTTACCAAAAAATGAAGATCACCATAGCAGCCACCAGCGATATTCATTATGACCAACGCGTTCAAAAGATTGCAGGTTCTTTAAGCAAAGCCTCTCATACAGTACTTGTCATCGGAAGAAATAAAAAGAAAAGGAACGAAAATGTTTATCCATTTCGATTGAATTTACTCCCTTGCTTTTTTCAAAAATCATTTTTCTTTTATGCAGAATATAATCTGCGCTTGTTTTGGAAACTGCTCTTCACTAAAATGGATGTCATTTGTGCTTGTGATCTGGACACACTGTTGGCTTGTACTTTAACGGCTAAAATAAAAGGTTCAAAACTGGTATTTGATGCCCATGAGTATTTTGAAAACAGTATTGAAATTAAGGATAAGCCTATTATTCGTTATGCTTGGCAAACTATTGCTAAAATATGTTTACCCCGGGTGGACCTTTGTTATACCGTATCCCAATCGCTGGCAAATATATTAACTCAGAAATACGGAAAAACATTTCATCTCATTAGAAATGTTCCACTTTCGAATCCCCGCATCGAAGAATTAAAAATACCGGATCGAAAAATACTTTGGTATCAGGGAGCTGTAAATGAAGGACGTGGACTGGAATTGCTTATAGATTGCATTGCGATGCTTCCGGATTACACACTTGAAATTGCAGGTGATGGTGACGTTTTAGAATATTTAAAACAACGCGTTGCTGATTTAAATCTTCAGCAGAGAATCCTTTTTCATGGTAGATTAAATTATGATGAAATGTTTCGTCGCGCCTCAAATGCCTGGATCGGGTTTGATCTATTAGACTCCAAAAGCGATAATTATTTTTATTCTTTGAGCAACAAGACCTTCGATTATATGAAAGCGGGGCTGCCCATCGTACAAATGAATTTTCCTGAGTACGCCAACATCCATAATAATCATCAAATTGGTGTTTTGATAAATCATCTCTCCAAAGAGCAACTGCTTCTAGCCATAAAAAAATTGGAAACTTTATCTTTACAAACCTCCTGCAGACAAGCTTGTATAAAAGCTTCCGGAGAATTTACTTGGGAAAAGGAAGAAGAAAAAATGTTAGAGTTGTATAATATAAAAGCTTAACTTTCAAAAGGATTGTCCATATGAAAAGCTATATACATGAACAAATTTTCCACTTCAAAAAACTTCGCAAACCCGGGCTGTGATAGTTGAGTTGTTTTGAAGGACAAATTCAGTTTCCTTACATCAATTGCATTGTTAAAAGAAAAAATTGATCGGAACTTGAATTCCACTTATAAAAACACATGAGTCTTTTCTTGAATATAATTAACTTTGCCGTTCAAACTACCATCACCCTTGACCAGTACCAACAGAAGTTTTTTCTTACATGTCCTTAACTATGCCTGGGTTTTATTTCTCATTGGATTTTCGATGCTGATTTGGTTTCATGGTTTTGGTCTGGAGAAAAAATGGCTACAACAAGCTGTAATTGCGCTAGAATTAGAGCAAAACCTACCTCTGGACCAGCAAACTCAAATTCTCGAATGGTTAAGAGCTCAAAAAGAAATACAAGTCGGTTCTATTCAGAGAATTGATGAAAAAGAACTATTGGAATTACTGCCTAATGATCTGGGTAGCGATAGTGCCAGAAAAGTCGCGATAGAAATGCTGCCCGTCATTTTGCTTTTTAAAATGACACCGGAAGGCTATAAAAACAAAGCATTCGAAGGTTTTCAGCATAAATTAAACAATTTAAACGGTGTCCACTCTTTAAATTACCAGAACGAATTAACTACCGATATCAGCAAAAGCATTTCAAGATTACAAAGGGTCTCTATGTTTATTACTCTTTTATTTGTCGCGATTGGATTTTTAATAAGCGATTACCTTGCCCAGGTATTTGTCGATTCAAGGAGTGCAGTCATTCACCAATGGAATCTGCTAGGGGCTCCGGAAACAAAGATCCTCAAAAACTACCTGAACAGATCTCTATCCCTCGGATTAGCGAGTTCCCTGTTTAGCGTCTGTATGTTAGGCATCGTTTTGTTTATGCTTCATTACCTAGTGCCATGGATATATGAATGGATCGAAACAATAAAATTCTTCTGGGTTATGTTTATTTTACTGATCTTGGGGCCATCTTTGCAGTATCTAATGGTAAAACGCAAGATTCAGACTTTAATCAGATAAAAAATGGGAGAATCAAAATCTAAAAAAGCAAACGTAAAAGCACCGGCTCCGGTTACATCGAAAACTACGGAAACCAATACACTAAAAAACAGAGTTCAACATGCCATGACTTACGGCAAAGCTCAATTCAAATGGATGTTAATAGGTGTCGGGTTCATAGTTCTCGGATTATTGCTGATGTTGGGTGGATCCATGCCAAGTCCGGAAGTTTGGGATGAAAGCCTGATCTACAGTCCGATACGTCTCACCGTAGCTCCTATGCTCATCATTATTGGGCTTGGGTTTCAGGTCTATGCAATTTTTAAAGTAGAAGACTAATCCCCTATTTCGCATTGCAAACTTGTAGAGAAATAGCCAGTATTCAATTGGCTTGATGCTTAGCTTCATTCATGGATTCACCTTCAAACCCATTCTATCTATCCAGCTCCAATGAACTCCCGGATTTTTGGGCGGGCAATTTCTTATTGGTAGATAAGCCTTATGGTTTGAGTTCGTTTAAGATCGTTCATGAAATCAGGAAGGCCATCACCAGTCGAAGCAATCGAAAATTAAAAATAGGTCATGCCGGAACACTGGATCCCCTGGCCTCCGGCCTACTCATTCTGGCAACGGGTAAGCGAACATCAGAACTCAGCCTTTTCCAGGATCTCGAAAAAACCTATGAAGGGCGGTTGCGACTTGGATTCACCAGGGCCAGCTATGATATGGAATCCGAAATATCAGGATCATATGTAGTTCCTGAAAAATCAGATGCACAAATTGAATTCATTCGTAACTCACTGACCGGTTTAATTAAAATTCCACCCCCACTACACTCAGCCGTTAAACTTGGGGGAAAAAGAGCTTACAAACTGGCCCGAGCCGGATCAGATGTACAATTAGAACCCAAAGAGATGCTCATCAAAGAATTTGCTTTAGACATTAGCCATTATCCGGAAATTCTCTTCAAAGTCGTCTGCAGTAAAGGAACTTATATCAGATCCTTGGCTCACGAATTTGGACATAGAATGGGCTGTGGGGCATATCTCTCTGCATTAAGCCGAACTGCAATTGGTACTTATACGATCGCCCAGTCCTGGAATTTCAAAGTTCTGCTTCATCGACTCTACGAAAGCAACCAACGATAATTGAAATCAAACGTTATAACTTTGCAGCAAAATTTGAAAATTATAAATGTCGGTTGAAGTAAAGGCTCTGTCCAAAAGATTCGGTAAACAAACAGCCGTCGATCAAATTTCCTTTAAAACAGAAAAAGGTAAAATTTTAGGCTTCTTGGGCCCCAATGGTGCCGGCAAAACTACAACCATGAAAATGATCTGTGGTTTTCTTCCAGCCACTTCAGGTCAAATTTTGGTTTGTGGAAGCGATATTTTAGAAAATCCAGTTCACACAAAAGCTAAGATCGGGTATTTACCAGAAAACAATCCGCTCTATAAAGACATGTATGTAAGAGAGTTTTTAATGTTTTTTGGAAATCTCTGCAAACTTAAAAATCTAAAAAGCCGCCTGGACGATCTCATAAGTATGACCGGACTTGAAAAAGAATACAAAAAACAGATTTCTTCTTTGTCAAAAGGATACCGACAACGAGTTGGGCTGTGTCAGGCACTCATTCACGATCCGGAGGTACTCATTCTCGATGAACCCACCAGTGGGCTCGATCCAAATCAGCTTGTTGATATCCGACAACTCATCATGAATATTGGGAAAGAAAAAACCCTGATCTTCTCCAGTCATATCATGCAGGAAGTACAGGCTTTATGCGATCGGGTGTTGATCTTGAATCAGGGAAAAATAGTCGCTGACGAACCGATTCAAAGTTTACTGACAAGAACCAATAGTGCAAGAATCATATATCTCGAATTTGCAAACGAAATTTCTATACATGCATTGAATAACATCGCATTTATCGAAAAAACTGAAAATTTAGGGAATGGAAAATTCAAAGTTTGGTGCACAAAAGATGGCGATCCTCGTGAAGATTTATTCAAACTGGCCATGAGCAATCAATGGACCATACGTGAAATGAGAGAAGAAAAATCGAGTATCGAAGACGTATTTAACTTACTCACCAAATCTTCAGGCGATGTGGGATCTGTTTAAAAAAGAAATCGGCAGCTTTTTTCATTCGCTGATAGGTTACATGGTCATCGGAAGTTTCATGCTCTTAATGGGACTCATGATGTGGGTCTTTCCGGATTTCAGCATCCTTTATTACAATTATGCAAGTCTTGAACAATTGTTTTCTTTGGCCCCAATGATTTTTCTTTTTTTAATTCCAGCAGTGACAATGCGCTCGTTCTCAGAAGAAATGCAATCCGGTACACTGGAATTATTATTGACCAAACCCATCCGCGAATGGGAAATCGTTGGCGGAAAATTTCTGGCTGCATTAGTTCTTTGTTTAATTGCTCTACTGCCTACTTTACTTTATTATATTTCTATATACCAACTCGGCTCTCCGGTTGGCAACATTGATTCCGGTGCTGTTTTTGGATCATATATTGGTTTGATAAGTCTTGCTGCCGGATTTTGTGCAATCGGGTTATTCACTTCTACACTTTCTAAAAATCAAATTGTATGCTTTCTTCTGGCTGCCGCAGTTTGTTATTTCTTCTATTTTGGATTTTATTTTGTTTCAAAATTGCCTGTCTTCTTTGGCAAAACGGATGACCTGGTTCAAATGTTTGGCATGGATTATCACTATACAGCTTTGTCGAAAGGTTTGATTTCTTCCAATAATCTTTTTTACTTTTTGAGCCTGGTATTCTTTTTCCTATTCCTGACTTACGAATCACTAAAAAGCCGCCGGTTCTGATATGAAAATACCAAGTTTCGAACGGCCGTTGAGAGTAATCATTGTATTGGGAATTTTATTCTTTCTCAATATCATTTTTTCGCTACTAAATTTCAGCCTTGATTTTTCTGAGGAAAAACGATACAGTTTATCGAAAGGTACGATTGAGACTTTGAAAAAGTTGAATGATGAAGTGCATGTACGCATTTTATTGGATGGTGAATTTCCATCGGGATTTAAAAGGCTTCGCAATGCTACCAATGATCTGCTCAATCAGTTTAAGTCCATCAATGCGTATATTGGATTTGAATTCGAAAATCCAAATGCTGGTAGTATTGAAGTGATCAATGAGATGCGGGAAAAACTTGCTAAAGATGGGCTAACACCCGTAAATCTCAAAGTCAAATCGGGAACAGAGTCGTCCGAACAACTCATTTATCCTTATGCCATATTTAATCTGGGCGAGCGAAAAATCGCAGTCAACTTATTAGAACATCAACCAGAACTCGATCAGGAAGCCAATTTAAACAATAGCATTTCGCAATTGGAGTATAAGTTTATCAATGCGGTAGAAAAAATATTGCGAACAGAAAAACAAAATATTCTTTTTACGACTTCAAATGGCGAATTAGCGAGCGAATACACACGAGCAGCCGAACAAATGTTAAAACCATTTTACAACGTAATACATTCCAGCCTCGATAGTTTATATTCAATAAAGTCATCCGTCGATCTGGTCGTAATAGTTAAACCTATAAGTCCATTTTCAGAGCGCAACAAATTCATTTTGGATCAATACCTGATGCAGGGAGGAAAGATCATTTGGATGATAGATGCTTTGAAAATAGGCATTGATAGTTTTACATATAGGCAAGAACTTATTCCCGAACCTCTCGACCTTAACTTAAGCGACCTTCTATTCCAATACGGAGTCCGGATAGAACCAACTTTGGTTCTTGATATGGAATGCAGTAAAATTGCACAGGTGATTGGCAAGATCGGCGATAAACCACAAATTGAATTATACCCATGGTATTATTTTCCGGTTGCCGCAACTTATAGCAACCATCCCATTGTCAATAATATCGATCGCATACTTTTGGATTTTCCTGCTAAAATTGATACTGTTAAAACAGCATCTAAAGTTATTAAAACGCCGCTAATCGTTTCTTCTCCTTACAGTCGATACCAACTTACACCCACAAAAGTAGGATTCGACATCTTGCGATATCCACCTGATCCTAATAAATTTGACAAACCACATTTAACCATGGGTATCCTACTTGAAGGCAGTTTTAATTCACCCTTTGCCAATAAATTAGAAGAATCTATGCTCGCTGCGCTTAAGCAACTTAATTTGTCGTATAAACCCATAAGCGAACCAACGAGTATGATTGTCATTGCCGACGGCGAAATCATTCGCAATTACTATGATGCGAATACTGATAAACACTCCCAGATGGGATACAGCAAATTCGAAAAAATCAGTTATAGTGGCAATAAAAGTTTTTTTATGAATTCAGTTGAATACCTGTGTAACGAAACTAATATCCTGGAAGCTCGTTCCAAAGAATTCAAAATAAGGTTATTGGATCAAGTAAAAATTGAGGCGCAAAAAACTTTTTGGCAGTTCCTGAATATAGGATTGCCGTTTCTTTTATTGATATTAGGAGGATACGTATACAATCATTACCGCAGCAAAAAATTCACTCAATAAAACAATGAACAAGAGTAATACATTATTTTTACTTGCAGGTGTTTTCCTGACTTTAGGAGGATTGAGTTGGTATTTATTGATGAATCAAGACCCGGAAATGGAAGCTCTTAAAGCGGAAAGAGAGTTTGCAGTAAAAAATATAGATCAAATCGAGAAAATAATTCTCAACAATCGGCTCGGAGATTCGATACATCTTTCAAAATCTGAATCATCATGGATTCTAAATGGCAAGCACAAAGTTTTTCCAAATGCGATGCGCAATCTCCTCCAAACAATTGTTAGCATTAAAATGCAATCTATTCCACCAAAAACGTCCTACCAATCAGTGATGGATGGTATCAAGGGTTCCGGAATAAAGGTGGATATCTTTGGCAAAGGTGATCAAAAAATAAAATCTTATTGGGTAGGCGGCTCAACATTACGTGAAGAAGGTATCTTTTTTTTAATGGAAGGATCACAGCAACCATATATCGTATCAATTCCATCGTTTGTTGGCAATGTAAGAGAGCGATATGATCTGAGCTATAACGATTGGCGCGACAGATCTCTAATAGACATCAAACCGGAAGCGATTTCTTCAGTTACCGTTGAATATCCATTTCAGTCTCATAATTCATTTAAAATTAAAAAACAAGAGAACAAGTTTTATTTATTGGACATCATGCAAGCCAACAAACAACTTGTCTTTCAAAATCCAAAAATACTTCAAAGCTATTTTCAGTCATTTGAAGGCATCGGTGTCGAAGGTATACAAAATAAACACCCACTAAAAGATAGTATTTCAGCGATGACCGCTTATTGCATCATAAGTATTGAGGCGAATGGATTGGATACTCCTATGATTTATAAATTCTATCCCATTCAGGAAGATACGACCGCTCCGGCCAGAGTCAACACCGATCCACGCTTTACAGCTTCCAGGGAATTCTTCCGATTGCATGTGGCTCGCAGCGATGGCGATTTTCTATTAGTACAATATCCACTCGTTCAAACTTTGCTGCGGACGAAATATGATTTTTTAGGACAGTGAGGTTTGAAGGCATGTAGGCTTGTAGGCTTGTAGGCTTGTAGGTATTTAGGCTTGTAGGCATGTAGGCTTGTAGGCTTTCCCGACATAAATAAACTTCTTATTTGCAATAACTTTATAATGTCGGGCTTGTAGGCTTGTAGGCTTGTAGGCTTGTAGGCTTGTAAGAATAAAACACATACTAACGATTGTTAGTTCTATAAAATACAAATATATTTGAACTATTTCTCATAACTTTACTTTTATAAAATCTTTTACTCTATACTCCATAAATTCTCCATTCTCCATTCTCTATACTCTATACTTCATACTCTATACTTCATACTCTATACTCCATAATCAATAATCCTTACTCCTATTCCCATCCCGTAGGGCCAAAATATTGGTAGCCAATATGAAATTAAATCACCGCGAGCCGTAGGTTCGCAACAACACCATTGGATGTAAAATGCAGTTTTCTAAAACGAAAGAAATAAATTTCTTAAGAGCTAAACCACGTCATCTCCCCCTGCTTTAAGAAATAATATTGTTTCAATATAACTTTTAAAACCGGATACCTTGAGTCGATAGAGAATCATCGTTATCCAAACGGAGCTTCAGTAAGAAAACACAAATGATACAACTTACCGCATTGTTTAAACCAATATTTCCTATCCAATCGGCCTTACACATCAGCCGCATTTTGCCGTAAGCACTCTTCGAGCTTAATAAGAAGTAAAAAGTTAGTTGGGACAATTTCCTTTAATAACAACCTGTTCATTGGTGTTTCATAGTTTGAACAAAAAGCAAACAATCCCATATTTTATACATTAAATCTAAATTGTGCCGCCTTTAATAAATCAATTAAGACATCCAATAAATTCGAAAACATCAAAAAATAATTCATTCTAAATTTACGCGATTGAACACCAAACTTCATGTATAAATTAGCCTTATCCATCAGCATATTAGTTTTATTTCATCAAAGTTCGAAACCTAACACTTACATTGAATGGGGATTTTACGGTCACCGCCTGATCAATAGACTTGCCGTTTTTACATTACCGCCCGAACTCATAGGATTTTATAAAAAACATATCGAATACATTTCAGAGCATGCCATAGACCCTGATAAAAGGCGATATACAGTGAAAGCAGAAGCCATCCGACATTATATAGATCTTGATCATTGGCTACATAACAGCATGGATAGTCTTCCAGATGATTACGCTCTGGCAATGCTCCAATTTTCAGACTTTATTGTATACACCACTCATGACAGTTTTCCATTATTTACAGAAACTGATCATCAACAGGACAGCTCAAATCATCTTCAATTTTCAGAACCAGTCGTGGCATATTTTTCTCCAAATGAATGCATCTTAACAGTTGTTCAGTTTCGAAAAATATTTAATTCATACCTGCTACCGGAGTATGATCCCGATCTTTGGACTACTGACTTACATATATTCAATGAATACCTTGATATCAAACCAGGCCATGCGAGACTCCTAATTAAAGACACTTTCTCCCAACATGGTATCTTGCCCTATAATTTTAAAAAAGTCTATCAACAACTCGTTCGCGCGTTCAGTGAAAAAGAAATTTCAAAAATACTCCGACTCTCGGCAGAAATCGGTCATTATCTGGGCGATGCACATGTACCCTTACATACCAGTAAAAACTACAACGGTCAACTCACAGATCAAATTGGCATACATGCATTCTGGGAAAGTCGCATACCCGAATTATTTGCTGAACAGGATTTTGATTTTGTCGTAGGCCCCGCAAATTATATAGACGACGTAAACTCCTATATCTGGAGGCTTATTTATGAAAGTCATAGCTTTGTTGCCGGTCTGCTCGAAAAAGAAAAACAGCTGAGTCAATCCTATCCATTCGACAAACAATATTGTTTTGAAAGCAGAGGAAGCGCAACTGTTAAACTTCCCTGCAAAAAATACGCTGCTCTTTATTACCAAAGTCTAAATGACCAGGTCGAGCAAAGGATGCGAAAAAGCATACAAGGTTTAGGCAGTTTATGGCTTAGCGCATGGATCGAAGCCGGTCAACCGGATCTCATTAACCTTTCAACAAAACCAATCATTACGGATCTTACAGAAGTTATAGATTCCAACAGCAAAGAATTGATTGATCCTGTAAGAAATCATGAGTAGAAAACAAGTAATCATTAAATGAAAAAGAAACATTTGTTACTAGTACAATGCAAAATATAGTAACTATGATTGTTATTTTTTTCGAAACTTAATGAATCTCCAAAACCAGGTAGCAATTACAAGTGTATACAATTGTATATTACACCTTATAAAATCATGCTCATGACATACAGGAAGATGTCATTTCATCAGGATTGTTTTTGTCTACTACAATCCACCCTTTGCCACAATAATATATTGATACTCCAACATGAGATCATCAGAGTCCAGTATTGAATATCCTGCATCCAATAATTCCTGTTCGATGTCTGATTGCGCCATCCTGCAATTTTGTGCAGGCCCAATCGGTGTGAGTTTCTTTTTAAAATCGACAATCATGAGTTGCCCTCCGGGTTTAAATTTTGGAAGCAATGCTTTTAGGTAGTTTTTTCGATTTTGGATATAAGTATAGGTATTTGCAATAAAAATGATGTCTACCTCTCCATCCTTAAGTTTGGGATCATCCTTTTCTGCCAACCTGGCTTCAAATCTATCCTGGATTTCTTTCTTGTAGTATATTTTTTCCTGGTCCATCATCTGAATGAGGTCCGGATCAATATCAATGGCGATTACCTTTTCTGCTTCATGTATAAAACGAAACGAAAAATACCCACTACCGGCACCTATATCGGCAATGACCTTCCCTTCGAGGGACCCCAATTTATGAATGACATCATAAGGTTTTTGCCAAACAGTTCTATCTCTGATCTCATGTTCCCATTCATTCAAGTTTGCAGTATCTTTTGTCGAAGTAGAATTTTCAATTTGACTCAAAGTTTCTGATTTTTTATCTGCGCAAGCGATGAAAATGAAACTCATAAGCATAAAATATAAAATTTTCATGTCAATTAAATTTGGTGAGCATCACTTTATCTAAAAAGCCTGCAATATGTTTTTGTAAAACATCGGACTTACCGGGATAATTATTGATAATGATACAAATTGCGGCAATGATCTTTTGGTCATGAACCAAATAACCCGCATAAGAACGAACCCTTTCCATACTCCCACTTTTTAAATACAAGCCAGTCTTCACATCCCTTTTAGGGCTAAGATGTTTTCGAAGGACTCCGGTTTGATGTATATCCGGAATCAATTTCCAAAATGGCTCATCTGTTTTGTAATGCTTATATTCAACTAAAAACTGAATCATATTTGAAGCCGAAATAAAATTCTTAGGAGACAGACCGCTCCCATCTTCAATTTCAAAAGCGGGATTTTGGAAAATATCTGATTTTAAACGATGATCTATTGCCCGCAGTATAGAATCTCTATTTGTGCCTTTCAGCCAAACCCGACCGAGTTCATGCAAAAAAGATTCGCAATAAAGATTCACGGATTTGTGAAGTGCACGCTGCACAAGTTTATGCAAATACGGAGATTTAATTTTGCACAAAACTTCTAAGGAGTCCCGCACATGAATTGTATTCGTTTCTTGACTATTTAATTCATTTAAAACTTGAATACCCCGCTCAGCTAATTTTTGTACCAACATGGTTTTTAAATATGTTTCCGGTTCATGCATTGCTGCCCTGATCGTGAGCGAATCATTCACACAACATTTCCAATTTCCTTTGATCATTTTTCTGGGAGATAAAGTACTTCCCAAAACGTAGACTTCTGTTTCGGGAGGATTAAAGTTTCCTTTCACTTCAGATATAAAATGGCGGTTACCAATATCAGGTAATTCTTTAATAATGGGACAAAGTCCTCCTTCTGATTTCGCGGACGCCAATCGGATGGAAATTTCATTTTCATAAAAATTCAATGCATGACAACCACCGCCATAATAATTTCCCAAATCGTAATACAACCATTCAGGATTTTCAGGTTCATCCATAATGTATGACTGATCTATTTGGATACCTCTCGTAATGGTATGTATTCCTCTTTTATATAAAATACCAGCCAATAAATTCGCGATAGAATCCAATTGGACAGCTTCTTGCAGATAGGGCGAAGCCAAAGATGGATCCCCGCAGCCATTTATTTGCAGGTAACCATCAAATATACCATTTGCCTTTTCCTTACCTATCATGCTAATGGCTGTATTGTACTGAAATTCCGGACCGAGGGTATCCAACAACAATACTGTTGGCACTAATTTTAAAATGGAAGCAGGAATAAGTGCTTTATGTTCATTAAAGCTCAGCAGCTTTTTGTTTGTATTCAAATCTGTAAGTTGAAAAGAAATTTGTGCATGTTTCAATAATGTATCATTGACAAATTCTTTAAAAGCTTTTTTAAGTTGCCTCTTCGAAATACCAGATTGCCCTTGCAGGTCACTTGCAAAGAAAACTGAAGCTAAAAAGCAAATTAGCAATTTAAGGAATGGTGACATGTTTTTCATCATCAAATGCAAAATGAAACATTCCATCTCCAACGTTTACGATGGGTGCATTGTTATGGCTTAAAATAAAAGCATCCCGGGAAGCATACATTCTGGTTTCCCGTTGTGCAAACGGGTCTGTAATAACGGCCAATAATTCACCCTTTTGAACATAAGACCCGGCATCTCTTTTATAGAGCACCATACCGCCATCCTGAGCCCTTTCCCAACTGGTCTTTCTGAATACTTTTTTGATAATTCCAGAAGTCATTGGAGCATCGATCATTTGATGAGCTACCAGAATTTCTTTAATCAGGTTCTGCCCTCGTTGAACGATAAATGGATCCAAATGATGGGATTCTCCGCCTTCGAAAACGAGAATGGGTTTGCCCATATCTTTCGCTACTTTTCTCAAGGATTTGGACACAAAATGTTTTTCAACTACCAATGGAAAATTAGCTTTTAAAGCCAAAGCCTTAGCCTCCGGGTGCTTTGAAGAATACCTTAATTGCGGATAATTCCAATGCCGGTCACCACCACTATGGAAGTCAATACCAAAGTCCACCAGCGGCAATATTTTTTTGGTAATTATTTTAGCAATTCTCGATGCAAGGCTTCCCGAGCTGGTTCCGGGAAAACTTCTATTGACATCTTTACCATCGGGAACATCCCTTGAAAAATTAATAAATCCAAAAATATTGAGCAAGGGAATTGCGATGACTGTTCCTGCTTTGAGTTGGCCAAACATTCGTTTTGCTACTGCTGAGCGCACAATTTCAACCCCATTGATTTCATCTCCATGCATACCGCCTAATAATAAAATTGTAGGCCCCGGTTGTTTGCTCCTAAAAACAAAAGTAAAAATTGATATGCTGTTGCCCGAAGGCAAGCGCCCGGCACGTATTCGAACCATCCCCGAACTACCCGGTGGAAAATCCTGTCCATGTAAATTAATTTCCTGCATGAGCTATTGATGTGTGAATATGTGTTCTGCAATTAATGCATAGGTTCTCGGACTTTTCGTTCTAAATACTCTATAATTTTACCAGCTATATCAACACCAGTCGTTCCTTCAATCCCTTCCAATCCAGGAGAGGCATTTACCTCCAATACCAATGGCCCTCTATTTGATCTTAAGATATCAACACCAGCGACCGCCAAGTCTAATAATTCAGCAGCTTTTAAAGCAAGGGATTCCTCTTCACTGCTTAAACGCACCATGTAAGCATTGGCGCCCCTGTGAATATTGGAACGAAATTCTCCCGGCTGGGCTTGACGCAACATAGCACCTACCACTACGCCATCAACTACAAAAGCTCGTAAATCTGACCCTTTTGCATCCTGTATAAATTCTTGAACCAATACATCCTCTCCCACCCTATGAAAGCCTTCCACAATGCTCAAACCCTGACTTCTTGATTGGGTCAGAATAACGCCAAGACCTTGTGTACTTGACAATAATTTGATCACTGCTTTATCTTTTGAAATTTGGTCATAGACCATTCCAGCACAAAAATCACCGGCTGCAATCCCAGTCTTTGGAATGTCAATACCATGCGTAGATAAAAACTGCATGCAATGAAGTTTATTCCTGGCTTTGAGCAGCGCATTTGCGGAAACAGTCGTTGGAATACCCATATATTCCAGTTGCCTGATGACTGCGGCCCCATATTCGGTAGCAGAAGCGCCAATACGAGGTATAACAGCATCAATATTTTCTACGGGATCCAAACCTATGTATAATTGGGGTTTATTTTGCTCGACGATGATATTACACATCAAATGGTCAATAACATGAACAAAATGCCCACGCTTTTGTGCAGCTTGTATAAGACTTTGTGTACTGTACAGCGCTGCGTTTCTAGATAAGATCAATATTTTCATCCGGCTCAGACTATTGCTCAAAGATGTGCCAATATACTTGCTTTATCTAAAATTCAGATGAAGAGTTTCATTTTGAATATGGCTGCACTTCTGTCAATTGCTAAATTTAGATGAATTTCTAAATCCAATTCAAGATTCCAAAACATTCTTTGTATTCTTGTCTAAGCAAAGAATCAAATGGAACGAAATAAAAAAGCAGAATTGGGATGGGTCATGTTTGATTGGGCCAATTCGGCATATTCTCTGGTAATCTCAACGGCCATTTTTCCCATTTTCTTTCTCGAATTTTCTGATAAAACATTTCAATTTGGGACCATATCCATTTCAAATGCTTCTGTATATGCCTATTCAGTATCATTCGCTTATATCGTCGTTTGTTTTGTAACACCCATACTTTCTGGGATTGCAGATTATGGCGGATATCGCAAATTATTCATGCGCATATTCACTACAGTCGGTAGCCTTGCTTGTATGAGTCTTTTCTTATTTGACGGACCTTCATCTCAAAACCTTGCACTGTTTTCTTTTATGCTGGCTACCGCCAGCCATGCGAGTTCTCTTGTATTTTACGATTCCTATTTAAACCAATTGGTACCTGTAAACAGAGCAGATAAATTGAGCGCGATGGGTTATGCCTTTGGTTATATCGGTAGTGTCATTCTTATGTGTCTTAATATTGCCATGATCCAAAAACCTGAATTTTTTGGCATCCAGCGATGCGACAACAGCTACGCGCATTGCATTTCTGAGTGTGGGACTCTGGTGGATCTGTTTCTCTCAGCTAACATTTGTTTGGTTGCCAAAAGATCAAACCTCAAAATGGCAATCAGACTGGCTTACCAGAGGTTATAGAGAACTCAATAAAGCCTGGACTTACGTTCATCAACATGTTTATATTAAACGCTTTTTGTTTGCTTTTTTCTTTTATAGTGCTGGTGTACAAACGGTCGTTTATCTTGCCAGTTCATTTGCTAAGCAGGAACTTCGATTTGAAACTGGCGAATTAATTGTGGTCATATTA
Organism: Saprospiraceae bacterium; assembly: GCA_016719615.1. Lineage (NCBI taxonomy): Bacteria > Pseudomonadati > Bacteroidota > Saprospiria > Saprospirales > Saprospiraceae > Saprospiraceae bacterium. The sequence goes on from JADJYQ010000001.1 coordinate 2,016,080, forward strand.
TTACTACAACTGGTTGCCATTGGTGGTGCCTTTTTATTTGCGTATATCTCGAGGAAAACACATAATTTTTATGCAATGAAAATAATGATCATCATTTGGTCACTCATTTGTTTATTTGCATATTTCGTTTACGAACAAATGGAATTCTATTTGCTTGCTACCATGGTTGGTCTGGTACTTGGTGGAATTCAAGCCATCTCCCGTTCGAGTTATTCTAAAATGATTCCTAAAGATCATCCTGATATTACATGTTTTTTCAGCTTTTACGATGTCATCTATTATTTATCAATTGTATTTGGAACGTTTCTGTTTGGGTTTATTAATCAGCTTACACAATCTATGCGACTCAGCGTATTAGCTTTGATGGTATTCTTTTTTATTGCTTTTTTGATTATTAGAACCATTCCAAACAACCAAATGAGAAATGAATAAGAATTTTAAACAATATATAGGTAAAAATATTTTAAAATTTTCAAATTTGGTTCTTTAATGAATTTACATTTAAAGAACATTAAAATATAGAAATTTTAAATTTTTACTTAAAAATTAAATAGATAATCTTTGCCAGATGTTAAAATATAAAAATGAATATTCACACCATTCCAATAATATTTCGGAGCTTTTTATTCATTACATTTCCAATGATTTCAATCGCTCAAGATGGCAGCTTAGACTTAAACTTTGGAATGGATGGAATTGTTACTTCTGCAATTGGAAGCGCCCATGATATTGGCAATTCAGTAGCCATTCAAAACGATGGCAAAATAGTTGTAGCGGGCTACTCTGGAAATAATTTAGCCTTAATTCGTTATAACCACAATGGTTCTTTAGATCACAATTTTGGTTCGCAAGGTATTGTCATTACAAATCTAGGATGCGCAAATGCTTCCGGAAGTTCACTCTTACTACAAATGGATGGCAAAATAGTCGTTGGGGGATATTGTGATTTTCCCAAATTATGATTTTTCAATCACGCGATATCTGACAAATGGATCATTAGACTCGTCTTTTGGCACAGTAGGCACAACGATTACAGCTATTCTCAATGGTGGTGATCAAGGTTTTGCTCTTGCCATCCAAAAAGATGGAAAACTAATTTTGGGAGGAATGACTTCTGAATGGCTCTAACGGTGATTTAGCGCTGACCAGATACCATGTCAATGGAAGATTAGACCAAAGCTTTGGAAATTGAGGAATAGTGATTACGCCTGTTGGAATTGCTAATGATATTATACGTTCTATTGACATTCGCCGATGGTAAAATTCTAATTACAGGATTTAGTTACACTTCATCTAGTTTTTCATATGATTTTATTTTGGCCCGGTATCACTCGGATGGAAATTTGGATACTAGTTTTGGAAATAATGGTTTTATAACAACCGCATTTATACACAATACAAATGATTATGCAGAATCTATAAAAATACAACCTGATGGTAAAATTCTGGTGGGCGGTTATAGTTTTAATGGTTTCCTACTCGTTGCCAGATACTTAACGGATGGACAACTCGATCCTGCATTCGGAAAAAACGGCATAACTTCCATACCTTTTGGATGTGCCTATCCAAATGACTATAGTCTTGCACTCCAGGAAGATGGAAAAATTTTGCTGGCAGGTTATAACAATTCCAATTCAATGCATTCAGATTTTGCTGTAATCCGACTACATCAAAATGGTAGTATAGATTCAACTTTTGGCAAAAACGGTTTAACCAATACGCCGATTGGAAACTTAGATGACATTGCAAATTCTATAGCTATTCAGAAAGATGGTAAAATTGTAGTGGCGGGTAAAAGCAACAATGGAATCAATTATGATTTTGCCTTGGTACGTTACCATAATAATCTATCCGTAGCAACAAATAATTATAAAAAAAAGATGGATGTTTCATGTCATCCAAATCCATTCACCAGTGAAATTAAAATCCAGCTAGATCAACATTTGGACAATGCCAGCCTTTTTCTTCAAAATGCCTTAGGAGAAAATGTAAAAAAAATCATCCATATTTCCGGCAACACCATTACCCTCCAAAAAGGAAATTTACCTTGCGGTTTATATTTAGCTTATCTGGAACAGGATCATCATATGATTGCAACTATGAAATTGATGATCTTAGATTAGTTGTAATATTCCGGTGGACTTTAGCAAATCTTTAAGGATATTGAAATAAAAATTGCTTGCGATAAGCATAAATAAAAGTCCACCTAAGCAAATGAAATGCATTAAAATAAAAACCTTGCTTATTGAATTTTTTCAAAACAACCCAAATCGGGTAATTGTCCATCACGTGGCTTACAATCCAAATCTAAAAGTAAGGTTGGAATAGGAATGGCTTTGCCATTAGCCACAGACAAGGAATCTAAATGAAAATCACCTTTGGTAAAATCCACAAATAATTGCTGTAAACTTTTATAATTCATACAATTTTGGGTGTACTTACTTTCAAAATTTGGAAATGGCGTCAACAACTCCTTAATCCGATACAAACAATTTTGAAAAGCAGGAGAGAATGAAACGAAGTTATCTTCAACGAGCCATAATTCATCCTCATCTGATCCCGTAATGATGCAATTGCTAAAATTTGCAACCAGGGGATGTTTGTAAACAATTCCGCAAAATGGAAAATCAATACATTGCGCATTGCTCAAATAAACAGCTGGTTCTGAATTACCCAAATTTGCAAATGTCGAATAATTGCATTCGATTTCACCTCCAATAGTGACAAATAAACTGGATTGCCCCTGATGGTACAACAGGCAATTTTGAATGACCAGTTTGGCAGAACTGCTTAGGATTCCGTACTGACTATTGTTATAAATACGGGTATTTGCAATTTTAAGTTCTGCGAGAGAATCAATATAAATGCCGATCAAATTGTTTTTAATAACTGCAAACTCCAAAATGTTTCCTTTACTTTCTGCATCGATAAAAATACCACCCCACTGCCCGGGGATATCTTTAAATCCGGGCTCCAGTCTTACACCCTGAAATATGACAGGCTTCTCTTTGGTGCCTATGACTTCAATTCTGGCAGATGAGCCAATGATCAGCCGGCCATCATTATAAAAAAATACATTTCCATCAGAATCTTCCGCTTTTGTAAGTCCACCCCAGGCATGAATTTGTGTACCTGATTCAATTTTAAGGACCCCATTCTCGATGACCACGATGCCGTAAAGTATATAGGGCTTAGGATCATTCCAAATTAAACTTCCTCCCTGGAGGTCAATTACTGAAACTTGTCCTTTATTACTTTTTTGAGGATAGTAATTTGCATTTTGCCCCCAGGCTATTAAATGAACAAGTTCCTGGTTACCATTGTATTCAACGAGAATTGAATCATGTTTAATAAAAGGACTCGCCTCAAGCGGTTCATCCGGATCTACAGTAACATCGCAGAATAAGTATATGCTGTCATGAGGACCGATTTCTACATTTTCAACTGTCTGTTTAGCGATTCCATCAACATTTAGGCGAAAATCAGACGCATTCCCGGAGAGAATTGATATCCGATCAATTTTTATAAAGTCCTTGTTTGGGTTATAAATTTTTAAAAAACGCGTAGCCGAACCAATGGTAGTGAAAACGGTATCAAACCTCAATGTATCGGGTTCAATTCTGATTTTATCTACCGGATTTGAAGTAAACGATTCCTTGTGACATCCATAACTCGACAAAAGCAATAGAAAACCTGCTGTAAAAATGCAATTCCAATAAAGTATTCGATTTAACATAGGGCTTTCCGCAAAGAAATTCGAAATAATTCTATTTTTGCACAAAATACTCATTGATGACTGAAACGAATCAATCCACAAAAAAAGACTGGCTGTATTTTTTAATTTCTGCCGGTGCAACTGTATTTCTATTGTGTTGCTATCCTGCATGGTTCTGGTTAGGTTTGCCTTTTACCTTGACATATCTTACCAAGGCTTTGAGAGCACTCTGATCAAACGAACACATTCATGAAAACTTAAGTGATGACCATTGACGTCATCATTCCTGCATTAAATGAAGAACAATCGATTGGATTCGTTCTCAGGGACATCCCTAAACATCTATCCCGGACTATATACGTCACCGACAACGGCAGCAGTGACCGAACCGTTGAAGTTGCCCAATCAGAGGGAGCTAAGGTATTATATCAAGCCCGGAGAGGTTATGGTTCAGCTTGTTTAAAAGCAATGGATGCCATTGCTTCACTCCCCTCCAATCAAAAACCTGATGCAGTTGCATTTCTGGATGCTGATTATTCTGATCATCCAGCTGAGTTAGTCTTATTAGTCAGAAAACTCGAAGAAAGTCAGGCGGACCTCGTCATAGGCTCCAGAGTCCTTGGCAAAGCACAAAAAGGATCTCTTACCACTGTTCAGCGATTTGGCAACAGACTCTCTACCTGGCTGATTGAAAAACTATTTGGATATCATTTTACGGATCTGGGACCATTTCGGATCATCAGATACGATGCCCTTTTAAAATTAAATATGCAGGATCCAGATTATGGCTGGACTGTGGAAATGCAAGTTAAAGCTGCACAACACAAATTAATGGCAACTGAAGTACCGGTAAGCTACAAAAAGCGAATTGGGAAATCTAAAGTTTCAGGCACAATTAGGGGCATTTTTGGCGCAGGTTCAAAGATTCTCTTTATAATATTCAAAACATATGTTAAAGGTTAAAATTGTGTTAAAAAAAATTGACTTTTATGCGTTAAGGCTGTTTTGATAGAATTATTTTTGCAATCGAATATGAATACAATCCAGCTTTTGCTTATTGCCAAATATACTGGCAGTCTTTTATACATTACTGTTTTTTCCCTTTTACAACTTGGCTTATTAAAAGCCTATCGGGAGCACAAAAACAAAAACAAATTTTACCGCCATTAAATGACGGGGACCACTACCCGATGGTAACAGTTCAGCTACCGATTTTCAATGAAATGTTTGTTGTAGACCGGCTCCTGGATAACATTACAAAACTCGACTACCCTAAAGACAAACTTGAAATACAAGTTTTGGATGATTCGACAGATGAAACTGCCGGCCACGCTGCCCAAAAAGTTGAATTTTATAAAAGTCAGGGCTTTGATATTCAGCATATTCACCGCACAGATCGGAAAGGTTTTAAAGCCGGTGCACTCCGCGAAGGAATGAAGACTTGTAAAGGCGAATTTATTGCCATATTCGATGCTGATTTTCTCCCTAATTCGAATTTTCTCAAAACCAGTCTTCCATATTTTAATTCGGATAACATAGGCGTTGTTCAAACGCGTTGGGAGCATATTAATGAAGATTATTCCTTTTTGACAAAATTGCAAGCTTTCCAGCTCAATGTCCATTTTACTGTGGAGCAAGCCGGAAGGTATGCAGCAGGACATTTTTTGCAATTCAACGGTACCGCAGGAATCTGGCGCAAAACATGTATTGACGATGCAGGTGGATGGCAGTCAGACACCCTCACAGAAGACTTGGATTTAAGTTATAGAGCACAATTAAAGGGATGGAAAATCAGATATGTTGAAGATATCATTTGTCCGGCTGAATTACCGGCTGAAATGCATGGTTTGAAATCACAACAATTCCGTTGGATGAAAGGTGGAGCTGAGAACTCGAGAAAACTTCTGCCCATAATCCTTAAAGCTAAGCTTCCGCTATCTACTAAATTCCACGCTATTATGCATTTAATGGGCAGTGGCATCTTCCTGGTCATCTTTTGGGTATCATTACTCAGCGTACCTGTATTATTTACGATGGATGATTTGGGATTAAAAGCGACTTTCCTCGGATTTTGTTTACTCGGAACTCTGGCAGTGATGTCTGTATTTTATGAGGCCAATAATATGATGTGCTGGAAAGAAAAGAATGTAAAACATAAATTTTGGCGATTTTTATTGTTGTTCCCGACTTTTATGGCCTTATCCATGGGATTTAGTTTTCACAACAGCATCGCAGTGATTGAAGGCTATATGGGTAAAAAATCAGCTTTTATCAGGACCCCAAAATTTAATCTGACTACTTTAAAAGATAAGGTTTTTAGAAATGGCTATTTAATTCAACAGCTCACCTTGCGAACATGGTTGGAATTTTTCATTTGTCTATACTTTGCATTTGCAATTGGTATGGGCTTTTATATTGAATATTATTCTTTCCTCTTGTTTCATTTCTTGTTGATGCTTGGTTTTGGATTGAATTTCTTTTATTCATTGCGCCATCTTAGTCTAAAATAAAAGATATCTTTATACCAATGCCAACAAATCAAAAGGCTTGGTATTCCTTAAGCTATCTGGCTTATGCAATCTCAATAGTTTTCCTGGCGATTAATGGAAGACCAGACAATTTTGCTCCTTTAATTTTTATTTGGAGCATTTGTTTTATCTGCTTTTTCATTCTCTTGCGCTCTTTTGACTTCATAAATCCCGGTTT